>UQZD01000075.1:0-2201 GCA_900545485.1 uncultured Collinsella sp. | reverse complement strand
CGGTCTGGTGTTTTCATCTGAACGACTTTGCGAAGCAACCGGAGTGAAGATGAAAACACCAGACCGCCGCGGGGCACCCGCAGACCGCAGGGACGGGAGCAGCTATACTACTCTCAGTAGTTAAGGGTCGCGGATCCGCCGCGTCGCCGCTCTCAACAGGAGGTCTTTGTTTATGGCAGATCAAAAGCCGGTTGTCGGGATCATCATGGGTTCCAAGTCCGATCTGGGCGTTATGGAAGGTTGCACCGCCGAGCTCGAGGCGCTGGGTGTGCCCTATGAGCTCGTGATCGCGAGCGCACACCGCACGCCGGCGAAGGTCCACGAGTGGGCCTCGACTGCCGCCGATCGCGGTATCAAAGTGATTATCGCCGCCGCCGGCAAGGCTGCTCACCTGGGTGGTGTCGTGGCTGCCTTTACGCCGCTGCCGGTCATCGGCGTGCCTATGAAGACGAGTGACCTGGGCGGTATGGATTCGCTGCTGTCGATGGTGCAGATGCCTTCGGGCGTGCCCGTGGCCTGCGTTGCCATCAACGGCGCCAAGAACGCCGCCATCTACGCCACGCAGATTCTAGGCGCTTGCGACCCCGAGTACCGCAAGGTTATCGAGAAGATGAAGCAGGAGATGGCCGACGCCTAGGCGTTCCGCCGTTTCACCGCAGTATAAGGAGAGCCATGTCCGACTATCAGGGAAAACGATTCAAGGCTTCTCAGATTCCCGATCCGTCGAAGCCGGGTGCTGCCCATGCGGCACAGCAGGGTCGGACATCCTCTCCTCAGCAGCCGCGCGCGCCGCGCCCCGTAACGCCGATGTCCCATCATCGCCAGGATACGCCGGCTGCATATCGCCCTTCGTCGTATGATACGGCCAAGAAAGAATCGCGTTCTACGAAACAGTCGGGCGCTGCTCCGTCGAGCTATACCGAGCCGCCGCGCAAAAAGCGCCGCTCCGTTATCCCCATCTTGCTCATCATTATTGGCATCGGCCTAATCGTTGCCGCCGCTGCCATCTTTATCAATGCGCAGATTGGTTACAAGCAGGCGAGCGAGTCGTACCAAAAGATCGAAAAACAATATGTGAGCGACAAGGACGCCAGTGGCGTGCCAATTATCGACTTTAATGCGCTTGCCCAGACAAATCCCGAGGTTGTGGGTTGGATTTACGCGCCCGGCACCAACATCAACTACCCCGTGGTGCAGACCAACAACAACTCCAAATACCTCAACACGCTGTTTGACGGTACATCTAACGCGTCCGGTGCCATTTTCTTGGATAGTGATGACACCGCGCCGGGAATGGTCGACCAGCAGACCACGATTTACGGCCACCATATGAACGACGGATCGATGTTCAATGTGATTTCGGACACCACCGACCAGGCGACGTTCGACAGCATTGAGTTTGTGTATTACATCACACGGGATGCTACGTATAAGCTGCGACCACTGGCGACCAAAGTTGTCGAGGACACGTATGCCAAGGCGCGCACACCCAATTTTGAGGGCGACGACGGGCTCAAGAACTACCTGTCCGAGATGCTCGACGGTGCCTCTGCCGTGGCGAGCGATGCGGGCGATCGTGCCGCTTCGGCAACCAAGGTCGTAACGCTTGTGACCTGTCGTTCGTTATCGCTGAGCAACACGCGTGCTGTCATGGTGCTCACGCCGGTCGAGGAATAAGTTGTTCGAGAGTAGCTAAAAAGCCCCGTTCCAAATTGGCTACTCGACGACGGTAAGGGAGAAATGATGCTCGAGAATGGCAAAACGATGCCTTCGGTTGATGCTTGGCTGCGCGAGGCCAAGGCCGATTCGTCGGCACCTGCGTGCGGTATGTATCTGACACATAACGGTGTGGTGCGCGCGACGCCCAAGGCCGAGGCGCGCGGTGTCGAGACCGATGGCGTGGCGCCGGGCCACAAGGTGGGCGGCATGGTGTTTGGCTACGACGCCAGCAAGGTGCAGGCTGCTATCGAGGCCACGCGCGCGATGCCGGGTATCGGCTATGTGCGCGTGTGGCTGGCAAGCGGCGAACTTGCCGTAGGTGACGACATCATGCTCGTGCTCATCGGCGGGGACATTCGCCCGCACGTGGTCGATGCGCTGCAGGCGCTCGTTGGCACCATCAAGAACGAATGCGTGAGTGAGGTCGAGCGCGAGGCGTAGAGGCTTGCGTCGATAGAAGGCTCGTTTATAAAAACGCCCGC
>UQZD01000074.1:0-2483 GCA_900545485.1 uncultured Collinsella sp. | reverse complement strand
CGAGGTAGCCCTCCTGGTCGAAGTGCATGATCTCGATCTTCTCGGTCTCCTTCATTCCCGCTCCTTTCACGAGCAGTTTGAATTGTCGCACGGAATGAACGGGCTTGCCGCCCCGTCGCACCGCTTAACCTTGTGGACATCTTGGCCCCAAGCTCAACAATTCAAAGGTTCTTAATACCAGTGAACGATTACAGGTTAGCCGTTTTTAATACCGATTTTATGATTTCATCCTCCCCTCTCGGTAGACGGTCAGTTTTTGCCGCTCATCGGTCAAGCGACATATATCCGTAAAAACGAGCGCCCCCGCCATGCGCAGGGACGCTCTAGACGCTAATAGTTGTAGGTATATCCGCCGGCGTCGCCGCGGGTAAAAGACTTGGCATGCTCGATTGCCTGCCCACTCGAGTCATAGGTCAGGCCTTCCAGCACGAGCGCCAGATCGCCCGGCTCAAGATTGAGCAAACTCGCATCGCGTGCGCCCAGCGCCTCGATATCGAGTTTCTCTACCGACTGATCTGGCTTGCGTCCCAACATATCGTAGGTCTCGAACAGGCTGAAGACCGAAATGTCCACGTCTTCGATGCCCGGAAACAGCAGGCACGGAATCAGTGTCATCTCGATCGATACGGGCTCACCATCGATGCAGTTGAGGCGGCGCACCGAGTAAAGCAGATCGTCCTCGGCGATGCCAAACAAGTCGGCATAATACGGGCCGGCGTAGCGTTTGGAGCGCGCCAGGATGCGCACCGACGGCGTCGCGCCCGATGCCAAAACCGACTGGCGGAAGCCGCCCTTGCGTTCGTGCTCGTCAAACCACTTGTGTCCCACAAAGGCGCCTTTGCCCTGCACGCGACGAATCTGGCCACTTTTGACCAGCTCGTCCATGGCGCTTCGGATTGTCAGGCGTGTCGTGCCAAACTCCTCGGCCAGCTCGTTTTCGGACGGAATCATCGAGCCCGTCGGGTAGTCGCCGCGCTCGATTCGCTCCGCAATGCAGCGGCGAATTTGTTTGTAAACCGGCAAGTCTTCTACTGCATCAGCCATTCGACACCCACCTTCGTCGCAACGCCGTCTGCCTCGCCGCTATCGGCAAAACGATACTTGGTCGGCAGAATCACGGACTTGCAATACTCGACAAAGCCATCGGTCTCGTCGCGCTCGTGCGAAGCCTTGTAAAACACCGGCGTGCCCTCCTGAGCATTCAGCAACTTGGCCTCGTCGGCGTTCAGACGGCTGATGGAAATATGCTCCTTGCCGTGCGTCACATGGACATTCCCCTCCTTGAGCAAAACGTCGTAGAGGCTTTCCTGCTCAAAATCGTGATCGGGAAGCGAGGGGCACAAAGACAGATTGACGTAAGCCGTCTCGATCGATGCCGGGGAACCGTTGACCACACGCACGCGCCGAATGCAGAAGAGCGGCATGCCCAGGTCGATCTGGGCTTTTTGGGCAAGATCGATATCGGCATACACGACCTTGGACCAAACCAGGCGCGCGGTCGACTTTGAGCCAACCCTCTCCACCGCCTGCGTATAGTTCCATGTTTCCTGAAAGATGTTCAGCGGTTTGGGAGGACACACATAGGTGCCCGAACCGCGGCGGCTTTCCAAAGTTCCGCACGAAATAAGGCGCGTGATCGCAGCACGCAACGCCGTGCGCGACACGCCCAGCTCTTCACAGAGCACACGCTCGGCGGGCAGCCGGTCGCCACCCTGCAGGTCATAATGTTTGATATACCAAAGAATGCCCTCAAAGGCGCGGTCTTTGGGCGGAATCGCATATGGTTCACTCGACATGGGCAAGACTCCTCAACTGCTTGATGCTGCAGGAATCATTGCTCCGGACGCCTCATGGCGTCGAAGGCTTCTTTGATCTGCTCCGCAACGTTCCGATACGACCGATATAGGCCGGAGTCTCGCTTGACTTCGCCCGCGGTCACCGGAATCTCAAGCTTCGAAATCTCATCCTTGCCGGTTTGCACGACAACGATGACACCCATACCAAGGCACATATTACGCTTGGCAGCGTTGTTTTTGGTAGCCTGAGCTGGATTAATCAAAATCTGCTGAGCCAGTTCGCGTTTGCTGAGCTCCGGCACATCCTCGGGATTTCCGGTCTCGGCAATCTCGCACTGCAGCACATCCGCATAGTCAAAAATCTTCGGCTCGCCGCCGCGCTGATGCACGGCCCACTTGCGGCGCGTGGCATCCTGGTAGATAGCCGGCAAAAACGTAAACCGCGGTGGGTCCAAAATCGTATCCGTGATGGTAAACACATCGGGATCAAAGGCATCCTGCGGGTTTTTCTTCTTGAACAGCCCCATATCACCCTCCCGTACTAGCATTAAACAACTCAAGCTGAATATAGCACCAATTTCAAGCCGCCACTTTACCGTATCGGTACGCGGCGTCTATGGCTCGCCCAGCGGAAGAGTTTACGGACGAGGGCCGGGGTGCCTGCCTTGTTTTGAGAAGTTCGCGGAG
>UQZD01000073.1:0-3082 GCA_900545485.1 uncultured Collinsella sp. | reverse complement strand
TCACATCCGCGAGCACTCCTGCGGCTTTGACCGCGAGGCCCGCGTCCCGTGCGTCTCGGGCTGCCCGGCGCACGTCGACATTCCCGGGTACATTTCGCTCGTCGAGGCCGGCCGCTATGCCGACGCCGTCAAGGTCATCCGCAAGAACAATCCGCTGCCGCTCGTCTGCGGCTTGGTGTGTGAGCATCCCTGCGAGATGCACTGCCGCCGTGGTATGGTCGACGACCCCATGAACATCCTCGCCCTCAAGCGTTTTGCCGTCGAGCACAGTGACCTCAACGACCACAAGCCGTATGTAGTGGACAACACCGGCAAGCGCGTCGCCGTGATCGGCGGCGGCCCGACCGGCCTTTCCTGCGCCTACTACCTGGCCGTGATGGGTCATAAGGTGACCATCTTTGAGCAGCGCCACCACCCGGGCGGCATGCTGCGCGACGGCATCCCCAGCTATCGTCTACCGCCGTCGCATCTGCGATATGACGGCCCAGGACGCCGAGATCGCCGGCGCCCAGGCCGAGGGCTGCGAGGTGCTTGAGCTGACGGCCCCGCTCGCCATCGAGACGGGCGAAGATGGTCGCGTGAGCGGCCTGCGCGTGCAACCGCAGATTATCGGCGAGCCCCGTCGTGGGCGTCCGGCCCCGCGTGCTGCCGCCACGCCCGAGCGCGTCATTCCCTGCGAGCGCGTGTTTGTGGCCATTGGCCAGGACATCGATTCCAAGCCGTTTGAGGACATGGGCATCGCCTGCAAGTGGGGTTGCGTGGTCACCGACTCGGACGGCGCCGTGCCCAACTTCGACGGCCTCTTTAGCGGCGCCGTGCGATGGCCTTTTTAGCGGCGGCGCCTGCCAGACCGGCCCCGCCACCGTCATCCGTGCCATCAACGCCGGCCGCGTGGCTTCGGCAAACATCGACCGCTATCTGGGCTTCGACCACAAGATCAAGCTCGACGTGGAGCTGCCGACCGTTCAGTTTAAGGGCAAGCACGAGCGCGGCCGCTGCGAGCTGGGTGAGCGCGAGGCCGGCGAGCGTATTCACGATTGGAATCTGGTCGAGCAGGGCCTTACCGAGGAGGAGGCGCGCCAGGAGGCAAGCCGCTGCCTGCGTTGCGACCACTTTGGTTTTGGCGCGTTCCGCGGAGGGAGGAACCTGGAATGGTAGAGCTCAACAACCCCACTGTCAGCGATAACACCGAAAGCGGAGCACTCAATATGGTCAAGCTCACTATCGATAATTGCGAGGTCGTGGTGCTCGAGCACACCACGATCCTGGACGCGGCCAAGTCCGTCGGCATCCAGATTCCCACCCTGTGCTACCTGCGCGATCTGAACGAGATCGGCGGCTGCTGCGTGGGCGTGGTCGAGGTCGAGGGCTGCGACCAGCTGGTTGCCGCCTGCAACAACTACGTGCTCGACGGCATGGTGGTCCACACCAACAGCCCCAAGGCCCGCGAGGCGCGTCGTACCAACGTGCAGCTGCTGCTGTCCCAGCACGACTCACACTGCACGAGCTGCGTGCGCAGTGGTAACTGCAATCTGCAGACCATCGCCAACGACCTGGGCATCTTCTATCTGCCGTACGAACAGCACCTGGCGCGCGAGGGCTGGGACTTCGATTTCCCCATCATCCGCGATAACGACAAGTGCATTAAATGCATGCGCTGCATCAAAGTGTGCGAGAGCGTGCAGGGCCTAGGGATTTGGGACCTGACCAACCGCGCCACGCATACCGCCGTGGGTACCCGCGGGCGCGTGCCGATTGACAAGACCGATTGCGTCGCGTGCGGTCAGTGCATCACGCATTGCCCGACGGGCGCCCTGCGTGAGCGTGACGATACCGAGACCGTGTTTGACGCGCTCGCTAATCCCGACAAGATCGTGCTGGTGCAGATCGCGCCTGCCGTGCGCAGCGCCTGGGGCGAGGAACTTGGCATATCTCGCGAGGAGGCAACCGTTGAGCGCTTGGCCTGCGCACTGCGCCGCGTGGGCTTTGAGTACGTGTTCGACACCGATTTCTCGGCCGACCTTACCATTATGGAGGAGGGCTCCGAGCTGCTCGAGCGCCTGGGTAAGGCCGCCAAGGGCGAGGGCGACAGCCACGGCTGGCCTATGTTTACGAGCTGCTGACCGGGCTGGGTACGCTTTGTGAAGGCACGCTATCCGGAGTTTGTCGACAGCCTGTCCACGTCCAAGTCGCCACAGCAGATGTTCGGCGCCATCGCCAAGACCTACTACGCCAAGGTGCTGGGCGTGGAGCCTGAGCGCCTGTTCGTGGTGTCCGTTATGCCGTGCACGGCCAAGAAGGCCGAGTGCGCGCTGCCGAGCATGGTGGGCGAGGGCGGCACGCCCGATGTGGACGTTGCGCTGACGGTGCGCGAGATGGTGCGC
Organism: uncultured Collinsella sp.; assembly: GCA_900545485.1. GTDB lineage: Bacteria > Actinomycetota > Coriobacteriia > Coriobacteriales > Coriobacteriaceae > Collinsella. The sequence goes on along the minus strand of UQZD01000073.1, from coordinate 698 downwards.
ATGATCCGCGCGAGCCACGTGAGCGTCGACACGCTGGTCGAGGAGCCGCTCGATACGCCGCTGGGCTTTGGCACGGGCGCGGGTGTGATCTTTGGCGCCACGGGCGGCGTGATGGAGGCCGCCGTGCGCTCGGCCTATTACCTGGTGACGGGCAAGAACCCCGACGCCGACTTCTTTACCGATGTGCGCGGCCTGGACGGCTGGAAGGAGGCCGTCGCCGATATCGATGGCACTAAGGTGCGCGTCGCCGTGGCACACGGGCTGGGCAACGCTGCCCGTCTGCTCGACGCGATTCGCGACGGCCGCGTGAGCTATGACTTCGTTGAGGTTATGGCGTGCCCGGGCGGCTGCGTCGGTGGCGGCGGTCAGCCCATCCACGACGGCTGCGAGCTGGCAGCCGAGCGCGGTCAGGTGCTGTGGGGTCTGGATGCCGCTGCGGACATTCGCTTCTCGCACGAGAATCCCGATGTCCAGGCGTGCTACCGCGAGTTCTTGGGCGAGCCGCTCTCGCCGCTGGCTGAGGAGCTGCTGCATACCGACCATCACGCATGGACGATGCCTAACGAGGGGACGTGCTAGCGATGCGCGCGTTTGATTTTGAGATGTCGCGCCGGGGGTTTGCCTCGGCGCTTGCCGCGGGTGCGCTGTCGCTCGCACTCGCGGGCTGTGGCGGCGGGGCTGCCGGTGCCGGGTCCGCC
>UQZD01000072.1:0-3133 GCA_900545485.1 uncultured Collinsella sp. | reverse complement strand
TCGCCCGACCGCCCAGCACTCCCCCGCCGCGAGCCACGATCTGGGGACCGCTGTCTCGAACACCGCGAACGCCGTGGGCACCTTTATCGCCCAGGGTGCCTCGGCCATGCGCGAGATGAACGCCGCGAAAAAGGCACTTGCCGATGCCCGCGCCCACCTGGCCGAACTTGAGCAGCGCATTGCCGATCAGGCCGAGGAACTCGAGACGCGCCAGGATATCGCAGGCCGCTACGACCAGATCGTCGCCGACCAGCGTCAGGCGATCGCCACAGCGCAAAAGACCGCTGCGGCAGCCGAGATTGACCGTGATGCCCACGCCGCCAAAGCGACAGAGCTCAAGGGTCAGTTCGAACAAATGAAGACAGAGGATGACGCGACTGAGCTCCGCCTGAAGGCCGCGCTCGACGCCGTGGGGGCCCGCGAGGCGAGCTCTCGCGAGACCGGCAACCGCCTCATTCGACGTCTTGAGGATTCCAAGCGCATCCGCGACAAGGTGAAGGCCGAGCGAGACGCCGGCATTGCGGCCGCACAACAAACCGTCGACGCCACGCGCGCCCAGCTCGAGACGCTGCGTCATGAGTACGCCGAGCTGCAACGCAATCCCTCGGCAAATCCCGCCAACTACACGGTGCGCACCAGCGAGCTCTCGATGCAGATCTCCGACACGGCAGATGCCCTGCGTAAAGCCGAAGAAGATGTCCCGCGCATTACCGCCGACCTTGAGCATTCGCTCGCCGCCGCCGAGCAGGCCGTCGAACAGGCACAGGCCCCCATCGCCGATGCCAAGCGCGCACACCAGGCCGTGACGACCGAGGCGGATGCCGCACGCGACGAACTGCAGACGGCCAAGTCCGCCGCCACGACGCACCAGCGCGAACTGCGCGAGAAGATCGCCGCCGAGGACAAGGCACGCCGCGACCAAGAGCAAAGCATCGCCAACGCCCAAGCAGATGCCGCACATGCACAGTCGATCATCGAGCAGGCGACCGAGGTACATGACCATCCAGAGATCACTGAGTCGCTTGCAGGATCCTTGGCCCGAGACAAAGCCGAACACGCCGAGACCGAGCGAGAAGTCGCCCAGCTCGAGGCCACCGAGGACGCGGTGCGCGAGCGCACCCGCGACTCACGCATCAAATTCACCGGCGCCATCGTCTGCATCCTCACCGCAATCCTGGTGATCATCCTAGCCTGGCTGTTCGCGAGCAAGTAACCACTCCCCAAAGACTACAAGGAGTGTCCCCAGGCGCCGGCACATAAGGAACGTCCCCAAGTGCCAACAACGGCGGCGCCGATGCCTTGGCAAAGTCAGCTAAAACCCGCCAGAGCGAGCAAGGTGCCTTGAAACGAGGCGGCATTGACCTTCTGGTCATGCCGCCGAAGTTGAAAGGCAGATTGCCGCTCTGGCGGGTTTGCAGCGTCAACTGGTTACGCGGTTTGGTAAAACCGCGTAACCCCTACGGACGCTGGCCCATGCCACCCTCGAGGGTGACGGTCTCGCCGTTCATGTACTTAAAGTCGGGACCGCAGAGCTGAACGACCACGCGGCCGATTTCCTTCTCGACGTCGCCGTAGTGGCCCGCCGGCGGCATGTGAACGTTGGCCTTGAACGCCTCGGGGTAAGCATCCTGGAAGTTCTCGAGCGCGGCAGTCCAGGCAAGCGGGCACACGATGTTGACGTTGATGCCGTCTTTGCCCCACTCGTTGGCGGCAACGCGGGTCAGGCCGCGGATGCCCTCCTTGGCGGCAGCATAGCTGCACTGACCATAGTTGCCAAACAGGCCGGCGCCCGAAGCAAAGTTGACCACGGATCCCTTGGTCTCCTTCAGGTGCGGATAGGCCTTCTGCATATACAGATAGGTAGCATACAGACCGGAGTAAATGGCCAGGTTAAACTGGTCCATGGTGTGATCGGCGATGGTCACGCCCGAGGCGCTGGCCTGAGCATTGTTGACGACGGCGTCGATGCGGCCGAACTCCTCAATGGCCTTGTCGATGACGTTCTGGACGACGGCTTCGTTGTCCTGACCGGCCGAAACATCAGCCTGAACAGGCAGAACCTTGACACCGTACTCGGCCTCGAGAGACTCCTTGGCGGCCTCGAGCTTGGCGACGTTGCGGCCAGTGATGACGAGGTTCGCGCCCTCCTTGGCAAATGCGATATCGATGCCGTAGCCGATGGAGCCAGCAGAACCGTCCTTAAGCGTGGCCTTGCCGCCGCCGGTGACGATCACGGTCTTACCAGTGAAAAGTCCCATACATAGTCCTTTCAAATCGCGACGGGCACGCCCGCCGACTGCGCGTATCCAACTTCACGCGCCAAAAGCTGAGATGCAACTTTAGCGTGTTCAAGCAAAAATAAAAGACCGCGGTAGGCGAACGGCACCACGTCGTTCGGCGAAGGGATTGTCAAGCACAAACTGGATAAAGCGGCCGAGTTATTGTTATCAGATCGAGCCATCGAACACGTTTTGAAACTTTGCTGCGGCGCGCGGGATGTCGGCGCGAGACTTTATCATAGGGTGACAAACAACGATGAGGAGCACATGCCTATGACAGACGAGCTGGACCCCCAGACTCAACAGCATATTGATGATTCCGCAGACGTCACCGCAGATGCTGATGCTGTGACCTGCGATGATATTGACCTCGACGACCCTTTCTTGGACGAAAGCGCTACGGCGGAAACCCCTGGCGCCGAAGATGCAGGCGAGCAAAACGACGATGCGCCCGCTCAGGACGACGACCCCGTACAGGATGCCGCTCCGCAAGCTGCGGGCCCTATCGAGGTGTCTTCGGAAGAAGAGCTCGACGCCGTCATGGACTCCATGATGGATGCCGTCAAAGCGATGAAAGACGCCGTGGCCGACGCTGACGTTGACGCCGAGGAAGAGGAGGCCGCCGAGGCGGCCTCGACCTTTGTGCCCGGCGAGACTCCGGTTGCCGACCAGGGCAGCGCCATGCCCTCGTTTCTGCAGCTCGAGCACCCCACGATTGGCGCCGATGCGGTCGATCCGCACGCAGCAGGCTTTTCTGTGGTCGAGGGCGGTACCGGCAATATCGCCGCGCCGCAGGCTGCCGATGAGGACGCTGCAGATACCCATCGCCAGCCCGCCCAGTACCCCCCCGCCGC
>UQZD01000071.1:0-3141 GCA_900545485.1 uncultured Collinsella sp. | reverse complement strand
CAATCCGGCCTCCCGCCCTGCGCTCCGCAGCAGCCAGCGCCAAGCGCTAGTAGTTCACCACCTGCTCCTCAAAGTACGCCTTCGGGTGGTTACAAACCGGGCACACCTCAGGCGCCTCGGCACCAACGTGCAGGTGCCCGCAGTTCAGGCACTTCCACACCTTCACGCCCTCACGCTCAAACACCTCGCCCGACTCGATGCGCTCGACGAGTTTGTTGTAGCGCTCCTCGTGGGCCTTCTCGACGGCGGCGACGCCACGGAACTTCTCGGCGATCTCGGCAAAGCCCTCCTCCTCGGCGGTCTTGGCGAACTCGTCGTACATCGTGGTCCACTCGTAGTTCTCGCCCGCGGCGGCGTCACGCAGGTTGTCCAGAGTGCCCGGAACGGCGCCGTCGTGCAGATACTTAAACCACAGCTTGGCGTGCTCGGACTCGTTGCCCGCCGTCTCGGCAAAGATATTCGAGATCTGAACGTAGCCGTCCTTTTTGGCCTTGGATGCATAGTAGCGATACTTGGTGTGTGCCTGGGACTCACCGGCAAAAGCAGTCTCGAGGTTCTTCTTGGTCTGAGAGTTCTCAAAATCCATAGGTGTACTTCCCTTCAACACGTGCCGCCCATAGGCTTTGAGCGACCTTGTCTTTAGGATGCCCTCAAGCCGCGAATTTAAACCTTACAATCCCGTTCTTCAGATTTGAGCGGGCTACACACTCAACCAGCAATCGCCCTCGGCTCGGCAAAAGCCCTCGCGCTCCAGGTCAGCTAGAATGCCCGCGATCAAGTCGCACTCGACCGGCCCGCGACCGGCTGCCGCTTCCATCTCGTTAACGCCCACCACGGCATCAGCAAGCGTAATCCCCGCCGGCTGCCCATCGCGCGCTGCCAACAACATACGCACGATATGCGCGCGCTTTTGGCGGCGCGAGCCCTCAAACTTGGACTGACGACTATAGCCCGCCGACCGCCTGGACGGATTGGGCAGTGTCTTTTTAAGATACGCGCCGTAATCCAGCAATGCGTAATACCACGCGCGCGGCGTGTCGGCATCGTCTTGAGGCGCGGCAAAGGGCGCGATCTCGTCCGCCGCCGCACCGGGGGCCGCCGGACAGGCAGCTTGGATCAGCGGCACCAGTTCGCGATCGGGAACGGCCGGCACATCGGGAAAGAAATGATGCAAAAAGACCGTGCGCACATTGGTCTCCAAATACACGCCCGGAAGATCGAATGCAAACGAACGGATGCCCTGCGCCGTTGCCGGGCCAATGCCGGGCAGAGCGACCAAGTCACGCGTCTCGCGCGGAAACTCCCCATCCCAGTCCTCTACAACGCACTGTGCAGCCCTGTGAAGCGCCAAGGCGCGGCGATTATAGCCCATCCCCTGCCACGCATCCAAGACATCGGAAGGGACAGCCTGAGCGAGCGCCTGAACAGTCGGAAAGCGATCGAGCCACGCCGGCATACGCGTCTCCACGCGCGGCACCTGCGTCTGCTGCAGCATGACCTCGGAGAGCCAGATGATATACGGGTCGCGCGTTCGGCGCCACGGAAGGTCGCGATAACGCAAGACCCCTTCCGAACGAATCATCGAACGAAAGGGGTCCTGAATCATAGCTATACTCCTTATGCGGCGCTATTCCTCCCGGCAAGCGTACGCGCAGGCAGCGTACTCGGGAAACGCATCGCGATCGGCGAACTTGGGATCGACAGCCGGAAACTGGCGATGGGCGACGATATCGCCGAGCGAAACGGAATCGAGGTAGTCGCGCATCAACGCCTGGGCTCCGGCCCACAGGGGATGATAGCAGCACGCGCCCATGCGCGCACAGTCACCATCGGGGGCGGTGCAGTCGTTCATAACCATAGGGCCCTGAACGGCCTCGACGACCTGGCGGATAGTGACGTCGTCCGGACTGACCTTGAGACGCATGCCACCGTGGACGCCACGCAGGCTCTCCACAATACCGGCCTGGACCAAACCATGCTGAATCGAACGGGCAAACGAATACGGGACATTGACTTCTTCGGCAGCGGTGCGAACAGAAAGCAAACGCTCCGGATCCTCAGCAAGCATCGCCAGCATACGAAGGGCGTAATCAGTCTTCCTCGATATGTCCATTTTTCCCCTTTCAAGGAATACGAACAGCTCGAACGAGCTCCGGGGCCGAGCTTGTGTCGAGACGCTAAATGACCGCCAGGACATTCAAATGGTAAATCGGATATCCACTGAGTGCCGCGCTTGGAGCGAAATGCATCAGATGCGGCGCACAGTGCAATTTAGTATAACCTAACTCCCTGCCTCGTAGAACAGGTGTTGCGCAACAAAGCTGTTGTTCAGACAGATATACTTATTAGATTTTACTTGCGTTCCCGAAGGCGCGGGGATTCTGGGCGAAGATGCACCAGGGCGATCGTTCTATCGAAACAAAGTGCATCAAACGCAAAAAGCCACGTCCGAAGACGTGGCTTTAATTGCGTTGGCGGGAAGTACGGGGCTCGAACCCGCGACCTCCGACGTGACAGGCCGGCGCTCTAACCAACTGAGCTAACACCCCGTGTTTCAGCAGCCCGTATAGTTTAACAGAATCGCTCTTCCGCACAAGCCCCTTTTTCGAGAATTTTTCCTACTGTGCCTCGCGGTAGGAGCCCTCGAAGGTGAAGCGGCCCATCTTGGTGCCTCCGAGCACGTGAATGTGCAGGTGATTCACCGTGGCCGCCGAGTCGGGGCCCGTGTTCACCACGGTGCGGTAGCCGGACTCGCCGACGCCCTTCAAACGCGCCACCTCCGGCACGACGCTCATCATATGCCCGATGACCTCGGCCGGCACGCCGGCGGCCAAGTTGTCGTAGTGGGTCTTCGGCACGATGAGGGTGTGCACCGGCGCCTCGGGCTCGATGTCGTCGAAGGCGTAGCACACATCGTCCTCGTACACCTTGGCCGACGGGATCTCGCCGGACACGATCTTGCAGAACAGGCAGTCTTCCTTGCGCATATCCTTCTCCTTCTCGAAAGCCGGTTTTCCCCGCTAGGACAAGCTGGTGTCGCGCGCACCGTCGTCGGCGTCGGCCACGAGCTCGCCCATGAGCACGTCCACTTTCTGCTGAGCCTCAGCCAGACGGCCTTGCAGCGCCGCGAGCAGGGCCACG
>UQZD01000070.1:0-3263 GCA_900545485.1 uncultured Collinsella sp. | reverse complement strand
GGTCACCAAGCACAACCTCAAGTACCGCCGCTACTACCACCAGTTCGACTACTAAGAGCTGGTCACGGGTCCGATATCTTGGCTGGTTGATATCTCGACCCTGCACAAGGGCGTCCGCAATTGCGCGGGCGCCCTTTTTGCGTTGTGACAAGAGACTGCTGCTAACCGCTTGCCCTATGTTTCCAAATGAATACGGTGTGAGCCGAGGAGGACGATTCTCCCCGCAAACACTCTAGTATGCTAAAGTACCCAGAAGACCGGCGGAGCTATGCCGGTCTTTCGTTCTATATGAAACACAGCATGAGGAGGCTCACCAGATGACGGCCACACCGTGGGGATTCCGGGACATATTGCCCGAGGAGGCTCAGGCGCGCGAGGAGATCGCGCTGACGGTGAAGGGCTGCTTTAGGGAGCATCATTACCTGCCGGTCGAGACGCCGCTACTCGAGGACAAGGGTTCGCTCGAGGAGGGCGGCCGCATTGCGGACACGCCGTTTAAGCTCTTTGATGATGATGGCCGCCTGCTGGTGGTCCGTCCCGACAACACATTGCCGATCGTGCGCCTGGTTTCGACTCGCATGCGCGCGGCCGACCTGCCCCTGCGCCTTCGCTACGAGGCGCCGGTGGTTCGCGAGTGCCAGCGCAATGCCGGCGGCTCGCGCCAGTTTACACAGCTGGGCTTTGAGCTTATCGGTGCGGGCGATACCGCGGGCGATGTCGAGATTGTCTCGCTCGTGGCCGAGGCGGTGCGCAAGCTGGCACTGCCCGATGCACGCATTATCGCAGGTAGCGTGCGTCCGTTTAAGGAACTGCTCGCGGCGTGCGAGGATCGCGAGCTGGCCGCCGAGGCCCTGCGCTGCGTGCACGCCAACGACTTTGTGGGCCTCGATGCCCGCGTGGCGGCAAGCACCGAGTCCGATGCCGTCAAGGCCGCCATTAGCGAGCTGCCGCGTCTGCACGGCGGTGCCGAGGTACTCGACCGCGTGGACACGCTGCTGGAGGCCGCCGGTATCGTCGCGCCGCTGACGCGCGAGCTGCGTGCCCTGGTCGAGGGCCTGGCACCCGAGGACGCCCAGGTGCTGTCATTCGACTTCTCCATCATGAACTCTTTCGATTACTACACGGGCCTGGTCTTTAAGGCCTATGCCGGCGGCCTGCCCGATCCGGTGGGTTCGGGCGGACGCTATGACTCCATCTTTACCGGCGCATTTGGCGACGGTATCGAGGTGCCGGCGGCGGGCTTCGCCTTTTCGCTCGAGCGCCTGGAGGCCGCGCGCACCTCGGCCGAGGATGCCGCTTCCGACGGCGATCACGCCGCGGGCCGTGGCGCCGAGGGCCCGCTGCGCATCGCTGTGCCCAAGGGCTCGCTTAAGGCCGACACGCTCGACGTGCTCGAGACTGCGGGCTTGGATGTCTCTGAGCTGCGTGACCCCGGCCGTCACCTGATCGTGCGCGGCCGCGACACGCGTGCCGGCAAGGGCGCGGTCGGAGATATCGAGTTTGTCATCGTGCGTCCCAGCGATGCGCCTGCCTTTGTGGGCTGCGGTGGTGCCGATTGCGGCATCTGCGGTTGGGACTCGCTCATTGAGGCAGACCTCAACCTGCTGCAGCTGGTCGACCTGGGCTATGGTCTGTGCACCTTTATCGAGGCGGAGCCCGCGTGGCGCGCCGGCCAGGCCGAGCGCAACTATGCCCGCCGCGGTTCGCTTCGCGTGGCCACCAAGTACCCGCGCATTGCGAGTGCCTGGTATGCCGAGCGCGGCGTGAACGCCGATATCGTCTCGCTGCACGGTAACATCGAGCTGGGCCCCATTGTCGGCATGACCGATCGCATCGTGGATATTACCGCCACGGGTGCCACGCTGCGCGACAACGACCTGGTCATCACCGGGCGCATCATGGACTGCACGGCCCGCTTCTTTGTCAACCCGGGCGCTGCGCGCCTTGATCCGCGCGTACGCAATCTGGCAGATCGCCTGGCGGCGGCCGTTAAGGACAAGCATTTTGAGCCCGTCGCGGGCTCGGCACAATAGCGCGACCGCGCACGGGCGCCCCAACGTACGGGCTGCGGGCCGATTGGCGCCGCCACCCGGCCTCTCGTTTTTCGAACACAACCTCGACCGATAGGGGATACCGATATGAAGACCATCAAGCTTGCTCCCGGTGAGCGCCTCGTTACCAACCAGCTCAACCGCAAGGGCGTGCTGCCGCAAAACATCATCGACGCCGCCCGCGATATCGTGGCCAAAGTGCGTGCCAACGGGGATGCCGCGGTGCGCGATTACTGTCAGCGTTTTGACGGCGTTGAGCTGCAGAGCTTCCGCTTGCCGCAGGAGCAGATCGATGCCGCGCTCGAAGGCCTTGACCCGGCCTTTGTCGCCGCGCTTGAGAAGGCCGCGCGCCAGATTCGCGAGTTCCACCAGCGCGAGGTCGAGCAGAGCTGGTTTACCACGCGTGTGGACGGCACGATGCTCGGCGTTAAGGTGACCCCGCTCGCGGCGGCCGGCATCTATGTACCGGGCGGTCGCGCGCAATATCCCTCCACCGTGCTCATGAACGCCATTCCCGCCAAGGTCGCCGGCGTCAAGCGCGTGGTTATGGTGACCCCGCCGCAAAAAGACGGCCTGATCAGTCCCTACACGCTCGCCGCGGCAAAGCTCGGCGGCGTGGACGAGATCTATATGGTGGGCGGCGCTCAGGCCGTGGCCGCACTTGCGTATGGTACCGAGACCATTCCGCGCGTCGACAAAATTACCGGACCGGGCAACGCTTTTGTCGCCGCGGCCAAGCAGATTGTCTCGGGCGATGTGGGTATCGATATGGTCGCCGGTCCCTCCGAGGTCTGCGTGCTGGCCGACGCCACGGCCAAGCCTATGGTGGTCGCGGCAGACCTGATGGCCCAGGCCGAGCACGATCCCCTGGCGGCCTGCTACCTCGTCACCTTCTCGGACGCCTACGCCGACGCGGTGGAGTACGTCGGCAATCTGCCCGTGAGCTACGTGTACCAGGACGAGGCCCTGGGCCTGGGCCATGCCGTGCGCTGCGCGGCCGAGAAGACGGGCGACGAGCCGTTCTACGTGCTGTTGGGCGACGTGCTGGTGCCCGACAACAAGATGCTGCCGCGCATGCAGGAGGTGTCCGACGCACACGGCGGCGCCAGCGTCATCGCGGTCATGCCCGTGCCCGACGACCAGGTGAGCCGCTTCGGCGTCATCGCCGGGGCCCCGGTAGCCGAGGATGTGTGGAAGGTGGACTCGCTGGTG
>UQZD01000069.1:0-3294 GCA_900545485.1 uncultured Collinsella sp. | reverse complement strand
CAAAGGCGCGACCAGAAGGTCAGCGCCTTTTCATTTCACGGCACCTTGGCTCAAACGGCGGGCTCTCGCTGACTTTTATTCGACCTGCGGCGTCTCAACAGTTCCGTCTAACCATTGGCATTTTCCCAGATAAAACCTGCCAAAATGAACCTGTCCCTTTTTGGTAGATTTGGTGCGATGGGGTCAGGTTGGCTTGCGCCATACCGGTAGTTCTGTATGCGACACTCTCGCCAAAGTGATATCAAACATACATCTAGCGTTTTCGACACTTCGCTTATTAGAGCCAGTCCGTCTCCTCGTCATAGCGGTCCGAATAGGCGTTACGCCTGAGTTCTTCAGCACTCGTTGGTCGCGCATTGGACACGTCGACCCCTGACTCATGGCAAGCGGCGACGAACAGCTGTAAACCCCGATCAATAAGCTGAGCCCCACACTCGGCCTTCATTTCTTCGGCTCGCATTTACAGCTCCACGCTTTCGGCGCCGTTGATGGTTAGGTTGCGCTCGTAGAAGGCGGTGAGGGCGCGGATGGCGTACATCACGTCGCGTACGCCGCCGGTCTCGTAGCTCGAGTGCATGGCAAGCTGCGGCAGGCCCACGTCCACGGCATGCATGCTCGCCTGCATATTAGACAGATTGCCCAGGGTAGAACCGCCGGCCATATCGCTCTTGTTGGCGAAGGCCTGCGTGGGCACGTCGGCGTCATCGCAAATGGCCTGGAACACCGCGCGGCTAAAGGCATCGGTGCAGTAGTGCTGGTTGGAGGCCTCCTTGATGACGATGCCGCCGTTGAGCACAACCCGGTTGCGGGCGTCGCACTTCTCGGCGTGGTTGGGGTGCACGGCATGCGCGTTGTCGCAGCTCACGAGCATCGAAGCGGCAAGCGCACGGTGGTACAACTCGTCGTCAAAGCCCAGCGACCCGTTGATGCGGCGCAGCGCGTCGGCCAAGAACGTCGACATGGCGCCCTGCTTGGTCTCGGAGCCGACCTCCTCGTTATCAAAGCAGCAAAAAACCGAAACGTCGTGCGCGTTCTCAGCACCCAAAAATGCCTGCAGTGAGGCGTAGGCGCAGGCCAGGTCGTCGAGCTTGGGCGTCGAGATGAACTCGTCGGCCCAGCCCCAAATGCGCGCATCCTGACGGTTAACCAGGAACAAATCGCGGCCCAGAATTTGCTCGGGCTCAACATCCAGCTCGTCGGCGATCAGGGCGTCAAAGTCGCCCTGCTTAAGGTCACCAACGCTGATGAGCGGGCACAGGTCAACGGCTCGGTTGGGAGCAAAGCTCTCGTTAACGCCACGGTTCATATGGATAGCAAGGCTCGGAATGATAGCGACCTCGCGCTCGGTGGAAAGCAGGCGGCTCTCAATCCGGTCGCCCTCGCGCACCAGCACGCGACCCGCGAGCGCCAGCGGGCGGTCGAACCAGGTGTAGTCGATCATGCCGCCGTAGGCCTCGGTGTTCAGACGCAGTGTCTCGCCCGCGCCGTCGAGCTCGGGCACGGCCTTGACCTTAAACGTCGGTGAATCGCTGTGCGACGCCGTGAGCTGAAAATGGTAGTCGCCGGCAACGCCGTCCTCGCCCCACGTCGCGGCCAGGTCCTCGCCCACCTTAAAGGCAACAACGCTCGAGGTGTTGCGCTGCGTGTAATAACGCCCGCCCGGCTCGATGTCCCACGCCGCATTCTCGGGCAGGTAGGTAAAGCCCGCCTCGTCGAGCTCGGCCATAATGGTCGCCGCCGTATGGAACATGCTGGGGCATGCCTCGATAAAGTCGATAAGATCGTTAGCGGCCTCGATATCGTCGGCCGTCACGTGCGCGCGCTCGGGCGTTTCCTGATCCGTCATGCTCTCCCCTTTCGCTGGGTTGATTGTCCCCTCCAGCATACCCCGCCACGCCAGCGCCGCACTCTTCATTCCGTGCTTAATTCCGCGTTGCCCACCGGCTTGCGAATTTCTAACATTGCTTACATTTCTATACGCTTGAGCTAACACGTTTTGCCCCCGTATCAACAGTGTGCGGGGGTAAACTTATGCGCATGTTATAACTTGCCCGGAAGGATTCATCATGCTTAGGATCGGTCTTCTTACCAGTGGCGGCGACTGCCAGGCGCTCAACGCCACCATGCGCGGCATCGTCAAAACGCTCATGACCAATAGCGAAGAACCTATCGAGATCTACGGTTTTGAGGACGGCTACCAGGGCCTTATCTACAGCAGGTTCCGCGTCATGTCGCCCGCCGATTTTAGCGGCATCCTCACCCGCGGCGGCACCATCCTGGGCACGAGCCGTACGCCGTTCAAGCGTCTGGACATTCCCGAGGCCGACGGCGTCGAGAAGGTGCCCGCGATGGTCCACACCTATCACAAGCTACAGCTCGACTGCCTGTTTATGCTGGGCGGCAACGGCTCCACCAAGACCGCCAACCGCCTGCGCGAAGAGGGCCTCAACGTTATCGCCCTGCCCAAGACCATCGACAACGACACCTGGGGCACCGAGATGACGTTTGGCTTTACGAGCGCCATCGACGTCGCCACCAAGTGCATCGACGACATTCACACCACCGCTTCGAGCCACGGTCGCGTGTTCGTCATCGAGATCATGGGACACAAGGTCGGCTGGATTCCGCTATATGCCGGCGTCGCGGGCGGCGCGGATGTCATCCTGATTCCCGAGATCCCCTACGACATGGACCAGGTCATCAAGACCATCGAGCATCGCATGGAAACCGGCAGCCGCTTTACCATCGTGGCCGTCGCCGAGGGCGCTATCTCCAAGGAGGACGCGGCGCTGTCCAAGAAGGAGTACAAGAAGAAGCTTGCCGCACGTACGAGCCCGTCGATTGTCTACGACATCGCCAAGGAGATCGAGGCCAAGACCGGTCGCGAGACCCGCGTCGCCATCCCCGGCCACACGCAGCGCGGCGGTCAGCCCGACGCCCAGGACCGCATCTTTGCGACCCAGTGCGGCGTCGAGGCCGCGCTGGGCTGCCTACGCGGCGAGTTTGGCTACATGATTGCCCTGCGTGACGGCAAGATGTGCCACATACCGCTCGAGGAGGTCGCCGGCAAGCTCAAGTTTGTCGACCCCCAGAGCGATCTGGTGCGCGAGGCCAAGGCGTTGGGCATCAGCTTCGGCGACGAATAGCCCCGGCTGGAACCGCCCCCCATCGGAGACCCCAGGGCTTACCTCCCAAATCGTCCTCGGACATGTCAGGACCCCGCCGTGCGCTTCGCGCGGCGGGGGCCTTCCGGCCTGCGGAAAGATTTTGGGGGGCAGCCCCGGAGCATCCCGG
>UQZD01000068.1:0-3736 GCA_900545485.1 uncultured Collinsella sp. | reverse complement strand
GTTGTTCCATAACGTTTGTCTTTTAGTTCATTACGAAGCACAAAGTTACGGAATTCCGGTCCATGATCTGGGCGAGCACGAGCTTGGTGCCCACGCCGTCGGTACCGCTGATCAGAATCGGGTCTTCCATATCCTTAAGCGCGGCGGCCGAGAATAAGCCACCAAAGCCACCGATACCGCCGATGACCTCGGGACGGTTGGTGTCCTTAACCATTTGCTTAATGGCGTCGACGGCGCGGCCGCCCTCGGCGGTATCGACGCCGGCGTCCTCATACGTCACATGCTTGCTGTCGCTCATCTGAGCCTTCCTCTCCCACTACCGTCCGCCGCGCGGGCGCCAAACGGTGCTCATAGTTGCGTTCATTTCGGCGCGCGCCATAACAGCACGCGCCGTCATATCAACAAAACAGCAGGTAAAACCTACCAAAATGAACCTGTCCCTACATGGCAGGTTTTAGGCCTCGCCGTGCTTCTCTTCCCAGCTGCGGTCGTCGTATTTCTCGACCACGGCGTCGTCGTCAAAGTGCAGCGGCTTATCCAGGTTGCGGGGCTTAAAGCCCTCCATAAACTTGTCGCGGCCAAAGCTCTCGGGAATCGCCACGGGGTAGCGGCCGGTAAAGCACGCATCGCAGTAACCGCCCTTGGGCATGACCTTAAGCAGGCCCTCGACCGAAAGGAAGGCCAGCGAATCGGCGCCGATATACTCGCAAATCTCGTCGACCGTCTTGTTGGCGCTGATAAGCTGCGACTGTACGTCGGTATCGATACCGTAGAAGCACGGCCAGATGACCTCGGGCGAGTTGATGCGGATATGAATCTCCTTGGCGCCGGCGTTGCGCAGCATCTTGACGAGCTGCACCATGGTGGTGCCACGCACGATGGAGTCGTCGATGACGACCAGGCGCTTGCCCTCGATGTTGTCGCGCAGCGGGTTAAGCTTCATACGCACGCCCATGGCGCGCAACTCCTGCGTAGGCTCGATAAACGTACGGCCCACGTAGCGGTTCTTGATGAGGCCCTCGCCAAAGGGAATGCCGCTCTCGTGCGAATAGCCCTCCGCGGGCGGCAGGCCGGAGTCGGGCACGCCGATGACCAGGTCGGCCTCGACGGGCTCCTCGTGTGCCAGCTGACGACCCATGTCGTAACGGCAGGCATAGACGCTCTTGCCGTTCATGATGGAGTCGGGGCGGGCAAAGTAGACCTGCTCAAAGATGCAGTTGGCGGGCTCTTCGGCTGCAGGCACGCCCTGCTCGGATACCAGACCCTCGGCGCTGATGCGCAAGATCTCGCCGGGACGGACGTCACGGACGTACTCGGCACCCACGATGTCGAGTGCGCAGGTCTCGGAAGCAACGACCCAGCCGCCGGCGCGCGTGACACGGACGGCGGAGTCGACCGTAGCGGCGCCGTCCTGCGACGGCAGCTGCGAAACGGATGCGGCATCGGCCTGGTCCAGACCCTCGTCCACCAGCTTGCCCAGCACGAGCGGGCGAATGCCGTGCGGATCGCGGAAAGCGTAGAGCGCCTGCTCGTTGATGAGCGTCATGGCGTAGCCGCCGCGCACGAGCTCCATGGTCTTGCGAATGCCCTCACGCAGATGGCCTGTACGCTGAGTAAAGTAGCCAATGAGCTTGGTCGCGACCTCGGAATCCGAATTGGAGAGGAACGGCACGCCCAGCTCGATCAGCTGGCGGCGCAGCTCGTCGGTGTTGACCAGAGTGCCGTTGTGAGCAAGCGCGATAATGACGCTGTTGATGGTAGAAAGATGCGGCTGCGAGGCTTCCCAGCTCTTGGCACCGGCAGTGCCATAGCGCACGTGGCCCACGGCCAGCTGACCGGAGAGCGTCGACAGGTCGGCGTTGGAGAACACGCGATCGAGCAGTCCCAGGTCTTTGCGAACCATAACCGTGCCGCCGTCGCCCACGGCGATTCCCGCCGATTCCTGGCCGCGATGCTGCAGCGCGCGCAGACCAAAGTACGTCAGTCGAGCCACATCGCGATCGGGCGCCCACACACCAAAAATGCCGCATTCCTCATGCAGCTGGTCGGAGTCCGGATCATACGTCGACATGGTCTTCACCTGTCCCGCGGCGCGCTCGGCCGCGTGGATGGTTTCTTGAGACATGGCATCCCCTCAGAGCCTCGTTATTTGGCGTTACCTGCCCTATTATACGCACGGCAAGACAAGCACTCCCGCGCATGAACAGCGCTTTTTAAAAGCCCACCGAGCTTATAATCCGTTTTGCAGCCAAACATTTTATTGGGCAACCGCCTCGGGGCCGACGATCCCGCATGCTTTCGTTGCGACGTGTCTCGCCCGCCGTTAGGGCTTGCATTGTTGCAATTGGGACGTTCGTCCTGTCTTTTGGCAGGTCGGCGGCGTATCCTTGTACCTACAGCAAAACGAGAAAGGTTATGTATGGATCGAAACGAACTCGACCCCAGCGTCCCCAGCGCCACGGAGGTCAAGAAGATCCCCCTCATCATTAAGGTGTACGCCGTCCTGTGCATCCTGTCCGGCGTGGGCACGCTCCCCTCGGTCGGCGCCTTTATGTGGCAGGTCATCACCGCGCTCATCAATGGCAACGCCGCCGCCAAGCTCGGCGACAACACACTCGTCGCGGTCGGCCTTATCGTCGCCGGCATCATGCTCTCTGCGGCAAGCGCCGTCATCCTGATCATCTTTGGCCTGGACCTCATCAAGAACCAGCGCCGCAATGCCGCCCGTCTGTCCTATATCCTTATCGCGTTTACCGTCGTCGAGCTTTTGGTTGACGTGATGCTCCAGGGCATCGGGCCCTTCTTGCTTCGCCCTGCCATTCAGCTCGGCATCCTCGTCGCGCTTTCGGCCACCGTCGACCCCACGCTGCGCCAGGAGCGCGAGCTGCAGCGCCGCCTGCAGGAGATGCTCGACCGCGACGCCGCCGCCGAGGGCATGCTCGGGCGCGATGAAACCGGCGAAGGCTACATTAAGCTCAACTACTTCAACCTGTTCTGGGTATTCTTTGTCTGCTGCATACTCGGCCTGATCGCCGAGGACATCTGGCACATGACGGTCGACGACCCGGGCGTCTACCAGAACCGCGCCGGCATGCTGTTTGGCCCCTTCAGCCCCATCTACGGATTTGGCGCCGTGCTCATGACCATGGTGCTCAACCGCTTCTACAAAAAGAACCCCATCATTATCTTTTTGGTGAGCGCGCTGCTCGGCGCAAGCTTTGAGGTGTTCGTGGGCTGGTTTATGCAGACCTCGTTTGGCGTGGTCTCGTGGAGCTACTCGCATATGAAGCTCTTTGGCATGCCCGATCCGCTCGCCGTCCTTACCGGTGGACGTACCTGCACGGGCTTCGCCTGCCTGTGGGGCCTGGGTGGCCTTATCTGGATCAAGCTGCTGCTGCCGAGGCTGCTCAAGCTCATCAACATGATTCCCTGGAAGAGCCGCTACTCGGCCACCGTCATCTTTACCATCATTATGCTGGTCGATGGCGTTATGACGCTGCAGTCGCTCGATTATTGGTATCAGCGCGTCAACGGCACGGAACCGGATATTCCCGTTGCGCAGTTCTACGGCAAGTACTTCGATAATGACTTTATGGAGAATCGCTTCCAGAGCATGACCATGAGCCCCAAGGATGCGACGCGCGTGTAGCGTCCACCGCGCCCAAAACGCAAAACGCCCGCCGGTATCACACGTACCGGCGGGGGGTTTTCTTAAAGCAGCCTTCCTGTTTGGCTA
>UQZD01000067.1:0-3999 GCA_900545485.1 uncultured Collinsella sp. | reverse complement strand
AGAAGCCCTCGCCGCACGAAGTGCGCAGCGAGGGCTTCTTGCATGTCCGAGGACGTGCCTAAAAGTAAACTGATGGCGGGCCCGGACGACTACAGGGCTATCGATTACCCCGTGTTCTGCAATCCTGCCGAGACGCCAGTCACAGTCGAAAGAATCAGGCTCATGTACTCGGCCTTCTTCTCCTCGGCCATCTCGTCCTGGTTCATACGCACCTCGCGAAGGGCGCGGACCTGGGCGATGGACAGGGCGTCGACGTAGGGGTTGCGCACGCGGACGGCGCAGCCGAGCACGCGACGACGCTGCAGCGGCCACTCGTCACCGACGATGGCAAGGACCCACTTACGGGTGAGCTGCATCTCGGTGAAGACCTTCTCGGACAGATCCTGGCGATCGCCCAGGTGCAGATACATCTTGGCGATGCGCTGGTCGGTCTTGGCGATCGACATCTCGATGTTGTCGATAAAGGTGCGGAAGAACGGCCACTCCTGGTAGGCAGCCTTAAGCTGGTCCAGATCGCCAAACTGCTCGCAGGCGGTACCCAGGCCGTACCAAGCGGCCAGATTGATGCGCGCCTGGCTCCAGCTGAAGATCCACGGAATGGTACGCAGGTCGTCGAGGGACTTGGCGCCCAAGCCGCGCTTGGCGGGACGCGAGCCAATCGGCAGCAGACCGACCTCGGTCAGCGGCGTCACGGTCGAGAACCACGGTGTAAAGTCCTCGGTGTTCAGCAGGTCCAGATAGCGCTCGTGGCTTGCGGTGTTGAGCTTCTCGGCCATATCCCAGAACTTCTGCGTGGTCTCGGTGTTGGTCTTCTCGACACTCGGGGCCGACTGCAAAAGCGTTGCGGCGGCAACGGACTCAACATGGCGCTGAGCCAGCGTGCGGTTGCCGTAACGGGCAAAGATGACTTCGCCCTGCTCGGTAAGCTTAAAGAAGCAGTTGACCGAACCCTTGGGCTGCGCCAGCACGGCCTTGTTGGCCGGGCCGCCGCCACGGCCCACGGCACCGCCGCGACCGTGCATGAGCACCAGGTCGATATCGTTCTTCTCTGCCCACTTGGCGATGCGCTCCTGCGCGGAGTGCAGCGCGAGCATGGCCGTGGTAGGACCGGCATCCTTGGAAGAGTCGGAATAGCCCAGCATGACCTCCATGCGGCGGTTGGTCTGGGCAAGGCGCTTTTGCACCACGGGCAGCGTAAGCATCTGATCGAGCACGTCGACGCAGCCCTCGAGGTCCTCGAGCTGCTCGAACAACGGGATCACGTCGAGCTCGGGGACATCCTCCTCGTGTGCAAAGGACAGGTGCGCCAGCTCAAAGACGTCGGCCACATGCTGAGCGCTCTTGGTAAACGAGATGATGTAGCGGTGCGCCATCTTCTTGCCGTAGCGCTTTTGGATGGAGCCGATAGCGCGGAAGGTATCGATGACCTCGCGCGTCATGGGCTGCAGGTCGCCATGGATACCGTTCTCGTGGATATCCTTAAGGGCGCGGGCATGCACCACGGAGTGCTGACGGAACTCCATCTCGACCATATGGAAGCCGAAGGACTCGACCTGCCAGATGATGGTTTGGACCGGGCCGTAGGCAGCACGGACGGCACCGCAGGCGGCCAGCGAACGCTGGACGACGCGCAGGTCATCCAGGAACTCGTCGGCGCTGTGGTACATGGTATCGGTGATACGGCGCACGGTGGCGTTCAGACGGTCGGCCATGACGAGCATGACGGCGCGATGCGGCTCGTGCTCGGAGATCAGCTCGGCGCGGGCCGTGTAACGAGGGCTCATCTCGACCTGATGGTTCCACAGGTTAATGAGCTCGGCCGACGGCTTGCTGTAGGTAGCCTCGAGCGTGAGGTTGCGGCCGATGTGGCGGCACTTGTCCTCGAGCTTGAGCACCATGTGCGTAAAGTACTTGGCGGCGACCTCACGGCTCACCTTGGCGGTGACGTTGGGGTTACCGTCGCGGTCGGAACCGATCCAGCTGCCGGGATGGAAGAACGCCGGGCACAGCGGCGGCACAGTACCGGCCTTGTCGCCCAGCACCCAATCGTCAAAACGACGATAGATAACGGGGATAACGTCGAACAGCGTGTTATCGAAGATGTCGATGATGGTATCGGCTTCCTCGACCGGCGTGGGCTTCTTGAGCGCGATGGGACTCGTACGCACCAGGGCGTCGATCTCCTGCAGCATATGGCGCTCGTTCTCCACCAGGTCGGAGCCGCCCAAACGCGGACGCTCCTCCAGCAGGTTGGAGATACGGCGGATCTTGCCCTCGACGGCCTTACGACGGGCCTCGGTGGGATGTGCGGTAAAGACAGGGTGGAACTCGAGCTTGTCGAGCAGCTCGTTGGCACCCTCGACACCCAGCTCATTCACCAGCTGGTGATAGGCAACGGTAAGCTCGTTGGCAGGATCGACCTCGGTATCGGTCGACGCACCGGCCTCGCGCTCGCGCAGCTGCGCCACACGGTAGTTCTCCTCCGACAGGTTTGCCAGATGGAAAAAGCTCGTAAAGGCGCGAACGATGACCTGCTGCTTATCGAGCGGCAGGCTGTCGATCAAATCGACGACCTCACGAAATGCCACGGCAGTGGGCTCGTCGGCGGTGGGCACGCCCTGCTCGTCGACGGCTTCGTCGGCAGCGCAGGTACCGGGGTTGCCGGCATTGACCACAATCTCGGCTGTCAAAATCTTGTCGAACAGGTCCGCGATCTCGGGATCATACTCGCTAAGCACACGGCGCTCCAGGCGCAAGAACAGCGCCAGATTGTCGCGCAGCTCCTCGGGGATCTCGATCTCGGCGAGACGCTCCCTGGACTCGGCATTCGAGCCGATTCGGTTAACGAGGCGGTTGACCACGGCAGCGACGCGCGCCGCGGCTTCGGGTACAGACTGGTTGCTTAGGTTCTCAGCCACGTTTCCTCCCATTCCTCCTTCTATGCACGTAACATGCGGTATTCATTATAGGCGCTTGAGAAATACTTTCGACACTGATTGCGCTTTACCACACAAAAGTATTTTCTGCATTGCAAAGGTTTTTGCCCTAAATGGTCGTATTTCTCGGTGGGCGGCATACGTAAACGGGGGCATTCCGCATAAAAGCGAAACACCCCCGTAACAATCGCTCTCCATGAGCAGGGCACGTTAGCAGGCCCGAAGCTCAAAAAGATGCGCTACAGGCGCTCGCGAACCGCCTCGACGACGTTGTCCAGATCGGCGAGCACCTCGTCATGGCTCTGCATGTCGCGCACTTTGACCTTGCCGGCGGCAAGCTCGTCGCCACCCAGGACCAAGATGAGCTTGGCGCCTACCTTATCGGCTTGCTTAAACTGGGCCTTGAGCGAACGACCCTGATAGTCGGCCTCGGTCACGATACCTGCGGCGCGAAGCTCCTGCGTAATGGCAAAGACGTTCTGACGCAGCTCCTTGCCGGCGTTGGCGACATAGACGCACGGGGCCTCATCGGCACCCAAATCGCTGCCAAAGGCCTGCAGGGCCAGCAGGGCGCGCTCAAAACCGACAGCAAAGCCGACTCGAAAGGCCTGGCCGGCATCTTCTTCATGGCCCTGACCCTCGTGCTGGTATCCTTCTCCTGCACGGGCCCGATCGTAGGTTCGGTGCTTATCAAATCGACGTCGGGCGAATTCTGGAGCCCGATCGTCACCATGCTGGCGTTTTCCGTCGCCTTCGCGCTTCCCTTCACCGTCTTCGCCTTCTTCCCGTCGATGCTCAAGAAGCTGCCCAAAAGCGGCGGATGGCTCAACTCGGTGAAGGTCGTGCTGGGCTTCATCGAAGTCGCCCTCGGCATGAAATTCCTTTCGGTCGCCGACCAGACCTACCACTGGGGACTGCTCGACCGCGAGATCTATCTGGCCGTATGGATCGTGACCTTCTCGCTGCTGGGACTCTATCTGCTCGGAAAAATCAAATTCGCACACGACAGCGACATGCCCTACCTCGGCGTAGGACGGCTGGCGCTGGCGATCATCACCTTCTC
>UQZD01000066.1:0-4198 GCA_900545485.1 uncultured Collinsella sp. | reverse complement strand
CGAGGTAGCCCTCCTGGTCGAAGTGCATGATCTCGATCTTCTCGGTCTCCTTCATGTGTGTCCTCCCATCACATGTGCGCAATTCTATACATCGCGCTTCTTGCTGATACCAATTATAGCCATACGATTGCTTGTTATTTAATACCAATCCAAACTCACGGAGATTTGCGGCGAACGGTCGGTTTCCTCGCTCGAGTGGTATTACAACGCCAATAGTTGTCTATTTCGAGCGCTACTGCCAACGGGCTCCCCACAACTCGCCAGCTATAAAAGCGTTGCGCCAGACCCGCCCAAGCGTTTCCGGCGCAACCGCGCAGTTTAGTTATTCGGCTTCCATCTCCGCTGTCACACGGCGATACATCTCGATAACCTGAGTCGTCGCCTTGGACGGATCCTGATAGTAGCGGCCGTCACACGTCTCGGCCGAGACATAGCCCGTATAGCCGTGGCGCATGAGTGCCTCGAGGTCGGCACGCATATCACGCTCGCCGTCGCCCCAGGCAAGATGCGTCGTGCCGCCGCCCACATCGACAAAGTGGGTGTGAACGATCTTGTCGCCCAAAACCTCAAAGTAGCCGTCGATTGTGTCGCCGGCAACTTCCATGGCGCCAAAGTCGATACATGCCTTCAGGTTGGGGCGATCGACCGCCTCGAGGATGCGCGCGACATCCTGTGCCGTATTGACCAGCACGGACTCCGACGGCTGCAGTGCCTCGAGCGCGACGCGAATACCGCGTGTGTCAGCGTAGTCGCACACCGAGCGCAGCATGGCGACGCTGCGGGACCAGGCGTCCTCAGCTGGCTCGTCCAGATAGGCCCAACCACTCGTCACCAGAATCTGCGGCACGCCCAACTCAACGGCAACGTCAATCACATTCTTAAAGTACGAGAGGATGCGTTTTTGGCCCGCCTCACCGCGCACCGCGACGTTCCACGGCTTGGGGTTGTTCTGCTCGGGGCACACGCACACGATCTTGATACCGTATTGGGCGGCAAGATCGCGAATCTTATCCACCGAATCGTGCTCATGGCAATCCACATACAGGTGCATCGAGCCGGTCCACAGCTCGATATTGCGATAGCCGGCCTCACCTGCAGCCTTAAAAAACGTCTCGATGCTGTAGTAACGATGGTTGATGTTCATGAGCGAAAGCTCGGGTACGACCATAGCCCTCCCCTTTCGTACGGAGTTTAAAAAAACAGGGGGCCGCCGCAGATGCGACAAGCCCCCCAAAGATCGACGCAACCGTTAGACGCGATGGAAGCGCGATTCGAACATATTAGGCAAGCACGCCAAAGTAAGCGCCGATGATGCCCACGACCATGGTGCAGAGGATCAGGACCATCGGGTTGATCTTCTTGGAGAGCAGCCAGTAGTAGAGCCAGAAGGCGGCCATACCGAGCATACCGGGCATGATGCCGTCCAGGATGTCCTGGAGAGTCTGGGCGGAGTCGCCCTGACCGATGGCGATGGGCAACGAAGCCCAGAACATGTCCTTGCTCATGGCGCCGACGACCATAACGCCGACAATGCCGACGCAGGCCATGATCTTTTGCATCAGGCCGGTCTTCTGAGCCTCGTCGAGGAAGCCAATGCCTAGCTCATAACCCTTGATAGCGCCAAAGATACGAATCAGGAACGCCGGGATGTTGTAGACGAGCAGGAAGGCGATGGGGCCAAAGACGTTGCCGGCCTGGCACAGGCTGATGCCCACGGCAGCGGCGACGACGCGCAGGGTGGACAGGAAGAAGGAGTCACCCAGGCCGGAAAGCGGACCCATGAGGGCGGCCTTGATGTCGTTGACGCTCTCGGGCTCAACCTCGCCACGAGCGACCTTTTCTTCCATGGCCATCGCGATGCCACCCACGAAGGGAGCGAGCTGCGGGGTGATGTTGAAGAATGCGCTGTGACGGTGCAGGGCCTCGGCGTAATCATCGGGGCGGCCGGCATAGATCTTCTTGAGCATGTTGGCGACCATCAGGCAGAAGGCAATGTTCATCTGCTTGTAGTAGGTCCAGGAGAATTCCATGCCCAGGGCGCCGGTGTTCACGGCGCTCTTAATGAGGTCGGAGCGAGTAATCTGGTTCTCGGAATTAGAAGTCATCGTCCTCATCCCCTTCCACAGAAAGCTGGGACTGGGCGCCACCAAGGCCCAGCAGGTCGTACTTGTCGATGCCGATGATGATTGCGATCAGGGCGACGCCGAGGACGGGCACGTTGGCATAGGAGCACAGCAGGAAGCCCAGGAAGTAGAACGGCACGAGCTGCTTGGTAAGCACCAGACGGCCGAGCATGGCGAAACCCATGGCAGGCAGGATGTTGGCTGCGACGCCAAAGCCATCGAGGACGAACGTCGGGATGAAGTCGAGCAGGCCCTGAACAGCGTCGGCACCCAGATAGAAGGAGACCGAGCACAGGATAAAGGCCAGGACGACAATCACGAGACCGATAATCCAGTGCATAGCGTAGATACCCTTGAGGTTACCCTTGCTGGCAAAGACGTCGGCACGGTCGACCAGAAGGGGCATACCGGCGTTGACGACGTTCTTAATGGCCAGGCACAGAGTGGCGATGGGCATCGCGAGCGCGATAGCGGCCTCGGTGCTCTGACCCAGCTGAATAGCGAAGGCGCAGGCGAGCACACCGCCAATACACTCATCGGGCGGCACGTAAGCGCCGATGGAGATAGAACCCATGAAGAGCAGCTCGAGGCTCGCACCGATGGCGAGGCCGGACTGCAGGTCCCCGAGGACTATGCCGACGAGCGGGCACAGAACGATCGGGCGGAACGCATAGAGCGTACCGAGCTGATAATCGAGCTTACCGAAGGCAGCGATAAGTCCGATGAGGATCGCTTGAACAAGCATTGTTCCTCCCTTTGATCCCTCTTGGATCCGCGCGGCGATTCCCGACTTGTCAGCGCGCCCTTTTCCATGCCGACAATCGCCCAGACAGATCCAGCTTGTACCGGTGTGCTGTTAACACCTAAACCGGTGCAAATGATTTGATACCAATTATATAGTCATGAGAAAACTATTTAATACCAATCGCTCAACGGGCGTGTACTCCCGGTGAACGGTAGATGGGGGTAACGGGTAAAGCGTTTATCCGGTACGCCCACGAATAGGGGCGGCGCCGTGCGCGCCGCCCGTGGTTCTCAATTAGAGGGCGCTTAGGGCATCGACCTTGGGGTCGTCGGCCAGAGCGCGAATCTCGACCTCGACACCGCGGCCGACGAGCTCACGAATGTCCTCTTCCTCGGCAGCAGTCACAAAGATCTGGCGGGAGATCTTACGGGCATCGGGACGCTGCTCGTCCTTGGACTTGGTGTTGCCCAGGTTGATGGAGGTGATCTGCGGGCAGCCGTCGACAAGCTGCTTGGCCTCGGCGATGCTGGCGACGCAGATGATCATCTTGTACTTATCGGTAACACCGGAGTTGATGACCTCGATGGCGTGCTCCATGTCCTTGATGACGAGCTTGACGTTGGCCGGCTTTCCCATCTTGAGCGTAGTCTTCCAGACGGGATCGTTGGCAACCTTGTCGCCAACGCAGAAGATGCAGTCGGAGCCCAAGCCCTGGACCCAAGAGACGGCCACCTGGCCATGAAGCAGACGATGGTCGACGCGAAGCAGTTGAATCATGATTGACCCCCAAAGGTCTCATGCCGGAAACCCGGCCCCATTAATAGCAGGCGGTGACTAGAACTCTTCCTCGTCATCCGCATCGGTCAGCAGGTCGTTGACAAACTTGACGCGCGTGTCGTCAGCCGCGAGGATCTCGCGGATAACCTGATCGGCGGGAGCCTCCTGGTCCGAAAAGAGCAGCTGGATCAGCAGCGGCAGATTCATGTTGGCAACCAGGTAGGTGTTGGGGCGCGTCTGGACGATCTTGGTGAACTCGTTGTTGACGCTGCCGCCAAACAGGTCGGTGCACACGATTACGTCGTCGGCGGGGTCGAAGGTCGCCAGGAGCTTGGCGGCCTCCTCGGCGACGTCGGTGCGGCCGTCGACAAACATCGACAGGTCGTGGACGTTATCGCGCGCGCCCGAGAGCAGCTCGGTGCTCTCTTTGATGCCGGTCGCAAAATGCGCGTGGCTGGCAAAGATGTATTGCCTCATTGCGGTTTCCCCCAAATGGAATTAGTAGTCGAACTGGTGGTAGTAGCGGCGGTACTTGAGGTTGTGCTTGGTGACC
>UQZD01000065.1:0-4337 GCA_900545485.1 uncultured Collinsella sp. | reverse complement strand
GGGATTAAATAATCATTGTGTACCGAATGATTATTTAATCCCCGTCCCAGAAGAATCATCGGGCAGGCAGAGTGGCCAAAGTAGCCAAAAAAGCCCCGCCCTAAATGAGCTACTTGAGAAGTTGGGCCATGGCGTTGACGAATTTTTAGACTTGGAGGGTGGGCTCGAGCGGATAGTGCAAAAAGACCGGCACCTCACGGCCGCACAGGAACGGCACGCCCACAAAGGCTGGGTGCACCCCCGACCACGCTCCGCAGGTGAGCACCGCGTCGCCCTTTTCCTCCGCCTCGTTAAAGAGCGCAAAGTCGAAGCTGTCCACATCGATCACGTCCACGCCGCCGTCTGCCAACAGATCGATACGCAGGCTGTCCATAGCGTCGTTGCCGTGGCGGAGCACGCGCAGGCGCATGCCCTCTAAGTCGGCAACCGTGATGCGCGTCTTGCGCGCCAGCGGGCTCGTACGCGGCAGGTCGATATAAAACGGCACGTTAACGATGCGGAGCTTTTGGCAGGCATCACCCCAGCGTGGGGTCGAAAAACTCGACTGCACTACATCCACCTCGCGACCAAGGCTGCGCATGACGGATTCGCGCTCGTCATAGAGGTCGCTTACCGGCACGATCTCAAATCGCAGCGACGGTTCCAGATCGTGAATGTCCGACCACATCGACAGCGTTTGGCGCCCCGGGCACATCATCGACACGCCCAGACGCACGGCACCGCCATCGCCCGCCGCGCGTCGGGCGCGGCGCAGCGCGTCCTCGGACTGCCGCATGATCGAGCGCGCGTCGTCCACCAGCAGAGCGCCCGCCGGCGTCACCTTAACACCAGAATGCGAGCGCTCGAACAACGTGATGCCAAACTCGGCCTCGAAGCCCGACACCTGCTTGACGAGCGCCGGGGTCGACACGCGCAATTTTGCCGCCGCACGCGAGAAGCTTCCCAGCTCCGCGGCGGCCGATATGGCCTCAAGTCGTCGATCGTACACGTCAATCTCCCGTTTTCGCGTCTGTGGCCACATGATGCCACAGGGGGTTGTTTTCGCAGGTCACGCGCTCAATTGAGAAAAACTGCATCGCACGGTGTAAACCTACGGTTAACGCCATTCTAACAAATATGCAATTCACCTGCGCAAATGCAAAGCATACGATAACCAGCGAAAACCACGTGGGTCGATTAATAGGAGCGACCCACCGGGAGGCACAAGAAGGGAAGTTCCTATGAGCAACTGGCTTAAGCTCGAGGGCGATGTCTGCGCCGTGACTGGCGCACTCGGCGGTATGGGCGTCGAGATCTGCCGCGAGTTCGCCCGCAACGGCGCCAATGTCGTCCTGCTCGACCTGGACGAGGAGAAGGTCAAGGCCGCAGCCGCCGACCTCGCCGCCGAGTTTGACATCCACGCCGAGGGTTACAAGATGAACGCCACCGACGAGGCCGAGGTTCAGGCCGCCGTCGATGCCACCATCGCCGACTTCGGCCGCGTCGACGTTCTCGTCAACACCGCCGGCATCCTGCGCTTCGCCGCCATGGAAGACCTGCCGCTGAGCGACTGGGAGCAGGTGCTCAACGTCAATCTCACCGGCTACTTCATCACCTCGCAGCGCTTTGGTCGCGAGATGATCAAGGCCGGCCAGGGCCGCTTGGTGCACATCTCGACCGTCGCCAGCCACTCCCCCGAGACGTTCTCGGGCGTGTACAGCTCCACCAAGGCCGGCGTCAACATGATGTCCAAGATGCTCGCCGCCGAGTGGGGCCCCTACGGCGTCCGCTCCAACTGCGTCGAGCCCTGCTTCGTTAAGACCCCGATGTCGGCCAACTTCTACGCCGACCCCGAGGTCGAAAAGAGCCGCAGCCGCCTGATCGCCACGCGTCGCATCGGCGAGGTCAGTGATATCGCCAACGCCGTCATGTTCCTGGCGTCCAAGCGCTCGGACTTTACCACCGGCGACGCCATCAAGGTCGATGGTGGCTTCTCCAATATGATGGGCGACCTCACCGCCAAGCCCGGCGGCCGTCGCGCCTATGCCGACAACTACCTCAAGAACAAGGGTGTCGAGCTTTGGTCCGATGGGTCCGGCGTCGCCAAGCCGACTGACCAGTAAACCAACCTAACAGGGAGACCCGCGGATACGACCGCTCCTCCCCCGTATCGATTAGAAAGAGTCCAATGGCTTCCACCAACTCCAACAAGGGTCGCGCCGTCGTGCTTTCCGCCGCGTGCGTCACCATGTTCTTCATCAGCTCCATCGCGCTGTATTCCGTCGTGAGCAAGAACCTGCTCGCCGTCTACCCCGAGTGGTCCAGCGCTCTTACCTGGGCCTTCCCGGTCTTTCAGACCATCATGGCCGTGACGGGCATCTTCGCCGGCCGCATCTCCGATAAGATCGGCCCGCGCAACGTCGTTATCGCCGCCGCCGTGTGCTACGGCCTGGGCTGGTTCATGTCCGGCACCGTCACCGAGCCGTGGCAGTTCTACCTGTGGTTCTCGCTCGTCGCCGCCATCGGCAACGGCCTGGGCTACAACCCCGCGCTCACCACCGGCCAAAAGTGGTTCATCGACAAGAAGGGCCTTGCCTCCGGCATCACCCTGGCCGCTTCGACCGCCGGCCCCGCCGTGCTGTCCCCGGTGCTCGCCTCGTTGCTCATCCCGAGCCTGGGCATCTTTGGCGCCCTTAAGGCGCTCGGCGTCATCTTCTTTGTGATGATCGCCGCCTCTGCCCTGTTCCTGAAGGCCCCCGAGGCCGGTTGGCTGCCCGAGGGCTTCGAGGCCCCCAAGGGCGGCGCGCACGCCGGCACCTTCGGCGACCTCACCCCGGGCGAGATGGTCAAGACCCCGCGCTTCTGGGTCCTCATCGTCACCTTCGCCTTTGCCGCCACCGCGGGCACCCTGCTCGTGGGCAAGGTTGCCTCCATCGCCGCCGTCCAGCTCTTCGCCGACCCCACGAGCGCCGCGGCCGTCGCCCTCGGCGGTGTGGTGGTCTCCGTCAACACCTGCGCCAACTTGGTTGGCCGCCTGTCCTTTGGCCAGATCATCGACAAGCTCGGCGCCTATAAGTCGCTGCTCATCAGCCTTGTCGTCACTATCGTCGCACTCGTCATCATGTCGATGAGCTTTACGCAGAGCATGTTCTTTGTGGCGCTCGCCCTGCTCGGCTTTAGCTTTGGCGCCCTGCTCGTCATCTACCCGCCGCTCACCGGTGGCGCCTTTGGCACCAGCAACATCGGCGTCAACTACGGCATCATGTTTTTGGGCTACGCCGCTTCCACCTGGATCAGCCAGCCCATCACCGCCGTGCTGTATCACGCCGAGGCCGGCAGCGCCGCCTACCAGCAGTCCTTCTACGGCGCCATTGTGATCGCCGCCATCGCCGTCGTACTCACCGTCTACATGATGGTCTCCGACAGCAAGAAGAAGTCCGCCTAGTTTTACCGATGCGACAAAGGGACAGCCCCTTTGTCGCATTCCACCGGTCACCAGTATTAAGGAGTCGAAATGTCTGAGCTCAACCCCGTCCGCATTGCCGTTATCGGCGCCGGCGCCATGGGCCGCAACCACATCCGCTTTGTCACCGAGGAGCCCGAGGCCGAGCTCGTCGCCATCGCCGACGCCTTTGAGGGCGCCCGCGCCACGGCCGAGGCCGCCGGCGTGCCGTTTTACACCGATCCCGCCCAGATGATGGACGAGGTCAAGCCCGAGGCCGTCATCATCGCCACCCCCAACGACCTGCACCTGGGCGTTGCCCGCGAGGCTGTAAAGCGCAACATCGTGCCGCTGGTCGAAAAGCCGATCTCCAACGACCTTGAGGATGCTCAGGCCTTCGCCGCCGAGGCCGAGACCGCCGGCGTGCCCGTGCTCGTGGGCCAGCACCGTCGCCACAACCCCTTCGTCAACAAGGCCAAGGAGATCATCGAGTCCGGCGAGCTGGGTAAGCTCACCGTGTCGAGCTTCCACTACATGATCTATAAGAATGACGAGTACTTCGACGTCGAGTGGCGCCGCAAGAAGGGTGCCGGCCCGATCCTGGTCAACCTGGTGCACGACGTCGACCTGCTCCGCTACCTGCTGGGCGAGCCCGTTGCCGTCCAGGGTATGCAGTCCAGCGCCGCCCGCGGTTTTGAGACCGAGGACTCCGCCGTGGTCAACGTCCGTTTTGCCGACGGCGCGCTCGCGAGCATGACCATCTCTGACGCCACCGCCAGCCCCTGGAACTGGGAGGCGACCGCTCGCGAGGATCCGCAGTACCGCCCCTTCGACGCCGACGCCTACTTTATCGGCGGAACCTTGGGCGCCCTTTCGCTGCCCCGCCTGCACCAGTTCTCCTACGACGGCGCCTCTA
>UQZD01000064.1:0-4501 GCA_900545485.1 uncultured Collinsella sp. | reverse complement strand
GCTTGCCGCGGAGTTGTTCTGGCCCAGGCCGTTTTGATAGGCGCGCTCTTCTTCGTACAGGCGGCCGAGCGTGGGGGCATCGACGTTCTCGGCAAAGACCGAGAACTTGCCGGCGCGCAGCTGCGGATCGATCATAAAGCGCACGAGGGGCTCGCCGACAAAGACATAGCGGCGCTTTTCGGCCTGCGCCTTCACAAACTCGCGGACCTCGCGCGAAAGCTCGGGGTAGAACGGGGCGAGCATGGGATCGTCGTCGGCGGCGATCAGGATGGTATAGAGTGCCGGCGCCGTGTTGACGCCGTTGATCACCAGAGTCTGATCCTCCATGTCGCGAGCGGCCTGCTTGGCAAGCTTCTTAAAGGAGAACGGGGCACGGGTAGCACCGAAGATGCCGGCCACGTGGTCCTCGAAGATGTTCAGGAAGTTCACGAAAGATCACTCTCCGTATAGGTTCTTTGGTATCCGAGCAAATATAGGCATATCCCAACGATTATAGAGGATAGGATTCCCGCAACCGCCGCCTTGGCGATGACCGCGGCTGCAAGGCTGGCAATTTCCATATGGTGTGCAAGACAGGACGCCGCTGCGCAGCCGATGCCGGCGACAGCGATGGCGGCGATTGCGGCAAGGTTTGAGCCTTGGTCGGCACGCTTGGCATGGGCATTGAGCAGCGCGGATGATGCTGCGGCAGTTGCCGCGACCAGCACAAAGGCAGTCCAAAGGAGCGGGCCTCCCAGCGCTGCGGCAACGTTACTGAGCCCCAGCACGCCTCCGGCTGAAAGCGCGACCGTGGCCAGACGGGCAAAAAGCGCGCCCATGCCCGTTGCCGCGGCGGCGCTTGCCGGGCCGAGCCAAAATGACGCGACGCCGGCGGCGACCCCAGCTGCCAGGAAGGTATTGCCGGTCAGACAGCCAAGCGCGAGTGCACAGGTGAGCGCGGCGCTCGCGGCAGCCTCGGTGCGACCCCAGGCGATCCACCAACCGGACATGGCGGCGGCAAAGATCACCGCGACCGGCAGCATCGACAGGATGCCCTGCGCCTGCATGGTGGCGTTGGCCATGAGCACCAAAAAGCCCACAGCCGAGATAGCCGAGCCAATCTGGGGGGCCAGGCCAGCCGCCGCTCCGATCGCGATGGCCGCAATGACCAGGCCGGGAAGCGCCGCGACCCCGGCCGTTTGCATCAGCAAAAAGCTAAAGGTGCCGCACGTTAGCGCCGAGATAGTGCGCATGGTGTAGTCGCGCGCATGGCTCCAGCGCGTGCCCGCCCAGCCGAGTGCGGGGTCGACCTCGATGGCGTCGTCCTCGTAGTGCGACGGCTCGATATCGTCGAGCTCCTGTTCGTCATCCGAAAGTTCGCCAACCATTTGCTCCAGGCTGCGACGGCCTTCGCGCACGCTGCCCAGACCGGCAAGGAGCTGGTCGCAAAATGCCTCGATGCTGTTGGGGCGGTCCTGCGGCATGGGGGAGAGCGCGCTCATGAGCGCGGCCTCGGCTCCCGGGGGAAAGTGTGGTATCAGCTCGCTGGGATAGGTGGCGCCGCCGATGATGCGGTCGAGCGAGTCGGCGGGCGTGGCCGCCATAAAGGGAGCGCTGCCGCACAGGCCCTCGTAGATCACACAGGCGAGGGCAAAGACATCGGCGCGCTCGTCGACCGTGCCGGTCTCGATATCGAGCTGCTCGGGCGGCATGTAGCCGATGGTGCCGCCGCGTGAGCCGCCAAAGCCACCGGCGGACGACAGTCGCGCCATGCCAAAGTCGGTGAGCTTTACATTGCCCGAGTGGTCGATGAGCACGTTGGCGGGCTTAATGTCCAGGTGGAGTACGCCATTACTATGGGCGAAGGTGAGCGCCTGGCCCAGGGCATCGGCAATGGCCGCGGCCTCGTCAAAGGTAAGTGAGTGGCCGTCCACGCGGTGCAAAAACTCGGCCAGCGACATGCCATCGACATATTCCATAACCAGGTAGGCATAGGCTGTGTCGTGCGTAAAGTCGATGACCTGCACGATATTGGGATGTTGAAGCATGGCGGCGGTGTGCGCCTCGCGCAGGACATCCATGATGTCGCTGGCGGGCATGCCGGCACCGTTGATAAGGGGGATGCGCTTAATGGCGACGCGGCGGCGCAGGTGCGTGTCGCGGCAGATCTCGATGGAGCCAAAACCGCCGGTCGCAAGTGTCTCGAGCGGCTGGTACCGCTTGAGCAGTTCGCGAGAGCTGGTGCCCTCCAAAGGAACGTCCGGCGAGAACCGGGCGGTATGTTGCGAGAAAAGCGGCATGGCCAACCCTCGTGCGTTTAAAGTTCGTTTGCGAGTGGCGGGCGCGGAGCCGAGCCGTTCGCGGTGGCATAGATGCTGCTAGTGTAGCACGCTCGGGTGCATGGGGAGGATAGCGGGATGCGAAGCTGCCTGTCTGACTTGGCCTTAGCGCTTCTTCTTGTTCTTCTTCTGCTTGCGTTGCTTGCCCTTGGTCTCCTGGGGCTGGTCGCTCTGTTTGGCTTCGGCGGCGGCCTTTTCTGCCTTCATCTTCTTGCGTTTGGTCTCGATGCGGAGTTTTTTGTTGATGCGTGCCTTAAGGAAGGTGCCAAACTGCTCGGCATCGCCGCGAACAAAGGTGTCCTTAGGGATCGTCACGCCCTGGTCGGCGAACATGGCCACAAAGATGCGCTCGCCGTCGAGCACGTGGTCGAGCTTTTCAAACGGGAAGAACTGCGACTTGCCGCTCTTGCCCCAAACCATCAGGCCGTCCTCGTTGGCGGCGACGCGGCGATAGCGGCCGCCCATGGACTCGTCGGCCTCGACGGCGTCGATAAAGTCGCGGGCGAGGGTGTGGTGCAGGTTTTTGCTCCACCAGGCCAAAAAGGCGCCGAATACGATCAGGACGACGCCAAACTTGATCCAGTTGCCGCCGGCCACCAACATGCCGATGCCGATGAGCGCGGCAATCGCGGCGGCGACATACAGCGAGCCACGGCGCCTGGGCGAGGCGACCAGGCGGGCGAAGTCGGTGACGAGGTCGTTTTCGTACTGGTACTCGTTGAGGTACAGGATGCCGTCGTCGGCTGCGGCCTGCTCCTCGAGCGCGACCTCGACCTGGTCGGCTGCTTCGGAGGGAACGAGGTTGCTCTCTGCGTCTGCCATGCTCTTTGGACTCCTATCGCGGCGGGCTCGCCGTACGGGTTATTATGAATGCAGTATGCCGTGCGACCGCATGGCCGTCGCGGCAACAAGACTCAGTATACCCGGGGGAGCACCCATGGAATCGTTGTACCGAAAGTATCGCCCGCTCACCTTCGACTCCGTGGTGGGCCAGCAGCATATCGTCTCGACGCTCGAGCACGCCATCACCGAGGGGCGCCTGTCCCACGCCTACCTGTTCTGCGGACCGCGCGGCACGGGCAAGACCACCATGGCGCGCATTCTGGCCAAGGCACTGCTGTGCCGCAATGCCGAGGCGGCGCGCGCCGAGGGTGCAAGCGGCTGCATGCCCGACGGTACTTGCGAGGAGTGCGAGCTCATTGCCGAGGGCAACCACCCGGATGTCTACGAGCTCGATGCCGCAAGCCGCACGGGCGTGGACAATGTGCGCGAGGAGATCATCAACTCCGTCAACTTTGCCCCGGTGCGCGGCAAGTACAAGATCTATATCATCGACGAGGTCCACATGCTCACGACGGCGGCGTTCAACGCGCTGCTCAAGACGCTTGAGGAGCCGCCGGCGCACGTGATCTTTGTGCTGTGCACCACCGACCCGCAAAAGATTCTGGAGACCATCCTCTCGCGCTGCCAGCGTTTCGATTTCCATCGCATCGGCAACGAGGATATCGAGCACCGCCTGGCATACGTGTGCGAGCAGGAGGGCTTCGATTACGACGATGAGGCGCTGGCTATCGTGGCGCGCCATGCCAAGGGCGGCATGCGCGACGCGTTGTCCACGCTGGAGCAGCTGAGCGTCTTTGGCAACGGTTCTGTGCATGCGGACGACGCCCGCTCGCTTTTGGGCGAGGTTTCGGACCAGATTCTGGGCGAGTTTTCCCGCGCCATTGCCGATCGCGATGTTGCCGAGCTCTATGGACTGATCCGTACGCAGGTCGAGGAAGGAAACGACCTGCTGGAGCTGACGCGCGACCTGGTGGCGCACGTGCGTGACGTGTACGTTGCCTGCGTTGCCGGTGCTCGTGCCGAGCTGTTTGAGGGCGGCTCCGAGCAGGCCGAGGCGCTTGCTGCCGAGGCCGCTGCCTTTGGCGAGCATCCTGCCGACCGCCTGGCCCGTGTGCTGACGGTGCTCGACGATGCCGCACTGGAGATGAGGGGCGCGAGCGACGTGCGCCTGGTGCTCGAGATTGCCTGCACGCGTCTGGCGCGTCCCGAGGCCGATTTAACGATTGAGGCATTGGCCGAGCGCGTGGCACGCCTGGAGGCCATGGTTGCCAACGGCGCCGTGCCGGCGAGCGTGGCTGGTGCTCAGGGCGCCGCTTTCCGCAAGAGCCGTCATCAGCGAT
>UQZD01000063.1:0-4714 GCA_900545485.1 uncultured Collinsella sp. | reverse complement strand
CCGATGCGATCAATCGGTTTTTCAACTACATCGAACCCAGCACCGAGTTCCCTCAAAAGCGAGCGCACCCGCTGGGCACAGTCATAATCGGCAAACGAGATACTCAGCATGCGCGCGACCTGGTTAGAAGCCCCAACTCCATAGAACTGCTCAAGCGCCACAAGTCCCTCGTACGTCACAAAAGTCTCGACTACATGCGGCGACTCCTCAAAGCACCATTGGGTCAACGGACCCTTGCTCGTCTGCCGCACCACCAAACCACCCATACCGGATGGCTCACACGTAACCAGTAGGTGCTCCCCACCTTCATCGCTCTCAAACAAAACTACCCGCTCATCAAACAGCTCCATCGCATCCCCTTTCTCTCGCTTCTATTTAACAAAAGCATAGCAGGTAGTTGGCTGTATACAGAACGTTTGTTCGTGTGTTTTCTATTGAGCTGTCCGCACGATATGGTAAGGCTTTGCGCACAAAAAAGGCGCCCCGGAAAGGGGCGCCCTCGCAAATCGCTTATGCAGGCAACCTACGCGACCGGCTCAATCTTCTCGAGGCCACCCATGTAGGGACGAAGAACCTCGGGGATCGTGATGGTGCCGTCGGCGTTCTGGTAGTTCTCCAGGATGGCGGCCATGGTGCGGCCAGCCGGCAGACCGGAACCGTTGAGGGTGTGCAGGTAGCGCGAGCCCTTAAAGTTCTCGGGGTCGCGATACTTGATGTTGGCGCGACGGGCCTGGAAGTCGCCGCAGTTGGAGCAGGAGCTGATCTCCTTGTAGGCGTTGTAGCTCGGCAGCCAGACCTCGATGTCGTAGGTCTGACGGGCAGAGAAGCCCAGGTCGCCGGTGCACAGGCTAATCACGCGATATGGAAGGCCCAGCTGCTGAAGCAGGAACTCAGCCTCGGCGGTCATACTCTCAAGCTCCTCGTCGGACTCCTCCGGCTTGGCAAACTTGACCATCTCGACCTTGTCGAACTCGTGCTGGCGAATGATGCCGCGGGTGTCGCGACCAGCGGAGCCGGCCTCCTCGCGGAAGCAGGGGGTGAAGGCGGTGTAGCGACGCGGCAGGGTGTCGGCGTCGAGGACCTCGCCGGCGTGCAGGTTGGTAAGCACGACCTCGGCGGTGGGGATCAGGAAGTTATCGCCCGAGACGTGATAGGCATCGTCCTCGAACTTGGGCAGCTGGCCCGTGCCAAACATGGTCTGACGCTTGACGACGATGGGCGGCCACCACTCCTTAAAGCCACGGCTGGTGTGCGTGTCGAGGAAGAAGTTGATGAGGGCGCGCTCCAGACGGGCGCCGGCGCCACCGAGAACGGTGAAGCGGCTGCCGGAGAGCTTGTTGCCGCGCTCGAAGTCGAGGATGTCGAGGTCGGTGCCCAGATCCCAGTGCGGCTTAAAGTCGAAGTCGAACTCGCGCGGGGTGCCCCAACGACGGCGCTCGATGTTCTCGTCCTCGTCCTTGCCGTACGGCGTGGCCTCGCAAGGGATGTTGGGCAGGTGAGCCATGAAGTCGTACTGCTCCTGCTCAAGAGCGGTGCGGCGCTCGGCCAGACCGTCAATCTTCTCGTTGACGGCACGCACGGCCTCCTTGGCGGCCTCGGCCTCGTCCTTCTTGCCCTCCTTCATCAGGGCGCCGATCTTCTTGGACTCGGCATTACGCGTTGCCTGGAGCTCCTCGACCTCGGTGATGACGGCACGGCGCTCGTCGTCGAGCTCAAAGAACTTCTCGCGGTCCCAAGACGTCTGACGGTTAGCCATGGCGGTATCGATGGCATCGGGGTTCTCGCGAACAAACTTGATATCAAGCATTAGATCCTCCGGCGATATACATTCCATTTAGGTTGCAACCTTGTACATGTATGGGCAAGTATATACTTATGAGCGTTTACGACCCAACTCAACTACGCAAGAAGGCACCCAATGGACGCAGTTTTTTCCTTTTTGTTTGGCACCCGCACCGGTTTTGCCATCCTTTTCGCCGGCGGCATCCTACTGTTTGCGATTCTTGCCTTTGTAATGGAGAAGCGCACCCATAAGCTCTACGTCGACCGCGGACCCAAATCCGAGGACGATCAAGACGGCTTCTGGGACTAACCTGCAAAAAAGGGACCGGTTTATTTTGGTCGGTTTTATCTGAGCAAACGCAAGCGCCCCGCAACTGGAATTGAGCCAGTTGCGGGGCGCTTTTCGCACATGCGACAAAACCGCAGGAAAAAACCTGCCAAAATAAACCTGTCCCTAAATGGCAGGTTTCACTGGAGGGTGGCGTCGATGGCCTTGACCAGGGCGCTGCGCATGCCGGCGTCCTCGAGCGCGACGACGCCCTTGATGGTGGCACCGCCGGGCGAGCATACGGCATCCTTCATCGCCGCAGGATGCTGGCCAGTCGCAAGCTGCAGCTTTGCCGTGCCCAGCACCATCTGACTCACAATGCGATAGGCATCGGCGCGCGGAATGCCGTGCTTGACGGCTGCATCGCCCAGGGCCTCAATCGCCATGGCGACAAATGCCGGGGCGCAACCGCCCACGGTGCCGCCCACAAACAGCAGGCTCGTGTCGAGCTCGACGACAGTGCCAAGCTTACCGAGCAGGTCGAGCACCACGGCACGCTGCTCGTCATCGAGCGTAGAGGACTTCTCGCAAGCGATAACACCCTCGCCCACCGAAACCGGCGTGTTGGGCACTGTCGAGATATGCGCGACACCCGGCAGGACCTTTTCCCACTTGGCGCTATCCCAAGTCCAGGCAACCGAAAGGACAACCTTGTCGGCAAGAGTGTCCTTAAGCGGAGCGAAGACCTTCTCGATCATGTACGGCTTGACCGCAGCAACCACGATATCGGATGCGGCGACAACTTCCGCCGCGTCACGACAGGCAACCATCCCACGCGCCTTACAACGCTCGACCAAGGCGTCGTAGTGGCCCGCGCAGGCGCACATATCGCTCGCAGCCACACCGGCGGCGATCCAGCCATCGGCCATAGCGCTCGCCATATTGCCGAAACCGACAAATCCAATCTTCATATCTCATAATCCTCTCAGACACGCTCTTCAAAACGAAGGCTATTGTCCCACGGCATTGTTTCGTATTGCCGACCTATTTGTGATACGGCTCACCACGGCTGATCTTACAGGCGCGATAGATTTGTTCCAGCAGCACCACGCGCGCCAAGTTATGCGGCAAGGTAATGCGTCCAAAGCTGAGCATCTCGTCGGCTCGTGCGCGCACATCATCGCTCACGCCGTCCGATCCGCCAATCACAAAGGCGATGTCGCTGTTACCACGTAGCATAAGATCATCGAGCCGCGCCGAAAGCTCCTCGCTCGAGCGCTCTTTGCCCTCAATGGCCAGCAAGATCACATGCGCTCGAGGCGGCAGGGTTGCAAGAATCGCCGCCCCCTCCTTGTCGCGCGCGGCATCCACGCCGCCCGCCTTAGCCGGGTCGATATCGGCCACCTCGCGGATATCCACCTTGGCATAGGCACCTAGGCGCTTGGTGTACTCGGCACACGCGTCCTTCCAAAAGCGCTCCTTGAGCTTACCGACGCAAACGACGGTATATTTCACGCGCGTCTACTCCTTCGAATCGTTTTGAACTTTGCCGGCGGCCAGCATCTGCTCGAACATCGAGGCCGACTGCGAGAAATCGCTCGGCAGCACGACCGTCGAGGTTTTACCCGTACGAGCAAACTCCGTCATCATCTCGGACCACTGCGTAAACATGAACAACTGGTTGGCCTCGTCGTTGCCGACACCCGTCTCCTGGATGATCTCGAGCGAATCCTTGATGCCCAGCGCGATGGCCTTGCGCTGGTTGGCGATGCCTTCGCCCGCCTTTTCCATCGCCTCGGCCTCGGCGGTCGCCTCGGTGACGCGCTTGATGCGGTCGGCCTCGGCGAGCTCCTGCGCAGCAGCGCGCTTGCGCTGGGCGGCGTTGATGTCGTTCATGGAGTTCTCGACCTCGGTCGGCAGCGCGATCTTGGTGATGAGTGTCGACACGAGGGTGAAGCCGTAGGCGGCCATCTGCCCGGACACGGTGGCGTTGACGTCCTTGGCGATGTCATCCTTCTTGGCAAAGACCTCATCGAGCGTGTAGACAGGGATGGAAGAGCGCAGGGCATCGGTGATGAAATCACGCATCTGGTCGACGGGCTCCTGCAGCATGTAGTAGCTCTTGTAGATGCCCGAATCTGCCGGGCCGGCGCCCATGTCATAGCTCACGTGGTACTGAGCGGATACCTCAAGGCCGATGGTCACGTTGTCCTGGGTCTTAACGTCGATGCCGAAGCCGTTTTTCATGGTGCGCAGACTCACCGTGGCGGCCTTGCGGTCGATCACGGGCACCTTCATGTGGAAGCCCGCGTTGACGATGCGATTGAACTTGCCCAGGCGCTCGATGATCACGGCATGCTGCTGTTCAACGACATAGCAAGCGTTGGGAAGCAGTAGCAACAAAATGATGATGGGAAGCAGAAGGCTCGTAAGAGCAGCGATAATACCGGACAACAGCATGGTCTCTCCTCTGATAGGTACACGTTGGCACTAGGATACCCGCACGAAGCAGCCACGTGACACCAACAGGAGGCCCATAACAAAAAAGCTCCCATTGCTGGGAGCTCTTTCAATCAATGGTGCGGGCGAAAGGACTTGAACCTTCATGGGGTTGCCCCCATACGGACCTGAACCGTACGCGTCTGCCAATTCCGCCACGCCCGC
>UQZD01000062.1:0-4735 GCA_900545485.1 uncultured Collinsella sp. | reverse complement strand
CTCGGACATGAGTTCCGAGCGGGCCCCTGCTGTTAGCTTGTGGCACTGAGTAGTTTAGGCTTCGTCGACGATCTTAAGGCCGCGCGTGTGGTCGATCTCGTTGAGAAGGTTAACGCGACGCTCGTGGCGACCACCCTCAAACTCGGCGTCGAGCCACTCGTCGACAATCATCTTGGCGAGCTCGGAGCCCACGACGCGGGCGCCAAAGGCGAGCACGTTGGTGTTGTTGTGCATGCGGGAGAGCTTGGCGCTGAAGGGCTCGGAGCACACGACGGCGCGAACACCTTCGACCTTGTTGGCGGCTAGGCTGATGCCGACGCCGGTACCGCAGATCAGGATACCCAGGTCGACGTCACCGTTGGCCACGGCCTTACCCACCTTGTAGCCGGCGATGGGGTAATCGAAGCTCTCGGAGGTGTCGGTGCCATAGTTCACGACCTCGCAACCGCGCTCCTTCAGGTGCTCGGAGATGATGTTCTTGAGCTCGACGGCGGCGTGGTCGTTACCGATACCGATCTTCATGAGTGGTTCCTCTCTGGTCCGTGCGGCGGAATTGCTAAAGGTTTTACCGCATTCGACTGCATCATAGCGCGACTTTTGCGTAAACGCTCGGGCGTTTTTTGGTCAAACGCTTTAGCATGCAACAAGACCGGCTTCTCATGAATGAATGCCGTCAGATTGCGCTTAAGCGCCGTCCGTCGGAACCATGGTTGCGGTTTCTGATGCATTGTTATCAAATAAAAGAGCTAACTATTATCGAGAGCCCAGTCCGTTATGTAAGCAGGAGATACCTATGCCGACCGATTCCATCCGCGATGCCGCTTTTTGCGATGTCTTGAACCGCGAGCTTGTCTGTGCGCTCGGCTGCACCGAGCCCATTGCCGTTGCCTATGCAGCGGCACTGGCGAGCCAGACGCTCGGTTGCGAACCCGATCATATGGATGTTGCCTGCTCGGGCAACATCATCAAGAACGTTAAGAGCGTGACCGTGCCCAACTCGGGCGGTATGCACGGTATTGAAGCGGCGGCCGTGCTGGGTGCCGTGGGCGGCGACGCCAAGAGCGCGCTCGAGGTGCTCGAGAGCGTTGACGACGAAGACCGTGCTCGCGTGTCCGAGCTCCTCGCCGATGCCGGTTACTGCGATGTGTCGCTTGTCGAGGGTGTGCCCAACCTCTACATCAAGGTGACTGCCACGGCCGGGGGCCATGTCGCGGTCGTCGAGATTACCGACCACCACACCAATGTCACGTGCCATACGCTCGACGGTATTCCGGTATGCGGCAAGTCGGCGGGGGAGTGTGCCGCTTGCGCCGAGCGCGTCGTGGCCGAGCGCGCGGCAGATAACGCCGATACCCCTATGAGCATTGAGTCCATCATCGACTTTATCGAGGACGGTGACATTGAGGACGCCCGCGCTGCCGTTGAGCGCCAGATTGAGCTGAACGGTGCGATCAGTGCCGAGGGCCTGGCACACGCTTGGGGCGCCGAGGTCGGCCGTACGCTGTTGAGCGCTCGTGCCGATGACGTCGCCTGCCGTGCCCGCGCCCGTGCAGCCGCCGGGTCCGACGCCCGCATGAACGGCTGCGCGCTGCCGGTCG
Organism: uncultured Collinsella sp.; assembly: GCA_900545485.1. Classification (GTDB taxonomy): domain Bacteria; phylum Actinomycetota; class Coriobacteriia; order Coriobacteriales; family Coriobacteriaceae; genus Collinsella. Next base: position 3,137 of record UQZD01000062.1, on the reverse strand, counting down.
CCATCGTGTGCGGCTCGGGCAATCAGGGCATTACCTGCGCACTGCCCGTTATGGAGTATGCCGAGTATTTGCGCTGCGACCATGATCGCCTGGTGCGCGCCGTGATGCTGTCCGATCTGATCGCCGTGCATATCAAGAGCTATATTGGTGCGCTCTCGGCGTTTTGCGGTGCTATTTGCGCCGCATGCGGTGCCGGTGCCGCGATTACCTGGCTGTGTGGTGGCACGCGCGAGCAGATTGGCGCGACGGTCTCGAACACGCTCGGCAACGTGGGCGGCATCGTGTGCGATGGCGCCAAGGCAAGCTGCGCCGCCAAGATTTCCGCTGCCGTCGATGCGGCGATTCTGGGCCATGATATGGCCATGCAGGGCCGCGGCTTCCGTGCCGGCGAGGGCCTGATCCAGGATACCGTCGAGCAGACGATCGCTAGCATGGGCTATGTGGGTCGTGTGGGTATGAAGGACACCGACGTCGAGATCCTCAACATCATGATCGGCAAAACCCAGGTGTGCTAGTTACGCGGTTTTACCAAACCGCGTAACCAGTCGACGCTGCAAACGCCCCTAAGCGGCAATCTGCCTTTCAATCGTCGGGCATGGCCAGAAGGCCTATGCCCTCCTCTTTCAAGGCACATTGCTCGCTTAGGGGCATTTTCGCTGACTTGTGCTCAACCTGCGGCGATATTTGGTTTGGAGCGAGGGGTCCTACGACAGTTCGTGGGCTACTTGGTGCTCGTAGAAGGCTTCTACTACGGCGTTGAAGTCGCGGGCGAAGTCTTCCATGGTTCCGCGCCAGGTGGCTCGGCTGGGCTTGCCCTGGCCCACATAGGCGGTTTGAATGCCGCAGGCGGGGCTGGGGAAGTCGCGCTTGGGGTCGTTGCCCACCATGAGGACCTCGTGCGGCTCGAGCCCCATCACCTGAAGCTGCTCTAGATAGTAGGTGGCATCGGGCTTGCAGCGGGTTGTGTTTCCCATGTGCGTGACGAGCTCAAAGGGGGCGTCGGCTAGGTCGCCCCAACCCATGCGGCACTCGATGGCCCCCTGCGGAAAGCTGGGGTTGGTAAAGAGCGCGCAACGCAGTCCTGCATCCTGTACGGCCTGAAGCGCGGCGTGTGCGCCGGGCATGGCGTGGGCGTTGATGACGTCGTCGTTCTTGTACGGAAGAACTTCGCGGTCGTAGTAGGTAAACGCCTCGTAGATGAGGGGATCGGAGAGGCAGATGCCGCACCGGCGCTCAACCTCTTCTTGGTAAAACTCAAGATTGGTGCGATTATCCGTGCCGCTGCGGCGGTTGGCGTTGAGGTCGACCAAGATGGTGCCGAGGCGTGCCATCGTGCCACCGCGGCTGCGTCGCCCGATGTCCGCGAGCATCGACGAGACATCCTTAAAATACCGAAGGATGAATGCGTTGAGGTTAATGCTAAGAAGCGTCTCGTCCATATCGAAAACGACTGCTTTGAGCACGCGGGCACCTTTCTCGATAAATCGTTCTAGAATCGTTGGCTCCGGATACTTTACCTCAAAGGCGTATGGGCAAACTGCTTATCGTCAAGTTGTGGAGACAGCTGTCCATAAGATTACGAAAAAGTCTCCACACGAGTAAAAAAACGCAGTTCACGCTTGAAATCGAACCCATTTCCCCGTAACCTATACGAACGTGATTGCATAAGCGTCACATTAGTATCTGTCGGCTCCCGAGTGTTCCTAAACGTTGTGTGCTTGTCGCACCCTTCTGTAGGTCCTAGCAATCGGGGCCCCGTAGTTCGAAAGGGGTCCACCTTTGAGTGAGATTCAGAACTCGTCCATTTTCTCTCTTGACGATGTCAACGAGGAGGAGATGAACAACCTCATCGACGGTACGATTACCGACTTTGATGAGGGCGATCTCGTTAACGGCACTGTCGTTAAGATCGAGCATGACGAGGTGCTCGTTGACATCGGATTCAAGTCCGAGGGCGTTATCCCGGTCCGCGAGCTGTCCATCCGCAAGGACGCTAACCCTGCAGACATCGTTGCACTTGGTGATCCCATCGAGGCTCTGGTCCTTCAGAAGGAGGACAAGGACGGTCGTCTGGTCCTGTCCAAGAAGCGTGCCGAGTACGAGCGTGCTTGGAACCGCATCGAGGAGAAGTTCAACTCCGGCGAGAACGTCGAGGGCGAGGTTATCGAGGTTGTCAAGGGCGGCCTGATTCTCGACATCGGCCTGCGTGGCTTCCTGCCCGCTTCCCTCGTCGACCTCCGTCGTGTCAAGGACCTCACCTCCTACATGGGCACCCGCATCGAGGCCCGCGTCATCGAGATGGACCGCAACCGCAACAACGTCGTCCTCTCCCGTCGCGTCGTGCTCGAGGAGTCCCGTAAGGCCGAGCGCTCCGAGATCCTGTCCAAGCTCAAGTCCGGCATGCGTCTCCAGGGCACCGTTTCCTCCATCGTCGACTTCGGCGCCTTCGTCGACCTCGGCGGTATCGACGGCCTCATCCACATCTCCGAGCTCTCCTGGAACCACGTCAACCATCCTTCCGAGGTTGTCAAGGTCGGCCAGGAGGTCGAGGTCGAGGTTCTCGACGTCGATCTCAACCGCGAGCGCATCTCCCTGGGTCTCAAGCAGACCACCGAGGATCCGTGGCGCGCACTGGTCAAGAAGTACCCCGTCGGCGCTATCGTCGAGGGCACTGTGACCAAGCTTGTCCCGTTCGGCGCTTTCGTCGACCTGGGCGAGGGCATCGAGGGCCTGGTGCACATCTCCGAGATGGCCAACAAGCACGTCGATCAGCCTTCTCAGGTCACCCACGTGGGCGACAAGGTTCAGGTCAAGGTCATGGAGATCGACCTCGACCGTCGTCGTATCTCCCTGTCCATGAAGTCTGCTGCTGAGACTCTGGGCGTCGAGATCGAGGTTACCCCGCTGCCTTCCGAGAAGAAGGACGAGGAGACCGACGCCGAGTAAATCGGTTTGACGATCACTTGTTTTAAGGGATCCGTCCGCAATGGACGGGTCCCTTTTTGCATTTGTTGCTGAGGTACGCGATGCTGCCCGTGCGCAATGCGGCATATAGGACAAAAAGTGTGTCCACGTTGGGGGCATCGGCGCAGGTCGATGCCCCTTTTTCAGCCGTTTAAATTCCGTGCCCGCTTTTA
>UQZD01000061.1:0-4818 GCA_900545485.1 uncultured Collinsella sp. | reverse complement strand
GGAGAAGCCCGCCGGGGCGGCGGCCCCCGAGGCGTTTGCCGCCAAGGCCGCCGAGACTCGTGCCACCTTTAAGGAGTGCATGGACGACGACTTTAACACCGCTGGTGCCATGGGTGCCGTCTTTGGCTTTGTGACCGAGTGCAACCAGTACCTGGAGCAGGCGGGCGACGCTGCCGACAAGGCCGCCGCGCTTGCCGCCGCCGACACGCTGGCCGAGCTGCTCGATACGCTTGGCGTTGAGCTCCCCGAGCCCAAGGTCGAGTTGCCGCTGGGCCTGCTGGGCGTTGCCGCCGGTTTGGTTGCCTACACGGGTGACGACGTGGACGAGGCCGCTGCCAAGATTCTCGAGGCCCGCGCCGAGGCCCGCGCCGCCAAGAACTGGGATCTGGCCGACGCCATCCGCGACCAGCTCAAGGACCTGGGCCTGACGATCGAGGATACGACCGCCGGCACCCGTATTAAGACTCTCTAGTATTTGTTGACCGTTCGAGGTGCGGCAGATTGCCTTGAAAGAGGAGGGCATAGACCTGGTGGTCATGCCCGACGATTGAAAGGCAAGGTGCCGTGGCTCGGACGGTCGATTCTTGTTCGTTATGTATTTAGGAGGTCGCTTTATGGCCGACAATCGCAAGCGTGCACCGCGTGGAGGCAAGCAGGCTGCTTCTGACTCGCGTCCGATTCGCCGCAACGACCGCGCTGCCGCTCCCAAGGGCCAGCGCGAGCGCTCCCAAGCCCAGGCTGCGCGTCCGCAGCGCGATCGCAACCGCGACAACGTTCAGGCTCCCAAGGGCGAGTTTATCGAAGGTCGTCGTGCAGCCGCCGAGGCGCTGCGTACCGGCTTTCCCGTCAAGTGTGCGCTCATCGCCGAGGGCGGGGAGCGCGATGCCGCCCTGTCTCGTCTGGTCGATGACCTCAACGCCGCCGGTGTCCGCATTAAGTATGTGCCGCGTGCGCAGCTCGATGCGCTGTCGAGCCATGGCGCTCACCAGGGCATTGCGCTCGAGGTTGGTAACTTCCCTTACGCTGATGTTGCCGATATCCTCGACCGCGCGGGCGACGGTCCGGCGCTTGTCGTTGTGCTCGACCATGTGACCGACGACGGCAACTTTGGTGCCATCGTGCGCTCCGCCGAAGTCGTGGGCGCGGCGGGCGTCATCATTGCCAACAAGCGCGCTGCCGGCGTGACCGTTGGCAGCTACAAGACTTCCGCCGGCGCCGTCATGCACCTGCCTATCGCGCAGGTTCCCAATATCGCCCGTGCACTCGACGACCTCAAGGCCGCTGGCTTTTGGGTGGGCGGTGCCTCCGAGCACGCCGAGGGCAGCTGCTGGGATGCTCCCTTCGAGGGCCGCGTGGCGCTCGTCATGGGCTCCGAGGGCGACGGCATCTCGCGCCTGGTGCTCGAGAAATGCGACTTTTTGACCAAGCTTCCCCAGCGCGGCATGACCGAGAGTCTCAACGTTGCCCAGGCGACCACCGCGCTGTGCTTTGAGTGGCTGCGCCGCAATGCCGGCGAGCTCATGGGGGAGGAGTAGCGCATGTCCAAGAAGAACCGCGCTAAGTCCAAGGCCAAGCGCTTTGGCGAGGGCTCGGCCAAGCCGATTGTTTCGGCCGCGACCTATGGCGTGGGCGGCAATGCGTTTGCGCAGGCTATCGCCGACCCAGTCTCGACGGTGCACTCCAATAAGCCTGAGCTGCTGGTGGTCGACGGTTACAACGTGATCCACTGCACGCCGCGCTACGAAAAGCTCGTGTACGACCATTCCGACGATCCGTATTCCAGCGACGTTCACGATATGGCGCGCACCGCCCTCATCAACGACGTCGCCGCCTTTGCCCAGGGCCGTTACGAGGCCGTAATCGTGTTTGACGGCGCGGGCAATATCTCCAGCGAGCGCCCCAACCTACCGGCCCGCGGCGTGCGCATTGAGTTTTCGCCGACGGGTGTTTCGGCCGATACCGTGGTGCAGAAGCTCTGCATCGAGGCACGTGAGGAAGGTCGCGCGTGCTCCGTGGTATCGAGCGACGGCACGATCCAGGCCGTCGTCATGGGCAAGGGCGTTACGCGCATCTCGAGCCGTATGCTGGTAGACGAGATTAAACAGATCGATAACGACGTTCACGAGGCAGAGGAAGCTCCGCAGATCAAGATGACTCTGGGCAGTCGCCTGAGCCCCGATGCCCTGGCCAAGCTCAAGGCCCTGCGCGGGAGGTAGGGGAGTTGGCGGGGCAATGCTGCCTCGCTAACTCCATTCAGCGATGTCGATCATTCTTTCGAGGCGCCACGTTAGCGCCTCTTTTAGATATGGCAGCCTTGCCGTGAGCGCGTCGTTTCTGGAAAGAATCTCGATTGCCTCGTCAACGAAGCCTTCGAGTTTGTCGCCGTCAAACCAGCCCATGTCCTCGACGAGCAACATTTGTTTGGCGGGGCTTGAATGAAATTGTGCGCTGGTAAAACTGTGCTCTCCCGCCCTAAGCTCCTCTAGTGATATGTTGCACCAGAGCGATGAGCCCGAATCGAAGATGGGGGCAGGTCTGCAAGCTTGCGTGTTTACGTTTCGCACGAGGCCGAAGTTGCGCCAATGACGATCGTAGTTGGCAATGATGTCGTCACATACGATCATGCGGTCAAGGGCATCCTTGACGCCTGTCACCCCGAGCTCCTCGCAGTTTGCTACATATCGCTCGTAGTCGGTTAGCCGTTCATCTGCGTTTGCGTGCTGGTTTACATAGAACGCAGGGACATACTCTTCTTCATCAGTTAAGAAGACATCGCATGTGCTCAGGGCGGAAGTGCCCGTGCCCTCGAGCGAGTAAGGCACATAATCGCAGGCGTTTAGGATGCGACGGTGGAGCGCGGTCGCCACCAGCTCGTTATAAGGTTCCTGGTCCAGGTGCGCTCCTGCCTTATGCAGAATTCGACGTTCGCCCTCGCACGTCCAGTACTTTTGAAGATTGCCGTCCGAGGTGTTATCGGGCTTTGCGGCAGCCGCTTTTCCCTCTGGGGCGAAGGGTGCGATGCTGAGAGAGACGTCATCAAAGGCGTTATTGAAGAAATTGATATCCTCCCAGGTGAGACCGGAACCTTGGGGCCTAATCCAATACTGGTCGGATAAGGAGAGGCCGAGATTTCGCTGGACGAGTTCATCGGGAACATCGACTGCGGCTTCTGCAAGCAGGGAGGCTAGCCCAATGCGTGCGAGCGGGATACCGCGGCCGCGCCACCAGATGCGGAAGGAGTCTAGCGATATGGGGCTATTAGGGCCAAATACTCCAATAGGGGCGTGGGCGTAATCGATGTCGGCACTGATGTGGGTAAAGTCTTTTCGCGATGTACTGTAGACCAGCTGAGCGACTTCGTACGTGCGGTTCATGAGGGTGAACGCGATCTCGCTCTTACCGTGGCCGCGGCGGGGACGTCCCCCCGTTTTGGTCACAGAGCGGAGTCGCGTGTCGACGCTGTCTTTGTCGATGAGCCATACACCAGAAGCCTTGCGGGCCTCAAGTGCTCCGTTTTTTATGAGCTCCTGCACCCTGCGCGGAGTGATGCCGAGCAGCTCGGCGGCTTCTTTGGTAGTAAGCATCGCGAAACCCTTCGCCAGAACGAATAGTTTTATATATAGCAATTGTAATTAAAACTATTCGTTCTGGCGAATGGTTTTAAGATTGAGGGCGCACTGACAGAAATGAACGGGCCTGGTACGCGTTGTTGCTGGATTTTGCATATTTGTATAACGCCGTGCGGCCTGTTGCGCCCCGTCCGCAATTCCTTTATTCTTAACTCGCTTCGCGTGAAAGCGCCAAGTGTGCCAGTGTGGCGCAACGGTAGCGCAACTGATTTGTAATCAGTGGGTTGCAGGTTCGATTCCTGTCACTGGCTCCATGAGAGTTTCGGGCTCTGTTCCCTTGTGGGACAGGGCCCGTTTCTATTTATGTCGATAAGTCAGCGTGTTTGGCGCCAACCAAGCTTCAGGTTTGTCTCGATCCGTAACACGAGTGGGCGGAAAACCGTTCTTGCTGTTACAGAATGAGACGTGAGCTGGGGTGTCTGCGTAATATCTCAATCTGTAACAGATAAGGGAGGAATTACCCTCTTACTGTTACAGATTGAGATGAAAACGGTGAGGCCCCTGGTCTACTTGATCGAGCGAGGATTTCCGGACATACGAGCGTGGAAAATCTCCTGCCTAGTGAATGAGCGTGGATAATCTGCCACTTTGGCCTTGGGGGCACATCAAAAGTGGGAGATTATCCACGCTCGATTTCAAACGGGAGAAAATCCACGCTCGATTCAGCCGGGCCCGATCACGACCTATATATAGGTGCAAATAAGCCGTTATCTAAGTTCGTTTCTGCCGGCGTACTCCACCGTGCCAAAGTGTTCCCTCGGGAAATGTCGCCAGCGCAGCCAAATCCACCGTTCTTCATATCTAAACTCAACAAAACCGCAGGTCAAAGCTATATAGATACGCCCGGCACCGTGTATCTAGAGGTTTTCGTTGACAGCTCCCAAGGTTGCATCGTATTATCTTTTTCGTTCGCGGGGGGCGGCGGTCCAAAAGACCAAAGAACCTGCGGATACTTGAACGATTGGGAGTTTGCCCGAGTGGTTAATGGGGACGGGCTGTAAACCCGTTGGCTCTGCCTACATAGGTTCGAATCCTATAGCTCCCACCCGTCAAGTGCCTGTATAGCTCAGTCGGTAGAGCACTTCGTTGGTAACGAAGAGGTCACCAGTTCAAGTCTGGTTGCAGGCTCCATCCGGCGGTGTAGCTCAGTTGGTTAGAGCACACGGTTCATACCCGTGGCGTCACTGGT
>UQZD01000060.1:0-5056 GCA_900545485.1 uncultured Collinsella sp. | reverse complement strand
GTTTTGAGGAGGTTGGCATGCTCAATGCGATGATTTGGGCGCTTGCCTGTTTTGGTGTTGTTGCTGCCGATATTGCCCTGAGCATGGTTCTGTTTTCAGTTCTCGATGCCGTGTCGGTGCTGACGGGCTATCCGATCGACAATCTCGATATCCAATGGTTCCAGGCTGCCGCTCAGACGGCGTCATTTTTGATGGCGCTGCTGTGGTGGCGCTATCTGTGGCCCCGCTCCTTCATGGCGCGCCGGCAAGGCGAACGCCCACTCGGCGGGGGAGCAGGCGCGGCATGGAAGCGCATTGCCTGCGTTGTCGTGATCGGCCTATCCATGCAGGTGGTCATTAGCTACCTATGCGACGGCGTACTGTCGCTGCTGCCCGAGGTCGCGGCAGACTATAGCGAGCTCGTCGAGGAGACGGGCATGGGCGATACCAGCCTTCTTGCTGTCTTGACCACAGTGCTCGGCGCTCCGTTTTGCGAAGAGCTCCTGGTGCGCGGCATCATCTTTGAGTTTTCGCTGCGTGCGTTTAATCCACAGTGCCGTTCGTTCTGGAAGCGCCGGCGCCGCGCGAACGCGCAGGACGGCGCCATAGTGCCCTGGGCGGCCCCGAGTACCTGGGGCGTCGCCGCGGCAATCGTGCTGCAGGCGGCGGTCTTCGGCTTTATGCACATGAACTGGGTGCAGGGCTGCTACGCGGGCGCTGCCGGCCTCATTTTTGGTTGGGTACTCGTGACCACCGGAAAGCTTCGCTACACGATTCTGCTGCACTTTGCGTTTAATGCCGGGTCGTATCTCATGGGGCTGCTGTGGTTTGTGGGCACACCGCTCGACGTTGTGGTCACGGTTGGCATCGCCGGCTTTGTGCTGGTAGAGGCGATGCGCTCGCTGCTTCGATTGCGCATTCCCGTGTCGCGCGAAGCTGATCGGTCTGAGTAATAACGCCTTTAATTAGACCGATGCGTCCTGAACGCACCTGGCGTTTCGCCGAATGCTTCTTTAAATTTTGAGTAAAAGAATGACATGTTGGAGATGCCGACTTTTCGGGCTACATACTGCACGCTGCGCTCGGTGTTATTGAGAAGATATGCCGCCTCTGTGAGCTGCTGGTTGAGCTTGATTTGCGAAAACGTTTTGCCGGTTTTTTGCTTGATCAAGCTGCTGAGATAGCTGGTGCTATAACCCGTATCGCTCGCAATGCTTTCGAGTGTGCAGTCGCCGTAGCTTCGCTCAATATGATTCAGAATCGACACGATGCGTTCGTCCGACATGATCGCCTGGTTATCAGTTGCGGAGCGTCGGTACAGTCCTCGAATGAGAACAAGGAATAGGCTGACGGCGAGGTGCCTCATGAGTTCATTGGAATAGGCATCTTTAAAGTGATATTCGATAAAGAGCATTTCGATGAGGCGTCGCGCATGTCGGGCGTATTCCTCTGGAAGAATGAGATATTTTCGGGCCTCGCGGTTTTTGGACACAAAATCAAATAGAAGATTCGTTAATGGTGACGCGCCGGGTAGCTGGCTCAGGAACAACGAATCGAACATTTCTTTTTTGAAGACGATCGAAATGACGATATCATGCTCGCCCTTAACGTATGGAACGCTTCTGACTACGCCGGTGTTGCAAATGAGCACGTCGCCCTTTTTAAGGAGTAGTCGCCGTCCGTTGACGATAAACGTGCAGACGCCGTCGTACACGTAGTTAAGCTCCATATCCCGATTGATATGAGGAGGAATATCGGTAAAGCGCGACTCCTTGATAAGGCCCACGGGGTTTTCGTCGAGAGTTTCTTTCCAATCAAACAGATAGACCTCTTCGCCGTTAATGGTTGTGGTTTCCACCCTGTTATATCGCGGGCTGAGCTCTCCCGGATGTGTGCGATGCCACTCTTCGGTCTCGGTATGCGTATAGAGCAGCTGTTTGAGATTCGAATCCATGGGGTGCTCCAGGGGTGAACGGTAGAATCGATGCCTTAAACGGTATTATATCTAAAAAAATGTTATAAACAAACGCTTTCTATGCGATATCTTATGCATCTTGTTCTTCCTAGTATTGGGTTATCCGCTGGAGCATCCGATCAAGGAGGGCAAATGAGTAAGTTAAAACATGGGTTTGACTCCGACTTTTTATGGGGCGGAGCCATATCGTGCTCGCAGGCCGATGGCGCCTGGAATGAGGGCGGAAAGGGAAAGTCGACGCAGGATTGTCGATGGCTGGATGGTACCTGGACTCATGACCAGATTGAGGACAAGCATCAAAACAACCCCTTCTGCCATGACGAGCTAATGAACGCTCTCGCAGATGACGGCGTTGAGTTCTACCCGTTTAGGCGTGGCAACGACTTCTATCATCACTATCGTGAGGACATCGCGCTTTTTGCGGAGATGGGTCTCAAGCTGTTCCGCACCTCTATTTGCTGGAGCCGAATCTATCCTAACGGAGATGATCTTGAGCCTAACCGCGAAGGCATCGAGTGGTATCGAAGTATGCTGGGTGAGTGCAAAAAGCACGGCATTAAAACCTTCGTCACCATGCTCCACTATGACATCCCGGTAAATCTTGTCACCACATATGGGGGATGGAAGAATCGCAAGACGATTGATTTCTTCGCCCGCTATGTCGAGACAATCGTTACGGAATTGGGCGATCTGGTCGATTTCTGGCTGCCTTTTAACGAGTTCAATGCAGCGCGTTTTTCGCCTTGGGACGGGGTCTGTCTGGTCAAAGACGAAGAGGGGGAGAACTTCGATCGAGCCATCTTCCAGTGCCTGCACCACGAGTTTGTTGCCAATGCGCGTGCCGTCGAGATTGTCCATCGTCTTTCGCCCGATACTCCCGTTGGCGGCATGATCGCTCGATTCTGTACGTATCCCGCCACCTGCCGTCCCGAAGATAACATGCAGGCTATTCACGACGACCAGTATTCCAACTGGTTCTATACGGACGTGATGGCTCGTGGAAAATACCCCGCTTATATGAATCGCTATTTCGATGCGTGTGATATCGAGATTCAAATGGAACCGGGCGATGAAGAGCTCATCGCTCGCAACACGGTCGACTTCCTGGCCTTTTCGTACTACTTTTCCCAGGTATCCACCTGCGATCAGGGATGGGAGAAGACTGCGGGTAATCTGGTCATGGCAAACAAGAACCCTTATCTCGAGACGAGTGAGTGGGGCTGGCAGCTCGATCCCATTGGCCTGAGGGTTACCCTTAACCAGATGTATGACCGCTATGGGCTGCCTCTGTATATCGCCGAGAACGGCCTCGGTACATCTGATGTAGTCGAGGAGGATGGCAGCATCCACGACGAGTATCGAATCGATTATTTGCGCCAGCACATAAAGTGCCTTAAAGAAGCGGTGATCGATGGCGTTGACGTGCGCGGATACATGATCTGGGGATTCATTGACCTTGTTGCCTGCGGTCCTCTTACGATGGACAAGCGCTACGGGCTTATCTATGTCGATCTGGATAATTGCGGCAACGGCACTGCGGAGCGCTCGCGTAAAGACTCTTTCTATTGGTATCAGAAATGTATCGCCACTAATGGCGAGGATCTTGGGTAGGAGTGATTGTCGTGGCAGACAAGAAGGAACTGGCCGCTCGTGTCCTCGAGCTCGTGGGCGGCGCCGATAACGTTGTTATGGCAACGCACTGCATTACAAGGCTCAGATTCAACCTGAAGGACGATAGCAAGGCAGACCTGGAGGCCCTTAAGACGCTTGACGGCGCCTTGGGCGCGCAGGTTAAAGACGGACAGTGGCAAGTTATCATCGGCGCCAGCGTGGGGTCGGTATATGACGAATTGGAGCCCATGCTAGGTGACAGGATGGGTGGCGAGGTCTCCGCCGACGCCGAGCAGCCTGAGCTCCAAAAAGGTTCGGCTCGCGTATTCGATATCATCACCGGCATCTTTTCCGCTATCATTCCCGCACTGGTGGCGGGAGGCATCGTAAAGGGCATCCTGGCTGCTATCGCGGCTTTTGGAATCGACACGGGTGCCGGCGACTTTGCGATATTCAATATGATTTCGGATATCCCGTTCTACTTCTTGCCGTTTTTGCTGGCAATGTCTACAGCTGATAAGTTCCGGGTCAACCGTTCGCTTGCGCTTTGTGTTGCCGGATCGCTGATGTACCCGACCATTGTCAACGCTGTCGGTACGGGCGAGACGCCCCTTGCGCTGTTCGGTTTTGCGGTGCCGATTTTTAGCTACGCCGATTCCGTGTTCCCGGTTATCTTTGGCGTCATTGGCTTGTCTTTTGTATATCGTGCAATCGACAAAGTCGTGCCGGATCTTTTTAAGCTCGTTGTCGTTCCGGCGCTCTCCCTTGCTATCGTGATTCCCGTCAACCTGTTTGTGCTCGCTCCGATTGGTGCCTGGTGCGGTCTTGGTCTTGCCAACGGTATCGTTTGGCTATTCTCGACGTTAGGCCCCGTTGCCGGTTTTCTGCTGGGCTTCTTTATGCCGCTTATCGTGCTCTTCGGCATGCATCAGTCAACGAGCCCTATCCAGATTTCCAATATCGCAACGCTTGGGTATGACTATCTGCTCCCGATCTCTTTCTGCCATAACCTCGCCGAAAGCGGTGCGTCTTTTGGTGCAGCCCTGCGCATGACCGACGAAAAGCTCAAGTCCGCTGCAATGACGTGCGCCTTCTCAGCATTTATGGGAATTTCCGAGCCCGCCTTGTTTACCGTTCAGGTTCCTAACAGGACTCCGCTTATCGCTGCGATGATCGCGGATGGCATTGGCGGTGCGCTTACCGTTGTTCTCGGCGCAAAGTGCTTCGGCTTTGTTATGCCCGGCATTACCTCGTTGCCCGTTTATGCCGATCCAAGCGGCAATCCCATGAACCTGATCATGATTGTCGTCTGCATCGCTTTGACTTGGGTTATCTCTGCGGCGCTCTCGTTTGCGCTCTATGGTCGTTTCGACAAAAAGTAACGACGTTTTGAGATAGACAATATTAATTGGCCGCTCGCCGGGGAATCGTTCTGCGACGCCCCGGCGAGCGGCATTTTATTGGTGGGGCGTGTCGTGTCGCCAACGGCGG
>UQZD01000059.1:0-5126 GCA_900545485.1 uncultured Collinsella sp. | reverse complement strand
CCCGCTACGGCAACGTGCGCCGAACCGACGCCGGGATGGTCGCCCGCGTCCTTGAAGGCCTGATCCCCCGTGCATCCATCGGGCTGCCGGGGGCCTGCACCTCGCTGGACGACGAAAGCGCCGCCGCCATGGCGCCGGCACCGTACGTCACGTCGAGCTTGGGCAGGGCCTCCCCCGCGCGAGCGGCTGCGACGAGGTCGTCCTCAAACCCCTCCGGGATAAAGAACACGCAGTCGGCGCTGCCCTTGGCGCTGTTGCTCTTGGCGAGCGCATCCGCAAGGTCGTAGGTGTCGTCGCCGACGCCCGTGACCAGCTCAAAGCGCGAACCCAGATGCTTGGTAAGCGCACGCGAAAGGTCGCTGCCGTCGCGGTCGACCACGATCACGTTAGCATCATAGGGCTTGTACTCGGTGAGCTGCGACGAGTTCCAGCTCACCGAGGCCGCGATGAATACACCCATGAGCGAGATGAACACCGTATAGATGAGCAGGTAGAACGGGTGCGCCAGCGCCATACGAAGCGCGGTCTTAAAGGTGCTCATAGCGGCTCCTTCCAAAGATCAGCGTGGCGGCGGCGACAAACACCAGGGCCATCAGGACGAGCGCGCCCGCGCGAACGACGAAGGGCCCCAGGTCCTCAAAGAAATACAGGCGGTTAAACATGTCGCAGATGAGCTTGACGGGGTTGAGCCAGCACTCGGCCGGGCAGGCGCGGGCAACGTCGTCGGCAAGTGCCATCGCCGGCTCGCCGTAGAGGCCGGCGAACAGGGCGCACGTGGTGGCAAAGCCCGTGAGGATGCCGGACTTGGACGCCTTGCCGCCCTTAACGGGAAGCGTGCCCACAAAGAGCCCCAGGCCCGTGGCGGCAAGCGCGGAAGCGGCGGCGCCCACCAAACACAGCCCCTCGCGTCCGCCAAAGTCGACGCCCACGACCAGGCGCACGTAGCCAATCGCGATCGCCATCGAGGCAAAGGAAACTAGCCACGAGCCCACAAAAATGCCAGCCAGCGACGCCGTCTTGGAAAGGCCGCCCACGCAGCGACGTGCGCCAAGGCCCGACAGATTGGGCTGCAGATCGACGACGCTCGAGGCGGCAAACTCGGCGGACATCATCGCGACTAGGCCAAAGAGCGCGTAGTAGTAGATGACCGTGCCATCAGGCGTGGTGCGTGTCAGGCTTACGCGGCGGGTGCCGCCCTCAAGCGACAGGGCGCGCGCAACCGCCTCCGGGTCGGCGAGCGCCGCCGGGTTGTCTTGGGCAATCTGGGACATGAGCTCAGCATTTTGTGTATACGAGCTTGCCACCGTCTCCAAAATGCTGCGGTCGGTGAGCACCGACGACGCACGCGAGTTGTCATAGCTCGAAAGCAACGTGAGTTTGGGCGTGCCCGCGTCGTCGACCGTATAGATGCCCGCGACCTCGCCGGCCTTGAGTGCACGGTTCGCATCGGCCGCGTCGTCGCACTCGTGGATCTCAAGCAGTCGGTCGTCGCCTTCCTTGGCAAGCGACGTCGCCACGTCCTTAAAGGTCGAGGCGTCCCAGGCCTCATCCGCCACGACGGCCACCGGCACCGGGTCGACCGTGCCGTCGGAGCTCAGATTCGCAAACATAAACATGAACATCGTGGAAAGCGCGACGGGAAAGATCGCGCCCCAAACCCACGTGCTCGGCCGGCGCAGCAGCGTCTTGACCGTGATAATAATGGTGTTGAACATGGCTGCCCCCTAGTCGCGCAGCTCGCGGCCGGTGATCTCGAGGAACACGTCGTTGAGAGTCGGCGGCTCGCTCCACACGCGGCCGAGCGCAACGCCGGCGGCGCGCAGCGTGTCGAGGATATCGACCAAGTTGTGCGGGCTCGCCTCGCAGGTGCAGACGAGCTCGCCGCCGGACAGCTCGACGCTGAACACGTGCTCGAGGGCACGCAGGCGCTCGACTGTGGCGGGCTCGACGGCGCCGACCTCGACAGTCACGCGCTCGCCCATCTGAATCATGCGTTTGAGCTCGTCGTTGGTGCCCTGCGCCAGCACGCGCCCGCCGTCCATGATCATGATGCGGCTGCAGATCTGCTCGACTTCCTCCATGTAATGGCTGGTATACACCACCGTGGCGCCCTCGTCGCGCAGGCGGCAGATGCCCTCCAGGATGGCGTTGCGGCTCTGCGGGTCGACCGCCACCGTGGGCTCGTCAAAGAAGATGAGCTCGGGCTTGTGCGCGATGCCGCAGGCAATGTTGAGGCGACGCGCCAGGCCGCCCGAGAGCTTGCCGGGGCGAAACTTGGTAAAGTCGCCCAGTCCGACAAAGTCGATCGCCTCGTCCACCAGCGCGCGGCGGCGCTTGAGGTCGTTGACGTAAAGGCTGCAGAAATAGTCGATGTTCTCGCGCACCGTGAGCTCGTCGAATACCGCCACCTGCTGCGGCACCACGCCGATACGACGCTTGAAGTCGTAGCGGGCGGGCGTCATGGGCTCGCCGAACAGCTCGATGGTGCCTTTGTCGTAGGCGAGCAGCTGCAGAATGCAGTTGATGGACGTGGTCTTGCCCGAGCCGTTGGGGCCGAGCAGGCCAAAGATCTCGCCGGGGGCGATGCTCAGGTTAAAGTGGTCGAGCGCGATAAGATCGTCGTAGCGCTTGACGAGGTTTTCGACGTGGACGATGTCTGTCATGAGGCGGCCCTTCTGTTGATTGCGGCCCGGTACGATTGCATCATCGCAGGAGCCGCCGGCGCGCGCCAGTGAGCTTTGTCACGAGTGCGGGGGGGCGGAGGCGAAACCCCCGCTCGCACGAGCGATCGACGCCGCTTTGCCGTGCGGGAGGAATGTCACGGTTGCGCAGGCGGCCCCTCCACCACGCGCGGCTTCGCGTACAATACCCGTATGAACAGGCTTTTCGACAAATCGATCGTGCTGGCGTGCTGCATTGCGGCCGCCATGGGTCTTGCTGTGGACGCTCGCCTGGTCGCGGCGTTTTGCCTTGGCGTTATTGCCACCTCTTTGGCCGAGGTCGCACAGGGGAAACGCGCCCGGCGCGCGAGCGAGGCCGCGAGTTACGCTTACGTCATCGCGGCCGTCTTCGTTCCGCCGCTTGTGCCGTTTGCGCCTCTCGCTCTCTATGACATCGCGCGACGCGTGCGCCGTGAGCACGCCTGGGTCGCGCTGGGCATTGGCTCCGTCTTTGCTTTTGCGCTCATCGCGGACCTACGCGCCGACGCGCTCACCGCCCGAACGCTCCTGTTGACCGCCATCCTTTCGGTTGCCGCCACCTTGTTATCGCTACGCACCGCCCAGTTGGAGCGCGAGCAGCAGCGCATGCGCCGCATCCGCGACGAGCTGCAAGAGCGAGCCCTCGCGCTCGAAGCGCGCAACCGCGATCTTGCCGACCGCCAGGACTACGAAGTCGAGCTCGCAACGCTCGCCGAACGCGCCCGCATCGCGCGCGAGATCCACGATAACGTGGGCCACCAGCTTACGCGCGCCTCGCTGCAGGCCGAAGCCCTGCGCGTGATCCACGCCGACGAGCCCAGGGTTGCCGCCGATTTCGCCGACGTTAAACGCACGGTTGACGAGGCACTCCAGCTTGTGCGTGCCAGCGTCCACGCCCTCAACGATAACGCCGTCGACCTTTCCGTGCAGCTCGAACGCATTGTCGAAGGCGCGCGCTCGGACGGCGGACCGCAGATTGAGCTTGAAGTTATGACCGAACATGCGCCCGCAAACGTCGCGAACTGCTTTGCGGCGGTCCTGCGCGAGGCACTCTCCAACACCATGCGCCACGCTTGTGCCCAGACCGTCACCGTACGGTGCATGGAGCATCCGTCGTTTTACCAGTTCATCGTTACCGACGATGGCGTGGGCGGGGTCCAAGCAAGCGGCCGCGGCGCCGCGGAGGGCATGGGGCTTGTCTCCATGCGCGAGCGCATCGAGGCGCTTGGCGGCACCTTCACCGCCGGCCCGCGTGCCAGCGCCGGCGGCTGGCGCGTGTTTGCCACCGTTCCCAAACAGCAAGGAGATGAGGGCCGATGAGGCTCATCGTTGTCGACGACGACCGCTTGGTGGTCGATTCGCTCAAGATTATCCTGGGCGCCCAGCCGCAAATCGAAGTGGCGGGCACCGGCGCCAATGGCGACGATGCGGTGGCGCTCTATGCCGAGCACGCACCCGATATTGCACTGCTCGACATTCAGATGCCGGGGCGCGACGGCCTTTCGGCGGCACGCGAGATCCTTGAGCGCGACCCTGCGGCGCGCGTAGTGTTTCTGACGACATTCTCGGATGACGAGTACATTGTGTCGGCGCTCAAGCTGGGCGCCCGCGGCTATCTGATTAAAACCGATGTCGCCGCCATTCCACCGGCGTTGGCGCAGGTTATGGACGGTAAACGCGTGCTCGAGGGCAGGGCGATCGAGGACATCGATTTTGACGGAACGGGCGTCGAGGCGGGCACGCCTCGCCGGCCCGCGGCCTTTGCCAGCCTGACCGACCGCGAGTTCGAAGTCGCAGAGCTCATCGCCCGCGGCCTCGACAACAAGGAGATCGCTGCCACCGCCTATATGGGCGAAGGCACCGTACGCAACCACATCAGCTCAATCCTTGCCAAAATGGGCCTGCGCAACCGCACACAGATCGCCATCGCCTACCTGCGAGGGTAATTACCCAGCGGCCGACCACCCCGGCATAGCAAAATGGCTGCCACCGCTTTAATGCCATTTCAAAACTATGCCGGATTACGGGGCTAAACTCAGGGCCCCCATCCATACCCGCGTTTTCTGCAAAATGACGGCCCGTCTACCTGCGGTTTTATTATCACGAATATCGGCATGGTTGGGGACTCGTGATTCAGTCCCGTAAACCGGCAGAGTTTTGTTCGGGCGACCCCGCACGAGTGCCCCCGCAAGCCTCGCGGGACCAAAATGATCCGTTTTCCTCCGTCCCCAAGGGATCAGCCGGAACAGCTCGCCACGAAACCGGCCCATCTACTACGTTTGACTCAATACCCCCGACCATACCCCCCCCGTTTTCCAGAAAACCGCAGGCGTTCTACCTGCGGTTTTGTTTTCGCGTTTTTTGGCATGGTTGGGGGTAAGGGGCTAAACGTAGTAGATGGGCCGGTTTCGTGGCGAACCCTTCTCG
>UQZD01000058.1:0-5198 GCA_900545485.1 uncultured Collinsella sp. | reverse complement strand
TAAGTGCTTTCCGGCTCGTGCGGAACTTGTATCGAGCAAAGCCCCAAACCGCTCCCATAGCGGTTACGGGGGCGTCCGCTGCCTGGTAGGGCCACTTGGTTGTGGCCTTGAGGTCGCTGCAAAGCGGTGTTTGGCTGATATTTTGTATGGGAGGGGCTCGTTGTTGATTCGGGCCTCTTTTTATGTTGAGGGGACTTTGGGTTATGGCTAAGCGTTCTGGGTCGTATGTCGTTCCGTTCTCGTTTGAGTTGCTTTCGTTTGATGAGGCTGTGGGGCTTGCTGCTGATACGGGGCGGATTTCTGGGGATTCTGGTCCTCTGCTCGAGACGGTTGTCGATATGCTCGATGAGCTGGGGCGTCCGGACGAGTATTTCGATTGCATCCAGGTTGCCGGTACCAATGGCAAGACTTCGACTACGCGTTTTTCGGCTGCCATTCTTCGCGGCGAGGGGCTCAAGACCGCGCTGTATACGTCGCCGCAGCTGGTGCGTTATCCCGAGCGCATGGAGGTTGACGGGCGCGTTGTTAGCGACGAGGCCTTTGCCCGTGGCGTTTCGGCGGCTGTCGAGGCGGGGCGTCGCGTGAATGCGCACCGTGTGGCGGCGGGGGATCGCGCCTATTCCATCACACCATTTGATCTGCTGACGGCTGCCGCACTTGTAGTGTTTGCCGAGGCCGCGGTGGATGTTGCCGTACTCGAGGTTGGCATGGGCGGTCGTTGGGACGCCACGAGTGCGACCGATCCCGTCGCCGTCGCCATTACGGGCATTGGGCTCGACCATACACGCATTCTGGGCGATACGCTCGAGGCCATTGCGGGGGAGAAAGCTGCGGTCATTAAGCCCGGACGCCTGGTTGTGCTGGGCGAGGGCACGCATGAGGCGAGCGTTCAGCGCGTAATGGATGCCCGTTGTCGCGAGTGCGGCGTCGTGCCGCTCGTGGTGAGTCATGCCACGACTAAGGTGCCGGCGCATGTGGGCGACACGGTTGAGTTTAGCTGCACCACGCCGCGTGCAATCTATACGTCGAGCATGGTCAAGCCGGCCTATCAGCCGCAGAATGCCGCGTGCGCGATTATGCTTTGCGAGGGGTATTTGGGTCGCGAACTCGATCATGACAAGTTCGATGCGTCGCTTATGGGCTGCCCCACGCCGGGCCGATTTGATGTGCTGGGAACCGATCCGCTCAAGCTGATCGACGCCTGCCATAACCCCCAGAGCTGCGAGAACTTTGTGAGCGCACTGGACGAGATCGATCCGTGCGTGGAAAATCGCCCCACGCTGCTGTGCGCCGCGCTGGCTGATAAGGACGCGGCGGGCATCGTCGACGTCCTGATTCCCGCCTTTCCGCGCGTAGTCGTGACCCAGACCGATTCCGACCGCGCCCTGCCGGCTGAGGAGCTCGCTGCCCTCGTTGATGCCGATAAGCTCGCGGGCGTATACCCGAGCGTGTCCGAGGCCCTCGCTGCCTTCGATGCCGCGGGCGAGTCCTTCGTAGCAGCCGGCACCATCACCCTAGCCGGCGAAGTAGCCGGCCTGCTGCGCTAACCCATCCCCTTAGCAGTTGCGGTGAAATACGGACTGTTTTACAAGCCAGAAGCCTCAAACAGTCCGTATATCACCGCAACTCAAAAGCAGCCAATTTGGGACGGAGCTTTTTTAGCTGCCCTGTGCCCCGAGTTGACTCGCTTGCCACGAAATGGGCCTATTTACTACGTTTGACCGGCAACCCTCGACCATACCGAGAATTGCGAAATCAAAACTGCAGGTAGAGGGCCTGCCATTTTTCAAAAAAGACCCGCATGGTCGACCCATGCGGGTTAAACGTAGTAGATAGCTCGTTTTCGTGGCGCGACGTAATCGCAATGTGACAAAGGGGTTGTCCCTTTGTCACATTGGCTAGTCTAGGCGGACGGGATCGTGGGGGTATGCGTTGAGAATCTCGACGCCGGACTCGGTAACTAGGGCCAAGTCCTCGATGCGGACGCCGGTGCGGCCGGGGAGGTAGATGCCCGGCTCGATGGAGAACGTCATGCCTGGCTCGATAACCTGTTCGTTGACCAGCGAGACGTCGCCCGGCTCGTGGTCCTGAAGACCGATCGAGTGGCCCAGGCGGTGCGTGAAGTACTTGCCGTAGCCAGCGTCCTCAATCACGCCGCGCGCGGCGCGGTCCAGGTCGCACATGCGCACGCCCGGTGCGATGAGCGCCTCGGCGGCCTCGTTGGCACGGCGCACGATGTCGTAGATACGCGCCGTCCCCTCGTCCGGCTCGCCCCAAAAGAACGTGCGCGTCATGTCCGAGCAGTAGTTGCGACGACGCCCGCCAATGTCGAACAGCACCACGTCGCCGCGCTTGAGCACGGTGTCGTCGGGCTCGTGGTGCGGGTCGCCGGCGTTAGCACCAAAGCTCACGATGGGCGGAAAGCTAAAGCCCTCGCAGCCGTGCTTGCGATACAGGCCGAGCATCTGGTCGGCAATTTCGCGTTCCGTCACGCCCTCGTGAACGAGCTTGATAGTGTCGGCCATCACAGCGTCGTTGGCGGCCGAGGACACGCACATGAGCTCCTGTTCCGCGGCATCCTTGTGGGTGCGTGCGGCGGTGACGGCAAAGTCGCCCAGGAAGAACTCGCTCGCGGCGCGGCGATCCATAAGCGGCATCAAAAAGCCGGAGCGCATAACGGTGTCGATGCCCAGCGGTTTGGTCGGATCGACCTCGCGAACGATGGCGTCGGCCACGACGTCAGTATCGGTGTGATAGGCCACGCGGGCATTGTCGTACTCGGGCAGCTGATGCAGCGCGTTGACCAAGATCACAGGTTCGCTATCGCGTGCGAGCAGCACGCCGCAAAAACGCTCGAACATATCGGCATAAAAACCGGTCAGATAGTAAATCGACCACGGGTCGTTTACGAGCAGCTGTGCGCCGGGGTGCTGAGCCTCGAGCGCATCAAGCACGTGCGCCACACGCTGATCATCGACATGTGCCATGAAACATCCTTTCGCTAGGCTGCCACCATGGTATCCCCAATGCCAGGGTAGTCAATTTGGGACGGGCTATTTTAGCTGCGTCAAACATGCGGAATGATTTTTCTGGGACGGGGATTAAATAATCATTCGGCACCCAATGATTATTTAATCCCCGTCCCAGAAAAATCATTTGAGCGAGCTGATAGGTAAAAGTAGTCAATATAGCCCGTCCCAAATGGGTTGGTTTCACAAGTATGGCGGATTACGGGGCTGGACCTGTATTACTTGACCATGGGAAAAGTCGCGAAATTAAAACCGCAGGTAGACGGCTTATCAAAAATCGAAAACTGCCGGTATGGATGGGGGTCTCCGAATCGGCCCCGTAATCCGGCATAGTTTTGAAATGGCACTAAAGTAGGCACAAGCTGAATACCGATTCCAAGGATAGTTGCGGTGGAATAGTTCCTGGATGCCGGGGTTTTGGCGGAAATCAGGAACTATTTCACCGCAATTGAGGAGGGGCGGGGTGGATGGCGGGGTAGCTAAAAGAGCCCCGTCCCAAATGAGCTGCTTAGGCGGGGTCGATGTCCATGCTGGCGATGAGGTCGATGCCCGTGTTGAGGAGGTTCTCCAGCACGACGTCGCCCATGCGGATGGGGGCGTTGACGACTAGGCCTCGGATGAGGTCCATGGCCTGGGGGTGGAGTTCTAGCGGGATGGCTTCGGCGGTGCGCACGGGGAGCAGCGCCTCGTTGCCTCCGGAGACGGCCGCGGTCGTCGTGAGCACGCGCATGGGGCAGGTGAGCTCCTGATGCGCGAACTTATCGCCGCGGGGGCAGCTGTTGCCGGTCACGGAGCGCACCTCTACCACGGCGCCGTCTGCGTCACGCTCCACCTCTACGGTCAGGAGGCACTCGGATGGGCAGGTTGTGCAGTTGAACTGCAGTGTTTCGATCGCGTTTATATTCATGGCCTTACGCCTCCTCAACGGGATCGACGGACAGGACGATTTCGCTGGTACCCAGGTCGAGTGCGCGCTGGATTGCCTTTGCCGGCAGCGGGAAGCTTTCCATTACGCTCGGTTTAAACGGGCGGACCTTACCGGCGAGCAGTTCTTCGCCGTCGGCCAAGATCCTCATGCGGGCGGCGTCGACCGGTCGGCGCACGCGGAAGTTGAGTTTGGTGAGCGCCACAGACGTAATGCGCCCCGGCAGTGCGTAGCCCGCGATACCGGCAGGGGAGACCGTGAGCACGCAGCCCGTGCTCTCAGCGCTCGCCCCGGCGTCGCCGTTCAGCGCCCATGCAGCTGCAGCCGCGCCGGCACGCTCGGACTCGGTCGTTACGTTGTCGGCCAGGTCGTGCACGTGCAGCACGTTGCCGCAGGCAAAGATGCCCGGCACGCCCGTTTGCAGGCTCTGGTCCACCACGGCGCCGCGCGTGCGCGGGTCAAGCTCCACGCCTGCGGCAACCGAAAGCTCGTTCTCGGGAATCAGGCCCACCGAAAGCAGCAGCGTGTCGCACGGAACGATGCGCTCTGTCCCGGCAATGGGCGCCAGGTGCTCGTCGACCTGGCTTACCTCGACGGCCTCCACGCGGTCGTGCCCGATCACGCGCGTGACCGTGGTAGACAGATGCAGCGGAATGCCAAAGTCGTCCAGGCAGTTCTTGACGTTGCGGCGCAGGCCGTTGGCGTACGGCATGAGCTCGTACACGCCCTCGACGGAAATCCCCTCGAGCGTGCAGCGACGTGCCATGATCAGCCCGATGTCGCCGGAACCCAAAATGACGGCGCGTGAGCCGGGTTTGAGGTTCTCGATATTGATGTATCGCTGCGCCAAGCCGGCCGTAAACACGCCGGCGGGACGGCTACCGGGAATCTTGATCTCGCTGCGGGTGCGCTCGCGGCAACCCATGGCAAGGACGACCGCGCGCCCGGTGAGCTGCAGCATGCCGGCAGGGCTCATGAGCATGACGGTGTGGACCGCGGCTTCTTCCGTAGGCTCGCCCGAATCAATCCCAATCACCATGCTGTTCAGGAACAGCGCAATGTCGGTTGCGTGCACCTGGTCGATAAAGCGCTGCGCGTACTCGGGACCGGTGAGCTCCTGTTTAAAGTGCGAAAGGCCAAAGCCGGGGTGGATGCATTGGCGGAGGATGCCGCCCAAGTGCTGCTCGCGCTCCACGATGGCCACGCGCGCGTCGGCCTTATGAGCGGCCAGAGCGGCCGCCATA
>UQZD01000057.1:0-5357 GCA_900545485.1 uncultured Collinsella sp. | reverse complement strand
CGCCCACATCATCGTGCGCGCCGCCGCCGACGGCGAGCATCTGGTCACCCTGGACGGCGAGGACCGCGCGCTCACCGAGGACATGACGGTCATCGCCACCCCCGAGCGCGCCGTGGCGCTCGCCGGCGTTATGGGCGGCGAGAACAGCGAGGTCACCGAAGAGACCACCTGCGTGCTTCTGGAGTCCGCCGCCTTCGAGCGCGGCCGCACCTCCCGCACGAGCCGCAATTTGGGGCTCATCTCCGAGGCCTCCATGCGTTACGAGCGCGGCGTGGATGACCATCTGTGCGAAGTGGTGTCGCAAGCCGCGGCGGCGCTTCTGGCCGAGGTGTCCGGGGGCACCGTGCGCCCCGGCGTGGTGGACGTGTACGAGCTCCCCACCGCCCGTCCGGAGCTCATCTTCCGCATCCCGCGCTTTACGGCTATGATGGGGGCCGACATTCCTGCTGACTTCATCGAGGATATCCTCGTGCGCCTCGGCTGTGCCGTTGAGGCCACTGACGACGCCTCCGTGCTCTCGGTGCTGCCGCCCACCTTCCGTCCCGACCTGGAGCGCGAGATCGACTTGTACGAGGAAGTGCTGCGCCTGTGGGGCATGGACCGCATCCCGGCCACGCTGCCTGGCGGCCCCGGCCGCGTGGGCACGCGCTCGCAGATGGAGCGCAGACCGCGGGCGCCGGTGCCGTGCTCCACCGCCTCGTGAGCGATGGCGGTAAGGGCCGCGGGCTCGAAGGTGAGGCGCGAGTCCTCGAACTCGAACATGCGGGTGTACTGCTTGACGAGCGCGTTCTTCGGCTCCACGAGAATGCGGACGAGATCCTCCTCCGACAGCTCGTTCAAGGAGGTGATGACCGGGATGCGGCCCACAAACTCGGGGATCATGCCAAAGGCGTTGAGGTCCTGCGGAAGCACCTGACGCAGCAGGTCGTTCTCGTCGACCGAAGTGGGGCCGGCGATCTCGGAGTTAAAGCCCACGCCCTTGTTGCCCACGCGATCGGCGATGATCTTGTCCAGACCCACAAAGGCACCGCCGCAAATGAACAGGATGTTGGTCGTGTCGATCTGCAGCAGCTCCTGCTGGGGATGCTTGCGGCCCCCGGTGGGCGGAACGCTTGCCACCGTGCCCTCAAGGATCTTAAGCAGCGCCTGCTGAACGCCCTCGCCCGAAACATCGCGGGTAATGGAGAGGTTCTCGGCCTTGCGGGCGATCTTGTCGATCTCGTCCACGTAGATAATGCCGACCTGCGCGCGCTCAATGTCGCCATCGGCAGCATTGATGAGCTTGAGCAGGATGTTCTCCACGTCCTCGCCCACATAGCCGGCCTCGGTGAGCGCGGTGGCATCGGCGATGGCAAACGGCACCTCGAGGATGCGCGCGAGCGTCTGGGCCAACAGGGTCTTGCCGGTACCGGTGGGACCGAGCAGCAGGATGTTGGACTTGGCGAGCTCTACCTCGTCCATATCGTCATCGAACTGCGAGCCCATGCCGCCATCAAAAGCGGACACTGCGGCGCCGCCCTCGATCACGCGACGATAGTGATTGTACACGGCCACCGACATGGCGCGCTTGGCGTCTTCCTGGCCCATGACATAGGCCGAGAGCTCGTCATAGATCTCGTGCGGCGTCGGCACGTGCGTGATGACCTGGCGGTCGTCCTCGAGCTCAAAGCCCTCGGTCTCGGGGTCCACGGCGGGCTGGGATGCTGCCTGGCCGTGGTCGTTGAGGAAGCCCGGCAGCTTGCCGTTGCGGGCAGCGTCCATAAAGTCCGAAGCCAGCGACTCCTCCAAAATCTCGGAGCAGGCGGCGACGCACTCGTCACAGATAAAGATGTTGGTCGGGCCCTTTACGAGGCGACGGACCTGGCCCTGCTCTTTTCCGCAGAAGGAGCAGCGGATGGGGTTGCCGTTCTCGTCAAAGTTGTCCTGCATGTTTCCTGCCATCCTAGGCATCCTTCACGGCGAGATCGCGCGAGGTGACGATACGGTCGATCAGACCGTAGTCGAGGGCCTCGGCAGCGGTCAGGTAGTTGTCGCGCTCGGTATCGGCCTGGACTTTCTCGATGGGCTGGCCCGAGGCGTCGGACAGGATCTGGTTGAGCTCGCGGCGGGTCTTCTTAATCTCCTCGGCCACAATCTCGATCTCGGTCTGCTGGCCCTGGGCACCGCCGCTGGGCTGGTGAATCATGACCTTGGAGTGCGGCAGGCAGAAGCGTTTGCCCTTGGCGCCGGCCGAAAGCAGCACGGCGGCCATAGACGCGGCCATACCCACGCAAATGGTCGAAACCTGCGGCTTGATAAAGTTCATAGTGTCAAGAATCGCCAGACCGGAGTAGACCTCGCCACCGGGCGAATTGATGTAGAGCGAGATATCCTTCTCGGCATCCTGGCTCTCAAGATGCAGCAGCTGGGCAACGACCAGGTTGGCGCTGACGGAGTTGATCTCCTCGCCCAAGAAGATGATGCGGTCGTTGAGCAGGCGCGAATAGATATCGTAGCTGCGCTCGCCGCGCGGCGTCTGCTCGATAACGTATGGCACGAGGGCGGAATCGAACTTAGCGATCATACGCATCTCCATTTCTCTCTTGCGGACCAAATAGGTTCTAGATAAACGTACGGTGCCCGCATGCTATGCATTGGCTGGCACCGTACGAAGCAACCGGATAACCGGTGTATAACTTTACCCCATCACGGGCGCACCCATGCGCTCGCGGGCAAGGTGGCGAGAATTACTCGGCGTCCTTGGCGGTCTCGTCGACCTCGGTCACCTTGGCGTTCTCGACCAGGTGGTCGACAGCCTTGGAGCGACGGATGGACTCGCGGACGGCAGGCATGCGGCCATCGGCGATGAACTCGGCCTTGGAAGCCTCGACGTCCTTGACGCCAGCCTTCTCGAACTCGGCGTTGATGTCGTCCTCGGTGACCTCAATCTTGAGCTCACGGGCGAGGGCGTCCAGAGCCAGGGACTCACGGGCAACGTCGTTGGCCTGCTTGTGAAGGTCGCCGATGAACTGCTCCATGGTCAGGCCGGAAGCGGGCAGCCAAGTGTCCAGGGTCATGCCGCGGGCAGCGAGGTTGGACAGGAAGTTCTGGCCAAGCTCCTCAAAGACGGACTGCTCGTAGTCGGCATCCATCTCGTCGAGCTGCAGGCGCTCGGCGAGAGCGGAGACGCAACGGTTCTCCTTCTCGGCCGGCAGGCGGGAAGCCTTGTCCTGCTCGATCTCGATCTTGATGGCGTCGCGCATGGCATCGATGCTGTCGAAGCCAAAGTCGGACTTGACGAGCTCGTCGGTGAGCTCGGGGGTGTTGCGGACCTTGATGCCCTTGACGGTGACCTCGACGGTGTGGGTCTCGGCCTTCTCGCCCTCCTCGACCTCGTCGGTCCAGGTAACGGTCTTGACGTCGTCAACGTTAGCGCCGATCAGGGCCTCGTTGAACTCCTTGGGGTTGCTGTCGCTACCGGCGATGAGCATACGGCCCTCGGCGGCAAAGTTGTCAGCGTTCTCGACGGCCTTGAGGTCGACGGTGACGTAGTCCTCGGCCTCGACGGCGCGACCCTCGACGCCCTCGAAGGTGGCACGGTAGTTGAGGAGCATCTCGACCTGGTTGTTGATCTCGGACTCGGTGACCTCCGCGGGGGGCATCTCGATCTCGACAGCGTCGAAGGAGGAGAGCTCAGCAGCAGGACGCAGGGAGAACTCGACGGTGTAGGTGTAGTCCTCGTGATCCTTGGCGAGGTCGAGCTCCTTGTAGTCACCGTTCTTGGTGGGGACGATGTCCAGCTCGTTGAGGACGGCGGGCTCGTTGGCGGCGATCAGGTCGTTGGTGGCCTGAGCGAGGGTAGCCTCGGCGCCAAGTGCGGAGTCGATGACCGGACGGGGAGCCTTACCGGCACGGAAGCCCGGGAAGCGGTACTTCTTGGCGGTGTCCTTGTAGGCCTTCTTGATCGCGGCGTCGACGTCAGCGGCCGGGATGGTGACCGTAGCGGTGAGCTTGGCGTCCTTGACGTCAGAAGCGGTGATGTTCAACACGTTCCTCCTCATACTGCCCAGCTTATCTGAGGTGCTGGTACCTTTATGCAACAAAGTGTCGCGACGGCCGAGGCCGACGCTGGTGCGTTGGTGCGGGCGAAAGGACTCGAACCTTCACGGGAATCCCACCAGAACCTAAATCTGGCGCGTCTACCAATTCCGCCACGCCCGCATGAGCGCACAGATTAGGAATGATAGCAGATACGAACGACAAGCGCACGCACACCTTTTACAAGCTCACGACCTCACCACGAGTGCAAAAGGCGGGGCGAGTTGCCCCGCCCCGCCAATTACGACTTGTTCGCTGACCCGCTACTCCCCCAGCAGGGCCTTCTCGGGCGTGATCGGCAGCGAGCGAACCTGGTGGCCGGTGGCGTGCGCCACGGCCGAGGCAACGGCGGCAAGCGGCGTGTTGATGACGACCTCGCCGATCGACTTGGCGCCAAACGGACCCGTTGGCTCGTAGCTCGGCTCAAAGGCCACGCGAATGCTGCCGATATCCAGGCGCGTGGGCAACTTGTAGCTCATAAAGTTGCCGGTGCGCAGACGACCGCGGTCGTCGTGCTCGACGATCTCGTAGAGCGCGTGGCCGATACCCTGGGCAATGCCGCCCTCGGCCTGGACGCGCGCGAGCGCCTCGTTGATCACGGTGCCGCAGTCCACAGCCGCCGCGTAGTCCACCACGGTCACCTTGCCGGTAGCCTTGTCGACCTCGACCTCGGCAATGCCGGCCATAAACGGCGGGGGCGAAACGGGCAGGCAGGCAGAGGCATGCGAGGTGAGCGCGTCGCCGCCTGCGATGTTCTTGACGCACAGGTTGGCAAAGTCGCGCAGCGTGAGGTAGCGGTTCTGCTCGCGCGCGGCACGCTCGTCGGACAGGCGCACATACTGACCATCAAAGACCACATCGGCGGCGTCCACGTCCCACATCTGGGCGGCCTTAGCGCAGATCTTCTCGCGCAGCTCGGTCGCGGCGTTCTTGGCTGCCAGGCCCGTCACGTAGGTACCGGAGCTCGCGTACGAGCCGGCGTCGAACGGCGACACGTCGGTGTCCACGCCGCGCACCACGATCAGCGAGCTCTCCACGCCCAGCTCCTCGGCGGCAATCTGCGCCAGGATCGTGTCGACACCCATGCCGTTATCGGTGGCGCCGGTGCCGATGGTAATGAAGCCGTCCTCTTCCAAGCGCATGTCGATGCCGCCGATATCCACGTTGGAAATGCCCGAGCCCTGCATGGTGAGCGCACAGCCCAGAGCACGCACACGGTCGCCCAGGTCGACGGCCAGCGGCTTTGTGCGCCAACCCCACCTGTCCAACCCAACCATGTG
>UQZD01000056.1:0-5731 GCA_900545485.1 uncultured Collinsella sp. | reverse complement strand
ACGCAAAGAAGGCCACTTAATGTGGCCTTCGTCTTGCGCAGGACTGTAGAGCAGGGAACTTCGTGCCCCGACGCCCGGGAGGACGTTTCATTTAGAAAGATGGACCGACCGCCGTCAGCGATGGGAGCTACTCCCCCAGCACGGCCTTTTTGGCGGCTGCAGCCATGTTGTCCAGATCTTCCTTGGTGGGGTGATCCTTTGCGGCAACCCAGTTGTCGAGCAGCATCTTATAGCGCGCGTTGTCGGGATCTTGCTCGAGCATGGCCTCGTAGCGCTGCTTGACCGCGGGGCCCATCTTGCCCTGGCACATCGCCCAGCCCGCAAGCTCGGCATCCCCAGCCAAATTGGAGGTCACGCGATCGATAATCTGCTGATAATAGCTCTGGTCGGCGCCAAAACCGCAGGTACCAAAGAGGAAAACGCGCTTGCCGTGCAGAGCGGAGAGCAGCGCGGCAACCGAAGGCGTGCACGCGCCCTTGTCGCACCAAAAACCGACGAGCACCGTGTCGGCCGCGCAGGCGCCCTGCGCCTCGAGCGCAACCTGATCTGCATCCGCATCGTCGCTCAACGCCGCGGCATGGACAAACTCAACGCCCGCAGCCTGCAGAGCGCGCTTGATCGCGCCCGAAACCATCCTGGTATTACCGCTCTTGCTGTTAACCACCAAAGAGCACGTCATAGTCACGTTGCCTCGTTTCCCCCAAAACTAAAGCCACTAATGCAATTTATTAGATGAATATCTTAGTACTAACGTGACAGATGTAAACCACCGTCTGTCGATTGATTAATTTGCCCCACGGGCTTGCTCACTGGGCAAACTGACTGCGGTAGAGCTCGGCATAGAAGCCATCTGCCGCCAGCAGCTCGTCGTGCGTGCCACGCTCGATAATCTGGCCGTCGCGCATGACCAGAATGCAGTCGGCGTTGCGGATCGTCGACAGGCGGTGCGCCACCACAAAGCTTGTGCGACCGGCCATGAGCTCGTCGAATGCCGCCTGCACCTGCAGCTCGGTGCGCGTGTCGATACTCGACGTTGCCTCGTCCAGCAGCAAGATAGCCGGGTCGGTGAGCATGACGCGCGCAATGCACAGCAGCTGCTTTTGGCCCTGGCTAAACGTGCCGCCGTCCTCGCCGATGACCGTATCGTAGCCGCCTGGCAGCTGCACGATAAACTTGTGCGCGTGCGCGTGCTTGGCAGCTTCGATAACCTGCTCGCGCGTAGCGTCGGGACAGCCGTAGGCGATGTTTTCGGCCACGGTGCCCTCGAACAACCAGGTATCTTGCAGCACCATGCCAAAGGCGCGGCGCAGGCTTGCGCGCGTGTAGCCACGCGAAGACCGGCCATCGACTGCGATGCGACCGGCATCGATATCGTAGAATCGCAGCAGCAAATTGATGAGCGTCGTCTTGCCGCAGCCCGTAGGGCCAACGAGGGCAAAGCGCATGCCGGGCTTGGCCTCGATGCAGATATCCTGCAGCAGCTTGCGGTCGGGCACGTAGCTAAAGTCCACATGCTCAAAGGTCACCTCACCCTGCGGGGCGGCAAGTTCCACGGCATCCGCCGCATCGGGCTCCTGCTCGCGCGCATCGAGCAGCGCAAACATGCGGCGCGCCGAGGCATACGCCGTCTGGATCTGCGTAATGACGTTGGTGACCTCGTTGAACGGCTTGGTGTACTGGTTGGCATAGGACAGGAAAATCTGCACGCCGCCCACCGTGAGCGCAGCGGGCACGCCCGTGATCACGCCCACGCAGCCAATCACGGCGACCACGGCATAGATGATGTTGTTGATAAAGCGCGTACCGGGGTTGGAAAGCGAGCCCATAAACTGTGCGCGTTCACCTGCCGTATAGAGCTCGGCGTTGAGGGCGTCGAAGCGCGCTTGGGCGTTCGGGCCGTAGGCAAACGCATCCACCAGTTTTTGCTCGCCCACATACTCCTCGATATGGCCACCGAGCTGCCCTTGAATACGCTGCTGTGCCGTAAAGCTTTTGTTGGAGAGCTTGGCGATAGCACCGGCTGCAAAAATGGAAAGCGGCGTGACGAGTACCACCACGAGCGTCATGGTCAGGTTGATGGAAAGCATAAACGCGAGCGTGCCCACGATGGTAATAACACCGGTGAAGAGCTGCGTGAAGCCCTGCAGCAGACCGTCGCCCACCTGGTCGACGTCGTTGACCACGCGGCTCATGAGGTCGCCGTGGGCATGGCTGTCGATAAAGCTGAGCGGCATGCGGCTGAGCTTATCGCTCGCCTCCACGCGCATGTCGCGCACCGTTTCGTAGGACAGGCGGTTGACGCAGTAGCCCTGCAGCCACTGGAAGGACGCTGCTCCCACCACGACGAGCGCGAGTTTGGTAACGAGCGGCAGCAGCGCATCGAAGTCCACCTGCCCGGCAGCAACGATCAGGTCGATGCCCTCGCCGATGAGAATAGGTGTGTAGAGCTGCAGAATCACCGAGATGGCGGCGCTCACAAACGACGCCGCAAACGAAATACGGTGCGGACGGACGTAGCCCATCAGGCGGCGGGTCACCGCGCCCACGGGATAGCGCTCAGGGTCGCCGGGCTGGCGCGGACCGTCGCCCAGGTCGTTGAGGTTATCGCTGCCGGACACGTTGGCCGTCATCGTGGCGACCGAACCGGAAGAAGTATACGGATTCATTTAGCAGCCCTCCTTTGCGCAGACAGATGCGGGGGCGGTCGGGGCGCCTGGGGTGGACGCGGGCGCCTCACTCCCCTGCTGGCCCTCGAGCTCCTCGCGGCGCAGCTGCGACTGGCAAATCTCGCGATAGAGCTGGCAGGTCGCGTACAGCTCGTCATGCGTGCCCAGACCCGCAACCGAGCCGTGGTCGAGTACGCAGATCATGTCGGCATCGCGCACGGTCGAGACGCGCTGGCTTACGATGACGGTCGTGAGCGGCAGCCCGCCCTCGGCGGCACCGCGCACGCTGCGCTCGCGAATGGCATGGCGAAGCGCCGCGTCGGTCTTAAAGTCGAGCGCCGAGGCGGAGTCGTCCATGATCAGAACCTGCGGCGAGCCCACTAAGGCGCGCGCGATGGTCAGGCGCTGGCGCTGGCCACCGCTAAAGTTCTTGCCGCCCGCCTCGACCGGGGCGTCGAGCCCCTGCGGCTTGTTGCGCACGAACTCGCTCGCCTGCGCCATATCGAGCGCCGCCCAGAGCTCATCGTCGGTCGCCGACTCGTCACGCCAGGTCAGGTTGCTGCGAATGGTGCCGCTCACCAGCGATGTGCGCTGCGGAACGGTCGCGACCACATGGCGCAGCTGGTCGAGCGGCCAAGTGCGCACGTCGGCACCCATCACGCTCACGCTGCCGGTGCCCGCATCGTACAGGCGCGGGATAAGCGAGACGAGCGTAGACTTGCCGCTGCCCGTGCCGCCGATAATGCCGAGCGTTTTGCCCAGCGGCAGCTCCAGGGTCACATCATTGACGGCGTTAGCAGCGCCCGCGCCAAACGAAAAACTCGCATGGCTCAAGCTCAGCGCGGGGACCGGAACAGCGCCACCCGCCAGTTCGCTCGGCTCGGGCAGCGCGACCGACTCGTTGTCCTCGTCAGTGATGCTCGGCACGCAATTGAGCACCTCGTTGATACGCGACGCACTGGCGCTCGCCTTGGTAAAGACCACGACCAAGTTGGCAACATACACGATGGAGGTGAGGGTCTGCGTCATGTAGTTGACGAACGCCATGACCTGACCCTGCGTGAGCTCGCCCACGTTGACCTGGATGCCGCCCACCCACAGGATGGCGCACACGCCCAGGTTCATCACGAGAAACGTGACAGGGTTGAGAATCGAGGAGAGCTTGCCCACCGCGATGGCAGTATTGGCCTGGTCATCGGCGGCTTGGGCAAAGCGCTCGCGCTCGTGGTCCTCGCGCACGAAGGCGCGAACCACGCGAGCGCCCGAAAGCCCCTCGCGGCAAATGAGCGCAATGCGGTCGAGCTTTGCCTGCAGCTGCTTGTAGTACGGAATGCAGCGCGCCATGACAAACCAAAACACCAGGCCGATGGCGGGCGTGCAGATCAAAAAGATGATGCCGAGCTTAAGGTCGATGGCAAGGGCCGCGCACATAGAGCCCACCGCCAAGAAGGGCCAGCGGATGAGCATGCGCACGCCCAGCGCCACGGCAAGCTGCACCTGGTTGACATCGTTGGTGATGCGGGTGATGAGCGACGGCGTGCCAAAGCGATCGAGCTCAGCATAGCTCAGCTTATTGATGTGCCCGTAGAGCGCACCGCGGATATCGGTGCCCATGCCCTGCGAGGTGAGCGCCGCCATCTTTTGGCAGACGAGCGTAAACGAGATGCCGATCACAGCCATGGCGCCAAGCACCATACCGTAGCGGACGACGGCGTTGACATCGTGTGCGCCGATGCCCTTATCGATCATCTGGGCAATCACGAGCGGTGTAAGCAGGTCAAAGATCACTTCGATCAGCTTGCACGCAGGGCCAATCACCATATAGCGGCGAAACTTGCCACCAAAACGCCTGAGCAGCTCAATCATGTATAGGCGCTCCCTATCATCATTCACACTCAATTCGAATCATGATAGTACGGTGAGCCCAAAAGAAGCGTAAACAACTCGTCATTTCTAATGGGGTTCGGTTTCCAGAGAAGCGGAGAGGCACGCGCACGCCCGATCAATGGCGGGCAAACCGCCTGATATACTTACATTAGTGCTACCAAGTTAGTCGCCGACCCTTGAAATGAGGTGCCGAGATGAACGACATTCTCGCAAGAAGTGCAAGACGCGCAACCGTGGGCATCGCCCTTTCCGCGGCACTTGCCGCGGGAATCGCCCCCGTAACGGCGATCGCGGCAGAAACCAGCGCCCCCACCGGTGCAGTTGCCTTGCAGACGGAAGATGCGGCCGCCGCAAAAGAAAAAGCGTATGCAGCCATGCAGGAAGCGCTCAAAAACCTCGAAGCCGCAAAAGACGCCGCAAGTCCCGAGAAAATTGCGGAAATCGATACTAAAATTGCCATTTTTCAAGAGAACTACGACACTAATTTGGCGCAAGCCGCCATATATAAGGAATCCCTTCCTACCATGCAAGCGGACGTCGATGCAGCTCAAGCCGAATGCGATAAGGCCCACAACCGGACAAGAGCCCTTGAGGCAGAATTAAATAAAATCCCCCACACGGATTACGAAACTAGATGGCAGTTGGAACTGGCGATCATGGATGCACAAGAGCAAGAATCTCGTTGTGAAGATAAGCTTGAGCACTGCCGAATGCGCCTCGAAAGTCAGAAAAGCCTGATTTATTTCTTAGAAAGCGAAGTAGAGTTTAATAAAACCCACCTCGACGGAGAAACAGCCAAGCGAGATGCGCTCCTCGATAATTTGAAAAAGGCGCAAGCGGCCTATGACGACGCCTGCAAGGCATACGAAGAGGCAAAAGCCGCAGCAGATACGGCCACCTCGCCCGAGATAACGAAACCCACCGAGACAACGCCTCCCTCCGGCTCGGCGCAACCGGCCGAGACGGCACAGCCCGCCAGCTCGCCCGTGACCGGCAAAGACGCCGCACCGAGCTCCGCCAAGCAAGCGAACACAAGCAACAGCAAGCAAGCGAACACAAGCAACAGCAAGCAAGCGAATACGACCGCCGGCAAGCTCGCAAACACAGGCGACACAACGCCAAGCGCAATCGCACTAGCAGGAATCGCCGCCGCAGGCCTCGGAATAGCCACCACAGCC
>UQZD01000055.1:0-5925 GCA_900545485.1 uncultured Collinsella sp. | reverse complement strand
TCATATCCGCGGATACCGTTCTGTCGGCCCGCACTCCATTCCTTCGGCGGGGTTCCCCAAGTCTGTCGAGGCGCATGCGGAGGGCTCCGCGCGCACAGCGAAATAGGGGGTATCCCCGAAGGCCGCCCGGCTCGCCGGGACGGGGGCTATGTCTATTCCGCGCCCTCCCGGCACATCATGCCGAGGGCCCAGAGCCACCTCACGAGCTCGGCCGCGGTGGCCGCGTTGGCCTTCGCCGCGGGCATGCCGCGGGCGAGCATCTCCTCGCGCCGCCGCAGGAGCCGCTCGGACCCCTTCCTCCCGTGCATCCTTATCTCGAGGGGCACGCCCGTGTCCCTCGGCATGAGCTTCGGCTGGTGCCGTGCCGCGGCGTAGCACCATGAGCCCTCAACGGCCAGCTTCCTCACGAGCGCGTTGCCCGCACCGCTGATGCCTCCGAGCCGCACGGAGTCGCCGCTCGACCTCTGACTCGGCGCGAGGCCGAAATAGGCCGTGACCTGCCTTCCGGAACGGAACCTCGTGAAGTCGCCGACCTCGGCCGAGAAGGCCGCGGCCAGCGCGAAGGCGCAGCCCTTGATCGACTGGAGGGCGGCCACCTCCGCGGCGATCGGGCTGGCATCCACGGCCGCCCTGTACTCGGAGAGCAGGTCCGCCCGGGCCTCCGCCGCGGCCTCGACCTCGTTCCTCAGGGCGGCGAGCGCCCGAACCCCGCCGTCGTCCTCAGGCCTGACCTTGTCGAGCCACCTCAGGAAGTCGTAGGTCCAGTACTTCCTCGGGTTGCCGGCGGGCGTGGTGCCGCCGTAGACGAACCCCCGCCTTGCGAGGAAGGCGATCAGGCTGCCCACGGCGGACGCCGCTGCGCCCCCGGCCGGGGGGGGAGGGCGCGCAGCCGCTGCTTGGCGGTCGCCAGGCGCGCGGTCGCCCCGTCGTAGGCGCCGGCGAGGTCCCTGATGCCCTCGACCTCGGGGGAGGGGACCCATACGGGGGAGATGTCGTGGGCGAGTATCGCCTTGGCCATCCTGGCGGCGTCGTTCCTGTCGTTCTTGGAGGCCGAGTCGGCGGCCGACCTGGGGATCTTCGAGACCGCGGCGACGACGCACTCGACGCCGAGCCCGGCGAGCTCCCTTTGCGGGGCGAAGCCGAGGTAGCCGCTCTCGTAGGCCGCGAGCGACGGCCCGGGGAACCCATCCATCCACCCGGCGATCTCGCCCCAGGGGTTGCCGGGGAACCTCCTCGTCACGGCCTCGCCGGTGTCCGCGTCGAGGGCGCAGACGGTGGTCGACCTCAGGTGGACGTCCATCCCGAACGCGGTAGAATACTTTGGCATGGGAGCCTCCCAGCCTCGTTGCGGCGCGGCTGCGCCTATGGCACTTCAACATCATTGTCGCAGCCCCGACCCGCGGTCACGAGCGGGGGCTCCTGTCTTTTTAGTGCCCTCGGATTGGGTCATAGTGTCTGTCGGTGCCATAACATCGGCGCTACCTTGGCTGTTGGAAATGATCCCAGATGTAGTCTTTGGGGACGTTCTTAAACGACTATGACCCCTTTGCATCAGTTTCTGTCGAGTCGGTGCTTCTTGCGGGTTGCCCGTATAATGGGTTGCGTATGAACCGCAACCAAGGAGTTCCAGTTTATGGACCAGAGCCTTTTTAAATTCGATCTGATCGCCGAGGATCCGACGACGCATGCGCGTGCCGGCGTGCTGCACACCCCGCACGGCGACATCGAGACGCCGATCTTCATGCCCGTGGGCACAAAGGCAAACGTCAAGGGCATTCCTACCGAGACCGTCAAACAGCTCGGCGCCCAGATCGTGCTTGCCAATACCTATCACCTGTCCATGCGTCCCGGCGAGGACACCATCGCCGAGCTGGGCGGACTGCACAAGTTTATGAACTGGCACGGCCCTATCCTCACCGATTCGGGCGGCTTCCAGGTGTTCAGCCACAACGACGCGGTCAAGCTCACTGACGAGGGCGTGCGCTTTATCGTCAACGATTACGACGGTCGCCACGTGTTCTGGACGCCTGAGGACAACATGGAAATCGCCATGAAGCTCGGTTCCGACATCTGCATGCAGCTCGACCAGTGCCCGGGCTATCCCGCCACGCGCGCCTACGTTGAGCGCGCCGTTGAGCTGTCGAGCATGTGGGCTGAGCGCTGCTATAAGGCGCATACCCGCGACGACCAGGCGCTCTTTGGCATTGTTCAGGGCGGCATGCACCTAGATCTGCGCCTGCGCTCGCTGCGCCATCTGGAGGAGTGCGGCGACTTCCCCGGTTACGGCATTGGCGGCTACTCGGTGGGCGAGGACCACGAGACCATGTTCGAGACCCTGGCACCACTCGTAAGCGAGTACATGCCCAAGCACAAGCCGCGCTACCTGATGGGCGTCGGCAACCCCACCACCCTCGTGCGCGGTGTGGGCGTGGGCATCGACATGTTCGACTGCGTGCTGCCGACGCGCACGGGCCGCATGGGTACGGCGTTCTCCAGCGAGGGTCGCCTCAACTTCCGCAACGCGCGCTTTGCGCACGACGACGGCCCCATCGATCCCACCTGCACCTGCCCGGTGTGCACGGGCGGCTACAGCCGCGCACTCATTCGCCACATGGTCACGCAGAAGGAGATGCTCGGCGGCATTCTGCTGTCGATGCACAACATCTACTACCTGCTCAACCTTATGCAGCGTGCCCGCCAGGCCATTATCGAGGGCCGTTACGGCGCGTTCGTGAGCGACTGGATGAACAGCCCTGCCGCGGTGGATTACTAAGGGCGACAGACACGCTTGCAGAGCGTGGGCAACGGCAATGGTCGAGCGCCAGCCGGTCGTCGCATTCGCTGACACCGGCTGCGCGACCGCTGACCGATAGCTTGCAAGTGCTTGATGCATCGTGGGTACCATACCGAATGGTTGATGTTCGGGCGGGTGTTTGACGCATGGCGTCGACCCCGCCCGCTTTTCTTTTTCTCGATAGGAGTACCCATGATTAAGAATGAGAACGTCGAGGGCGAGCCTGCCTACGACGAGACGTACCGCCGCGGCCCCGTGGTTATGCGCGGCCCCATGATTCCTAAGGACAACACCTACGCCAACCTGCTGGCGCCCGAGGAGTCGACCGACTGGTTGCACGCCGACCCGTGGCGTGTGCTGCGCATTCAAGCCGAGTTTGTCGACGGCTTTGGCGCGCTTGCCGAGCTCGGACCTGCGGTGACCATCTTCGGTAGCGCCCGCACGCCCAAGACCGATCCGCTCTACAAGGCGGCGCGTACCGTCGGGCGCAAGATCGCGCAACGTGGCGTGGCGGTTATCACCGGTGGTGGTCCCGGCATCATGGAAGCGGCCAACAGGGGAGCGGCGAGTGTCAACGGCAAGTCAGTTGGCCTGGGCATTGAATTGCCGCACGAGCAGGGGCTCAACAAATACGTAAACCTCGGTATGGACTTCCGCTACTTCTTTGTGCGCAAAACCATGTTCGTTAAGTACAGCTCGGGCGCCATTGTGTTTCCTGGCGGCTTTGGCACACTCGACGAGATGTTCGAGGTGCTCACGCTGGTGCAGACGCACAAGGTCAAGCGCATGCCGCTCGTGCTGGTGGGCAGCGAGTACTGGCAGGGCCTGTTCGACTGGCTCAACGGCCCGGTGATGAGCGCCGGTATGATCAGCCCGCTCGATCCGGATCTGGTACATATTACCGACGACCTCAACGAGGCCGTCGACATCGCCCTGAGCGGGCTGATGTAGAGTAGTTAAAATGGGACGGGGCTAAAAAGACCGGTGCATAACGTTACATGTCAGTCTTTTTAGCCCCGTCCCAAATGAACTGCTTCTAAGTTGCGGTGGAATAGGGATTGATTGGCGGCTAATAAGTCAAAACAGTCCCTATTCCACCGCAAGTGGTAAAGGTGCCCCTAGTGGATGGGCTGGTAGCGGGGGCAGTAGCTGATGGCGATGGCGTCGACGCCTACATGGGTGGCGATGGTGCAGCCGATGGGGCCGGTGCCGGCGTCTACGTAGTCCTGGCCTGCGAGTGCCTCGTCGACAAGCTCCTGCTCCTCGGCGGCACCGGTCGTGAGCACGCGCACGCTGGAGCCCGGATTCTCGGCCAAAAATGCGAGGCAATCGGCCATGGTGTTGGCAACGATGCGCTTGGCACCGCGGCCCTTTTTGATGGCCTTGATCTCGCCCGATTTCCACTCCGGCGAAACGGCCAGGCGAATGTTGAGCATTTGCGTGAGCTGGCCGGCGAGCTTGGGCGCGCGGCCGTTCTTAACGAGGTTCTCGAGCGTGCGGGGAATCAGCAGCAGGTGCGCGTCGGGCAGGGTCGCGCGGATCTGTGCCTCGGTCTCGTCCAGGCAGCGGCCGTCCTCGCGCATGGCCAGCGCGTACTCCACCAGCAGACCCTCGGCGCCCGAGCCGGTGCGCGAGTCGATGCAGCGCACGTCGAGCTCGTGTGTTTCGGCCGTCAGGCTGGCGTTGGCATAGCAGGCGGACCACTCGCTGCACAGCGAGATAAAGATGGCGCTGTCGTGCCCGTCGGCGAGCACGCGGTCAAAGAGTGCCTTGAACTCGCCGGCGCTCGGCTGCGAGGTGTGCGGCAGTTGCTCGGAACCGGCCATGCGCGCGACGTACTCCTGGGCGGTAATCTGCACCTGGTCGAGCAGGTCCTCGCCCTCGATAATCACATGCAGCGGAATCACGTAAATGCCGAGCTCTTGGGCGCGGGCGGGGGAGATGTCCGACGTGGAGTCGGTTATGATGGCAAAAGACATAATTGCACCTTTCGTTGGGACGCTTGCGCGCCGCCTTCTGAGAGCAAAGTGCGACAAG
This sequence comes from uncultured Collinsella sp., assembly GCA_900545485.1. Taxonomy (GTDB): domain Bacteria; phylum Actinomycetota; class Coriobacteriia; order Coriobacteriales; family Coriobacteriaceae; genus Collinsella. The sequence goes on along the minus strand of UQZD01000055.1, from coordinate 1,094 downwards.
TATAGTAGAGTCGTTCCACATTACTAGGTTCAATTGTTGAATAGTCAACAGTTTGAAGTGTCGGTGTGGAAATCGTCAACTGGGGAAGAGGAATGCCGATGGAGGCACTGGAGATATGCAGGCGGCCGGTCGTGTTGTTTGATTTCGATGGCACGGTGGCCGATACGGGCCGGGCGGTGATGACCTCGACGCGCAAGACGCTGGCTGCGCGCGGGCTTTCGGAGGCGCAGATGGGTGACCTGCGTCGCATGATCGGGCCGCCCCTGTGGAAGAGCTTTCACGACTTTTACGGCTTTTCGCGCGAGGAGTCGCTTGTGGTGGCCGACGAGTACCGCGCCTTTTTTGATGAGCTGGGGCCGGAGGAGTACCCCGTGTTCGATGGGATCCCCGAGCTGCTGGATGGGTTGGTCGCCCAAGGCAAGCGTATGGCCGTGGCGACGTCGCGCATGGAGGCAAAGTGTATCGACATGGTACGTGAGCTCGGACTTTCTCAGTTTGAGGCGGTGGTTGGCATGAATCCGCCGCAGGGACGCGAGACCAAGGCCGATTCGGTCCGCGATGCCCTGGCGGCGCTCGGCGCGACGGCCGACGATGCCGTGATGATCGGCGATCGCTTCAACGATGTGGAGGGCGCGCACGCGATGGGCGTGCCGTGCATTGGCATCTATTCGGGCGCGGCGGCGCCGGGCGAGCATGAGGCAGCGGGTGCCGATGCGGTGGTGCACTCGGTGGCCGAGCTTGCTAAACTTTTCGCTATCTAATGATGTAATGTGAGGGGCGGGCACGCTCGCCGCTCATTGCTAAGGAGGTCGTCCATGAATCAGGTGGAGCAGAGCGTCGCTGAGTATGTCGACGAGGTCTGGGAGGATGTCGTCGCCGATATCGAGCAGCTGGTGAGCTATCCGTCCGTGGCCGTTGCTGCCGATGCGGAGCCCGGCGCGCCGTTTGGCCGCCCGGTCCGTGATGCGCTCGATTGCGCGCTCGGCATTGCGCAAAAGCTCGGCTACCAGACGAGCGATGACGAGGGTTATGTGGGCATCGCCGATATCCCGGGCCACGGCGACAAGCAGCTCGCGACTATCTGCCACGTGGAC
>UQZD01000054.1:0-5977 GCA_900545485.1 uncultured Collinsella sp. | reverse complement strand
CCCGCGACCCCAACCTTGGCAAGGTTGTGCTCTACCAACTGAGCCATGTCCGCTTACGGGGATTAATCTTACGTGATGCCCGCATCCTGTGCAAGAACTTTTTTTGAAAAGTTTTGCAACGCCCTCGCGAACCTCGCGAAGACATCAGCCGCCACGGAAGGTGTAGGCAAACGCAAACTCGCCGCAAGAGGCCCTTACATCTCACCGAGCATGATCCAGGCAGAGCTGTCCTGCGCGAGCCTGCCGTCTGCAAGCGGTGATGAGGTGAGCAGGACCCTGCCCGCCGGCAACTCCACGGGTGCTGCACCGAAGTTCGTCACACACGCCCAGCCGTTGTCGCGGCGATAGGCGATGACGCCGCCCTCGGCGCCCTCGGCGCCATCCGCAAGACCGGTGCGCCCGTCAAGATCGAGCCACGCAAGATCGTTGGCGCACCCGCGCAGCTTGCGCCGCAGCCAGAGGGCGTCACGATAGAGCGCAAGCATCGATGTCGGGTCCGCTTCTTCCCTATCGACAGCGTAATCGGAAAACCATGCAGGTTGCGGCAGATGGGGCGCCGCATCGGCGTCCGCCGGCGAAAACCCAAACGATCCGCCCTGCGCGGGATCGTCCGCCGCCACCCACGGCAGGGGCACACGACAGCCGTCGCGCCCCTTCTCACGCTTCGGTCCGTGCGTATTGGTCGCAGTGGGATCTTCGAGTGCATCCCACGGAATATCAGCCACCTCAAAAAGGCCGAGCTCCTCACCCTGATACACGTATGCCGAGCCCGGAAGCGCCAGCTCAAGCAAAAGGGCCGCCCGCGCGCGGCGCTCGCCGAGTTCACGGTCCTCATCATAAGACGACCCGTCGCGCAAGAGCCAGTCGAGCGCAATCTGGTGGTAGCGCGTCGCCTTGATTTGCGGCAGGGCATAGCGTGTCGCCACGCGCGGCACGTCGTGGTTGGAGAGTACCCAGGTCGAGGCGGAATCGGATTCGACGGCTGCCTTCAAGCCCTTCTCGATTGCAGTGTGCATGTCATCATAGGTCCAAGTGGCCTTGGCAAACTCAAAGTTGAATGTCTGGCCAAGCTCGCTGGGACGCGCGTAGAGATACTGGCGCTCGGGCAGCACCCACGCCTCGGCAACGGCGCTGCGTGGCGGATTATAGCGGTCGAACACGCGGCGCCACTCTCGATAGATCTCGTGGACCTCGTTGCGGTCCCACAGCGGATGGGTGCCGTCGTCAACCATGTCATCGCCCTCGGCGAGATGCCACCGGTCGAGGTCATCGCGGTCGAGATCCTTGGCGAGACCCTGCGCCACATCAATGCGAAAGCCGTCGACGCCTCGATCGCTCCAAAACGCCAGGACGTCGCAAAAGAGCGCGTGAACCTCAGGGCATGACCAGTCAAAGTCCGGCTGCTCGGGCGTAAACATGTGCAGATACCACTGACCGTCCGCAACACGCGTCCATGCGGGGCCGCCAAAGTTGGCATTCCAATTGGTGGGAGGCAGCTCGCCATGCTCGCCGCGACCATCGCGGAAGATATAACGGGCGCGCTCGGGCGATCCGGGGCCGGCGGCAAGAGCGGCTTTGAACCAGGGGTGCTGGCTGGATGAATGGTTGGGCACGATGTCGACGATGACCTTGATGCCGCGCGCGTGAGCCGCAGCGATCATATCATCGAAGTCGTCAAGCGAGCCGAGACGTGGATCGACATCGCAGTAGTCCGCCACATCATAGCCACCATCGACAAGAGGCGATGGGTAAAACGGGCTCAGCCAGATGGCCTCGATACCCAGCCGCTCAAGATAGTCCATCTGCTGGGTAATGCCCGCGATATCGCCCAGACCCGAACCAGTCGAATCCTTAAACGAGCGCGGGTAGATCTGATAGATCGCGGCATCGGACATCCATGAGCGCGAAGAAGACTTTTCTGTAGCCACGGGGCGTATCTCCCTTGCAACGAGGTTATGCGAGATGCCCACGATGATACGCCCAAAGCGCACATTCGCAGCAAACAACGCCACAGCCACGCCCCAAAACGCTCGCTCCCTCTCGGGTTCGAGCCCAGGCGATGGGTACAAAAAAGCCCGGCTACCGTGGTAGTCGGGCTGCTGCGTTTGGAGCGGACAACGGGGCTCGAACCCGCGACCCCAACCTTGGCAAGGTTGTGCTCTACCAACTGAGCCATGTCCGCTTGCGGGTTATTAATTTACGCGAGTTGTCCAAAAGACGCAAGTACTTTTTTCAAAAAACTTGTCTGCCGCATGTTCTTAATAGCCAAACGCGCTAAAGCGATTGGCTAGGCGCACGATTCCAGCGCTCCGCTAAACAGCTTCACCATCTGCACGCGCGTGCCGGCGCCGTCCGTACGACGAGCAACCTCCACGTTATCGACGAGCATACGCATAAGCTTGATACCACGGCCGCGTTCCTCAGATGCGACCGGCTCGCTCGTTTCATCGACAGAATAGCCGGCACCTCGATCAAGCACCTCAACCACAACGCGATCGCCATAGGCCTGAACCGTCAGGACGCACCCGATACCGCCCGCATGGTCATAGGCATTACCCAGCGCCTCCCCCGATGCCAATGCGACATCGTAGCGCTCGTCACGGCGCAACGGAAGCGATTCAAGGAGTTCGGCGATGCGATGTCGGTAGTATGGAAGATTCTCGATACCCTGACGGACCTCGACACTCTTACTCCAGCGAGGCAGCTCCCCCACCGGAATAGCGGGAATAGACTCCCGTGCCGGCCCCGCGACATGAAGGATATCGACAAGACGAGCAATCTCCAAAAAGCGAACAACTTCACCTGATGCATTGACGAGCGAAAGCAGGCCTTCTCGCCTCATGAGCTCACGAGCGCGCGTAAGCAGGAATGCCAAGCCCGTCGAATCGATAAAGCTAACAGCCTGACAGTTGATGACGACACGACGCACGCCGCGGCCAATCAAGGCATCCAACCGCCGACGCAGCGCAGGCACCGTGGCGATGTCGATATCGCCTGGTGGCGTCAAAACCGCTATGTCATTCCACTCATTCATACGACCATGGTTCCCCAAAAAAGCCCACTCGATGCATTCGTTTCCCCAACCGTGCGGATTCAGCCCGCTCAGCGTCGTCTATGAACGACCCCGTAAAAACTCAAGGGACACCAATGCAATGTCATCGTCCAACGCCGATTCGGTAAATCGGTCGAGCTCGCCCAAGACCTTGCCGCAGATTCCCGATACGCCCTCACCCGAGACAGAGAGCAGAAGGTCACGAAGGCGCTGCTCGCCAAAGAACGCTCCGGTGCGGTCGCGGGCCTCAATCGTTCCATCCGTATACATGAAGAGCATGTCGCCAGGAGCGAACGTAAACACGCCTGTCTCGTACACCATGCTCTCAAAGGCACCGATTACACCCGATTGACATCCAAGTAGCTCGACCTCTCCCCCACGTGCCTCGCCGCCACCCAGCGGCATCGACTCTGGCCTAATGACCATGGTCGGAGGATGGCCCGCCGAACAATACGTTGCGCGTCCGGCCTTAAGGTCAATCTTGGCGATAAAGGCCGTCACGAACGTCTCGACCCTCGAAAAGCCCATGAGCATGCTGTTAAGGGAGCGTGCCATGCGGGCCGGTCCAGCGCCCTCCCAAGCATATGCCGTCAGGGCCGTCTTGACGAGCGCGGACATCGATGCGGCCTCAATACCTTTGCCAGACACATCACCCAGAATCATGACGGCGCAGTCGTCGGGAAGACGGATGAGCGTATAGAAATCGCCGCCGACCAACGCCGAGTTCGTGGCCGACAGGTACACCGAATCGGTTGCGATACCCGGAACATCCCCCAGGGAATTTCTCATGCCAATCTGAAGGGTCTGAGCGATATGGCGCTCCTCGCGCTTTTGAGATTCGCCTTCGTAGATCAGTTCAAAGTCATGCGCCAAGTGCACCAAGTAGTCATATTCAAGGTCATCAATCGGCTCTTGGCTACCATCACGAAGCAGCAGCGCGTGCGTCGTCGGGCTCTTCGCAACAGAAGCAGGAACAATCGCGTCGTTACTGTGCTTACCATCACCCTCAGAGCGCGGGCGCCCCGCCTCGATGCCGAAGTCGACGTAGAGACCTTGACAAGGCAGACCATGCGCCCTAAGCCAGCCTCCCATAGGCATCGATTCGTCAACGCGAGTTATACGGACGTGTTTAAGGTCCTCGGCACTCGTACCGCCCAAAACAGATGCCTCAAAGCCATCAGGGCCAGCCCCCAGACGTGCCGCTGGCGCCGTCGTGGAAAAGAAAAGCTTCTCGGGATCGTCCGGCAAAGCAACGCGACTGCCGCCTTCAAAATCTATGACGTAGGAATCCAGACTGGCGTCATACTCAACAGGGCAAAAATGGCAGTTAAGCATATTGCAGATCTCGGACGATACCGCCTGGGTAGCCGCAGCGGAATCGTCTAGAAAGGTAAACAACTCATCACGCAAGACATTGAGCGAGCGGCCAAGCTCGGCCGTGCGACGGGAGCGAAGGCTCGATGCCATGCCGACCAGCTGGATAGATAGGTAATCGCAAATGACCTCGAGCACATTAACGTCATAGGCGAGCGGTGCCTGGGGGCGTTTCCAACCAACTTCCAGCACGCCAAGGATCTGCGTACCGTAAAAAACGGGAAGACAGATCTCGCTGCGGTACGGAGGCATATCCTGCATACGCAACAGGTGCTTAGAACGATTGTCCAGGTCCATAAACATACCGGAGGCGGCCTTATCACCCTTAAGGTCCTGTTGAATCGACAAGCGACAGGCACGCGACTCGCGAAGAACATACGTCGGAATGCCAGCGCCATACGGCAAAAACTCAGGCAGGTAGCTGTCGTACAGCTCCTTGGAAACACCGCGAAGTTTAAAACCGCCGCTCTCAGAAAAATAGATAGCAGCACCCGAAGCATCGAGCGTTCCTACAAGCTGGTTCAAAACGGTATCAAGTAGGCTGGGCAGCTCATCGGAGCCCACGGTACTCATAATGACCGAGAGCGTGCCAGAGAGGCGCTTGTTAGCCACTCTAAGCTCCGAAAGAGCACGCTTGAGCTGACGGTCGTGCGAATACTGTTCTTCGATGCTATGGAGCGCCACCAGGACACGTGGCGCGCGGCGCCCAAAGATGCGTGGAGGCGTTACGGAGCCCGCACGAACCAAGACGGGGATAAAGGAGCCGTCACTCAGCTTGAGCATCAGTTCGTTCTCGGAGCCATCAGTTTCAAATGGCAGACGATGTTCCGTCGCACGTTCAAAAGCGGACGAGTACAGGACGTCTTTAACATCTCCACCAATGACGTCGGCGCGTTCCTCGCACATCAAACCAAGTAAGCGATTATTCACATGCAGAATGGTTCCGTCGAGCTCGCAGATGATGACAGCATCGCTCGTGATCTCGACTAGTTGGGCAACGTCTGCCCACTCGTTGTGTTCAAGCGTTTCCATCGTGGACCCCGCCGTCTATCGGTAACAAAAAAGCCTCCGAAGAGGCTTCTCAAATGCGATGGTGTCGGAGGCGGGACTTGAACCCGCATGACCAAAAAGCGGTCACTAGCACCTCAAGCTAGCGCGTCTGCCAATTCCGCCACTCCGACATGCTATGTTGTTGATTCACGGTTCGTTTTGTTGGACCCGCGCGTTCAACGAGGAAGATAATAACCTATGATTCGAGAACTGTGCAAGCACTTTTTTCAAAAAAGTTTACGAATTTGTAAATGCGCAGGTAGATCCGCGTGTCCGGTCCCGAATCGGTGTTGCCTCCCGGCGCGTCCTCGGGCATGAGCGATATTTTGCTGCGCACTTCGTGCTGCAAAATATCGCTCCCCCTGCGGAATGCGCCGGGAGGCAACACTGATTCGGGACCTGCAAATACGTACTTCAGGCACAGTTCTCAAACATGTTCTGGGAGCTGATGCAAATTTGGTGGCTCGGCTTTGCCGAGCCCTTATATAAGGAGGCCGGAGC
>UQZD01000053.1:0-6135 GCA_900545485.1 uncultured Collinsella sp. | reverse complement strand
CGAGTTCCGCACGAGCCGAAGGCCACTTAATGTGGCCTTCGTGCGAGCAGGACTGTCCGCAGTAGCGAGCAAAGCCCCAAACCGCGTCCCCAGTACCGCCTACGAGAAGTCAGCAACCTGAGCAGTCAGCGCCGCCAGGATCTCCTTGAGCTCAGCTGCACGGTCCCTCTTCTTCTGCACCACCGCGGGCGCGGCCTTGGCCACAAAGCCCTCGTTGGCAAGCGTCTTCTCGCAGCCGGCGAGCTCCTTCTGGGCCGCGGCGATCTCCTTCTCAAGACGCGCCTTCTCGGCCGAAAGATCGACCTTGCCCTCGAGCACCACAAAGACCTCGACGCCACTGTCGACCACAGCGATGCTCGCAGCCGGCTTCTCGACGTCGGTACCCATGACCAGCGAGGCGGTGTTCGCCAGCGGCTCGATGGTCGAGCGCAGGCTCTCGAGCTTCTCGATGTCCTCGGCACCGGCGCGCACGACCACGTCGAGCTCGGCCTTGGGGCTCAAGCGATAACGCGAACGCGTGGCGCGGGCGGCGGAAACGACGGTGCGGCACAGCTCAAACGCGCGCTCAGCATCCTCATTGACATACTTGGCGTAGTCGGCGGGCTCCGGCCACTTGGCGATCATAAGCGCCTCGGCGCGGTCCAAGTTGCCCTCGGCGTCCAGATCGAGCACGCTCGCCGGCATGTTGTCCCAGATCTCCTCGGTAACGAACGGCATGAGCGGGTGCATCAGGCGAATGGAGGTGTCGAGCACAAAGATCAGGTTGCGTTGAGCCTGCAGACGGCCCTCGCCCTTCAGGCGGGCCTTGGTGACCTCGACATACCAGTCGCAGACCTCGTTCCAGAAGAACTGCTGCACGCCGCGGGCCATGTCGCCAAAGGTGTAGTTCTCAATACCCTCGGTGACCATCTTCACGGCCTTGGCCAGGCGGCTGAACATCCAGGCGTCGGCCGGCGTCTCCACGACGGGCTCGCCGGGCGTGTAGCCCTCCATGTTCATAAGCAGGAAGCGGCTTGCGTTCCAGATCTTGGTCACAAACGACTTGGCCTGCTCGGTACGCGGGCTGTCGATAAGCTTCTTGGTCTTCTTATCGATGTTCGCGTCGAACTTGACGTCCTGGTTGTTGGTGCACAGCGTGAGCAGGTTGTAGCGCATGGCATCGGCGCCGTACATACCGATGAGGTCCATGGGGTCAACGCCGTTGCCCTTGGACTTGGACATGCGGCTGCCGTCCTTGGCAAGGATCGTCGGGTAGATGACGACGTCCTTAAACGGAACCTCGTCCAGGAAGTACAGCGAGCTCATGACCATGCGGGCGACCCACAGCGCGATGATGTCACGCGCGGTGACGAGCGCGGTCGTGGGGTGATGTCCCTCGAGCAGCTCCGGCTTTTGCGGCCAGCCCTGCGTGGCGAAAGTCCACAGCTGCGAGCTGAACCAGGTGTCCAGCACGTTCTCGTCCTGATGCACGTGATGGCCGCCGCACTTGGGGCACACGTCGGTGTCCTCGGTAAGGGCGTCCTCCCAGCCGCAGTCCTCGCAGTAAAACACGGGGATACGGTGGCCCCACCACAGCTGGCGGCTGATGCACCAGTCCTTGAGGTTCTCCATCCAGGTGGTGTAGGTCTGCGTCCAGCGCGCGGGGTGGAAGGTGACCTTGCCGGAGTTGACGGCGTCAAGCGCCGGCCCCTTGAGCTTGTCGACTGCCACGAACCACTGCTCGGAAAGCCACGGCTCCAGCGCGGAGTCGCAACGGTAGCAGTGCATGACGGAGTGGTCGTGCTCCTCGACGTGATCGAGAAGGTCATGCTCCTCGAACCACTTAATGACGGCCTCGCGGCACTCCTCGCGGGTCATGCCGGTGAACTCGCCGTAGCCCTCGACGACCACCGCGTGCTCATCGAAGATATTAATCTGAGGCAGGTCGTGGGCCTGACCCATGGCGTAATCGTTGGGGTCGTGAGCCGGGGTGACCTTGACGAAGCCAGAGCCAAAGTTGGCATCGACGTGCCAATCCTCAAAGATGGGGATCTCGCGGTTGACGATGGGGAGCTTGACGGTCTTACCCACAAAGGCTGCCTTCTCGGGGTCCTTCGGGGAGACGGCGACGCCCGTGTCGCCGAGCATGGTCTCGGGGCGCGTGGTGGCGACGACGATGTAGTCCTGGCCGTTGACCGGCTCGGTCAGCGGGTAGCGCAGGTGCCACAGGTGGCCCTTCTCGTCCTTGTACTCGGCCTCGTCGTCCGAGATGGCGGTGGTGCAGTTGGGGCACCAGTTGACGATGCGCTTGCCGCGGTAGATCAGACCGTCGTGGTACCAGTCGCAAAAGACCTTGCGTACGGCCTGCGCGTAGTCCTCGTCCATGGTAAAGCGCTCGTTATCAAAGTCGACGGAGCAGCCCATACGCTTGATCTGCTCGACGATGATGCCGCCGTACTCGTGGGTCCAGTCCCAGCAGGCGTCGACAAACTTGTCACGGCCAATCTCCAGGCGGCTGATGCCCTCGCTCTTGAGCTTCTTGTCGACCTTGGTCTGCGTAGCGATACCGGCATGGTCGGTGCCGAGCACCCAGCGCGTGGACTTACCGCGCATGCGAGCCATACGGATGATGGCGTCCTGGATGGAGTCGTCGGTGGCGTGACCCATGTGGAGCTTGCCGGTCACGTTGGGAGGCGGAATGGTGACGGTGCAGTCGCCCACGCCCTCACGGCGCTTGTAGTAGCCGCCGTCGAGCCACTTCTGCAGGATCGCCGGCTCGTTGGTCGACGGATCGTAGTTCTTGGGCATTTCTTCCATATATCTCTCCCTGTCCCGCCGGGGAGGAATGTAGGCCCGCCAGGGCCTACATTCCTCCCCTTAGGTATCGATTACTTCAGTCTGATATGACTTCGCTGAGGCTTAAACAAACACACAGAATAACACAGGTAGTTGGGGTTATTGCGTATATATAAAATAGCCTCCGACCGCGGGTGGTCGGAGGCTATTTGCAAACACGCTTTAGGCTGGTTTAGCCGTAGATGCGCTGGGGCTGTTCTTCGCCCTTTACGGAGGCTTCGGTCACGATGACCTTGGAAACACCCTCCTCGCTGGGGAGGTCGAACATCGTCTGCTGCAGCACGTCCTCGCAGATGGAGCGCAGGCCACGGGCGCCGGTCTTGCGAGCGAGCGCCATACGGGCGATCTCGTGCAGGGCGGCGTCCTCAAACTCAAGCTCAACGTCCTCGAGCTGGAACATCTTACGGTATTGACGCACCACGGCGTTCTTGGGCTCGGTCAGGATACGGACGAGGTCGTCCTCGCCGAGATCGTCCACGTGCGTCAGGACCGGGATACGGCCCACGAATTCGGGGATGAGCCCGAACTGCACGAGGTCGGCGGGATGCACCTGTTCGAGGAGCTCGCCGAGGGTGCGCTCCTTTTTGGTCTCCACCTTGGCCCCGAAGCCCATGCTGCCGCCGCGCATACGCTGCTCGACGATCTTGTCCAGGCCGATGAACGCCCCGCCCACGATGAACAGGATGTTCGAGGTGTCCATACGGATGAATTCCTGCTGCGGGTGCTTGCGGCCGCCTTTGGGAGGAATGTTGGCTTCCGTGCCTTCGATGATCTTGAGCAGCGCCTGCTGGACGCCTTCGCCGGACACGTCGCGGGTGATGGACGGGCCGTCGGCCTTACGGGAGATCTTGTCGATTTCGTCGATGTAGATGATCCCCTTGCGGGCCGCTTCAAGGTCGTAGTCGGCATTCTGAAGCAACTGGACCAGAATGTTTTCCACGTCTTCGCCCACATACCCGGCCTCGGTCAGCGTGGTGGCGTCCGCGATGGCGAACGGCACGCGCAGGACGCGGGCCAGCGTCTTGGCGAGGAGCGTCTTGCCGCTTCCGGAGGGGCCGACAAGCAGGATGTTGCTCTTTTCGAGCTCCACATCGTCGCTGCCCCTGAGGGCGTCGGCATAGAAGACGCGCTTGTAGTGGTTGTGCACCGCCACGGCGAGGATCTTCTTGGCCTCATCCTGCCCGATGACGTATTCGTCGAGGCGGGCCTTGATTTCCTGCGGGGTGAGCAGGCGTTCGTCTTCGCGGACCTGCTCGATGGCGTTCTGAGCCATCATTTCGTTGCAGGAGGCGATGCATTCGTCGCAGATGTGCACGCCGTCCGGCCCGGAGACGAGCTGGTTCGCCTGCGTTTCGGTTTTGCCGCAGAAAGAGCAGCGGGGTTCGTTCGGGGGAGTGGTATTGGGCATCTCTCTTCCTATTCGGACTTTTCGGCGAGGAGGTCACGGCGGGAGGCGAGAACCTTGTCCACCAGACCATAGGCCTGCGCCATTTCGGCGGTCATGAAGTTGTCGCGTTCGGTATCCTGGGCGATCTTTTCGATGGGCTGGCCGGTATGCTTCGCCAGCAGCCCGTTGAGGGTCTCGCGCATACGCAGGATCTCGCGGGCATGGATGTCGATGTCGGTGGCCTGTCCCTGGAATCCGCCGAGGGGCTGGTGGATCATCACCTGGCTGTTGGGCAGGGCGTAGCGCATACCCTTCTGGCCCGCGCTGAGGAGGAAGGCTCCCATGCTGGCGGCGCGGCCCATGCACACGGTGGCGATGGGCGGGGTGATGTAGTTCATGGTATCGTAGATGGCCATGCCCGCCGTGACGGAGCCGCCGGGGCTGTTGATGTAGAGATAAATCTCTTTTTCCGGGTCCTGCGATTCGAGGAAAAGCAGCTGGGCGCAGATGAGGGACGCCACCGCGTCGTTGACCTCGGAGCCGAGGAGCACGATGCGGTCTTTCAGCAGGCGGGAAAAAATATCATAAGCGCGTTCGGTGCGGCCCGACGTTTCGACGACGATGGGCACCGTCATATCAAGAATATCTTGCATACTGTCTCCATATGATAATTGGGCATCAGGGCTTTCCCCGTCAGATAAGCACGATTGCGCCGTTGTCTCGGGATGAAGCCATAAAAACGGGAAATAGCACAGGGCCACCATACAATAAAGAGGGGAGTGCGGACACTCCCCTCTCCTCATTTTTCCAAAAAAGCGGGCGGAAAACGGACTAGTCCGCGTTCTTGGTCTCGCTCAGGCTTACGGCGGGGACTTCGTTGATCTTCGCCTTGCTGTAGACCATTTCCAGAGCCTTGTCAGCGAGGATGCGGTCGCGCAGTTCATAGATCAGGCCGCTCTTGTGATAGGCTTCGCTGACCTTCTTGTAGTCCTGCTGGGCGCGCATGGCCATGCCGTAGATGGCCATTTCCACTTCCTGATCGTTGACGGTGATGTTTTCCTTCTGGGCGAGGGCCATCAGGAACACCTGGGGACGCAGGGTTTCGAGGGCTTCCTTCTTGGCTTCTTCGCGCTTTTCTTCCTGAGCCTGGTCCTTGCGGAGGTCGTCGATGCCCATGCGCTGGAGCTTCATGGCCTGTTCCTGCACCACGCGCTCGACGCGGGCGTTCAGCATGGAATCGGGGATTTCGAAAGAAACCTTTTCAAGGAGGCCGTCGATGAGCTTCTTCATGGCTTCGCTACGGGCGGCCTGAGCTTTCGTGGCGGAAACGTGCTCGACGATGGAGGCCTTCATCTTTTCCAGGCTTTCCTGGCCGACCTTCTGAGCGAACTCCTCGTTCACTTCGGGCTTCTGGCTGGTCTGGATCTTGTTCACCTTGATGGTGAAGATGACGGTCTTGCCGGCCAGCGGCTTGTGGGGGTAGTCGGCGGGGAAGTTCACGGGGCCGGTCTTTTCTTCGCCGACCTTGGCGGTCTTCACGAGGGCTTCGAAATCGGGGAGGGCCTGGCCCTGGCCGAGGGCCACGCCGAAGTTTTCGCCCTGCACATCGTCGATCTTGTTGCCTTCCTCATCGGTGCCGGAGTAGTCGACATCCACGGTGTCGCCGTCCTGAGGCAGGCGATCTTCGGTCACTTCGGTAAGTTCCGCCATGCGGCCGCGGAGGTTTTCAATGATTTCGTTCACGTCGTCGTCGGACACGTCGGCCTTGGCCTGATCGACTTCGAGGCCTTCGTAGTTGGGGAACTCGATTTCGGGCAGCACGTCGAAGGTGACGTTGCACTTGAATTCGGTATCGCGGGCGAAGGCTCCGGCATGCCGGCGGGATCTGTCTATATCGACCTTTCCAAGAGTCC
>UQZD01000052.1:0-6597 GCA_900545485.1 uncultured Collinsella sp. | reverse complement strand
GTCACACGACGCGCCGCCCCCGGCCTTTTTTGGGCAGACCGTACCGCACGTTTGTCTCAATCTGTAACATCTAGCTGAGATTTTCGCTCCAAGCTGTTACAGATCGAGACAAACAGAACGCCCGAGCAGAAATATCTTAATCTGTAACATCTAGCCGAGTATTTCGGCTCCAGCTGTTACAGATTGAGATGAACGAGCCGAGCACGTCTACGCCCGTAGGTCTTTCACACTGGAACGCTCGACCAACACGCCCGAGACGAGCGTACGGCTTCTGGAGCTCGGGGCTTCCAGACCTGCGACGACCTCGTTAAGCGCACGGATGCCCAGCTCGCGGTGGCGAAACTTCACCGACGTCAGAATCGAGTTGGGAATCGTCTTGTAGAGCTCATCGTCGAAGCCGATCACGGACACGTCGTCGGGCACACTAAGCCCTTTGTCACGTAGAGCCATCATCACGCCGTTTGCCATGCAGTCGTTAGCAGCGAGGACCGCCGTGCAATCGGGCTTATCGGCAAGCACAAGGCCCGCGGCATAGCCACTATCCGCATTCCAATCGCCTTGCAGAGGCTCGGGCGGCTCAATGCCACGCGCCTCGAGTGCCGCACGCCAACCTTTCATACGGCACTGGCTCGACAGCGACTCTTTCTTACCCGAAACGAAATACACGTTCTTGTGACCATGATCCAAGAAGTACTCGCACGCCATGCGCGCGCCGCCCTCTTGGTCGTCACTGACGGTGGAGCAGGTAGGATGTTCCATCGGTGTGATAATCACCGTCTTGAGGTCTTTCGGCGCCTCAAAGGTATCAAAGTCATCGACCATCTGACGCAGGTTGAAGATCATGCCATCAACAGGCAGCTGCGACATCCTGCGCGCCGCATCGGCAAGGGTCATCTTCTCCCCTGCGCGCTTCTTAATCATCGTGAGCGCAAAGCCGCGTTCTTCGGCGGCATCGGCGATACCGTCAATCATGTCCACGGCACCACCCGACAAGTGAAACAGCACGACGCCGATGCACCCGTAACGGCCCAACTTGAGCGAACGCGCGGCAAAGTTAGTTCGAAACCCGAGTGCCTCCATTGCGGAATGGACCTTATCGCGTGTCGACTCTCGCACGCTATCGGGCTCGTTGATCACACGCGAAACCGTCTTGAGAGAAACACCCGCGGCAATCGCCACATCGTTCATCGAGACGTTTTTCTTGTCCATCGTTGCCACTGCTTCTCCAGTCGGTTTTGCATCGCTTGCTTTTTGCGTTCTAGCATACACTACCTGCCTGACTGATAAATCAACCGTTTACCGGACAATATCGACCACTCACCCGTATATCCTTGTTGCTCTTCCAAAAATGTCTTACGTTGTCATTAACGAAATGACAACGTTGTCATTTCGCAATGCCTTCCTTAAGCAGGAAGGCTTCCGGGCAGTCCTGACCATCCATCGACGACCAGTTCCATCCACATGCATCGCGCATCAAGTAGTAAAGGAGCTCTATGGACGCCATCGTAAAAATGCTCGAAAAGCATCAGCCGTTCTTTGAGAAGATCTCGAGGAACATATACCTCCAGGCCATCAAGGACGGATTCCTTGGGTGCATGCCCATTGTCCTCACCTCTTCGATCTTTCTGCTCATTGCCACCCTTCCCGGCGTAATCGGCATCACGCTGCCCCAGCCGCTCATCGACTGGTGCAACAAGCTCTACAACTTCACCATGGGCGTCATGGGCATCATGGTTGCCGGCACCACTGCCAAGAACTTCACGGCATCCATGAACCGTCGTATGCCCGCCGGCAAAGTGCTCAACGACGGTTCCACCATGGTGGCCGCCCAGTGCAGCATGCTGCTGCTCGCAGTCACGCAGTTCACCACCAAGTTCAACGGCTCCGAACTTTCGGTCTTCGATTGCACCAGCATGGGCACGCGCGGCCTGTTCTCGGCCTATATCGCCGCGTTCATTACCGTGTGGGTCTACAAATTCTGCGTCTCGCGCGATCTGACCATTAAGCTGCCCAAGGAGGTCCCGGGCGCCATCGCTCAGAACTTCCGCGACATCATCCCCTTCGGCGGCGCCGTCATCATCTGCGGCATCATCGATGTCGTCGTGCGCAACCTCATGGGCGTTCCGTTCTCCGAGCTGCTTATCAAACTGCTCTCCCCGCTCTTCACCGCTGCAGAAACCTATCCTGGCCTTATCCTTATCCAGGCAGCCACCGCGTTCTTCTGGTTCATCGGCGTCCACGGCCCCTCGATCGTCCAGCCGGGCATCGACCCCATCCGTCTTGCCAACCAGGCCGAGAACCTGCAGGTTCTGCTGGCAGGCGGCCACCCCGCCCACTCCCTCACCTTTAACATGTCGCTCGTGGGTGAGTTCGGCGGCACCGGCGCCACGTTCATCGTGCCGCTTCTGCTGATTCTCTTTATGAAGTCCAAGCAGCTCAAAGCCGTCGGTAAGGCCTCGATTGTTCCTGTGGCCTTCGCCGTCAACGAACCGCTGCTCTTTGGCGCGCCGATGATCCTTAACCCCTACATGCTCGTCCCCTTTGTTGCCGCCGGCTGCGTCAACGTGAGTGTTGCCAAGTTCTTTATCGATAACGTGGGCATGAACGGCTTCTCCTTCGTGGTGCCTTGGGCCACCCCTGCCCCCATCGGCATCTTCATCACCACGAACTTCCAGCTTATCGCCCTGGTGTTTGTCGCGATCATTATCTTGCTGGACGCCATCATCTACCTGCCGTTCTTGAAGGCATACGATAAGCTGCTCTGCGACCAGGAGGCCGAGCGCGCCGCCGAGCTGGGTCTTGATTCCGATGGTGCCGCTGCCATCGCCGCCAACGCCTCTGCGCCCGCTGTCGAGCAGACTACCGCTGTCGCCGACAGCAAGCCTGTCGCCGATCAGCCCGAGCCCGCCGCCGAAGTATCCGCCAAGAAGGATGTCGATGGCCTGAAGGTCCTCGTCCTGTGCGCCGGCGCCGGCACCTCTGCCATGCTCGCCAACGCCATCAAGGAAGGTGCCGCACAGACCGGAGAGAACATCGCTTCCTCCGCAGGCGCCTATGGCCAGCACACTGCCATCATGGATCAGTACGACGTCATCGTGCTTGCCCCGCAGGTCCGTAGCTACTACAACGACATGAAGGCCGACACCGATCGTCTGGGCATTAAGCTGCTCGCCCCGCGCGGCAAGGAATATATCGACCTAACCCGCGACCCCGCCGGCGCCATCAAGTGGCTCCGCGAGAACCTCGACTAGTTCCTCCCTCTGTTGGTGCCCGGATCCCCAGTTCGGGCACCTCTCCATATTCGTATTCCACAGAAAGGATGACTCATGACCAACCCCATGCAGTTCCCCGACGGCTTTGTGTTTGGCGGCGCCACCGCTGCTTACCAGGTTGAGGGCGAGACCCGTACGCACGGCAAGGGCAAAGTGCCCTGGGACGATTTCCTGGCTGCTCAGGGTCGCTTCTCCCCCGACCCCGCAAGCGATTTCTACAACAAGTATCCGGTCGATATCGACCTGTGCCAGCGCTTCGGCATCAACGGTATCCGCGTCTCCATCGCTTGGAGCCGCATCTTCCCCAACGGCACTGGCGAGATTAACCCCGAGGGCGTTGCCTTCTATCACGAGCTTTTCGCCACCTGCAACAAAGCTGGCGTTATCCCCTATGTCACGCTCGATCACTTCGATACGCCCGAGGCCTTTTACCAGAACGGCGGCGAGGGCTTCCTGACGCGCACGACGATCGACGCCTTTGTCGAGTACGCCAAGTTCTGCTTTGCCGAGTTCACCGAGGTCAAGCACTGGTTCACGTTTAACGAGATTCCCGCAACCGCCGAGGGCAGCTTTATCGTCGGCAACTGGCCGCACGGCGAGAAGTACCGCCTGGACAAGGCCTTCCAGCTCATGCACAACATGATGGTAGCCCACGCCAAGGCTGTCGTCGCCTTCCATGAGGGCGGCTTTGAGGGCGAGATCGGCATTGTCCAGAACCTGGAGCCCAAGTATCCCCTCGACCCCAACAGCGCCGCCGACTGCGAGGCAGCTCGCATGGCCGATGTCATCAACAACCGCTGGGTACTCGACGCCACTTTCCGCGGCCACTATGCAGCCGACACCATGGAAGCCGCGACCAAGCTGGCCCATATCGCCGGCGGCGAGCTCGACGTCCGCGACGAGGATATCGCCGCGTTGACCGCCGCGCTCCCCTACAACGATTGCCTGGGCGTCAACACCTACAAGTGCCAGTTCCTGCGTGCTGCCGAGGGCGAAAACGACATCAACCACAATGGTACCGGCGACAAGGGCTCCTCTCGCTGGTTCCTCAAGGGCGTGGGCGAGTCATGCGTGCGCGAAGGCGTACCCACCACCGATTGGGACTGGATCATCTATCCCGAGGGCCTCTACGACCTGCTGCTTCGCATTAAGAACGATTACCCCAACTACAAGAAGATCTACATCACCGAGAACGGCATGGGTTATAAGGACGACTTTGAGGACGGCTTTATCGACGACGCCCCTCGCATCGACTACATGCGCCAGCATCTCGCGTGGATCCTCAAGGCGATCGACGGCGGCGTGAACGTCGACGGTTACTTTGTGTGGTCGCTGCAGGACCAGTTCTCCTGGACCAACGGCTACAACAAGCGCTATGGCCTGTTCTACATCGACTTCGAGACCCAGAAGCGCTATCCCAAGGCGAGCGCGTACTGGTACAAGAACGTCGCGGAGACCGGCCTGCTCATGGCCTAATTCAAGCCGCATACCCCCTGTCGGCCGCATGTGAATTCCTCCACGGGTTCGCATGCGGCCTTTTTGTTTTGGTGGGCCCGAGCGGATCATTCGTCTCGATCTGTAACATCTAGTCGAGTATTTCGGCCCTAGCTGTTACAGATTTAGACGAACGGGTGGCCCGGGCCGAACAATCTCGATCTGTAACATGTAGACCACTTTTGACCGTCTAGATGTTACAGATCAAGACAATAAGATAGTCAAATCCAAACTTTCCAAGCAGTTATGAACCATGGTTTCCAGTTTTCGGTATCACGAACATACTTTCGGTATCATTTAATGGTATTATGATATCGAAAGTATGTTCGTGATACCGAAAGGAGCCGCATGCGCCAGTTCGATTACACCACAGTCCCAGCGGAACTCGAAGCAACTCCAATCACCAACCTCCTCCTCTCGATACGCGAGCATAAAGGCCGTCAGCTTGCTCTGAGTCAAGTCAAACCCGAGCTTCTATCGTCCCTAATGGAGGAGGCTAAGATCCAAAGCACCCGATCCTCCAACGGACTTGAAGGAATTGTTACCACCCAAAAAAGACTCAAAGCGATCATGGCGTATTCCGCCAAGCCAAGCTCCCGCGCAGAGGAAGAAATCGCTGGATACCGAGATGTGCTGTCGCTTATTCACGAGCAACACGATTCCATTCCCGTAACGCCATCGGTCATTCTGCAGTTGCATCGTGACCTCATGGCGCACACGGCAATCTCGTATGGAGGCCATTGGAAAGATGGCGATAACGAAATCGTCTCCATTGACGATCAAGGTAATCGATTTGTGCGCTTTAGGCCCCCTTCGGCTCTAGCAACCCCGGGACTTATTAAAGAAGCCTGCCAGTCCCTCAACGATGCTTTATCTCGCCAAGTTTGCGATCCCCTCCTTATATCGCTCCGCTTTATCTTCGATTTTGTTAGCATTCATCCCTTCAACGATGGCAATGGCAGGATGAGCCGGCTCCTTACAACGCTGCTGCTCGAAAAGACTGGATACGATGTTGCGCGTTACATCAGCATCGAACGACTTATTGAAGACAACAAAGCGCTTTACTACAACGCCCTCGCTGCAAGCTCCACTGGATGGAATGAAAATCAAAACACCGAAGTACCCTTTATCCGTTTCATGCTCGGAACAACCCTGGCCGCCTACCGACAGCTCGAGCAGCGTACCTTAATTGAATCAAGCACTCGTCCCATGTCGAAGCAAGCGCGCATCGCTGTTCTATTTCAACAGAGACCCGGCGTCATTAAGAAATCCGACATCCGGTCCAGCTGCCCCGATATCAGCGAGGTAACCGTTAAACGAACCCTCGGCCAGCTTGTTAGTTGCAGCGCAATCGAAAAAACAGGAGCGGGTCGTTCGACGGGCTACATACTCAAAGACGTCCATGCTCTAGAACTATTCTTGCAAGCCACAATACCCGATGGCGAGGCCGCAATAACAAAAGAGGCTTCAAAGGATAAGCTCCTTGAACGTGTAAACCACGCCGAGGATGAAAGCAGAGAAGGGCTCTATGAAGACTACGATTCATTCTCAAGGGACATAAAGACGAGATACGGAGTCTAGTCATATCTCAGAATAGCCTCATCCTTGTTGCCCAAAGTTATTTGCGCGTCATTGTGAAGCGGTAACCCCGCGCTGGCAAGGGCAAAAGTCCTCCTGCTGCGCTAGCTAGCAAATGACCTGCGCGTGCTCCTCGATGGCGGCGCGATCCTCGGCGGTAATACCCGGCTCGCACACCACGACGTCCAAATTGTCCAAGCGGCAGAAGGTGTAGAAGTCGCGCTTGCCGATCTTGCTGGAGTCGGCGATCAGA
>UQZD01000051.1:0-7422 GCA_900545485.1 uncultured Collinsella sp. | reverse complement strand
TTTGAAAATGAGGACCTGGTAGAAGCCGATGACGCTCTGCGCCTCCGCCGTTGTTGCCTTATCGGTTGCCGCCTTGCACGTATCGTATGCTTTCTGTGCATCGATAACGGCTTGATCGGCGGCCGCCTGGTTTGCCTTGGCAGTTTTGAGCGCCTTGTCTGCCTGCTCCTTCTCGGCTTTTGCCTGATCGACTTGTTTCTGAGCGGCCTTTGCTTTCTCCAGTTCGGTAGCATGTGCCTGCTTTGCCGAGGTCAACTCCGATTGCGCCGCATCGGCTTTCGTCTGGGCTGCCGTTACATCATTTTCGGCTGCTGCGACTGTCTGCTTCTTGGCTTCGAGCTCGCTTTCGGCACCGGTGAGGGCGTCCTGCTTGGATGCAACGTCGCTATTTGCCTGAGAAAGGCCTGCTTCGGCAGCCGCCTGCTGCTGCTTCGCCTGGTTGAGTGCGCTTTGGGCTGCATCGACCTTTGCCTGGGCGGCGTCATACTCCGGGCCCTCGGCGCCTGCCTTTGCGGCCGCCAAATCGGCTTGTGCGCTGTCGTACGCTGTCTGTGCCGCAACTACCTTACCATCCGCGGCGGTCTTTTCCTGCTGAGCGAAAGCCAGCGTGCCTGCCGCCTCGTCGTAAACGCTCTGCGCGGCGCTCTGAGCCTGCTGGGCATCGGCGAGCGCGGAATCGGCAGCGGCCTTCGCAGCCTTTGCTTGGTCCAGAGCGGCCTGCGCATCTGCGGCAGCCTGCTCGGCGACCTTGATTTCCTCCGGCGTTGCGTTGGCGGCTGCCTTCTGGGCTGCCTCGAGCTTGGCCTGCGCATCAGCTGCCGCCTGCTTTGCGGCATCAAGGACCTTCGACTTGTCCTCGGCGTCGGTCTTGGCTGCATCGAGCTTTCCTTGGGCATCCTTCAGCGTGGCACTGGCGCTGTCGGCCGCCTTGACGCTTTCATCGAGCTGGCGAGCATATTCGGCGCGCGCGGCGGCCTCTGCCTGCGAATTATCGGAGACGGAGGCGTCATAGGTGCTTTGTGCGTTGTCGCGGGCCGCCTGCTTTTCGGTATAGGGGGCAGCCACCGTGTCGTAGTCGGATTTGGCGTCTGCCTCGGCAGCCTTTGCGGCATCGATCGCAGCCTGCAGGTCGGCAATCTTCTGGGCGTTTGCCTTTACTGCGGAGCCTGCCGCCTCGCCG
Source organism: uncultured Collinsella sp. (assembly GCA_900545485.1). Taxonomy (GTDB): domain Bacteria; phylum Actinomycetota; class Coriobacteriia; order Coriobacteriales; family Coriobacteriaceae; genus Collinsella. The sequence goes on along the minus strand of UQZD01000051.1, from coordinate 6,242 downwards.
GCGTGGACAGCAAGCGGCGACATGATCGCGTCCTGTGCCGTGGTATCACTCGCATCGTTGGCAAATACCGAGAACGGCGCGAGCAGCGTCGAGCCAGTCATAGCGATGGTGGTTGCCGCGGTGACGGCGAGTCGTGTTGCCTTGTGGCCCGAGAATGTGGGGCGAGGCTCGGCGCCGCCTGAGACCTCCAAGTGTTTAGGTGCGTACTTTGCCATTTCTTCTCCCAATCGTTGAAGGGGTACCTATGACAATTCGTACGTTACGACCGCCGAAAGGGTTCCTGTTGCGCAACATTGGCAAGGAAATATCGACACACTTGAATCACATTTACGAGGCGAAGTTCTCGGCAAGCTAATGTCTCGTTCTGTAACATCTAGAGAGGTTTTTGACCCCTTACTGTTACAGATTGAGATGTTGTCTCGCGGGGTTGGGGTTTGTCTCGTTCTGTAACATCTAGACCTGTATCTGCCGAGCTGGTGTTACAGATCGAGACATTTGCCGGGGAGGGGTCCCGTCACGGCAAGACGCCCGCCGCCTAGATACAGAACCCGGGGATCACACAGGTTAGCTTGTTTGGCTTTTCCGCAGGCGTTGCGTACGTAAAGACGTCGCCGTCGTGCCACACGCGGTTCATATAGAGCGTGCCTTCGCTCTCCGATGTGTCGGGGCTCACCGTGCGCTCCCACCAGCAGGTGTCCTTGCCCTTCCACTGGCGGACCATCGTCTCGTTCGTGGAATACGGGCTCACCTTGAGCTCGCGGAAGAGCTGATACTCCTTGCCCTCGCCGTTGTAGATGTCTGCCAGGTAGTGATAGTCCTCGGCAAACGAATCGGGCGGTTGCGTACCGCACAGCTCGACCATGGCGGGCAGCCAAAGGGTTGCGGGCAACTCGCTCAGACACGATGCACTGTTGGCGGCGCCAGCGTTATTCGAGACCTTTTTGACAGATTTGATGAGCGCGCGCAACTTGTTGGGCAGCAGCTTAAGGCCGTCGCCGTCGAGCCATTCCCGCAGCTCGCAAACTGCCCAGCCGGCGCTCGGCGGTTCAGCCGCAGCGTTGCGCTCGGCAATACCCGCATCGAACATAAACGTCAGTCCGGCCTTGCCCGTCCCGTCCAGAAGCTCATCGTGGCGGATGCCCACAAGCTGCGCGCCAACCTGCAGCCCGTTGGTGAGCGTGACACGCTTGGTGCACGGATAGGGGATATGCCCATCGGCATCGAGCAGGTGATAGCGCTTGGCAATCTCGCGTGCCTCGCTACGGGTCTCGGCGGCCTTAATCTTGAGCGAAATCTCCTGCAGCTGATCCCAAGTGTAGTCGTCAAGTGAACCGCGGATGCCGTCAAGGTAGTCGGGGATGCCAAAGCCATGAGTCGCCGCCCCAATGACGCTGAGCCCCGCAACGGCTGCAACGACGCCACCGATAATAAAGCGGCGGCGGGTCATGGCATCGTGCCGGGCCTGCTCCAGGATCTCTCGCGCGCGCTCGCCGGCGACGTCGACCTTAAGGTGTGTACCGGAGTCGATGTCGATTGCGGCGTCACTGCCCGCGCCTTCGCGGCCCTCGGATTCGGCATCGGTGGGGTATGCCGAGAGCACCTCGAGCATCTGCTGCTCGGTGGGACGATCGCACTGCTCGACTGAGAGACCCTTCATGATGATTTGGACGAGCGCTTCATCGCCCTCGCAGCGCGGCTCGAGCGGTGCCGGCTTGGTCTTGGTCTTTACGAGATAGAACGAGCCGGTTGCAGCGGCGTCCGTCGACTCAAAGTCAAACGGTTTGCGACCGCTGTAGAGCTGGTACAGAATGCTCGAAAGCGCATAGACGTCGATTGCCGGCGAACGGCGAAGGGCCGCGATGCCTTCGATATCCTGCGTGAGCATCTCGGGCGCGGCGTATGCGGGCGTGGCAAAGCGCCAGATGTCGGCGCGCCGGGTGATCGTGTCGTCGCCGAGAGCCATGGTCGCGGAGCCCATGTCGATGAGGCAGGGGTCAAAGGAACAATCAGCAATCTGCTGCTCGAGCGTTCGGCTGGTGGTGCGGAACATGATATTGGCAGGCGACAGGTCGCGATGGATGACCGGATTCACGAGGCCTTGGGTCATCAAGAGCGCACGAAGCACGGCGTTTCCGACGGCGGCGACCATCTGGGTGGTCAGCCCGCCCGAGGCGTCGTGCGGAAGCAGGGGCAGCGCCTGCTTGAGCGAGGTGCCCTCGACCCACTCCATGAGGATGAGAGGGTCATCCTCGCACGATCCGTAGCCATAGACGCGCGGAAATCCGCGCAGGTGCGAGACGGTACACAGATGACGGTACTCCTCAAACAGCGCAGCAGTGTTGGCCAGGTGCGCTGCCGATTGCTCGGCGGAGCGGTCGGGGGCTTGGCCGGAAAGGATAGCGTTGTCCTTGAGCAGCTTGACGGCAAAGACCTCGCCGCTCGTGTTGGTCGCGCGCAGCACGTGCCCGATGTTGCCGTTGTTGCGGTGGGCCGTCTGGAGAATAAGCGTCATAAACCGACGTTTGGCGTCGTCCTCGGCGCTGGGGTCGACCGCCACGGCGGTATCGAACGTATCGAGACGGATGAGTTTGTCGCCATAGGCGCTATCGGTAGTATCCATGGCGTTCCTTTGTCTGGCATGGGTTGCCGCACGTATACGCGAGCAGTGCGGATATCGGTAAAGTACCATGATAGCCGCACTGCCCACGTATACCGCTGAGCATTGTCGTTTACGACGCAGAAGGTAGAAGACGAAAGACGGACGGCGACCGTCTTCCGATCGCCGTCCGCGCTAGTCCACAATGACAAGGAATGTCGTATAGAGACCCAAATGAAGTCTGTCGCTGTTGGCGATTTCCACGGGGGGATAGATCTTGCCGGGCTCGCGTTGGTCGCGCGGCGGCTCAATCACAATATCGCCGTCGCGCGCGCCCGATTCGAGCACCGTGCCGTTGGTCGATCCAAGGCCCTGGGCGTACCAGTGCTCACCCTCAAGCCAAATGCGAAGATGCTCGCGCGAGGCGTCGGCGCCTACATCGGTGATGCTGGGCGAGGTTTTGGGCAAAGAACCAATCACGGTGCCGCGCGGATCGCGTGTGAGGGGATGGATTTGCATGTCGGCGCAGTTGTCGGCATGGGTTCTGAGCAGACCGAGGTTGGGGGCGACGGTGCGCGGCTGCTCCAGGCTGCTCATAAAGCCACGTCCGACGGTAGTTTCGGTGGTGCCAAAGTGCTCGCCCGTCTTGCTGCTGCAAAAGCGCTCGACGGTGGCCACGCCCTGAACGGGATCGGCGAGCGCCCCCGTTGCCACAAAGAGCATAAGGTAAAGCGTGCTTTTTTCGCGCACGGCATTGCCGTCAAAGTTGTCGATGCGATTGAGGGCATTTGCATATAGGCGGCTGTCCAGCTTGTAGCTGGCGAGAGCCGACATCATTTCGTTGGCGGCCGGACCGCGATAGTGCTCGGCGATTGCCCGATAGGCGGACTCGCCGCCGCCGAGCTTGCTGCAGATTGCCGAGGAAAGGTTGAGCGTGGTGACGGTAAAGTCGCTGTAGATGGAGGGCGCGCACTGGTCAGGCTTGCGATGGACGATGTAACGGGTGAGATACGAGCGGTTGGAAGAGCATTTCTCGAGCAGGGTACTGCCGAGATAAGAGTTTCCATTGATGAGCATTCGGGCGATCTCGAGATGTTTAAGACCGCCGAACGAGCGAATATCGTTATAGAGGACCGAGCAAGGCGTCTCTGCTGCCACGGATACCTCCTTTGATTGCTTCCTAGCCAATATGGCGATAGGAATTAATGGCCCCCGGTGGGCGACGTATTAAATGGCTGCGCAATATATAGCGTAACTAAAGCAACATTATAGGCCACATGTTCGAAATTGCAGGAAGGGCGAGAGATTTGGTTTGGAATGAACGTAAATCCCCCTCTGTCTTATTCCGTAACATTTGGACCCGGTTTTGCCCTGCATCTGTTACAGATTGAGACAATCGGCCCAGACCCGCCCCGTCCGCCTCATCATCTGTGGTTTACGTGGGGGCATGCGAAGCACGGGTATACTAACCGGCGGCGAATCTGCTCCATCGCTTAGAGCTGCTGCGTCTGGACGGCGCGTGATAGGGCTGCCAAAGCGATCGCCAGCGTGCTGAGCAACGTCCTCTCTGTGCGCACCTGTTTTTGTATGTATTAGCGCACTACCAAGCACGCCCGCGCGGCCGCATGCCGCGCCCATGACGCGTGCAGATAAGGAACAACAACATATGCGTAATTCTGTATCCGACGTCACCGACGCCGAGATTCTGGACGAGACCCGCGAGGCCATGACCCAGGCTGCCTTCGATGCCGCCGATGAGGCCAATGCCGCCCAGGCCGTCGAGTCCGCTACCGAGAGCCTGCCCGCCTTTGACGAGCTGGGCCTCTCCGACGAGATGCTTCGTGCTATCGAGAACCTGGGCTACACGGCGCCCACGCCCGTGCAGGCCGGCTCGATCCCCGTAGTGCTCGAGGGCCGTGACCTGCTTGCCGCCGCTCAGACCGGCACCGGCAAGACGGCCGCCTTTTTGCTGCCGACCATGAACAATCTGGAGCACATCGCTCCGCCCAAGCCCGTGCGCGAGCGCGGCGGCCGCAACCGTCGTCGCGGCGCCAAGAAGCCCGAGGGCAACGGCCGTGGCCCCGTGATGCTCGTCATCACCCCCACGCGCGAGCTTGCCCAGCAGATCGACGAGGTCGCAAGCAAAATCGCCGACGTCACGGGCCACGTTGCCGTGACCGTCGTGGGCGGCGTGAGCTACAAGCCGCAGACCGCGGCACTCAAGTATGGCTGCGACATCCTGGTCGCCACGCCGGGCCGTCTGGTCGACCTGATCGAGCAGGGTGCCTGCCACCTGAACGAGGTCAAGGTGCTGGTGCTCGACGAGGCCGACCGCATGCTCGACATGGGCTTTTTGCCCGCCGTCCGCCGCATTGTGCGCGAGACGCCGGCCGAGCGTCAGACGCTGCTGTTCTCGGCGACGCTCGACGAGGAGGCCGTGGGCGAGATCACCGACTTGGTGAGCGACCCGGCCCGCGTGGAGATCGCGCCCGCCACGTCGACCGCCGACACCGTCGACCAGTTTGTGTTCCCGGTGTCCATCGAGGCCAAGAATAACCTGTTGCCCGAGTTCCTCAAGAAGGAGGGCCCGGAGCGCACCATCGTCTTTATGCGAACCAAGCACCGCGCCGACAGCTGCTGCCGTCGTCTGGAGCGCAAAGGCATTAAGGCCGCCGCAATCCACGGCAACCGCAGCCAGGCCCAGCGCGAGCGTGCCCTTTCGGCCTTCCGCGACGGTACCGTCGACGTGTTGGTGGCAACCGACGTGCTTGCCCGCGGCATCGACATTAGCGACGTGCGCTACGTCGTGAACTTTGACGTGCCGGCCGAGCCGACCGACTATATCCACCGCATTGGCCGTACGGGCCGCGCCGGCGAGCTGGGCTGGGCCATTACGTTTGTGACCGAGCAGGACGTCGACGAGTTCTACGAGATCGAGAAGCTCATGGACAAGACGGCCGACATCTACGAGGCCGGTGACCTGCATGTGGGTCCCAACCCACCAGCGGTTGATCCCGAGCGCGACCCTGCGGCCTTTAAGGTGAAGAAGAAGACCAAGCGCGGCAAGTCCAAGAGCAAGAAGAAGCTTGAGCAGGCGCGTCGCGACGGCAAACGCAACGGCGACGATTACGGTGATGTGGCCGGTCGTTCCAACCGCGGTCGAGACGAGCGTCGCGGCGACGGTGAGCGTCCGAGCCGTCCCAAGCGCGGCGGCAAGACCCGCGTGCGCGAGGGCGTTCAGGCTCGCGTGGACGAGGCTGTGGAGAGCGTGGCCCGCGAGGTGGCTGCCGAGGAGCGCGGCGGTGCTGGTGTCGTTGAGCAGGCCCCGCGCGGCAACCGTGCCGAGCGCCGTGCCAAGCAGTTCCAGGGCGAGGCGCATCGCCGTCGCCGCGAGGACGAGGACCGCGGCGGTCGTCGCCGTGTTGAGCGCGAGGACGAGGGCCGTGGCTCGCGTGGCGGCAAGCGTGGTTCGGGCGATCGTCGTCGTTCCGGTCGCGATGGCGAGCGCGGCGGCCGTGATGAGCGCCGTGGCGGCGAGGGCCGCGGTTCGCGTGGCGAGCGTGGGACTCGCGGCGGCGAGTCCCGTGGCGGCAAGCGCTTTGAAGAGCGCGGTAGCCGCGGCGGCGAGCGTCGCGAGGGTGCTCGC
>UQZD01000050.1:0-9621 GCA_900545485.1 uncultured Collinsella sp. | reverse complement strand
TAAGAACGTCCCCGATGACTATTTGAATTGCTAATTTGTGCGGGTTGTGGTTTTGTGACCTGCTGAAATTAAAGATACTGTACAACTGTACGTTAATTCGTCTTCGTAGTATATTGCTACCCGCAAAACTCAATACCATTGTGCTCTGAGACGCTAAAGCGCTTACGTACAATGGTTATCGATAGTACGATTCGATTCAACGACAGGATGGATGGTCCAAGCGTGAGTCTCGGCAGCAAACTATCCAATGCAAAGGTCTCCTTTGCGATATTTAAGCGCGACATTAAGCGACTGCTTGTGAACCCCGTCGCCTTGGTGGTTACCCTTGGCGTGTGCGTTATTCCCTCGCTGTATGCCTGGTACAACATCGTGGCCAACTGGGATCCGTACGGAAACACCCAGGGCATCAAGATTGCCATCGCCAACAACGATCGGGGCACCCAAAACGACCTGGTGGGCGAGCTCAACGCGGGCGATCAGGTCGTCGATCAGCTCAAGGAGAACGATCAGCTGGGCTGGACCTTCGTCGATTCTGCGGCCGATGCCAAAGAGGGCGTCGAGAGCGGTGAGTACTATGCGGCCATCGTAGTCCCCAAGAACTTCTCGGATAACCTGGTTTCGATGCTCGACGGCAACTACCATCAGCCCAAGCTTACGTACTACGTCAATGAGAAGAAGAGCGCTATTGCGCCCAAGGTTACCGACACCGGTGCAAACACCATCGAGGAGCAGATCAACTCGGAATTTGTCTCCACGGTGGGCGAGACCGTTGCCAGTATTGCCAAGGATGCCGGAGTCGATTTAAAGGACAAGGCAACCCAGACTCAGGATTCGTTGGCCGGTTCGGTATCAGAGGCTTCCGATACGTTGGGCGAAGTGCGTGATTCGATTGGCGACATGAATGCCGCCATCGATAAGACGAGTGGTTCCATTGCCTCGGCAGATGCGGCACTTGCCGGTCTGCAGGGTCAGGCGCCGTCGCTGACGCAGGCGATCTCCCAGGGCAATGACCTGCTGGGCGAGGCTCGCGCCACGGCGGGCAACTCTGTCGCCTCGCTCTCCAAGGCGCTCTCGGAAGGCAGCCTTGCGCTCACCAAGACGTCAGCCTCTGCGAACGCTGCCATCGGCAAGCTGACGGGCACGGTCACATCTACGACCACCCGTATCGACAACTCGCTCGAGTCTCTCCAAGCGACGATCGACCACAATAAGGCCGTTATCGGGCACTTAGAGATTCTCGCCAATGACACGTCGACAGGTTCCGAGGAAATTGACGCGCGCATTGTATCGACCATCGATTTGCTTCGAGAGCAGAATGAAAAGCTTCAGAGCATCAAGGACGGTCTGTCCGCGCAGTCGAGCGCCATGGCGAATGACGCAGCGGCTGTTTCGGGTGCCAGTGACGCTATCAATAACGCAATTCATACCGGTGCGACCAACCTTGGCCAAGCCCAGACGGACTTGGGCCAAAACGCGCTGCCGAAGGCCTCGAGCGCGCTCGACTCTTTTGCTGCCGTTTCGGGCGACCTGACCGGTATCGTCTCGGGTATGACACCTACACTTGCAAATGCGCGCGGCACGTTGGCGCAGCTTAGCGCTACGCTCGGCCAGGCCAAGACCACGCTGTCCCAGACCGATTCCTCGCTTGCCAAGGTCCAGGACAAGCTTGCAACCGCCGCCAATGACATCGCGGCGCTGCAGACCTCCGAGTCCATGGGCGAGCTGGCCGATCTGATGGGCGTCGATGTCAATGACGTGGCAGATTTCATGGCGTCTCCGGTTGAGTTGACGTCCAAGTCAATCTATCCGGTCAAGAGCTTTGGCTCGGGCATCGCTCCCTTCTACACCAATCTGGCGCTTTGGGTGGGCGGCTATGTGCTCATCGCCATTTACAAGCTCGAGGTCGACCGTGAAGGTGTTGGCAGCTTTACGGCGCGCCAAGGCTACTTTGGCCGCTGGTTGCTCATGGTGATCCTGGGCGCGTTGCAGGCCATCATCGTTACGGTAGGCGATCTGGTGATTGGCGTGCAGTGCGTCAGCCCGCTGCTGTTCGTGCTGGGCGGCATCGCCATTTCGTTCACCTACGTCAATATCATCTATGCGCTGTCCACCACGTTTAAGCATATCGGCAAGGCTATCGGCGTCATTCTCGTCATCGTGCAGATCCCGGGTTCGTCGGGCATGTACCCCATCGAGATGATGCCCGGCTTCTTCCAGTGGCTGCACCCGCTGCTGCCCTTTACCTACGGCATCAATCTGCTGCGCGAGACGGTCGGCGGCATGTATTCGTTCAACTACCTGTTTAACCTGTGCATTCTGGGCGTGTTCTTGATCGTGGCGCTCTTTATCGGCCTGCAGCTGCGTCCGCTGCTGCTCAACCTTAACCTGCTCTTTGATAAACAGCTCTCCACGACCGGTATGATGATTTGCGAGTCCAACGACCTGCCGCGCCAGCGCTACTCGCTGCGCACGGCCATGCGCGTCATGCTCGATTCCGATTCGTACCGTCGCGAACTGCTCGATCATGCGGTCGCCTTTGAACATCGCTACCCGTACTACATCAAGGGCGGTTTTGCCGCCGTGGTGGGCGTTCAGGTCCTGCTCTTTGTCCTGTCGACGGTTCTCGATATCGACAATAACGGCAAGATCATCCTGCTTGTCATTTGGATCATCTCGGTTATTGCCATCTGCGGCTGGCTTATCAATATCGAATATATCCGAGCGAGCCTCAATACCCAGATGCGCATCTCGGCGCTTTCGGATGAGGACCTGCGTCGCGAGATGCGCGAACACACGGCCGCCATTCCTGCCGCCCGCCACATGTTTGGCCTCAACGCCAGCGAGCGTGGTGCCAAGGGCGGCGATCAGTCCACGGGCCGCTTGCCGCATATCGGCTCGCACCATAAATCTCAGGGCAGCGACAGCACAGCCACAAATGATGGAGATACCACCGCGCTTGGCAAGCACTCCAAAGGAGGTGAGGCATAAATGAAGAACATCCTGCATCTGTTTAAGCGCGATGTCCAAAACGTGTCTCGCTCCGTGATCGGCTTGGTTGTCGTGATGGGCCTCATTATCGTACCGTGTCTGTACGCGTGGTTTAACATCGCCGGCAGCTGGGATCCGTACGGCAACACCGGCAATCTTAAGATCGCCGTGGTCAACACCGATGAGGGTTACGAGAGCGATTTGATCCCCGTCGAGGTTAACGTGGGCGAAAACGTGACCGCCACCCTACGCGGCAACGAGAGCTTCGATTGGGTTGTGCTCAACAATCGCGAAAAGGCTATCGAGGGCGTTAAGTCGGGCGCGTACTATGCTGCCGTCGTTATCCCCAAAACGTTTAGCGCTGACATGATGACGCTTTTCTCGACCGACGTGAAGCATGCCGATATCGAGTTCTACGAGAATCAGAAGGCCAACGCCATTGCGCAGATCGTGACCGAGAAGGGTTCGAGCGCCGTCCAGAGCCAGGTTAACGAAACTTTTACCGAGACCATTACGAGCATCGGTCTTAAGACGGTGTCCAGCCTGCTCGATTACATGAGCACCGACCAGGTCAGCAACTTTATCGCCAACCTGTCCTCGACGCTCGGCGATTCGATTGAGGACCTGCGAGACGTTCAGGCAAATGCTTCGTCGCTGGCGGGCATTTTGAGCTCCACGTCCGATTCGCTGACGTCGGCGAGCGGCATGCTCAAGCAGACCGGTGCCGTCGATGAGTCGACAAAGCAGCTCATGGAACATGCCAAAAGCGGCATCGATGATTCCAAAGAAGCGCTTAAGGCGGCAAACGATGCCATCGATGCCGCAATCGATGGAAGTGCTGGTTCGTTCGACAATGTGTCTGCCGAGCTCGCGAAGGCGTTCGACACCGCAAACCAGCATGTCGACCTTACGGTGTCCCAACTCAACGATGCCGCTGCGGCCCTCAATGCGCGCGCCAAGGATATCGATGCGATGGCCGATCAGCTCCGCAGCCTTGCCGACCAGGTGAGCGATGAGAATTTGAAGGACGGCCTCAAGTCCGCCGCGACGTCGCTGGGCAGAATCGCCGTTGAGTACCGCAACAATGCCAAGGATCTGGCGGCTACCGCGAAGTCTCTCTCCGATAGCATGGCCGAGGTCAACAACTCGCGTGCCGAGGTCGATCAGGCCATCGCTGATGCCAAGGCCGGCATCGCGGGTGCCAAATCCGATTACGATTCCACGTTCTCGGTTAAGGCCAAGGAGCTCAAGAAGACGGTTTCGGGCATTCTGGACTCGCTTGATGGCATCTCGGGCGACCTGGATAGCGCCGTAGGCGGCCTGACCGACGCATCCGGTTCGCTGGCAAAGGGCCTCTCCAAGGCTGCAAAGCTGGTCAACAAGGCTTCTGATCAGCTGGGCGAGGCGTCGGACAAGATCAGTGCGTTTAAGGACGAGCTCGACGGCGCCTTGATGTCGGATGACCTCGCCACGATCAAGACGATGATTGGCAACGATCCCGAGGGTCTGGCCGTGTCGCTTTCCGGCCCCGTCGCGCTCGATCGCAAGCCGGTCTATCCGATCCGCAACTACGGCTCGGCCATGGCGCCGTTCTACACGATTCTGTCGCTCTGGGTCGGCTCGATCGTGCTGGCGGCCATGATGAAGGTCTCGGTTGACGATGAGCTTATCAACGAGCTCATCCCCGTGCGCCTGCACGAGATCTACCTGGGCCGCTACCTGTTCTTTGGCGGTCTGGCCCTGCTGCAGGCAACGCTCGTGTGTGCGGGCGACATCCTGTTCTTTGGCATCCAGTGCGACGACCCGCTGCAGTTTGTGCTGGCGGGCTGGGTCGCGAGTCTCGTGTTCTCCAATATCGTCTACACGCTTACGGTTTCGTTTGGCGATATCGGCAAGGCGCTCGCCGTCGTGCTGCTGGTCATGCAGGTCGGCGGTTCGGGCGGCACGTTCCCCATCGAGATGACCGGTCCTGTGTTCCAGGCGATCTATCCGTTCCTGCCGTTCACTCACGGCATCAACGCCATGCATGCTGCCATGGCAGGCGCCTACCATATGGAGTACTGGGTTGAGCTGGGTATTCTGGCGAGCTATCTGATTCCGTCGCTGGCCCTGGGCGTCGTCTTCCGCCGTCCGGTCATCAAAGTCAACGACTGGATCATCGAAAAGCTGGAGTCGACAAAGCTAATTTAGTGCGGCAACGTTAACGCTGATGTAGCACTAATGCCAGCGAGCGAGCCGCATTTGCGCCAAGGTGACGTGAAATGAAAGGGCGCTGACCTTCTGGTCGCGCCCTTGAAATTGAACGTCAGATTGGCGTGAATGCGGCTCGCGCAGCGTCGGCCGGTCCGCCGTTCGGTAGAACGGCGGAACAAAACGCTTTAGTGGGCTGGATTGCGATGCAACGCCGGTTGTTGCTACAGTAGCGGGGCGTGCCGGGGGTCCGGTGCGCCCCGTTTTTATTTGACCATGAGGCGGCACGCAGCCATACGCGTGCGGACACCACGCCCAGATTGAGTGTGAGGATGTTCCATGGCCCAATACGCTGCCAACGAAATCGAAAACATGCCCGATAGCCCTGTCGCACGGGAGGACCTGGGCGCCGGCGGCACCTCCCGCGGCGCCGGCGCGCGTTCCCCGTTCTTCTGGAAGGTCTTGCTGCTATCGGTGGCGGTCATCTGGGGCTATTCCTTTACCACCATGAAAGATGCGCTCGACACCATTCCGGTGTTCGAACTGCTCTATATTCGTTTTCTTCCGGCTTCGCTGGTTATGTTCGCCATCTTCCACAAACGCATCATCGCGCACTTTAATGCCCGCAACCTTATCGTCGGACTTGGTATGGGCGCACTTATGTGGGGCGCGTACGGTTTGCAGACGATTGGCCTGGCACAGACCACGGCGGGCAAGAGTGCATTTTTGACGGGTACCTATTGCATCTTCGTGCCGTTTGCGAGCTACGTCCTAAGCGGCGAAAAGCTTACTCGTTACAACTTGGGCGCCGCGTTGCTGTGCCTGGCGGGCATTGGTCTGGTGGCGCTCGATAGCGTCGAGTTCAATGTCGGCGATGTCATCACACTGGGCGGTGCGGTCTTCTTTGCCATCCAGATGGCGGTGACCGCCAAGTATGGCCGCAAGATGGACATCAACGTCATCACGTTTTGGATGTTTGTGGGCAACGGCGTGCTGAGCCTGATCTCGTCGCTGTTATTCGAGACCCAAGCGCCGCTGTCCGTGTGGACGCCGAGCTTTATCGGTGTGATGGCGTTTCTATCGGTGGGCTGTACGTGTGTGGCTCTGCTCATCCAAAACGTCGGCCTGGCGCATGTCCCGGCCTCAACGGGCTCGCTGCTCCTTTCGATGGAGTCGCCTTCGGGTGTGCTGTTCTCGGTGCTGCTGATGGGGGAGGCGCTCACCTCGCGCCTGCTCGCCGGCTTCGCGCTCATCTTTCTTTCGATTATCTTGAGCGAGACGCATTTCGATTTTTTGCGTCGAAAGCCGCGTCCGCAATTGTAAACAATTTGTTGCGCCGCCTCCCGGGGCGGCATTTTTTATGCGTCGCCCTTAAAGTAGTACCTTGCACTTTACGCTATCAAAGTGCTTGCTGCAAAAACGTTACTGGAGGGCATCTATGGCACCAGCACTGTCCGATCTTCAACCGCAATCAGCGCCCAAGGCCACCGCGGCGGCGCAGACCGCTATCGGTGACGGTCTTGTTGCAGAAGCTCAGGCTTTTGCAGACGAGCTCGCTGCGTGGCGACACGATTTACATCAGATGCCCGAGCTGGGTAATAGCCTCCCGCAGACCTCTACGTATATCCAAGCGCGCCTGACCGAGATGGACATCCCATTTGCTACGCTCGTCGATGGTTCCTGCGTTGTGGGCCTTGTCGGCGCCGGTGCCGCCGCGGCCCAAGGCAATGGCATCTGCACGAATGAGCAGGCCGGTACGGTCATCATGCTGCGTGGCGACATGGACGCCCTGCCCGTTGCCGAGGAATCCGGCGAGCCCTTTGCATCCACCAACGGCTGCATGCACGCTTGCGGTCACGATATGCACGCGACGGCGCTGCTTGGTGCGGCTCGTATGCTCAAAGCGCGCGAGGCAGAGCTTGTTGATGCCAACGCTACGGTCAAGTTGCTGTTCCAGCCGGGCGAGGAAACCTTTGAGGGTGCCCGCGCCGCCATCGCCGACGGTCTGCTGCAGAACCCGCGTCCTCAGGTCGCCTTTGCCATGCATGTCAATAGCCAGTCGCCGCTCGGCCTGGTGCTCTACGGCAGCCCGGCGCTCTCGGGCGTGTACGGTTTTCGTATCACGCTTCAGGGCAAGGGCGGCCATGGCTCGAGCCCCGAGATTTGCATCGACCCCATCACGGCCGGCGTGCATGTGCATCTGGCGCTCCAGGAGCTTATCGCTCGCGAAGTGCCGGCGGCCAAGGAGGTCGCACTGACCGTGGGTAAGTTTGCCGGTGGCCAAGCGGCCAACGTCATCCCAGATACCTGCGTGCTCGAAGGCACGCTGCGCGGCTTTGACGTCGAGCTCATGGAGCACCTCAAGACCCGCATCGCGGAGGTCGTAAACGGCGTTGCCACAACATATCGTACGTCGGCGACCATCGAGACGCTTTCGGATGTTCCGCCGCTTGTACTCGACAGCGATATGACTCAGGTGTCGCTTGGCTACGTGGGCGCAGTGCTGCCCAAGGCGGCTTTCTTGCCGCTTTTCCATGCCATGGCGAGTGAGGACTTCGCGCTTATCTCGAGCGAGATTCCGAGTGCGTACTTTACCGTGGGCGCGGCCGTAACCGACACGGACGAACACTTTGCCCAGCACCATCCCAAGGCACGTTTTAACGATGCCGAGCTGCCGCTCGGTGCTGCGGCTTATACCGCCGTCGCTTTGGGCTATATCGCCGACCACCGGTAGCACCCAACCTTGCCTTTCAAGCCTGCGGGCATGGCCGTAAGGCCTATGCCCTTGTCTTTCAAGGCAATCTTGGGCACTACCGGCGCCCGGCGCCGGCTATTCGTTTGTTAAATAAGGAGCAGTATGCCCCAGCAGCGTAAGTTCTTCCCCGGCTGGCTCGTGGTGGCCTCCGGCTTCGTGATCATGGCCACGTGCTACACGATTTTCGTCAACTGCATGAGCCTGTTCCAGCCGCTCATCGTCAGCGACTTGGGAATATCTCTTGCGCAGTACAACATCTCCAATGCGATCTCTACCGTGGTGAGCGTTATCGGATCGCTTGTCATTGGCCATGTTGCCGATAAGGTGAGTGGCCGCGTATTGGGCTCGCTCACCGTTATCGCTACCTCTGCCGTTCTTGCCAGCATGAGCTTTGTCGGTGAGCTGTGGCAGGTCTACGTGCTCTTTGCCGTTTCGGGCTGCTTCGCTGTGGCCTCGACCCGCCTGCTCATCAGCCTAGTGACCGCCAACTGGTTTACCGCCAAGCGAGGCCTTGCCATCTCCATCGCACTTTCGGGCTCGGGCTTTGGCGACGCTATTCTCTCGCCGATCGTGAGCTCGCTTATCGTGAGTGTGGGCTGGCGCTCTGCGTTCCTGGTACTCGCTGCCGTCTGCATGGTGGCGGCACTGCCCATCACGGCCTACTCCTTCCGCACTAAGCCTTCCGAGATCGGCCTTAAGCCGCTCGGCGAGAACCCGGACGATCCGTCCGTCTCGACGGCTGGCGACAAGGACGAGCACACGGCGCCCGAGGTTAGCGTCGGCTGGTCTCGCATCAAGAAGAGCCCGGCGTTTTGGCTGCTTGTCGTCGCCTTCCTCTTTATGGGTCTCGTTAACGGCGCCATCTTGCCCAACCAAGTCACCAACATGACGAGCGTTACCGTCAACGGCGCCAAGATCGTCACGGGCGGCCACGATCCCATGTGGGCCGGTACGGTGCTTTCGGCCTATATGGTCACCGTCGTTATCGCCAAGATTTCGCTCGGCGCCATCTACGATCGCTTTGGCCTGCGCTTTGGCAACGTGCTGGGATCCGTTGCGTGTATTGTCGCCTGTGTGGCGCTGTGCTTCCCCGCGACCGATCTTGGTCCCATCGTGGCTGCCGTGAGCTTTGGCGTCGGAACGTGCATGGGCACCATCACGCCTACTATTGCCGCGTCCAAGCAGTTTGGCATGGCCGACCTCGGCAAGGTCACGGGTACCATCACCTCGCTCGAGATGGTCGGCGGCACCGTGGGCGCCATTGTCTCGGGCGTGCTGTTCGACGCCACGGGCTCCTTTGCGAGCACCTGGATCGTGTGCTTGGCGTGCTCCGTGGTCATGCTCGTGTTCCTGCTGGTATCCGAGCCCATCGCCGCCAAGCTGCGCGCGAGCGTGGCGGGGGAGTAAGCACGCTGCCGCGTTTGCCGGCTCACCCAACTCTGCCCGCGGCGGTCTTGGGAGCCGAATGGATGCTCGTACCATCATTCGGTTTCCAAGGTCGCCGCAGGCCAAAGGACGATCCCTATTCCTCCGTCCCCAAGGAATCACGTGATCCGAAGGGGACGGAGGAAAAGGGATCACAAACAGCGGCGGCGCGTCTGGCCGAACGAGTCCCCATACCCTCGTTCGGTCAGGCGCGCCGCCGCGTTGCTGCTTTGTGCCGTATAATGTCCACCACCTATGACGCG
>UQZD01000049.1:0-10284 GCA_900545485.1 uncultured Collinsella sp. | reverse complement strand
TGCCTGCATACTGGATTTTGGGCGAAAGGCAGGCACCATGGGCCGCATCCTGTAAAAAAACGAGCGGCTCTAGAGGCGTTGGGACTCAGAATCGGGGCTTTCAGCGCAGTTTTGCACCCCCGCCCCCGCGCCCGCGGACCCCGGGATGCTGAATATTCCGGAATTTGCACGGCGCCCCCTGGGGTACCTGTGGGCAAAAAGCAACCGCTCCGTCAAAGTATGCATTTGACGGAGCGGTTTATGCAAAAATGCTGCTGCGGGCGCGTCGGCAACTCGCTAGAACTTGAATCCAAGGACAGGTTACTCGGCGCTCTTGAGGGCGCCGACCATGTCGATCTTGTTGAGCGTTCGGTTGGTGACGAGGTTGACGATAAACGTAAAGACAAAGGAAAGCACTACGGCGAGCACATAACTCAGCGGTTCGACCTCAACGTCAAAGTAGAGCGACGGCATCTGCAGAATGTACGTAAAGCTCTCGGCCAGCAGGCTACCCAGCGGAACGCCCAGCGCGGCACCAATCGCCGTCAAAATCAGCGTCTCCTTGTTGACGTAGTGGTGCACCTCGCCGCGACGGAAGCCCAGCACCTTGATGGTTGCCAGTTCGCGCTCGCGCTCCGAAATGTTGGTGTTGGACAGCGTAAACACCACCACAAACGATAGGCACGCCGCCATAAAGGTTACGAGCGCCACGACCGAATTGATAATCGTAAAGTTCGCATCAGCGTTCTCCTGATGCTCGGCCGTACTCGAAATCGTAAGCCAGCCGTCACTCTTAAGCTTCTTGCTAAACGCAATCTGGTCGGCCGACGAGCCCTTCAGCAACGCAAGGACACCGTTAAGGCGCGCGCTTCGACCGAACGCGCGCTCATAGGTGCCCTGCGTCATAAAGAGTGTGTTGCCCAGATAGTTGAGCGAAATGTCGCTGACTTTGACCTTAGCAACATTGAGCGACGAATCCTGGACGCGCGCCGCATCACCCGGCTGAATCCCCAGCGCCAGCTGTGAACTCTTGCTCAGATACACATCTCCGTCACGCAAAGACAGCGACTCTTTGGACTCGTCCTCAAGGCGCACGTAATCGTCCAGATCGTTCACGCAGTCATCGGGCACCACGATTAACAGCACTGTCTCGCTTTTGCCGCCAAATGTAAAGGTGACGTTGTCGGTCATAATCGGCAGCGTCGAATTCACGGTCACACCGGAATCCTTGACCGCGCTTCGCTCCTCTAGTGCCGCGCACGTCTGCGTAAAGTCGTCGGGATTGGCGACCGCCAGCAAGTCGTAGCGCGTGATATGCCCGTACTGTTTGGGCGAAAGCGCTATCGACGTATCGCGGATGCCCAGAGCGCAGATCACGAGCGCGGTGCAGCCGGCAATACCAAAGATGGTCATAAGGGCACGCTTTTTGTAGCGGAACAGGTTACGCGCCGCCACCTTGTTCAAAAAGCCCATACGGTGCCAGATAAAGCCGATGCGCTCAAGCAAAATGCGCGAGCCGGCACGCGGAGCCTTGGGACGCATGAGCGAGGCTGGGGCCTCGGCCATCTCGTGGCGGCAGGCGATAATCGTGGCGCCCACCACGCCCACGGCAAACAGCGCCACCGAGACGATTGAGGACACGATATCGTACGAAAGCAGCATCTGGGGCAGCGAGTACATGTCGTCGAATACCGTGAACAGGAACAGTGGTAGGCCCACAAATCCGACAATGTTGCCAAGCACGCCGCCGATCAGACAAGCCCACAGTGAATAGTCCACGTATTTGGACAGGATACGCCTGCGTGAATAGCCGAGCGCCTTGTACAGGCCGATGAGCGTGCGCTCCTCTTCGACCATGCGGGTGGCGGTGGTGAGACTGATGAGCACGGCGACGATAAAGAAGATAAACGGGAATACGGTGGCGATGGCCTCGATTGAGGAACTGTCGCTCTCCACGCTCGAGTAGCTTGCGATGCTATCGCGGTCCTGGATGTACCAAGTGCATTCGCCCAGATCGGAAAGCTCGGCACGGGCATCGGCAAATTGCTGGTCGGCGGCGGCGCGGCGCTGGTTCAAATCGGTCTGTGCCTGAACGCGTTCCTCGCTGCCCTCGGCCATGCGGTTGATGTTGTCCTGC
Organism: uncultured Collinsella sp.; assembly: GCA_900545485.1. Lineage (GTDB taxonomy): Bacteria > Actinomycetota > Coriobacteriia > Coriobacteriales > Coriobacteriaceae > Collinsella. The sequence continues at coordinate 8,168 of UQZD01000049.1, read as the reverse complement.
TCAATCCCAAAGAGCATATTCGCCTGACGCTCAGCCGCGTCCAAGCTCGCCGGCGTATCGGCCGTCAGCTCCTGAGCACGCGCTTTCTCGCGCTCGTCGCGAATCTTCTCGATATTGCCCTTGACCTCGTCAATCCTTGCCGTATAGGCATCGGAATAGGAGTTGAGGTCCTTGGCCCCCTCGACGACCACGTGGATCGCGGAATAGGACGACGACGTCGCGGCATCCTCGCTCACATAGAACTTATAGTCCGCAGCCGAAGCAGCGCGAAAGTCGTTGACGGTCGAGTCGGAGCTCACATCGGTGGGATCGAGGACCTCGGCCGTAATGGTGTAATCGCCCGCGGCAAACTGGTCCTTAGCGCTTTGGTTCGACGAGTTCGCATCATTGGCGGCAAAACTCACGGTATCGCCTAGCTTTTTGCCCGAAGCCTTCAGGAACTTCGATGTCACCGCAACCTCACCGGCACTCTCGGGCAAATCGCCGCTCACCAGCATCGGCTGATCGATATTCTCCTTGGAAAGGCTCTGCACGACCACGCGCTCGCGCGTTGTACCCACGGCGGTGTAGGCGGTCTCGGTGTAGATGCCCTCGGCCGTCTCGACACCGTCGACCTCTTGGATAGCCGCAAGATCGTCGCGCGTAAGGCCATAGGTCGACTGCACGTTAATGTCATAGACACTCTGCTGGTCAAAGTAGGCGTCAACCGAATCGCGCAGATCCGCGCAGCCCGCCTTAAGGCCGCACATCACGCTCACGCCAAGCGCGGTGATGACCACGATGGACAAGAAGCGCTTAAGACTGCCTCGGATTGTGCGGTAGATGCCACGGCGAAACACCGTCGGGACCATATCGTTTGAGCTTTGAGCGGTACGGTAGGTCGCGAACTCCCGGTCGCGACCCGCATGTTCCATATCGTGGTTTTGGTTGTTTTGGCGATCTTGGTCCATGGGCGCTACCACTCGATCGTCTCGATCGACACGGGATTTTGCTGGACCGTCTCGCTCTCCACGCGACCACTCTTAAAGCGAATCAGGCGATCGGCCATGGGCGCGAGTGCGGAGTTGTGCGTGATGATGATGACCGTGATGCCCTGCTTGCGACAGGTGTCCTGTAGCAGCTGCAAGATCTGCTTGCCGGTCTTGTAGTCAAGCGCGCCCGTGGGCTCGTCGCACAAAAGCAGCTTGGGGTTCTTGGCCAGTGCACGGGCAATGGACACGCGCTGCTGTTCGCCGCCCGAAAGCTGCGCGGGGAAGTTGGCGAGGCGCTCACCCAGGCCAACCTGGCAAAGCGTTTGCTCGGCATCGAGCGAATCGGGGCAAATCTGAGCTGCGAGCTCAACATTTTCGAGCGCCGTCAGGTTGGGAACCAGATTGTAGAACTGGAAGACAAAGCCGACGTCGGCGCGGCGGTATTCCACGAGTTGCGCCTCATTGGCGGAGCTCACGTCGCGCCCGTCCACCGTCACAGTGCCGGAGGTTACCGTATCCATGCCGCCCAGAATGTTGAGGGCCGTGGTCTTGCCGGCGCCCGAAGCGCCCAGAATGATGGCGAGCTCACCGCGCTCGACCGTAAAGCTCGCGCCGTCGAGCGCGTGAATGCGGGCGTCGCCCTCGCCGTATGCCTTGATGACGTCTTTGAATTCGATATAGGCCATCGATTAATTCCCATCTGGTCGGATAACTCTTTAGTATTACCCATTTCGCACCGACCAAAAAGGGACAGGTTTATTTTGGCAGGTTTTATATGGGGAAACGGCAGCTATAGATAGGGCGCCGGGGAGGCCGATAAATCATCGACGGGGTCAGGCCGACCGCCAAACACAACGCACGCATCTCAATCTGTCAGCCAAATCATTCGAACAGCTGTTCGTTTCTATGATATGATTCAGCTATCTAAGCAGGCCAATATGCAGAAAGGCGGCCAACATGGCGTTCGACTTTAAGAAGGAATGCAAGGAGCTCTACAAACCTGCAAGCAAGCCGAGTATCGTAACTGTCCCGCCTATGAGTTACGTTGCCGTTCGCGGAAAGGGCGACCCAAATACCAAAGGTGGCGAGTATCAAAACGCCCTGCCGCTGCTTTACGGCATCGCCTATACCGTCAAGATGTCGAAGAAAGGCTCAAGGAGTATCGAGGGCTATTTCGACTTTGTGGTACCGCCGCTCGAGGGTTTCTGGTGGCAAGACTCCCCGAGCGGCGACATCGATTATGTACGCAAGGACGATTTCAACTTTATCTCGTGCATCCGCCTACCCGATTTCGTCACCCGAGATGACTTTGACTGGGCGGTCGCGGAAGCCACGACCAAAAAGAAACTGGACTTTTCCGCCGTCGAACTGCTTAAAGTTGACGAGGGTCTCTGCGTTCAATGCATGCACACCGGACCCTACGACAACGAACCGGCAACCGTAGACGCTATGCATGAATACACGACCGAGCAGGGCTATGTCCCCGACTTCTCAGATACCCGTTTACATCACGAAATCTATCTCTCCGATCCACGCAAATGTGCACCGGAGAAACTTAAGACTGTGGTCCGTCATCCTATCAAGCGCGCTGAATAGCGTGGGGCGCCGTCCCGCGCATCAGGTTTTAGTCCAGGCAATCAGCCGCTCCAAGGTCATCTGGCAGCTTCCTTGACGCAGGTCATCGTATCTTATAATTTTATGTCTCTAAAGCTGGAAAGCCTCTCAACGATGCGCAACTCCAGCTCTTTTTATATCAAGAGGCTTAAATGAAATACCAGAAGTCGTGGATATCCATCAACGAACAGATAGCACTATTGACAGAAAACAAGGGTCTTAAGTGCTCTGATCAAAGCGAACTCGAGCGAGCTTTGGTCGAAGTCGGCTACTTCAGGCAAAGTACTCGAGCGTTACTCCTCGTACGCACCCTCGAGCCGAAGTAGCCACTCCTTGCGATCGAGCCCGCCGGCATATCCGTTGAGCGAACCATCGGCCGCCACCACGCGATGGCACGGCACGATAATCGAAACAGGGTTGCGAGCGACCGCAGCCCCCACCGCACGGGGGGACACAACGGGCGCCTCGTTTCCCGGTACACGATGGCGGGCGGCGACACGAGCCGCAATTTCGCCATAAGTGGCGACCTCGCCACGCGGGATAGAAAGCAGCTCAAACCAAACTTCACGCTGAAACGCCGTGCCAATCAAATGCAACGGCGGCGTAAACCGAGGTTCCTGCCCTGCAAAATAAGCATTCAGCCAAGCCCACGAACGCTCAAGCACCGAAGACGCCGCACCATTTGCAGGACTCACCGACGACATGCCGCCAGCACCAGAAACTGCATCGGCGCCTTCAACATGTTCGGGATCTTCTTTGAGAAGCGTGGAGCCAAAATGCTCCTGCCCCTCAAACCAAAGCCCCGTCAGACCGCGGCCATCAGCGGCAAGCAAGATTTCGCCCAAAGGCGAAGCAAACGTCGTCGTGACCACCGGCGGCTCCTTTCAAAACTCCGCACCATAATACCGCGAATTGTGCAGACAACCCCAATCGACCCCAAAGTCACCCAAGGCAGCAGGCGCAAAGCGCCGAGGCCGCTGGGACCAGAGCCCGCAACAGCCGCGCGCCCCCACATCAGCCCAGCGGCCTCAACCAATAACGGCCCCATCGTAGGCCGCCTGCAGCAGCGTCACCGCAGGCGGGGGCCGGGCTTAGTTTTCAGAACACTCCGCAGACCAGTGTGGCGCCTTGTCCGCGGCTCCGAAGGAGCAGGACAAGGCGCCACACATGGTCGAGGACGTTCTGAAAACTAAGCCCGGCCCCCGCCGGACAGGTCAACCTACTTGCAGAGCAGCTTGGCGATCTGGACGGCGTTGGTTGCCGCGCCCTTACGGATTTGGTCGCCGCAGCACCAGAAGGTGATGCCGCGCGCAGCCTCGGGGTTCGAGATGTCGCGACGCACGCGACCGACCCAGATCAGGTCCTGGTCGGACGTGTCCATCGGCATGGGGAAGCGGTCGTGTGCATCCTCGGCGCTCATGTCGTCAACCAGCTTCACGCCCGGAGCGGCAGCCAGCGCAGCACGGGCCTCTTCCACCGTAATGTCGCGCTCAAACTCGAGCGTGATGCTCTCGGAGTGCGAACGCAGCACGGGCACGCGCACGCAGGTGCAGTTCACGCGCAGCTCGGGCAGATGCATAATCTTGCGGCCCTCGTTTTGTAGCTTCATCTCCTCGGAGGTAAAGCCCTCCTCCTTGACGCCGCCAATCTGCGGAATCAGGTTACTCGCCAGCTGGGCGGCAAACGCGCGCGGCTCGGGAATCTCCTCGCCGCTGCCCAGGGCGGCCAGCTGAGCCTCGAGCTCGGCCATACCGGGGGCACCGGCGCCCGAAGCTGCCTGATACGTGGACACGATCATGCGCTTCACGCCGGCGAGCTGATGCAACGGCCACGTGGGAACCAGGCCGATGATGGTCGCGCAGTTGGGATTGGCGATAAGGCCGTGATGCCACTTGATATCGTCGGCATTGATCTCGGGCACGACCAGCGGTACCTCGGGATCCATACGGAAGGCATGGCTGTTGTCGACCACGACGGCACCGCGCTTGACGGCCTCGGGCAGCAGCTCCTTGGCGATATCGTCGCCGGCAGCGCCGAGCACGATGTCGCAGCCCTCAAAGGCCTCGGGGCAAGCTTCCTCAATCACGATCTGCTCGCCGCGGAACTCAACGGTCTTGCCCGCGGAGCGTGCGCTTGCCAACAGCTTGAGCTTGCCGACCGGGAACTCCTGCTCGTTGAGGCACTCGAGCATCTGGGTGCCCACGGCTCCCGTCGCGCCCAAAATAGCAACCGTGTACTGTTTCATGCTTCCCCCTTTAAAGGTTGTGGCTTTTGCCCGCACGCCGAGCAGGCCGATTATTGTTGCCAGTTTATACAAGAACAGGGCGGGCACGAAACCCGCCCCGTCGAAACGAAACCGAAACGAAACGCCCCGCCGTAGTTTTTTGAGACATGACCCAAAAATCTACCGAGCAGTCGCTACTTTTTGAGCGCGGCCAGAGCGGGATCGACCGGCGCGGGAGCCTCCAGGTCGGAGACCTTCACAATGCCGTTCTCATCGGAGAAGGCACGGTAAATGGTCCGAATCGCTAGGTCGAAGTCCTTCTCCTCGACACCGATAATGATGTTGATCTCGTCACAGCTCTGCGAAATCATACGCACGCTCACGCCGGCCTGGCCGAGCATGCCAAACAGATGGCCCGAGATACCCGCACGACCGCGCAGGTTGCGGCCGACGGTCGCGATGAGCGCCAAGCCCTCGACAACCTCGATCTCGAGCGGTTCGACCTCCTGCTGGATGTCGCCCACGAGTGAGTACAGCGAATCGTGCACATCCTGCTCCTGCACCACGGCGCCAAAGCGGTCGACGCCGGTGGGCATATGCTCGACGGAAACGTCATAGCGCTCGAAGACCGAAAGCGCACGGCGCATAAAGCCAACGCGGGGCTTGGTGCGGTCGCGGGCCACGTTGATGGCGACAAAGCCGCGCTTGCCGGTCACGCCGGTAATGATGGGCTCCGCCTCGCCCTCATCAGCCGTCTCGCTAATGATGGTGCCGGGGTCCTGCGGCGCATTGGTGTTCTTGATGACCAGCGGAATACCAGCCTCGCGCACGGGGAACACAGCTTCCTCGTGCAGAACGCTCGCACCCATGTACGAAAGCTCGCGCAGCTCCTCGTAGGTAACGCGCGCAATGGGCTGAGCCTCGGGAACAATGCGAGGATCGGCAGAATAGAAGCCCGAAACGTCGGTCCAGTTCTCGTACAGGTCGGCGCCCAGGCACTTGGCCAGGATTGAGCCGGAAATATCGCCGCCACCACGGTCGAGCAGCTTGATCTGGCCCTCACGCGTCGCGCCGTAGAAACCGGGCATAACAAAGCCGCCCTGCTGACCGTACTCCTGCACCAGCTCAGAGGTGCGATTCATGCTGAGCGTACCGTCGTGATGGAACGCCACAACCGTCGCGGCGTCCAGGAACGGTAAGCCCAGGTACTCGGCCATCAGGCGGGCGGTAAAGTACTCGCCACGGCTCACAAGCTCCTCGGTGGAGTAGCCGCCCGAGCGGGCGCGCTCGGCAAAGGCCGCGAACTCCTCACGGATGGGATAGGTGAGCTCCAGCTCGTCAGCGATATCAAAATAGCGCTGGCCAATGTCCTCGAGCAGCTCCTCACACGACACGTGGTACTTGACGTGCGCGTTGACCAAGTAGAGCAGGTCGGTCACCTTGGTGTCGCCCTTAAAGCGGCGACCGCAGGCGGAAACCACCACAAAACGGCGGGCAGGGTCGGCGTCGACAATGGCCTTGATCTTCTTGAAGTGTTCGGCGTCGGCGACCGACGAGCCGCCAAACTTGGCAATCTTAATCATGGGCTTGAGGTTACCTTTCTAAAAAGCCTCTGCGAACCTACTTTGTGCGCTCTGATACCATGGTTTCACCGATTGGGACCAAGGCATCCGAGGAGCAGTGTTATATGGGAACTTATCATAGTACACGAGGACGCACTTTATCGTGCTCAAGTAAGGTGGCAATCCGCACCGGCATCGCTCCCGACGGGGGTTTGTTTGTCTCGGACGAGCTCGGCACCCAGCAGGTCGATATCAGCTCACTTGCAGATAAATCGTACTTTGAAATCGCTCAAGATGTGTTGGGAATGTTACTGAATGATTACACGGCCGAAGAAATTTCGGCGTGTGTCGACGGGGCATACCGCGGCACGTTCGCGAGTGAAGAGGTTACGCCGCTCGTCAAACTCGACGCTGCGCCGGGCGCTGACGCCCCTCAGACCTATGTGATGGAGCTCTTTGGCGGCCCCACGAGTGCCTTTAAGGACGTCGCCCTGCAGATGCTCCCCCGCTTGATGGCCCGCACTTCCGCCAAGGACGGCGGCGCCGAGCGCATCATGATCGTCACCGCCACGTCGGGCGACACGGGCAAGGCAGCACTCGCCGGCTTTGCCGACGCCCCGGGCACGGGTATTACCGTCTTTTATCCCGAGGGCAAGGTCAGCCGCGTCCAGAACCTGCAGATGTCCACGCAGGAGGGCGATAACGTCGCCGTCTGCGGCATTCGCGGCAACTTCGACGATGCCCAGAGTGCCGTCAAGCGCATCTTTGCCGATAAGGAGCTTGCCGAGCGTCTGGAGGCCGCCGGCACGGTACTTTCCAGCGCCAACTCCATCAACGTCGGCCGCCTGGTGCCGCAGGTCGTCTACTACTTTGCCGCCTATGCGCAACTGCTGCGCGCCGGCGCCATCGAAGCCGGCGACTCCGTGGAGTTCTGCGTACCGACCGGCAACTTTGGCGATATCCTGGCCGGCTACTATGCCAAGCGCATGGGCCTGCCCGTCGCCAAGCTCATCGTCGCGAGCGACAAGAACAACGTGCTCGCCGACTTCCTGACCACCGGTGTCTACGACCGCAACCGTCCGTTCTTCACCACCATCTCGCCGTCGATGGACATCCTCATCAGCTCCAACCTGGAACGCATGCTCTACTTCCTGTCCGATGGCGACTGCGAGCTTGTTGCCGGCCTTATGGAGCAGCTTGCCCAGACCGGCCGCTACGAAGTGCCCGCCGAGCTGCTGGCCAAGATCCAGAGCGTCTTTGGCTGCGGTTGGGCCAGCGAGGACGAGGTCCGCGCTGCCATCAAGAGCTGCTGGGATGCAAACGGCTATGTGATCGACCCGCACACCGCTTGCGGCTATCACGTCTTTGAAAAGGTCGCTCCCGCCGAGGGCGCCAAGGCCCGTGTGCTGCTTTCGACCGCCAGCCCCTACAAGTTCCCGCGCGCCTGCTGCGACGCCCTGGGCCTCGACGTTCCCGAAGATGATTTTGAGGCTATGCGTGTACTCGAGCAGGCCACCAACACGGTCGCCCCGACTCAGCTCGCCGAACTCGAATCCAAACCCGTCCGCTTCGAAGACGTCTGCGACGTCGATGAGATGGCCAGCTACGTCGAATCCGCAGCAAAACGAATGAGCACCAACTAGATCCCTTATTAAGCGCCGGCGAAAGCCGGCGCACCTTCTTTCATCAGATAACCCTCGGGATGATGACGAACGCGCACAGCGTGCCTGGCTGTTTAGTTCGTCGCGAGTTCCGCACGCAAAGGAAAGCACTTAATGTGCTTTCCGTCTTGCGCAG
>UQZD01000048.1:0-10672 GCA_900545485.1 uncultured Collinsella sp. | reverse complement strand
CGCGGCCTGTGAGATTTATCGCGAGTTCCGCACGAGCCGAAGAGCACTTAATGTGCTCTTCGTGCGAGCAGGACTGTAGAGCAGGAAATCTCACAGGCCGCGCCCGGCCCTCTGTGGGCGAGCAGGCGGACGACAAACACATCTGTCCAATAATTCGTCTGAAACATAATGAAAAACCGTTTGATGTGAGTTAATATAAACAACGTCGTGAATCTGACTCCTGCCACATGCATGACAGGGGTTAAACACAAAAAGGAGTCAACTATGGTTTCTGAGAAGGCTACCCTCGTTAATCCTCAGGGTCTGCACATGCGTCCGGCTGGTCTGTTCGCCTCCACCATGGGCAAGTATGCCTGTGACGTGACGGTCGTTACCCCCGAGAAGGAGGTCAACGGCAAGTCCCCGATGGCCCTCATGGCTGCTGGTATCCCCTGCGGCACCGAGGTCGAGGTAAAGTGCGACGGCGCTGACGAGGCCGAGGCTCTGGCTGCTGCCATCGAGCTCATCAAGAGCGGTCTTGGCGAGTAGAACTCAAACGGGTCGCATGTTGAACAACTAAGTTCATATTTGGGGGCGCAGTGACCTGTTGTAAGGTAGCTGCGCCTTTTTGTCATGGATATGGCAAAACGCTTTATCACATGACACGGAGAGAGGAATGGGAATGTATCAGGGAGTCAACGCTTCCGAGGGCATCGGTATCGGCACCGTCATGGTCGCCGTCGATCCCGACTTGACGTTTGAGCCGCACGAGGTTGCTGATTCGGCAGCAGAGAAGGAGCGCTATCAGTCCGCTCTTTCGGTCTTCTGCGAGAAGACCCAGGCTCAGGCCGACCACATGAAGGAGACGGTGGGCGAGGCCGAGGCCGAGATCATGAGCGGACACATTGTCCTGGCTCAGGACCCGGGGATAACCGACGCCATCAACGCCGCCATTGACGGCGGTACCTGCGCCGAGCAGGCGCTCATGGACACCTCGACCATGTTCGAGAACATGTTCCTGTCCATGGACGACGAGATGTTCCGTCTGCGTGCGGCCGACATCGCCGACATCCGCACCGGTATTCTGGCTGAGCTGCTGGGCAAGGAGGTCGTCGACCTCTCCGTCCTGCCCGAGAACACTGTCGTTGTCGTGCACGACCTCACGCCGTCCATGACCGCCACGATCGATAAGGCCCACGTTGCCGGTATCGTCACCGAGACCGGTGGCCGCACGTCGCACTCCGCGATCATTGCGCGCGCCCTCGAGATCCCGGCTGTCCTTTCGGTTTCCAACAGCTGCACCGCTCTGCGCAACGGTATGACTGTTGTCGTCGACGGTGGCAAGGGTATCGTCGAGGCCGATCCCGACGAGGAGACGCTCGCTGCCTACACCGCCAAGGCCGAGGCCTTCGCTGCCGAGAAGGCAGCCCTCGAGGCCTTCCGTGGCAAGCCGTCCGTGACTGCCGATGGCATCAAGAAGATCATCGCCTGCAACATCGGTAACCCCGATGACGTGCCTAACGCGCTCGATCACGACGCCGAGGCCATCGGTCTGTTCCGCTCCGAGTTCCTGTTCATGGACTCTGCTGAGCTTCCTTCCGAGGAGGAGCAGTTCAACGCCTACCGTAAGGTCGCCAGCGCGCTCAAGGGTGCTCCGGTCATCATCCGCACGCTCGATGTGGGTGGCGACAAGGAGATTCCGTATCTGCACATGGTCAAGGAAGACAACCCCTTCATGGGCTTCCGTGCCGTGCGTTACTGCCTGGCCAATCCCGACCAGTACAAGGTCCAGCTCCGCGCTCTGCTGCGCGCTAGCGCCTTCGGTGACGTCAAGATCATGATCCCGCTCGTCACCTGCGTCGAGGAGGTCTTGGCTGTCAAGGAGCTCGTCGAGCAGTGCAAGGCCGAGCTGACCGAAGAGGGTCGCAAATTCAACGAGAACATCGAGGTCGGCATTATGGTCGAGACACCTGCCGCCTCGCTGCTCGCAGACCGTCTTGCCGAGGTCGCCGACTTCTTCTCCATCGGCACCAACGACCTGATCGGCTACACCATGTGCGCCGACCGTGGCAACGACACCATCTCCAACCTGTACCAGGTGTACTATCCCGCCGTGCTCCGCTCGCTCAAGAACATCATCGAGAGCGGCGTGAAGGCCGGCATCATGGTCGGTATGTGCGGCGAGGCCGCTGCCGATCCGCTGCTCGAGCCGCTGCTGATCAGCTGGGGCCTGGAGGAGTTCTCGATGAGCGCTCCGTCCATCCTGCGCGCCCGCAAGACCATCAGCCAGTGGACCAAGGCCGAGTGCGACGAGCTCGCCGAGAAGGCGCTCGCCTGCAACACCGCTGCCGAGGTCAAGGCACTGCTCGAGTCCGCAGCTCGCTAATTTGGTATCAGAGGTAACCGCGTGGTTGGAATGGGCCGGCCACGCGGCCCTCATATATACAGGGGGTACTGTAAATGTTCTACACGCTAACCGCTAACCCGGCTGTCGACATGACGGTTTCGAGCTCTCCGCTCGAGCCCGACGAGAACGTCCGCACCGGCTCGGCCAGCTACACGGCTAACGGCAAGGGCCTCGACGTGTCCTTCGCCTTTAAGAAGATGGGCGTCGACACCGTCGCGCTCGGCTTCTTCGCTGGCTTCACGGGCAAGTTCATCGTCGAGGAGGTCATGAACCTGGGTTGCCTTTGCCGCCCGGTCTGGACCGACGGTATCACGCGCATTAACACCTACGTCAACGATGGCCAGCATGAGTACGGCATCCTGAACCCGGGTGCTCCGATCACGCCGCAGCACCAGGAGGAGCTCTACAACATCCTGGACACCGCGGGCGATCTCGAGTGCCTGATCGTTTCCGGCTCCGTGCCTCCCAAAGCTACGCCTGACTTCCTGGCTCAGGTCATGGAGCACGCTCAGGCTCGTGGCGCCGACGTCGTCCTGGACCTGTCCTCCGACAAGCTCAAGGAGCTCGCTCACAAGAAGCCTCTGCTCATCAAGCCGAACCATCACGAGATGAAGGCCATCTTCGGCGTGCCGGTCGACACCGACGACGAGGTCCGCGTTGCCATGAAGATGGCTCACGACGCTGGCGTTCAGAACGTGCTGCTCACCCGTGGTAGCCGCGGCGACGCTTACTTCTCCAACGGCGAGGACATCTGGTACGCCAAGCGTGAGTTCAACATCAAGCTGGTCTCTTCCGTCTGCGCCGGCGACTGCACCCTCGCTGCGTTCCTGCACAAGTGGTACAGGGATCGCGACAACGTCGAGGAGGCCATGAAGCTCGCTATGGCCACCGGCGCCAACGTTGCCGAGTCCGTCGGCATCGGCGACTTCGGTCACGTCGATGAGTACAGCAAGCGCGTTGCTGTCCGCAAGCTCGATCGTCAGTAATCGAAACGCGACATATTCGTGCGCATGCGGCGCCCCGGTTTCGGCTGGGGCGCCTTTTTGTTCCGCCACGGGGGAGAGGTGTCCCGCCGTACTTCATCGCTTCCACACCGTTCACCGAGTTGTCCTAGCCTTTTACCGATGCGTGGAATATACTTTCATTAACACGTTGCTTCGTGAAAGGAACATTCATGATTTACACGCTCACTGCAAATCCCGCCATTGACTACAACATCGCCTGCGACGGCCTTGCTGCCAACACCGTCACGCGTACTCGCAACGCCGTCTATACGCCCAACGGCAAGGGCCTCAACGTCTCGTTTACGCTTGACCACTACGGTGTCGACACCACGATCCTGGGCTTCTTCGCTGGCTTCTCGGGCGAGTTCATCGTCAAGGGCGCCGAGGCCCTGGGCGTGCCCGTCAAGCCCGTGTGGACCGACGGCATCACGCGCGTCAACGTCTTCCTCAATGCCGGCCCCGACACCGAGTACAACATGGTCAACGCCGGTGCCGCCATCAACGAGGCCAATGAGCAGGAGATGTTTGAGCTCATCGATTCGCTCGATGACATGACCTGCCTGGTAATCAGTGGCTCGCTGCCTCCCAACACTTCCGAGGGCTTCCTGGCCGAGGTTCTGCGCCGCGTCAAGGCCAAGGGTGCCGAGTTCGTTCTCGACATCTCGAGCCATCAGCTGGCAGATCTCATTGCCATGGAGCCGCTGCTGATCAAGCCCAATGACGACGAGTTGCTCGATATCTTTGGCATTAAGGTGAGCGGTGGCGACGATGAGTCCGTCAAGGGCGCTATGGCTGAGCTTCATGCCAAGGGCGCCAAGAACGTGCTGCTGACTCTCGGCGGCGCCGGTGCGTACTTCTCCAACGGCAAGCACATCTGGTTTGCTAACCGCACCTTCGACGTCAAGCTGCTGTCGACGGTGTGTGCCGGCGATTCCTCGCTCGCTGCCTTCCTGTCCGTGTGGCATGACGCCCCCGAGCGCGTCGAGGATGCCCTGCGCCTGTCGATGGCCACCGGCGCCAACGTGGTCGAGTGCCCCGGTTTGGGCGATTTTGCCAAGGTGGACGAATATAAGAAGCACATCGAGGTTCGCCAGGTCTGCTAGCCGCATCGATACATCGTTGCCGAACACCCGCTTTGGATTACCAAGGCGGGTGTTTTTTGCGCGCTGAACATATGTGGTGTCTGCTGTCTCGTTTTATCTAATCAACGACGCGATTGCGTGTGCGCGCTTTCTCGTTTCTTGTTAGACTTCTTGAGAACCATCGATTAACGCTCACAAGTGCAGGAGGCCATAGGCATGTGCAATGTTTCGCTCAACGGTACGCAACCGTCCGATGCGTCCCTACGCGTCCTGCGCGCGCTTGAGGCGGCTGGTCTTGAGGCTTGGTACGTGGGCGGTTGGGTGCGCGACGCCCTGATGGGGTGCCCCAGCCACGATGTTGATATGTGCTGTAGCGGCCTGTGGCAGGAGTCCAAGGCGGCGCTCGAGGCCGCCGGCATCGTGGTTGTGGAGTCGGGCATTAAATTTGGCGGAATCACGGCTATTTCCGATGGCGAGCGTATCGAGGTCACCACGTACCGTCTGGATGGCTTCTATACCGATGGGCGCCATCCTCAGAGCGTCGAGCGTGCCGCCTCGCTCGAGGACGATCTGGCGCGCCGCGACTTTACCGTCAATGCCATGGCCTGGCATCCCGAGCGCGGGCTTGTCGACCGCTACGACGGCCAGGGTGACTTGGAGCGCAAGCTGATTCGCGCTGTCGGCGATTCCAAGCGTCGCTTTAACGAGGACGCCCTGCGCATGCTGCGTGCGGTGCGCTTTGCCTGCCGTCTGGACTTTATGATTGAGCCCGAGACCAAGCGTGCGCTTGCCGAGTGCGCGCCGCTGCTCGATGCCGTGGCGCGTGAGCGTGTGGGTATTGAGCTCGAGGGCATTCTTTCGACCGGTCATGGGGGAGACGCGATGCTCCGCTATCCCGAGCTCATCTGCGCCGCCGTGCCCGAGTTGGCAGCGGGTCGCGGGTTTGATCAGCGCAGTGTCTATCATGCGTTTAACGTCTACGTGCATATCGCCCGTGTGCTGACGGTGGCGGGGGAGCTCGCGCTGTGTGACGGCGTCGCGCCCTCGTCGAGCCTTATGTGGGCGGCGTTTTTGCACGATGTGTCCAAGCCCGAGTGCTTCACGGTCGACCATGCCGGTAGCGGACACTTCTACGGTCATCCCGAGCTCGGCGCCAAGAAGGCGCGCGTCATTATGGATCGCCTGGCCCTCTCGCACGACTTGGTGCGCGACGTGTGCCTGCTCATCAAATACCATGACAAGCCGCTGCGCCCCGAGCGCTCCTGTCTGCTCAATATGATGCGCGCGCTTTCGGGTGAGGGCGTCGACACGGCCCGCCTGATTGACGAGCTCATGGACCTTAAGCGTGCCGACACACTTGGCAAGGCCCCGTCGTGCTTCTATTATGTTGAGACGATTGAGGAGATGCGCGCGCTGGCGCACGAGCTGCTGAAGGTAGGGGAGCCCTATACGCTCAAGATGCTCGCCATCAACGGCGGCGACCTGATCCGTGCCGGAGTCAAGCCCGGGCCGGAACTGGGTCAGCTTCTCAACTCCGCCCTCGACGCCGTGATCGAAGACGATATTCCCAACGAGCGCGAAGCTCTTTTGGTTCATCTCAACTTGAATTAGCTACCAAGTTTACCTGCGTATTCCATAACCTGCCGACAATTTTTCGGCAATTTGGAATTTCTTCTTGCGCTGACGTTTTTTGTCCCGTAATATATTTCTTCGCAGCACGGCAGTGCAGATGTCATGTGGCCCGTTCGTCTAGCGGTTTAGGACGCCGCCCTCTCAAGGCGGAGATCACCAGTTCGAATCTGGTACGGGCTACCACGCATCTGATACCCGGACTTCCTATGGAAGGTCGGGTTTTTTTATTTTCAAACAACCGTCTGCAATTCCCGTTTGAACCAGAGCTTTGCGTTCTGCCTATGGCCCTTACGGGTACAATATCCAAGATATTTTGACTGTTAGAAGGAGTCTCATGACGGAGTCCTCTCAGCATACGTCTAAGCCCCAGGTCGAGGTTGAGGCCTCGGGCGGAGATGACAATAAGAGCGCACGCCGCGGCGCCATCTTTATCGGCGTCGTGCTGGTAGGTTATATCGTCTATCTGGTGGTAACCGGGCAGATGGGGCAGTTCTGGGCCGCTATGTCGAGCGTCCAGGCGTCATGGCTCGTTGTCGCGTGTCTTTGCATGTTCATGTACCTGTTCTTTGGCATTGTGGCCTATGCGATCGCCGTCTGGCTCGATCCCAATTCGCCCGTCGGCATCCGCGACCTGATCTCGGTCGAGGCGAGTGGCATCTTCTTTGGTAACCTGACGCCCATGATGATGGGCTCCACCCCGGCTCAAATCTATCGCCTGACCAAGGCCGGCCAAAACGTGGGCGAGGCCGGCGCCACGCAATTCACGCGTTTTATCGTGTACCAGTTTGGCCTCGTTGCCTGGGGCGCTATCCTACTGCTTGCTCGTATGCCGTTTTTTGCCGATCGCTATGGCGACATGACGCTGCTGTGCGTCTTTAGCTTTGGTGGACACTGCTGCATCTTGCTTGGCATCTTCGCCGTCGCTCTCATGCCTAAGACCGTCACGCGCGTCGCCCATTGCATCATCAATTGGCTCGAGCGCATTGGTGTCTCGGCCACTAAGATCGAGGGATGGCGCACGTTTGTCGATGGCGAGATCTACTCCTTCTCCGAGAAGTTCAAGCTTTCGGCCGGACATTTTTCTTCCATGCTGCTCACCGTGTTTATCACCATGCTGCAGCTTGCGTTTTTCTATCTGGTGCCGTATTTCCTGATGCTTGCCTTTGGCCACCACGAGGTCGACTTTTTCTCGGTCATGGCCGCGAGCGCCTTTGTCCAGCTGCTGAGCTCTGCGGTTCCCTTGCCCGGTGGAACTGGTGGCGCTGAGGGCGGCTTTGCATTGTTCTTGGGTCATTTCTTTGGGTCGGCTTCGACCGCCGGCTATCTGCTGTGGCGTCTCATTACGTTTATTGCGCCGACCATTTTGGCTGCGCCCCTGCTGGGACTTAAGAGCGCCCACAACGAGAGCATCCATGCGCGCTGGGATCGCGTGATGCGCAAGCTCGGCCGCACGCCTCAGACGCCCTCTGCGCCCACTAAGCCGCACCCCACGAATGCTGTTACCGTTGATCCCAAGAAGCACGCTCAGAAGGCTTCTGGGACCGCTAAGCCGGCTCATAAGGCCTATGTGCGTCAGACGGGAGACGGTATTCGCGTATCTCCGTCGGCACTCAATAAGAAGAAGCACCCTAAGTCGCAGTAGGGCAGTCGTGCGTTCTTCATGATGCGGGGCATATTTGTGCCGTATGGGGGATAATCCTCTTACGTAGATTATCTCTCATCTGTTGATGAATGCTCGCATATCGAAGGGACACGCCCATGGCAACCAGCAAACCGCGTCTTGACCGCCGCATCGTTCGCAGCCGTAATGCCATCCTTTCGGCTTTCGAGCGCCTGCTCATGGAAAAGCCGCTGGCAGACATTACGGTGAGTGCCATCGCGCGCGAGGCCAATGTCGACCGCAAGACCTTTTACGTTCACTTTGGTACGGTTGACGGCCTGCTCGATGCCATTGCCGTCGATGTGGTGGAGATGATTGTCGACTCGGTCGAGAAAACGCTTGCTTCCATGGACGGTGACACCAACGAGCGCGCTCTTGGCGCGGCGGCGACCTTTTTTAAAACCGTTAACGAGGCACTGTGCAACAACTTGGTGCTCAATCGTCAGCTGATCGAGAACATTCCGCTCGATGATTTTATGGCTCGTCTTCGTGCGCCGCTCGAGCACGAGATTGCCGAGCGCGATCTGCTGCCCCAAGGTCTCAAGGACGAGATGTTCGACTACTATCTGGCGTTTTTGCTGTCGGGTATTATCGGTATTTATCGCACGTGGGCACTGTCTGACGGCTCGGTTCCTATCGAGCGTGTCTCTGAGGTCGCCAACGATCTGACTCTCAATGGTCTGTCGAGTCTGGAATCTCGCTTGGATTAGGCCTAGTTGGGCTCGTCGGCGTGGAAATTCCTGTTCACGAGGTTCTCCGGCGCCTTGTAGACCTCGCCGGCGCAGGAGCTGTAGCCTGAGGATCCTTAAAAGAAAGTTCAGTTTATCCTTCCCGCTCCAAATGGGAATCCTCCGATGCGCCTTCGCACGCTTGCATGACCTCGATACCATGCGAGCGTGCGAAGGCGACGAGCTCTGCGTTGCGGGCGTTTATGGTGCCGAAGGCGGCGGGGCACACAATAAGGCGCGCACAGTGGACGAGGAGCTCTTTGGCGCGGGCTATGGTTTTATCCCCGATCGGCTCGAAGGCGCGCTCGGCCACGCATTCCGTCGCCAGGTCGCGCGCGAGCTCGCAGTCGATGTCCCCTTCGTGCAGAACGCCCGCGTAGAACGCCTTGCCCTGCCGGATGAGCTGGCGAAACACAGCCGACCCCGTACCTGCGCCGGCGATGACGAACGTGTGCGCATCACCGTGTGGGCGCCCAATTTCCACGCTGCCGAAGCGCTCGTTGAAGGTGCCATGCTGAAGGCCGTAGAGCTCGCCAATTGTCTCGCGCGTGAATATGTTCTCGGGTGCGCCGGCGCGGAAGACCCGGCCGTCCTTCACGCAAATCACCTTGTCGGCGCTTTTCTGCGCGAGCTCGAGTTCGTGGATGGACATGATGACAGCCACATTCCGCGATTTCGCAAGGTGGCGAAGTATTCGCAGCAGGTCGATCTGGTAGCGGATATCGAGATACGACGTGGGCTCGTCGAGCACGAGCACACGCGGATCCTGCGCGATGGCGCGTGCGAGCATGACGCGCTGGCGTTGCCCATCGCTTATCTGCATGAAGTCGCGCTCGGCGAGCTCTTCCACATGTGCGGTTTTCATTGCCTCGTCGACCCGACTATGGTCGTCGGGCGAGAGTGTGCCCATTCGCCCGGTGTAGGGATGTCTTCCCGCCTCTACGATATCGCGGCAGGTGAGGAGCTCGGTCCGGGGGCGATCTGTCAGCATAACGGCAAGGTTCCTTGCGAACTCCGCCGTCTTCCATCGGGAAATCTCCCGTCCGTCGAGCTCGACCGCGCCGGCAAGCGGTGCAAGATGGCGTGTGATGGTTTTCAAGATGGTCGACTTGCCCGAGCCGTTCGGCCCGATGAGCGCCACGACGTCGCCCGCGCGAACCTCCAGATCGACACCTTCGACTACGACCTTCTTGTCGTAGCCCGCCGACAGGTCGCTTATGCGGAAAAGCGGCGCTCCGTCAGCCTGCGTTTCGACCGGGGTTTCGAGGTTCGACTGCGCTCGGAGGAGGCGTTCCGCGCGCAGTTCCGCACGAGCCGAAACGCCCAGCGGGCGTTTCGTGCGAGCTCAGGCCTGTTTGAGCACGGCATGCCCGCCGGCCTTCGCAACACGCAGGTCAAAAGCTATTCCGCGTGCCGCAGCGCGTTCTCGAGCTTCTGGCTGACCACCTTCGTCACGCCGTCCGCCTGCATGGACACGCCGAACAGCATATCGGCCATCTCCATGGTGCGCCGCTGGTGCGTGATCATGATGAGCTGCGTGGTGTCGCGAAGCGTGTCGAGGTACATCGTGAGACGGCGCAGGTTCGAGTCGTCGAGCGCGGCCTCCACCTCGTCGAGGATGTAGAACGGCGTCGTGCGGATGCGGTACACCGCGAACAGGAGCGCGAGCGCCGTGAGCGACTTCTCGCCGCCGGATAAGAGCATCATCTTCGCGATGCGCTTGCCCTTGGGCTGGGCGTTCACCTCCACGCCGGTGTTCTCCACGTCGTCCGGATCCACCAGCGACAAATTTGCGCTGCCACCGGGGAACAGGATGGAGAAGATCTCCTGGAAGTTGCGATCCACCGCCTCGTAGGTGCGCACGAAGTCCTCCTTCATGCGCGCGTCGATGACGCGGTTGATCTTCGCAAGCGAGCGCCGGGCGCGATCGAGGTCCTCCAGCTGAGCGGCCAGATAGTCGTAGCGCACCTTCAGCGCATCGTACTCCTCGGCGGCATCCGGGTTGATGGTGCCGAGGTTGGCGATGCGACGGTTGATCTTGAACAGGGCGTCCTCCACCTCGGGACGGTTCTCCAGGGGCGGCACGGAAAGCGCCGTCTCCAGGGGCACGGACAGGTCGGTCGCGATGTGGTTCACCGCCGCCTCCACCTGAAGCTCGAGCCGCCCCTTCTGCACGCGAG
>UQZD01000047.1:0-11898 GCA_900545485.1 uncultured Collinsella sp. | reverse complement strand
GAGCCGTCATCGAACTGAGAAGGGGGAGGCCTCGCGGCCTCCCCCTTTTTTGCGTTGTATACACGTTGTACTTTGGGACCTAGTTCCCCCGTATGCGCTCTTACTGTTTGGCTGTATTTTGAGGCCTTCTAGTGTATTTGAGCGATAATTACTCGCATTGGCGTTAGGGAGGGCTTGATGTTTACCGTATTTGTCTTGGGCAATATTGCTTCGGGTAAGTCGACTGCCTGCCGCTATCTCGAATCTCGTGGCGCTATGCTAATCGATCTGGATGAGCTTGCAAAATCGCTGTATGTGCCGGGCTCTGATATCGTTAATGCACTCGCGGATGAATTCGGTTGGGACATTTTGGATGAGGAAGGCGGCATTCGCCGCAGCATCCTCGCTTCTCGAGCTTTCGCTTCTCCTGATTCGATCGCACGGCTCAATGGCATCGTGCATCCCGTTCTGATTGAACAGCTTTCGCTTAGGATTCTCGATCCGGTTTGTTGTACGGTTTCATCTCCCCGTTATCCCTTTGCGGTGGTCGAGGTTTCTGCTCCGACTGGTTTTGAGGATGCATTTGGCTTGGCTGATGAAATTCTGGTTATCAGCGCTCCTTTAGCAGTTCGTCGCGAGCGTGCCATTCATCGTGGTATGGAGTCTTCTGATTTTGATGCGCGCTCTGCATGTCAACCTGATGAGGCTTCGCTTTGCAATCTCGCTACGACGGTAATCGATAATGCGGCAGGCGATAACTCGCTCTTTGAACAACTGGACGCATGGCTTGCGCGCCATGGCTTCGGGGATGTAGTGGATAGGGATGAGGCCGATGCCTAAGACACGTTTCTTTACGTGGTATCGCGTGGCGCCACTTGCCGTCGTGTTCGTCTTCGGCCTTATTTCGCTCGTCTACTCGTATGCCCCTGCCGCCTTCTTTAAGCCTTTGTATCCAATTGACTACGAGGCGTACGTAAAGCAATCGAGCATTTCGCATAATCTGGATCCGTATCTGGTGTGCGCTGTCATTAAGTCGGAATCGAATTGGGATCCCGAGGCCGAGTCGAATCAGGGTGCTCAGGGATTGATGCAGCTGATGCCCGAGACTGCCCAGGATATGATCGCCAAGGGCCTTGTCGACGGAGGGGAGTATTCGGTCGACAATCTTAACGATCCGGCTACGAATATCGAGTTTGGCTGCGCATACCTCTCGTATCTTCTCGCCTATTTCAACGGGTCGACGGATAGTGCCATCGCCGCCTATAACGCCGGTATGGGCAATGTCGACGGATGGGCGCAGCAGAACACGTCACTCCATAATGCGATTACCTTCCCTGAAACTCAGGCTTATCTGATTCGCGTCAATAATGCCTGGGTTCGATATAAGACTCTCTATCCCGATCGGTTCGTATAGGACTAAGCCCACCGCCCGCGTATACTGCAGATGTATGAGTTAGGAGTATCCATGGCGGAATTTGAAGTAGAACGCGTTGGTGGTGAACTTAAGCGCTTTGGCGTTGAGGGCGCTGATGTGCCGTTTAAGGTCGTGTCTCCATACGAGCCCGCTGGTTCCCAGCCTAAGGCCATTGAGTCACTTGTGCGGGGCGTGAGGGACGGAGACCGCTATCAGGTTTTGCTGGGTGTGACTGGTTCGGGTAAGACTTTTACGATGGCCAAAACCATTGAGGCCTTGGGTAAGCCGACCCTTGTCATGGCTCCGAATAAAACGCTCGCCGCTCAGCTTGCGAGCGAGCTCAAAGAGTTCTTTCCCAATAACGCTGTGGTCTACTTCGTCTCGTACTACGACTACTATCAGCCCGAGGCGTATGTGCCGCAAAGCGATACATATATCGAGAAAGACTCCTCGATTAACGAAGAGGTTGAGATGCTGCGACATCAGGCGACCGCATCGCTACTCTCTCGACGTGATGTGATCGTTGTCGCATCGGTCTCGTGTATCTATGGCATTGGCTCTCCTGAGGACTATGCGGGTCTGGCTCCAAACGTCGACAAGAAGGTGCCGCTCGAGCGCGATGACTTTATCCATGCACTTATCGACATTCAATATGATCGCAATGACTATGACCTGGCACGCGGCACGTTCCGCGTGCGCGGCGATGTTGTCGACGTGTATCCGCCTTATGCCGAGCATCCGTTGCGGTTTGAGTTCTTTGGCGACGAGGTCGAGCTGATTGCCGAGATCGATGAGGTCACCGGTGAGATGCTTCGTGAGTACGAGGCCATCCCCGTATGGCCGGCATCGCACTACGTGACCGAGAAGCCGAAGGTCAAGGCGGCTCTGAAATCGATCAGCGAAGAGTGCGAGAAGCGCGTGGCGGAGCTCAAGGCGACCGACAAGTTGCTCGAGGCGCAGCGTCTGCAGCAGCGCACCGATTATGATCTTGAGATGCTCGAGACGATGGGCTTTTGCAACGGCATCGAGAACTACTCGCGTCATCTGGACGGTCGCAAGCCGGGTGAGCCGCCGTTTACCCTAATCGATTACTTTCCCAAGGATATGCTCTGCATCATCGATGAGAGCCATGTGACGGTGCCGCAGATTCGTGGCATGCACGAAGGTGACCGCTCGCGTAAGGTGACGCTGGTGGAACACGGTTTTCGCCTGCCCTCGGCGCTCGATAACCGCCCGCTTCGTTTCGATGAGTTTGAGGCAAGGATACCCCAGTTTATCTATGTTTCGGCCACGCCGGGCGATTACGAGCTGCGGGTGAGCCAAAACGACGTGGAGCAGATTATTCGTCCGACCGGTCTGCTCGATCCCAAGATCGATGTGCGTCCGGTTCGCGGTCAGATTGACGATCTTGACGACGAGATTCGCGAGCGCGTTGCCCGCAAGGAGCGCGTGCTGGTGACCACGTTGACCAAGCGCATGGCCGAGGACCTGACCGACCATCTGCTTGATGCGGGCATTAAGGTCAATTACATGCATTCTGATACGGCGACAATGGACCGTGTCGAGATCCTGCGAACGCTGCGCGAGGGCAAGATCGATGTTCTCGTTGGCATCAACCTGCTTCGCGAGGGCTTGGATCTTCCCGAGGTCTCACTGGTGGCAATTCTCGATGCCGATAAGGAAGGCTTCTTGCGCAACCGCCGTTCGCTGATTCAGACGATTGGCCGCGCGGCCCGTAACGCCGATGGCGAAGTCATCATGTATGCGGACGTTGTGACCGATTCGATGAAAGAGGCCATCGAGGAGACGCAGCGCCGTCGCGAGATTCAGATGGCATATAACGAAGAGCATGGCATTGTGCCCAAGACAGTGCGCAAGGCCATCAACGACATCTCAAGTTTTATTGCCGAGGCCGAAAAAACCGTGGGTTCCAAGGGGCGCTCGAAGGGCGATTCTCTTGGTCATGGCGCATTCTATACGCCCGATGAGTCGGGCGAGGGCGGCGTGCCGGAAACGGTGGCGCCCGAGCAGACACTTGCGGAGCAGTTGGAAGAACTGCCGCATGACGAGCTTGTGCGGATCGTCGAAACCATGGAAGAGGATATGCGCAACGCTTCTGCCGCCATGGACTTTGAGGAGGCGGCGCGCCTGCGCGATGCCGTCGTTCAGATTCGGGCGATGCTCGAGGGCGCGTCTGAGGACGAGACGATCGAGCGCTTACGTTCGCAGGCCCGCAAGGGTTCCACGTTCGCATCGGGCAGAAAACGCCAGGGTGCACGGTTTAAGAAATAGCGAACAGGCCCCGAGTTCCCTGTGGAGCTCGGGGCCTGTGTCTTTTGCGCGCTGGAATTCGTGCGTTAGAGGTCCGCGATCAGGGCTTCGGCACAACGGATGCCGTCGGTGGCCGCGCTCATGATGCCGCCAGCATATCCAGCTCCCTCACCACAAGGGTAGAGGCCCGGGGTCGACACGGCATGGCACGTTCGGTCTCGGGTGACAGTGGCAGGGGGGGTCGCACGAGGCCCCCCCCCCGGCCTCCAGCGTGGCAGGTGAGCTCGAACGAGTCTCCACGCCGGTAAGAACGGCATCGGGACGGTCGTAGCCTCGTAGCTTTTTTCCGAGTAGGGGAAGTCCCAGGCGGAGCGACTCGACGATATGCTGCGGCAGGGCTTCGTCAATTGCCGTCCAGGTCACACCGAGCGGATAGGTGGGCTTTACCTTTCCGGGCGCCTTGCTGGCGCGTCCTGCGAGGAAATCTCCGACGAGTTGTGCCGGTGCGTTCCAGTTGGAACCGCCCAGGCGATAGGCGGCCGCCTCGCAGGCACGCTGGAGCTCGATGCCGGCGAGCGGGTCATCGTTGGGAAGGTCCTCAGGCGTGACGTTAACGAGCAAGGCGGCATTTGCGTTGCGTCCGTCGCGGGCATTGAGGCTAGCGCCGTTGACGCACAGGTGGCCCTGCTCGGAAGAGGCGGCGACAACCTGTCCGCCGGGGCACATGCAAAACGAGAACACGCTGCGGCCGTTGGGAAGATGGGCGACGAGCTTGTAGGGGGCTGCTCCGAGGGCAGGATGTCCCGCCAAGGCTCCATATTGGGCTCGGTCGATGTCGCGCTGCGGATGCTCGATGCGAACGCCCATGGCAAAGGTCTTTTGTGCGAGGGCCACGTTGTGGTCCTTAAGGAGCTCAAAAATATCGCGAGCAGAATGCCCGCAGGCGAGGATGAGGTGCTTTGTCTCGATTGGCTCGTAAGCGGCGTCTTGGGACGATTGGACATCAATACCGGTGATGGCGCCAGACGCGTCGATGTGAATGTCGACGAGCTTTGTTCGATAACGGACGATACCTCCGAGCTGCTCGATGCGCTGGGATATAGCGGTGACAACCGTGGGAAGGATGTCGGAGCCAATGTGCGGCTTGGCATCCCACAGAATATCGCGGGGCGCACCCGCCTCGACGAAGGTTTCGAGGATAAGGCGATGGGCGGGATTTTTTGTTCCCGTATTGAGCTTGCCGTCCGAGAAGGTCCCCGCGCCGCCCAGACCAAACTGGATATTACTCTCGGGGTCGAGGATGCGCTCCTTTAGAAAGAGGTCGATCGCATGCGAGCGGCGAAATGCCGGGTCGCCGCGCTCGATGAGCAAGGGCTTAAGACCTGCTTTGGCGAGCGTTAGCGCGGCGAAAAGGCCAGCGCATCCGGCGCCGACAACGACAGGGCGTTCTTGAGGTGCGTCGGAGACGGGGGTGGGGAATGAAGACCCATCGTCTTTTATCGCGCGTACGCGCGAGCGGTCACGCTCGGAAACGCTGTCGACCGCTTCTCGCTCGAGGTGGGGACTGGTCAGCTCAACACGAAAGCTCAGGATAAAATGGACGTCTCGTTTTTTGCGAGCGTCGATTGACTTGCGGTGGAGCTCGATGGACTTGATCTCGGAGTCTTTGCAACGTAGGACGCGCTTGGCGACTCGCTTGCCAACAATGAGGCAGGCATTTTCATCGCCGGCTTCATCGAGCGACGCGTTGACTTGGGTGATTTCAATCATCGAGGTCTCCTTAGAGGCAAGAAAGAGGCCGTCCGGTATCCCAGACGGCCCGAATGCGTTTTTGATTATAGACTGCGCGGCTACAGGCTGCTTGCAGCGCGAATGCCCGAGAGCCATGCCCACGCAAGGTTAAAGCCTCCGCAATCGGCGTCGATGTCGAGCGCTTCGCCGCAGACGTAAAGCGGGGTGTCGACAACGCTGCGCGCGCGTAGACTGGGTGTTGAGATGCTCTCGACAGATACGCCACCACGCGTGACCTGCGCCGAGCGCTCCTCGGCGGTTCCTTCGACGAGCAACTTAAAATGCTTGAGGATCGAGACCAGGTGGATGACATCGTTGGAGCCTGGATGGCACTGCTCGAACGCTGTGCAGACGACGCGGGAGAGTTGCGGGGCGAGCATGCCGTCGAGCCAACGGGGATCGCGGGGCGAAAAGCCGCCGAGCAGCTTAACGCGCCGGTTAAGCATATCGAGCAACTCGTCTTTAGAGAGGTCGGGGAAAACGTCGAGCAGGATCGTATCGCCGCGCTGGATACGACGGGAGAGGTTGAAGACAGCGACGCCCGAGATACCGAAGGTTCGAAACAGGACTTCACCGTCTTCGTGCCAGAGCTCATTATGATTGCGGGCGAGCGTCAAGCGGGCGCGGACGCGCAGGCCGTCCAACGTCTTGAGTGCCGCCCGATCGCCGACGACCGTTGCCGATACGGGGCAGAGGATGGGGCGCAGCGAAGTGAGGGGGAGGCTAAACGTATCGGCGATACCGGTGGGGTTGCCACCCGTGGCGATAATTACGGCATGTGCCTCCAGGGCCTCGTTCTTGCGAGGGACATCGGCGAGCGCTTTCCGAAGCGAGCGGAGCTCCGATTTTCGGTCGTCGTGCTTTTTTGCCTTGAGCGCCCGCGCTGGACGGTCTATTTGGAGTGTCCAGCCTTCGGAAGCTTTGTGCGCCGAGGCAACGTTGGCTCCGCAGATTAAGGTAATACCTAGGCGGTCGCAAACGTTGAGAAGCGCGTCGCGCACCGATTCGGCGCGAAGGGAGCGCGGGTATAGCCGGCCTTCCTCGGAGGTTGTCATGATGCCCAGCGAGGAGAAGAAACCCATAAGCTCTTGTTCGGGTTGGGGGCCCATGACAGATTCGACGAATGCGGGGTGGTTATACCGCTGAGGATCAATCGATTCGTTGGAGAGGTTGCAGCGGCCGTTACCGGTCGCAAGGAGCTTTAGGCCGCAGGCGACATCGCGCTCAACGATGCAGACGCTTTTGCCAGCACGTGCGGCCGTAATGGCGGCGGCGAGGCCTGAAGCCCCGCCGCCGATTACCAGGACGTCATAGAAGGCGCTCGTGTTCACTTAGGCCTCGTCGGTCTCGTGCGGGGTAATAGCCTCGACGGCAGAGACCGCCTTGGGCAACATGCCATCGGGCAGCGCGGTCTCAACCTCGCCCTTATCGCAGGCCTCGGCGAGTGCCGGATTAATGGGAAGCGTGCCCAAGATGTCGAGGTTATAGCGCTCTGCGACCTCGGGGAGCTTGCTTTTGCCAAAGACCTCGATCTTCTTGCCGCAGTCGGGGCACTCGATATAGCTCATGTTCTCGACGATGCCCAGAATGGGGACGTTCATCTTCTCGGCCATGTTGACCGCCTTGGCGACGATCATCGAGACCAGGTCCTGCGGGCTCGTGACGATGACGATGCCGTCGACGGGCAGCGACTGGAAGACGGTGAGCGCGACGTCGCCTGTTCCCGGAGGCATGTCGACCAGCAGGTAGTCGATGGGGCCCCACGAGGTCTCGCTCCAGAACTGCCTAATGGCGCCTGCGATGACCGGACCGCGCCAAAGGACGGGGTCGGTCTCGTTTTGGAGCAGAAGGTTGGAGCTCATGACCTTGACGCCGTGCTCGGAGATTTCGGGCAGCATGAGGTTGCCAAGGGCATGGACGTGGCGTCCGCTCATGCCGAACATCTTGGGGATAGAGGGACCGGTGATGTCGGCATCGAGGACGCCGACCTTGTGGCCGTGACGGGCAAGCTCGGTGGCGATGGCACCGGTGACAAACGACTTGCCGACACCGCCCTTGCCGGAAAGCACGGCGATGACGCGTTTGACCTCGGACAGCGTGTTCTCCTCAAATTGCGACGGCGACGTTTGTCCGCCGGCGGCCTGTGCGTGCTCGCAACCCATGTATGACTCCTTTGTATATGTTGGGGCCGGAGCCCCGTGATGTGACACGAGCGTCATTGTACCCTCGTTTGCGAGCGGGAGTCATTTGCGATGCATTTGGGCCGAGCGTGCTTGCAATACGATGGGCCCAAGCGAATGGGCGGGCTTACTGAACTTTGCTGGCGAACTCGAGGTATTGCATGCGCTGCAGCTTGTCGATCGTCGAGGTGTATGGGCTGTCTTCAGATTCCAAGTTGTAGCGCAGCCCGTCGGCACCGAGATAGCCGGCGACATTGATGGTGGGCACATCTGACCTTGTTGCAAGCAGGGCCTTTTGATAGTCGGTGAGCGGGGCGCCGATCTTATTAAGGGTAATGGCTGCAATCTCGTTTGCCCCGACGGTGTCGTAGACGTTGAGCTCGGTATTGCCGGCGATTTCATAGTTAGCCCAGACGAAATAGGTTGACTGATAGACACGGAAAGCGTGGCTTGCCGTATCTTCCTGAGGGTACAGCTCGTCGTTGAGAGTCGTTGCGGCGCTCGGCTGATGGTCGCCAAAAAAGACAAGAACAACCGGTCTGCCGATATTGCGGAGCTCGTTGATAAAGTACTCGAGGTCCCGGTCGGATGCGTTGATGCAGGTGAGATAGGTGTTGAGCGCGCTATTGGCGCCCTCGCTGGCTCCCTCGACCCAATAGTTTGTCAGCTCTTCGGCGGGAACGGTGCCATAGTCGTAGCCGCCGTGATTTTGCATCGTGACGTCAAAGATGAACTGCGGCGCTTCGTCGGTTCTAAGCAGGTCGAGTATCTTGTCGTAGGTGGCGTAGTCGCATACGCCGGCATGGTAACAGGGCGCACCTTCGAAATCGCCGATTGAAAGAAAGTCTCCAAAGCCCAGCTGCTGATAGATCTTATCTCGATGGTAGTTGACGGGGTTTTGCGGGTGCATAGCGGTAGCGGTATACCCAAGCTCTTTAAGGTCCTTTGCCAGGCTGTTGACGCCATTCATCTGATACAGCTGATAGGGGATCTTGCCTAATCCGACAAAGGCCGTTGTCGCTCCGGTCAAAAATTCGAATTCGGAGTTTGCCGTTCCGCCACCGGTGACCGAAGCGAGCATGGTGCCGCGAACAAGTGTGTCGGGAAGCGAGTTGTAGAATGCGGGGCCGGTGTACCCGGCCGCCTGGAGCTGCTCAAAGCACGAAAGGTCGCTAAAACTCTCGTTCATGACGGCAACAATCGTCGGCTTGATTTCATTGAACTGGGCAACGGCAGCCGCGCGCTGCTCGCTCGAGCCATACGTGCTGTCGTAGGCGGCGGCGAGCTCCTGCTCGATGCTCTGCGCCTCATCGGGCGTATAGCCTTCGGGCTTCTCAATGGGCAACTCGTTGACCATTTCGGTGAACGAAGTGATAAAACCCTGAGACGTATATGTGGTGATGGGCTGCCAACGGTCAAATCCAAAATCCAGCGCCTGCTCCAAGTCGATGCTGGAAAAGCCTGAGAGCCCCACAACGGTCACTAGCAGAAAAGCGCAGAGGTTAGCGGCGATTGCGGGGAAGACATGGGTGGGTGTACGGAGCTTTCGCGGTCGGATAAGCGAAAGAAGCCCCAGGGAAATCTCCAGCAGGGCGAGAGAGGTTACGATTCCGGCGGTAAAGGTAAACTCGTATCCCTCGCTCACTTCCATTGCGGTGCCAAGGGCCAAGATATCGCTTGGCAGGATGGCTTCGCCTTTAAACGTTATGACGAAGTGCTCGGCAATGCCAAGGATGCAACAGGCGACGGGCACGAGGGCCATGACGCCTCCATGACGCTGTCCCAGCAAATAAAGGGAGAGCAGAACCGTCGCGAGCAGCCCGACGGAAAACCCGAATGAGTTGGCGGGAATGCGATAGAACGTTTCGTTACAGGCAATTTCGAGCGAAACGAACGAGAGCGCTGAAACAGCGGCGATGACAAGGATGTCACGGCAAATACAGGCAACCGTTCCCGTCGCAAGATCGGTTTGGTCGATAAGTCCCGAAACCAAGGGCTCGACAAGAAGTATGACGGCGGTAGCACCGAGCGCCGAATAAGAAAGGACCCATAGGGAATTGTCCTCATTTACGAGCAATTGATTCGTAATCCATGCAGCTACCATGCCGAGCGGGATGAGGAGCGTCGCGCACCAAAAGACGCGGGCAATGGGCGGCTTTTCATTGTGTTTGATTGAAAAATACACGCGCACGACGACGGTGGCCACGATAAGGACGGCGATGAATATGGGCAGATTGGCCATGTCGCTCGAAGTGATTTCAAGGGGGATATCTTCGGTCATGGACGTTCCTCTGTTACAGCAAATTAAGTTCAGTAGTAGATTACTGTAACCTTTCCACGGCATTTCGAGAAACAAAGCACCCGATACGCAAAGCTAAAGGTCTGCGAATCTTGTATTACGAACATCTGTGCGCGTCGAGTGCGCTAAACTCATCGACAGTATGATTCGATGCAATAGGAGGCAAGGAGCTTCCATGTCTGATTCTTCTATCGTTATTCGCGGCGCTCGTGAGCACAACCTCCGTGATATCGATGTTTCCATTCCGCGTGACCAACTCGTGGTCATTACCGGTCTTTCTGGCTCGGGCAAGAGTTCGCTGGCATTTGACACTATCTATGCCGAGGGCCAGCGTCGATACGTCGAGAGCCTTTCGAGCTATGCGCGCCAGTTCTTGGGCCAGATGGACAAACCCGACTTGGATTCAATCGACGGCCTTTCGCCGGCGGTGTCGATCGACCAAAAGACGACGTCTAAAAACCCTCGCTCGACGGTTGGCACCGTAACCGAGATTTATGACTATCTGCGCCTGCTGTTCGCCCGTGTGGGCACCCCGCACTGTCCCGAATGCGGCCGCGTCATTGAGCGTCAGACGACCGACCAGGTTGCCGACAAGGTCTTGGCGGCGGGGGAGGGCCGCCGCGCGTTTGTGCTGGCACCGGTGGTGCGCGGGCGAAAAGGCGAGTACACCAAACTGTTTGAGGACCTTCGCGCCGAGGGCTTTAGCCGCGTGCGTGTCGACGGTGAAGTGCGCTCGCTCGACGATCCGATCGATCTGGACAAGAAGTTCAAGCACGATATCGAGGTCGTAGTCGATCGCATCGTGATCCGTGAGAACTCTCTGGGCCGTATCGCCGAGTCTGTTGAGCAGGCGACCGCGCTGGCTCACGGCAATGTAAACGTGTACATGCTGCCCGATCGTGATGCTCCCGAGGGGACCGAGGGCGAGCTGCTGGAGTATTCGTTGGCCTTGGCGTGCCCGGAGCATGGTCACTCCATTGACGATCTTCAGCCGCGTGATTTTTCGTTCAACGCTCCCTATGGCGCATGTCCTGAGTGCGACGGCCTGGGCTTTAAGAAAACCGTTGATGCCGAGGCGTTGATCGAGGACCCCTCGAAGTCCATTGCCGACGGAGTCTTTGGTAGCCTGTTTGGCAACTCGAACTACTATCCGCAGATTTTTGCTGCGGTCTGCAAACACTTTAAGGTGAGCACCGATACGCCGTGGGAGGACTTGCCCCCTCGCGTGCGTCGTGCATTCTTGGATGGCCTGGGCGATACGAAGATCTCGGTCGACTACCAAAAGCTCGACGGACGTCGCAGCCAGTGGGATACCAAGTTTTCGGGCGTTCGCAACATCCTGTACGAACGCTATACCGAGACGACGAACGAGAACACCAAGGCGCGCCTGGAGAAGTACATTCGCGAGGAGCCGTGCTCGAGCTGCCACGGCGCTCGTTTGCGCCCTGAGATGCTCGCCGTCACCGTGGGCGGCAAGTCCATTTACGAGGTTTGTTGCCTGTCGTGCCGTGAATCGCTCGAGTTTTTTGAGGGCCTGGAACTCACCGAGCGCCAACAGTTTATCGGCGGCCGTATCGTCAAGGAAATCCTGGAGCGCTTGCGTTTTCTGGTCGATGTTGGACTCGACTATCTGACGCTCGATCGTGCCTCGGCGACGCTTTCCGGTGGCGAGGCGCAGCGTATTCGCCTGGCAACGCAGATCGGCGCGGGTCTCATGGGCGTGCTCTATATTCTGGACGAGCCCTCGATCGGTCTTCATCAGCGTGACAACGAGCGCTTGATCAAGACGCTCGAGCGCCTGCGCGATATCGGCAATACCGTTATCGTCGTCGAACACGACGAGGATACAATCCGTGCCGCCGATTACGTGATCGACATGGGGCCCGGCGCCGGCGTCAACGGCGGACACGTAGTCGCGGCGGGGACCCCCGCCCACAACCTGGGGGGGGCCCGGGGACCCACAG
>UQZD01000046.1:0-12200 GCA_900545485.1 uncultured Collinsella sp. | reverse complement strand
ACCGCAGGAAGCTTGGATACGCCTAGGCGCGGTCCAAGAAATCGTCCGCACCCCCGACATTGAGTTTTTGCTCGCGATGCTGCCCGATTCTGGCCCCAGCAGGGTCTCAGAAATTGCCAAGCGTATGGACGTCGCCAACAACTATGCAAGTCAATACAAACGCCGCCTCCTGGAGGACGGCGTTATCGGGGAACGTGGACGTGGCCTCGTCGGCTTCGACATCCCCGCGTTCAGGGAATTCTTGAACGAGAAGGCGTTTTAGCACGCCGGAATTGTCCGCGGAAGCATCAACGCATGGCAATCAGCATTCCTCTTGATAAGGATTGCAAGCATTTCCACCAACACCGATTGCCATGCGTTCTTCTTGTCCTTAGGCGAGCTTGCGAGCGAGCTCTCGCACCTCTTCCAACTTGGGCGAGGATGCCATGCTGTCGCGCTCGGTCATACCGCTGATGGTGACAATGCCCTGGTCCTCCCACTTGCAGTACGCGCATGTGGCCCTGTACATAGCAATCGCCGCATCATAGACGCCCTCGCTGTGGCTATCGAGCAAAAGGGCCGTCTTGGTGAACGGGAAGCCCGTAGCACCGAAGGCGTACAGGCGGTCGATGGCGGCCTTCTCCTGCGCAGTGATATCGAACCAGTAGATAGGCGAGGCGAAGACGACCATGTCGGCGTCTTTCAGCGACTCGATCACGTTGGCCATGTCGTCCCTCTGCACGCAAGTGCCCTCGTGGGCGAAGCAGTACTGGCATCCCAAGCAGCCGGCGATCTTCTTGCTGGCAACGCGGACGACCTCGACCGCATTGCCGCCTTCACGCGCGGTCTCGGCAAACGCCTCGACCATGGTGTCGGTATTGGCTCCCTTGCGCGGGCTACCACTCAATACAACGATATTCATAAGAATCTCCCTTCTTCATGCCGCAGGCGCACGATGATTCGGGACAGGTTTTCGTTAGCACCCTCGTAGCGGTTCTCCGCCCCCTAAGCAGCGTGTCCGCTACGAAACGACCGTCTTGTAATAAGCGCCGAAGTCTGCCAGCGAGTCCACGACGGGCATCATCTGGCGGCCGAGCTCGGTAAGGCCATACTCAACGCGGGGAGGATTCTCGCCATAGTCGTGGCGAAAGACCAGCCCATCATCCTCCATCTGCCGCAGGCTGTCGGTAAGCATCTTCTGAGAGATCCCCTCAAGGTCGCGGCGCAACTCGTTGAAACGCCAGGGGCGTACGCGCAAGTTACGGATAATGAGCAGCTTCCACTTGCCGCCAATGAGCGCTACCGCCGTTGCGACCGGACACTCCGGAAGCTCCTCTTTCGCCACCACGGGAGACCCAACCTCCTTGACCATACCGGTTTCACAAAAAAGTACGCAGTTACAAATATGTGCGTACTCGTATTTGCATACGCCTTCGCGTTGAATATAGCTCACGCAGGAGATGCCTGCAAGGTAAATCAACCCAAAGAGAGGAACCATTATGGCTAATTATGCAAAGACCCACATCGGTAATGAGAGCCGTGTCGAGCTGCACGAAGTGCTCGGGCTTACCGGGGCAGAGGTGAGTGTTAACAATCTTCCCGCCGGCGCTGGCGTTCCGTTCGTCCATGCACACAAGGAAAACGAGGAAATCTACGGCGTGCTCGAAGGCGCCGGCTCGGTCACGATTGACGGTGAGGAAATCGAGCTTGCAGCCGGCGACTGGCTGCGCATTTCCCCCGCCGCACACCGTCAGTTCCGCGCCGCAACCGACTCGGGCATCACATACGTCTGCATTCAGGTCAAGCAGGGATCCCTTGATGCCTTCACGGCCGACGACGCTATCATGTTCTAATTCGCGATCAGCGCACAAGGGGCCGATACCGCCCGCATGCCTCCTTCGGAATAGGCGCTGAGCAGCTCCTGGGCGTGGGCGAACTCGGGCCCTCGCCTCCAACCGAGCAGGCGGTTGACCGCGAGATTTCCCTGGACGTTGTGGACGAAGAGCAGATAGGCGTCCTCGCGCGAAAGCCCGGTCTTCTCCATGATAGAGGGGACCATCTGCTCAGCGCCGCGCTCGACGACGCGCTGCGCCACCCGGGCGTACGCATCGTCATCCGAGTAGAGCAGATAATAGTCATCGTTTGCCGGCGGGCGCTGGCAGAGGGCCCCCGCCCCCGTTCCCTCGAGTGGGGGCGCCGCTGCCAGGGCCTCGTCGATAAGTGCGTCGAGCAGTGCGAACTTGTCCTCGTAGTGCAAATAGAACGTGCCGCGGTTGATATCGGCGCAGCGGCAAATATCCGCCACCGTCATCTTCGCGAAGCCGACCTCGGCCAGCAGCGCAAAGAACGCCT
Source organism: uncultured Collinsella sp. (assembly GCA_900545485.1). Taxonomy (GTDB): domain Bacteria; phylum Actinomycetota; class Coriobacteriia; order Coriobacteriales; family Coriobacteriaceae; genus Collinsella. Next base: position 9,869 of record UQZD01000046.1, on the reverse strand, counting down.
CCCGTATAACCGAGAGTGTGTAGCGTCGGCGACGATCGATCTTCCCCGATTCCATGGCCCCTCCAATTGCAGCGCTCAACAATATCCAGAAGCCGCTCGTTTATCGACAGCAGCTCGAAACTGTTCATTGCTCTGACGCAAATCAACATTGATACTTTTTATAGACACCTGTTCATTGTAGTTGAAAGAGAGTATCAAGTGACTCTATACGAGCGGCTCGTTATCGAACTCACCAACCAATCGTTTTCCCATCAGGCCGCCTACCGCACCGGCGGCACGCCCTATGAACTGAGTGCCCGCGAGCCCGAGCCCTACGACCAGCAAATCGAAACGTTTGCCCGCATGATCGATGAAGCCGATTGCGTGCTTGTAGGCGGGGCCTCCGGGCTCTCCGCGGCGGGCGGCGGCGACTTCTACTACGAGGACAACGCGACCTATCGCAGGCATTTCGGCAAATTCGCCGAGCGCTACGGTTTCAGAGGCGCTTTTGAAGGGTCGTCCTACCGCTGGCCCACCGCCGAGTCGCGCTGGGGCTACCTTGCCACCTTCCTCGACACCACGCTCAACGCCCCGTTGCGCGGGCCCTACAAAGATCTCGACGCCATTCTTACCGAGAAAGACTTCTTCGTTCTCACCACCAACCAGGACACGCAGTTCATGAAAATCTACCCTTGGGAGAAGGTGGCAGAAATCCAAGGCGACCACCGCTTCTTCCAGTGCTCCCGTTGCTGTACGGACGAGGTATGGGACGCCATCGAGCCGGTCTCTCGTATGGTAGAGGCCATGGGAGACGGCCTAGAGGTTCCAACAGAACTCGTGCCACGCTGCCCGCACTGCGGGGCAGAGGCGTTCCCTTGGGTTCGCGGCTACGGCAACTTCCTGCAGGGCGAGCTCTACGAGGAGCAGTACCACAAGGTGTCCGACTGGCTCGACGCGCACGCGCGACAGAGGATCCTCTTCCTTGAGCTGGGCGTGGGCCGCATGACGCCCGCGTTTATCCAGGAGCCGTTCTGGGCCCTCACGGCGCAGTTACCGCAGGCCAGCTACATCGCCGTAAACAACAAGACGCAGTTTCTCCCCCGCGCGATCGAGGACCGGGGACTCGCCGTTCGAGCCGACATCGCCGGCGTGCTCGCCGACGTGCGCAAGACGCTGGGGAGGTAGCGCATGGAGACGGCGAAAGCAGTTCGCATAGGCAGGGCACTTTCCAAGGCGGATCTTGTCATCATCGGCGCCAGCAACGGGCTCGACATGGCGGAGGGGCTCAATCTCTTCTGCGCCGACGCCCATTTCCGAGAGGCGTACGGGGACCTCGCCCAGGCTGATGGCATCGGCTGCATACTGCAGGGGCTCGCCTCTCCGGATGCAAACGTGCGACGCCGATGGGCCGAGCGGTTCCATCAAAAGGAGTATGTCAAGTATGAGCCCAGCCCGCTCATGAACAGGCTGCGGCATCTTACGGAGCACGCTGACACCTTCGTGATCACGTGCAATATCGACGGACACTTCGCACGTGCAGGGTTCAACGAGAACAGCGTGCTCGAAACGGAGGGGAGCATACGCACGTCGATTGACGAGCGGCGTCTCGCCCATCCAGACGCCCTCGCCATGGCACAGCTCGAAGAGCTCACACACCTTGTGCAAGCCCATCGCAACCACAAGGTTGCCATCCTCGAACTTGGTGTGGGACTGCGCAACGGCGTCATAAAGCGCATGCTCGCTCAGGTCGCGAACGTCTGCGAACACGCCACCTACATTGTGTTCAACTACAGTCAGGCCTTGGCGCCCGATGCATCGTGCGAGACAATTCTCGTTGACGGCGATATGGCCCCGGCTTTTGAGGAGATCGCCCGATGCCGCCTCTAGAAAGAGAAGCAATGAGGCTTCGAAGCCTTATCGACGATGCCGACGCCATCATCGTCGGCATCGGCTCGGGCATGTCGAGCGCCGCCGGGTTCAACCATTACAACCACGCGGGCATGACGCGTGCCGGAATGGCGGACTGGCAGCAAGCCTTTGGCTTCAAGAGCCTTTTCGACGGCTTCTACCACCTCTACCCCAGCCTCGAGCAGCAATGGGCCTACTACGCGCGATACATCGATTTCATGCTGCGCGAGCCGGCCTCACAACCCTATCTCGACCTGCGGTCCCTCATCGGCCATAAGGATTACTTCATCCTGAGCACCAATGTGGACACCCAGGTCGAGAAGACGTTTCCTGCCGAGAGTATCTGCAACTATCAGGGAAGCTTCGCGCACCTTCAGTGCAAGCAACCATGCTGCGACGAGATCTTCGATGCGAGTCCCTACGTCGAGCGCATGCTCGCAGGCATGGCGGGGTTCGAGATCCGCAGCGAGGATGTCCCCCGATGCCCGCACTGCGGTTGGCAGCTTGTGCCGTGGGTGCGCGACGACACGTTTTTGCAGGGCACGGCATGGCGCGAGGGCGTCGAGCGTTACGAGAGCTTCGTGTGCAAGCGCCGCGACAGCAAGTTGCTTTTCCTTGAACTCGGCGTGGGCGAGATGACACCCAGCATCATCACGCTCCCATTCTGGAGCATGACCGCAAAGATGCCGAACGCACACCTGTTGAGCGTCAACATCTCGGGCGACTCCGCCCCGCTGCAGCTTGGAAGCAAGGCAGAGGCGATTCAGGCGGATTTGGGCATGTTTCTCTCGTCGGCGCGGGCAGGCGACGAGTAACGCGGCGAGGCGTCTTACCGCAAACCGTCCTCGCTAAATGCATGACCGTTAATAAGTAAAAAGCAAGGTTCGTCTTATTTCAGATACTCCTCAAAGAATGCCTTCAGCTTTCCAAACGGAATGATGTCCATCTGATCGTAAAGGTCGGTATGGCTGGCACCAGGGATAATGAGCAATTCCTTGTTGTCCCCGGTCAGCTTGCCGTACGCGGTTTCGCTGAAATAGCAGGAGTGCGCCTTCTCGCCATGCACCAGCAACACGGCAGAGCGGATTTCACTGCTATATTGCAAAATCGGCATATTCAAAAAGGACAGCGAAGACGTCACATTCCAGCCGCCATTGGAGTTCAGGCTGCGGGGATGGTAGCCTCGCGGAGTTTTGTAGTAGGCGTAATAGTCCGCCACAAACTGCGGCGCGTCCTCCGGCAGCGGATCGACCACGCCGCCCGCCAGCGCATAGCTGCCGTTTTTATAGTCCTCGGTGCGCTGCGCGTTCAGCGCTTTCCGCTTTTCGAAGCGCGCCTGTTCGGAATCCTCGGCGTCAAAGTAGCCGTTTGCGGTCACGCGGGTCATGTCGTACATCGTCATAGCCGCGGTAGCTTTGATACGGGTGTCGATAGCCGCCGCATTGACTGCCATGCCGCCCCAACCGCAGATGCCGATGATGCCGATGCACCCTGAATCGACGTTTTCCTGTACCGAGAGGAAGTCCACCGCTGCGCAGAAGTCCTCGGTGTTGATGTCCGGAGATGCTACATAGCGAGGCGTGCCGCCGCTCTCGCCGGTATAGGTCGGGTCAAAGGCAATTGCGAAAAATCCCAGCTCCGCCATTTTCTGCGCGTACAGACCGGAGGACTGCTCCTTCACCGCGCCAAACGGGCCGCTGACGGCGATGGCGGGCAGTTTGCCTTCCGCATTCTTAGGTACGTACACGTCGGCAGCCAGCGTGATGCCGTATCGGTTGCGGAAGGTTGCCTTGCTATGCTTAACCTTATCGCTTTTGGGGAATACCTTGTCCCATTCCTGCGTCAGTTTCAACTGCTCCATGCCTAAGCTTCCTTGTCAGTCGCTCTAGGGTATTGCTCGTCGTCCACGGGCTCCAACCACTCGTTGGAGGTCTCCTCGCCCGGAACCTCTACCGCGAGATGGGAGAACCAGCTGTCGGGCGCCGCACCGTGCCAGTGCTTTACGCCCGCGGGAATATTTACTACATCGCCAGGGCACAGCTCCTGTGCCGGTTTGCCCCATTCCTGGTAAAACCCTCGACCAGCCACGCAGACGAGAATCTGTCCGCCACCGCTTTTGGCGTGATGGACGTGCCAGTTGTTGCGGCAGCCGGGCTCGAACGTCACGTTGTAGACGCCGACCTGCTCGGTGGAAAGGGGCGCGAGGTAGCTTTGCCCGATAAAGTACTTCGCAAATGCGTCGTTGGGGGCACCGATGGGAAAGGCCATCTCGTTTTGGTGTCGGGCCTTTGCGTCGGCGCCGTCGTCCTCGTCCGCCCAGACCTCCTTCGCCATGCGAAAGGCCGCCCACGCCTTGGGCCATCCCGCATAAAACGCCGCGTGCGTAAGGATTTCCGCTATCTCCGCCCTGGTCACCCCGTTGTTCTTTGCGGACATCAGATGATATTTAAACGAAGAGTCCGTCAGTCCCTGCGCCATCAGGGCCACAACCGTCACCACGCTGCGGTCTCGAAGGGAAAGCCCGTCTTCTCGACTCCACACCTCGCCGAACAGCACATCATCATTGAGCTGTGCGAATTTGGGGGCAAAGTCCCCCAGGGCATCTCTGCCCGCTGTCTGTTTAATCGTCATGTTTGATTCCTCCTGTCGATGGTTTTGAGTACAAAACTGCTTCCGCGCAGCTAAGCAGCGCCTAGACTCCTAAGCCCATTCGTCGCGCCTGCTCAAGAGCGGAATGCCCGGCGATTTCGCACACGCCGTTCACGCCGCCGGCAAATACCGTTCCGGCAAACGTGCGCCTTTGGCGAAAATCCCTTGCGCTCCCGATTTGTATTGACGAAAATGAATGTAATACCTAAACCTGACTTTAGGTCAAGGAGTGAATTCGAGATTTATCCGGAGGGACCATGTACACAATCGGACAGGTAGCGGAGATGTTCGGTCTGCCCGTTTCCACGCTGCGGTATTACGACAAGCAGGGGCTGTTCCCGGGATTGGAGCGGGCGTCGGGCATTCGCCGATTCGGCGATACGGAACTCGAAGCACTTCGAGTCATCGAATGCCTGAAGAAGGCCGGGATGGAAATCAAAGACATCCGGCTGTTCATGGAATGGTGTGCGGAGGGCCCATCGACATATCCCCAGCGTAAGGCCATGTTCGAGGAGCGGAAGGCCCACATGGAGTCGGAGATCGCGAAGATGAACCGCGCACTGGACATGTTGAAGTTCAAATGCTGGTACTACGAGCAGGCGATTCAGGATGGCAACGAGGATAGACTGAAGGCACTGATTCCCAACAATTTGCCGGAAGAGATCAAAGATACCTACGATAACGCCCACGCTCAATAATGCCGCCCGATGCTCAAGGGCTTTGGCAAGGGGCTCTTTCCGAGCAGAACGAAAAAGAAAGCCTCCGAACCAGAAGGTTCGGAGGCTGTTATTCCCGTTGTCCCCATAGGCATGAGCGCATCTGGTCGCGATTGCCTATCGATGCTTTGCCTCGAGCACGGCAGACACCGCATCGAGGAACTCCCGCACATGGTCTGCGGGGTGCGGCGAATGAAGCAGCCCGTAAGACACGAGACAGTCCCAATCGGTAGGGACGGTTTTGAGCATGGGGTGGACGTTGGCCCACAACGGCAGCGTCGCAAGCGCGAGATCCTCGTTCGCGCCGCGATTGAACACCTCCGCCCGATATTGCGGGAAGTCTACGAGCGCGATTTGAGGATGATGCAAGAGTATCTCGTCGCGCACGCGGTCGATTTCGGCGTTCCAGCCCCGGCGTATAAGCATAAGACTGTGATTGTGGAGGTCGTCGAATGTGACGATGTCGCGTTTGGCGAGCTCGCTGTCGACAGGAACGGCGCACCCGAGCGGCTCGCGTGAAAGCTCGAGGCCCAGGCACCCGCGCTCTTTAAGAAAGGCATCGTCGAAAATCCCCACCACGATATCCATGTCTTGCCCAAGGTTCGCCAAACCGCGCGCCGCCGAGGGTGTGTTTTCAAACGTGACCACCTGAAGGCTCATGCCAGGGCAACGTTCCTTCACCTTCGGCCATAACTTTGTGAGCGGCGTGCTGGGCGTCATGAGCGACACTCCCACGCGGATGATGCGCTTCTCTCCGCGCTCGGCGACGCGGGCGCGTGCGATTGATTCTTGAGAGTACTGCACGATATGGCGGGCGTCGGCGAGCAGCGACCTGCCTGCTCGCGTAAGCGAAAGCCCCTGATGCGATCGGTGGAACAGCGTAAGGCCTAGCCGCGACTCCAGCAGGTTCATCTGCTTGATGACGGCCGTGGGCGTGATGAAGGACTCTTGTGCCGCCTTGGAGAAGCTGCCCGCCTCCGCCACGCGGATGAAAGTGTCAAGCTGTGGGTTGTACATCGATCCTCCTGTCACGCATTATGTGCCGTATATACCCCATGGTTATATCCATCATTCCAACGTGAACTTCTCGCACGTCAGCAAACGCCGTAGCCTTGTATTCGAAAAGTCACCATTAAGGAGGAGACCATGGAGTATCTGAAGCTCAATAACGACGTAGAGATGCCCATCGAAGGTTTGGGCACCTTCCTCATGACCCCGGCCGAGGCCGAGGCGGCCGCAACCGCCGCGCTCGCGGCTGGCTACGAGCACATCGACACCGCCAACGCCTACATGAACGAGCGCGCCGTGGGCCGTGCCATCGCCAAGAGCGGCATCGCGCGCGACAAGATCTTCGTCTCCACCAAGCTCTGGCCGAGCGTCTACGACGCGGGCATGCCGGCGGTGGACGCCACGCTCCAGCGCCTGGGGCTCGACTACGTCGACATGCTCATCCTGCACCAGCCGGTAGGCGACTACCTGGCCGCGTGGCGCACGATGGAGGAGGCGTACCGCGCGGGCAAGGTGCGCGCCCTCGGCCTCTCCAACTTCCCGCAAGACAAGATCACCGAGGTCATCGAGGTCGCCGACATCAAGCCGCAGCTCGTGACCGTTGAGTGCCACCCCTACCACGCCCAGCGCGACCTGCGCGCCTACCTCGCGCCGTACGGTACGGTGATCGAGGCGTGGTACCCGCTCGGCCACGGCGACAAAGGTCTTCTGGAGGAGCCCGTCTTCGTCGCTCTCGCCGAGAAGCACGGCAAGACCCCGGCCCAGGTGATCCTGCGCTGGCACGTGCAGATGGGCACCTCCATCATCCCCGGCTCCAAGAACCCCGCTCACATCGCCGACAACGCGAACATCTTCGACTTCTCCCTCACCGAAGACGAGATGGCCGAGATTGCCAAGCTCGACGGGACCATGACCTACTACACCGCCACTGAGGAAGCACTCGCGGGCTACCTGGCCATGCGCCCCGATTTCGACGCGCAGGAGTAGCGCTCAGACGATAACGGACCAACCAAGCCAACGAAGGAGATGCCCCATGACCGCAAACCCGACCGTGACCAGAAGAAACTTCCTGCTCGGAGCCGCGCTGTGCGCAACGATGCTCTCCGGTTGCAGCCAGGGTGACGGCGACCAAGCCGCCGCCGAGGACCAGCCCGCCGCCGCGCCCGCTGCAGGCGACAGTGTCCTCGTGGCCTACTACTCGGCACAGGGCCACACCGCTGCCGTAGCTCAGACCATCGCCGACGAGCTCGGCGCCGATCTCTTTGAGGTGACGCCTACGGAGCCCTACTCCGACGATGACCTCGACTGGACCGACGACAGTAGCCGCGTGACCCGCGAGCACGGGGACGAGAGCCTGCGCGACGTCGAGCTTACGCAGGTCACGCCGAACGGCTGGGAGAACTACGACACCGTGCTCGTGGGGTATCCCATCTGGTGGGGCATCGCGGCCTGGCCCATCGACAACTTCATCTCAGGCAACGACTGGGGCGGCAAGACGGTGGTCCCGTTCTGCACCTCTTCCTCCTCGGGTCTTGGCCGGAGCGGCAAGCTACTCGCCGAGGCCGCGGGTAGCGGGGAGTGGCAGGAGGGCCAGCGCTTCTCGTCCAGTGTGGACGAGTCCGGGGTTCGTGATTGGGTCGCCGGTCTCGGCCTGGCATAAGCAATTAGAGATGGCAGACCGCTGACAATCTGGGAGTTTCGAATGATCCTGTACTTCACCGGGACGGGCAACTGCCTCTACGTGGCGCGCGAGCTGGCCGCGGAGGGCGAGAAGGTCCTGAGCATCCCGCAGGAGCTGCGCCGCGAGGGCGAGCTCGCCTACGCGGACGATGCGATTGGCATCGTGTACCCCATCTATGGGCACATGATGCCCGACATGGTGAAGACGTTCCTCGAGCGCGCGACGCTCGACACGCCCTACCTCTACTTCGTTTGCACCTACGGCAACCGGCACGCCAACGCAGTCGAGCTGTGCCTGGAGGATGCACGGGCGGCGGGGCTCAACCCCGCCTACGTGACCACGCTCCTCATGGTAGACAACTGGCTGCCCAACTTCGACATGGACGAGCAACGCGCCCGCATCCCCGAGAAGAAGATCGGCGAGAATCTCGAGCGCATCCGCGCGGCCGTGTCCACGCGCCGCCGCTGGATCGAGCCGGTGACCGACGAGGACCGCGCGGCGCACGAGCAGTTCATGAGCCGGGGCTTGCGCTTCGAGCCGGCGGCGCTGGGCGGATTCCTGACCGTTGATTCCGAGAAGTGCATGGGATGCGGGGCGTGCGCAAAGGTGTGCCCGGCTGACTGCATCGCGCTCGAGGGCGGTAAGGCCGTCCGTAACGCGCAGGCGGGCTTTGGCTGCAACGCCTGCCTCGCCTGCATGCACGCCTGCCCCGCGCACGCCATCACCTGCGCGGCGGGCGACAAGAACCCCGCGGCGCGCTTCCGCAACGAGCACGTGACCCTTGCCGAGCTGCAAGAGGCCAACAGCGGCCGCTGATGCGCTTCTCGCCATGCCGAAAGTCTGCGGCTTCGGCTTGATTTACTCAGAAAGAGGAACTATGCACGTGAGCCATCTTTCACGCAGGTCCTTTATCGAGGCTGCCGCGCTCGCTGCGGGCGGGCTGGTACTCGGGGAAGGCCTGGTCGGCTGCGCGGATGTCCGTGAGCTTGGCGGCTACGTCCTTACGGAGGGGTCGCAGACAGACCGCGGCTTCGTCGTTGACGACGCCCTGCAGACGCCATCGGGCAGGACGCTGCACTTCTCGCTCCATGTGCCGGACTCCTACGACGGGTCCGTGCCCTATGCGCTCTACGTGGCCTGCCCCGGCTGGGAGGGGCTCTACTTCCAGGGCGTGGGGGCGAATCTTCAGGAGGACTACCCCTTCGTGGCGAACGACTACATCGCCGACATGATCGTGGCCTCGCCCCAGCTCGACGACTGGGACGAGCAATCGGCGTCAGACGTGGTGGAGCTCACCGAATGGCTGCTCGGCGCCTACAGCATCGATGCGGACCACGTGTACCTGAGCGGATGCTCGGGCGGCGGCGAGACCATCTCCATCGTCTTGGGAACGCGCCCCGAGCTCTACCGACGCGCGCTTCACACCATCTCGCGCTGGGACGGCGACATCGAGACGCTCACCACAGCCGAGGTTCCCGTGTATATGGCTATCGGCGAGAACGACGACTATTACGGCTCCGAACCCGCGCGCGAGGCGTACGAGGAGATTCGCGCCGCCTATCGAGCTCGCAGGCTTTCCGAGGAGCGCATCAGCGAGCTGGTCGTGCTCGATGTCAAGCCCACGAGCTACTTCACCGAGCGGGGCTTTGCTGCGGACGCGGGCCAGCACGGAGCGGGCGGCTACCTCTTTGCCCGTGACGAGGACATCATGGGATGGCTGTTCTCATGACGCGGAGAATAAAGGGACTGACGAGAAGGGCGCTGCGCCGCACGGTCGACATAGTCCTTGCGACCCTGCTTGTGGTTCAGATGTTTTCGCGTTTCTGGGTGCCCTGCTCATGCGGGTAGTCGTCCGCAGCGCCCGTCCGATCATACGCTAGGCGAACGAAAAGGGGGGGGGGGGCCCCCGCCTCCCCGGCTGCGCAACC
>UQZD01000045.1:0-13716 GCA_900545485.1 uncultured Collinsella sp. | reverse complement strand
ACGCCCACCAAATGTTCGCAGCTCAGAGGCTATGTCCTCTGGGCTGTTTTGTTTTATGTCGCCAAATCCGCTGGCAGCTCCAACCGCCCAAGCAACCACCCTGCCCATACACAAAACCGCGTCAGCGACCCAAGTGCCTATCCCGGCTGACTCTGCAGTCAATCAAAACCGCGTCAATAGCCACCGAGGCCGAGGCCAACGCGTCTCGAACCCATCCGAGCCGCAACTCCTCAGCAAAACGCCGCGATGTCTGCGCCCTGCGGTATCCTTGAGCCACTTGCACCTGCAGCACCAAGGAGCCGCCATGCGCACCGAGCTCGATGTCCCCTTTTCGCACAAAGAAGAAGCCAAGGCGCTGGGCGCCAAATGGGACCGGACCAAGAAGATCTGGTATGTACCCAGCGGCGTCAACCCCGAGCCCTTTGCCGAGTGGCTGCCCGGTGTTGACCGATCCGACCCCTCAGCGCCGTATATATATCTAGTACTGGGCAAGCGCGAATGCTGGAAGTGTCACAAAGAGACCTCAGTCGCGGCCTTCGGCATTCCCTATCGAACCGATAACGACGACAGCATCGCCATCGCGCACGCGCCCAACGAAGCCGGGTACATTGCCATCGACACGGCCAACGCCAACGCACTCGCCATCGTGCCCGCTCTTGGCTGCGTACCGGGCGAGATCCGCGACTACCTTCATAAGCGCTGCGGCTACAAGCCCGTAGGCGCGCGAGCCTCCAAAGCCCCGTCGCTCGGCAACACGTGCACCAGTTGCGACGCGCTGCAAGGCAGCCGCTATCTGTTCGAGGAGCCCTCGTCCCCGTTTGCCCTCACTGCCATCAACAAGCTGCCGGCACTGGAGTTTGTGCGCGTCGAAGTTGCCGGCGTCTTTGGCATCCCGGCCACGCGCACCGACTTTGACCAGGCGCTCTTTACCTGGGCACGCGATCATCACGCCGAGTTCCACAAGCAACTCGGTGAGGGGATTTATTTGTAGAGGCAAAAGACACTCACAGCCAACTCCTCCGCATCACCTATCCCTCGTCGCCGGCGTCGTACACGATATCGAGGCCACAAACGGGGCATTTCTCCGGATACACCGGCATATGAACGCCTGTCCGTTTTCTCACTTCGTCGCTGAGTCTGTCGCGCGCATCGATGAACCGAATGTCGAGACACGGTATTTGCGAGCCGCAGCAAGGGCAGGTGACGACAAACGACCCGCAATCAACCTCTACGCTCGGAAACATATTGTTGTCTATAAGGGCACACGGCAGTTTTCCGTACTTCCCCATCGCAATATCGCCTCGCCAGCTCATACACGCTCCCCTCTCGCTATACAAAACAGGAAGAGCATGCACCGGCGGGCGTGCGCGAGATTGCATCGCCACGCGATCCGATCAAACAACACGATCGTCAAAGAATGCCAAAGCCAAATACGCTAATACGGCAGAAGCCCCGCCTTTTCACGCTTCTTTTCCGAGCGATCGAACTCAATGCGATGGGCCTCAAGAAACACCGTATTGGGTCGCCACTGATGCTCATTCGGCTGCCTTAGCGTCGTACCCGCAAAGGAAGCGTAGCCGGTCTTATCCAACAGGTACGATCCACACAGCCGATATTCACCGCAAACAGGCTCAAACGAAATCAGATGAGCATCGAATAAAGCATGTAAGTCGCGCCGAAGCAGAATGCCGTTGCTGGCAACCTGCGATTTGGGTCCCGAGTAATTCTCGATATGCGCAGCCTCCAGAGCTTCGCTGACGCCGCAGTCCGACACCGCGCAACGGCCGTCATAGGCGGCAACGAGCTGCTTGCGGAACCATTGTTGCCCCAATCGCTCGCGCCTTAACGCATAGCGGACCTTTTCGTCGTCGGTCGCACCCTGTCCGGCAAACTCAATATCGACGGGCATGCGCTTCAGATAACTCATGTCGGGCACAAAACGAGGGTCCGGTCCGCCTTTATGAACAGGACCGTGCAGAACAAACCATCCGTTTTCGGGCTCGAACCGCTCAACAAACGCAAGGCCGAGCACCTTATAGCCCACCTCGGTTGCGAATATGACTCCGACTGGGACGCCACATTCCATGCAGTTGAGCATTTTACGGTTGTAATTCTGGTCTCGAAAACCAACGGTACCCGGCGCTTGAACCGAGTACTTAATGACCCACGTACCATCGTCCAAATAGAGCGGAGGCACATCGGTGTAGAAGCTCTTTTTAGAGTTATGGACCGAGAGCGCAAAGATCTTATTGGGGTCTTGCTTCACCCGATCCTGGCCCGGCCAGAAGATCCCTGAATCCCGCGTTACGGGAAAGAAGTCCGAGCCAATTCTCAAACGATACTGATACTGAGGGCTATCTTCCTTGGTGTGGTGCGGAAGGCTGGTCCAAACGCCGCCGCGCTGTTCCTCACCCAGAAACCACTCCCATGCCTCAACGTATTCGGAAGGCACGAGACTGCAGGCGCGGTCATAGCTTGGTCCATCCATCAACGGAACAGCAAGGTCAATGTCGTTCATCGCCAGCACCTACAACCATACGAACGCGAGTCATGCCCCTCAATAATATGGCCGAGAGTCAATTATTACGAGATCTCATTCCGCGATCGGCACATCGTTGATGCTCTCGGTTTGCCGCTAGCGCGCTTGTACCCCGCTACCCCACTTCCCTGTATACTGATGTAGCACGTGTTTCATCCGGGCTTGTTGGACCGGGTCGTTCATGGGAGGGCCTTATGGCTGCTTCGAATCCGCCTAAGGGGAGCGTTTCTTCTTCGTCCATCAAGCCGGTTACACGCAAGGCCGTGCGTTGCCAGCGCGAGGTCGCTTGGCTTGTCACGCAGGCGGCGGGCAGGCTTGTGGCGACCACTCAGGACGTCAATGCGCCTACGCCGAGCTTTGTGTTAGCGGCGGCGCTGGATTTTGTGCGCCAATTGGAGCTTGCCGCACAGGATACCAGCGGCCACCTCGACTACCAGAATGTTATGGCGCCCGACCTGCAAACGTTCTGCCGCATAGCCAAGTTGCCCGCCGCGCCCAATGCGCTTTCGGACGCAGGCTACATGTTTACGCTTTCGGGCGCGGAGCTCATCCGCGATATCTACGCATACTGCAGCGAGCTCGCCGAGCGCAGCGTCTTTGGCACGGCTGAAGTCAAACCGGGATATGTCATCAAGCTGGTTCTTAGGCTGTTCTTGATGGACGGGTTCGGGGCCATGCCGGCGTAAGCCGAGTCTTTAGCATCACCGTCGACTGGGCAACAACCGCTTTACCTTAGTGGGCGCCAATCGAGGGTCGATTATTGAGTCGCCTCGTCCACTAACGCATTTATTCCACGCGCTCTGACAGTCGATATTTGCGGTTGCGGCTTGTCGACGGCGCCGTGGGCTCAAGCTCGCCTTGAGCAATGAGCGCGTTGACGCGCGACCTAACCTGGGAAATTGTAAGCCCCGTGCGTTCTGCCAGCTCACGCGTCCCCAGCTCGCCGTAGTGTTTGAGTGCCGTCACAATTAAGCCCCCGCCATGATCGACCGGCTCGATCTTTGAACGGTAAAGTACGACCTTGAACCGATCGAACCCCGGGCAGAACAGGGGCTCGGCCAGACCATGCGCGCGCATGGCATCGATCATCATCGGGATGCCCGAGCCATTGCCCTCAGCCGGCGAACCTGCGCCATCCGGCAGCGGGACAATCGACATGAGTTTCACGAGCGTCGCGTTGCGGCATCGGGAGCTGCCGTCAAACAAGTTCTCGCGAGTCTTTCCCCCGTAAAGGCCGCCAGGATTCGTCACCTCGACACGATCGTCAAAGACGTCGACGGCAATCGATTGTCCACAGAACCGATCCCCGTATTCTCGATGGATTACGGCGTTGGCGATTGCCTCGCGCAGAACCTCCTCGGGAATCTCCAGCGAGTCGACACGCGAGACGCCTTGGACGGTCGAGGTTCGCCGCAAATTCTTGGCGACGGCCGCGACAGCATCCGAGATCATCTCGCCCAACGTTCCCTCACAGATTGTGCGGTCCATGAACCTCAGCGACCCCGCCGTGCCTTTCCGGGTCCCCGCATAGACAGCCATGTCGATAAAGAGCTTGGGATAAAACTGCTGAGGGTAGGTGCCCGCAACTAGGAGTCCAGCCTTGGTGACATTGCCCTGGGAATCAAGGAAATTTAGGCGCTCCAGCTTCGTTTGTTTGTCCGGCGCGCCGCGCATCGCCCGGGGCGTCAACGAGAAAGCCCGATCTATCGTACGGTCGACCAGCGTCTCGTCGAGATCGTCCGCGTCCGCGCCCGCCACCGCGTCGCGATCGCTCGGAGTCGCCCGACCGTATGACGCCAATGCGAGCACCTCGGTCGATGAAAGCGGCACATCTTTGTCATCGATGCGCTTGTAGCTGCCGCCCTGGGCGCCCCGCTCTATGACATAGCAGGGCTTGCTCGACGGATCGAGCTCCTCAATCGTGATGACCAGAACCACGGTGCCCTGGAGCTCCACGCGCTCAATGGTGTATTTGGGCGGATTGGCCAGCTTTCCGCGACCGCCGGCATCGCCCATGCCCGCCACGAATTGGTTGAGCACTTTCTCGGTCTCAAAGTTTGCAACTGGGACAAAACCCGCGCGCTCGCTCACTCCGAGCACGATGATGCCGCCGGCGGTGTTTGCGAAAGCGCTGACCGTTTCCCATACGTCGCGGGAAAGCGTTGTGGCGCTCTCCTTGACCTCGACGTTAAGATCGTCCGAGCCCATGCGCCTTAAAGACTCGAGCAGACCGGTCAGTTCGTTTTCGTTCATCTGCACGTCCTTTCGCTCGGTTCTGCGAAGAATGCCGCGAATGAATTTCCTTCGTCTCTCAGTTATCTCTCGTAATTATCTCTCATCTTTCTGTTATCTCTCATATTAGAGATGAGTGAGAGATAAAAGATAAGATGTCTGCCATCTGTTTCATATAAACATGTTTTTGCTGGTAGAACAATCGGTATTGAGATAATACCATGATTGCTTGTCTCTTTGCTGCTCAGTTATCTCTCATATTTATCTCTCGTCTTTCTGTTATCTCTCATATTAGAGACGAATGAGAGACGAGAGATACGCGAGTGATGGACGAGCGAGGATTTTCGGACGGTCGGATAACGAGGGTGGATATTTGGACGGTTTTTGGGGCTTTTGCGGCAAATTCCGTCCAAATATCCACTCTCGTTCGATAGGTATCCGGAAATCCTCGCTCGTCCGTCCGAATATCCACTCTCGTTTGGCGAGTGTCCAATTTTCCACGCTCGTGCGGCGGGCACGCGGGACCTATGCCCAATCCGGCTGCATCGTCTCCAGTTCGCCGCAGGGTCGCGGCCCCATATGGGTATACTCTCGAGGATTCGACTCGATTCGCTCCCGCTGGGGCGTCAAAGGAGACTGCATATGCCCACCACCTCAACCGACCCGCGCGCCGCAGCCGCTACACTGCTGGTGCCCGGCACTACCTGCCACGGCTTTGCCGTCGAGCGCCGCGAGACCGTGCCCGAGCTCGACTCGGACGCTTACGTGCTGCGACACACTGCCTCGGGCGCTCGCCTGCTGTACCTGGCATGCGACGACGAAAACAAGGCCTTTGCCATTGGCTTTAAGACGCCGCCGGCCGATTCCACCGGCGTGTTCCATATTCTTGAGCACTCGGTGCTGTGCGGATCGGCTAAGTTCCCCGTCAAGGAGCCGTTTGTCGATCTGATCAAGAGCTCCATGCAGACGTTTCTCAACGCCATGACCTACCCCGACAAGACCATCTACCCCGTTGCCACCACCAACGAGCAGGATCTGTACAACCTGATGGACGTGTACCTGGACGCGGTGTTCAACCCGGCCATCTATACCAAGCCCACCATTTTTGAGCAGGAGGGCTGGCACTACGAGCTGGACCTGCCGGAGAGCGTCGAGGGCGAGGGCGACGGCGGCTCCGCGAGCCTGCGCGAGGGCACGCTGCGCTATAACGGCGTGGTGTTCAACGAGATGAAGGGTGCGCTGTCCGACCCCATGAGTGTGCTGGACGACGCCGTCAACGCCGCGCTCTACCCCGACACCGCCTATGCACACGAGAGCGGTGGCGACCCGCGCGCGATTCCCGCGCTCACCTACGAGCAGTTCCTGGACACGCACGCGCGCCACTACAATCCTTCCAACTCTTATATGACGCTCTACGGCGACCTAGATGTGGACCGCGCACTGGCCTTTTTGGACGAGCGTTATCTGTCGCAGCCGAGTGCCGCGAGCCGCCGCATGGACGCTGCCGTCGCCGCCGGCGAGGACCCGTCCACGCTGGCGCCCAATCCGCTGGGCGTGCAGGCACCCGTGACCTGCGAGTACAAGCGCGTCGAGATGGCCACTACACCCGAGAACGCCCTGGTGGGCCTGGGCCTGGTGCTGGGCAGCGCGCTCGACCGCAAACGCACGATCGCGGCGGATATCCTGTTTGAGGCACTGCTGGGCTCCAACGAAGCGCCGGTTAAGAAGGCCATTCTGTCCGCCGGCCTGGGCGGCAACGTGGTGAGCTACACCGCGGCCGAAAGCCTGCAGCCCTACGAGCTCATCATGCTGCAAAACGCGCAGCCCGGCGTGGCGCACGAGCTGCGCCGCGTGTTCCAGGACGCCTGCCGCGACCTATACGAGCATGGCGTTCCGCGCGAGCGCCTGGAAGCCATCATCAGCAGCAACGAATACGACCTGCGCCAGCGCGACTACGGTATCGCCGACGGCGTGGCCATTGCGTGCGACGCGCTGAGCACGTGGCTCTACGATGACGACGCCGCGACGCTGGCGCTCAAGTACGGCCCGGTGTACGAGGAGCTGCGTAGCGAGCTGGACGGCAGCTATTTTGAGGACCTGCTGCGCGAGCTCGTGCTGGAAAACGACCACATGGCACTGGTCGAGCTGGTGCCGGTAGACGCCGCCGAGGGTTCGGAGGGTGCCGAGGCCGCCGAGCTGGCAGCCAAGCGCGATGCCATGACCGATGCCGAGCTGGCCGACGTGGTCGAGCGCACGGCCGCGCTGCGTGCCGCGCAGGAGGCCGAAGACACGCCCGAGGCCAAGGCCACGCTGCCGCGCCTGCGCGTGTCCGACATTGGCGAGGCGCGCCCCGAGCCGCCGCTGGTCGTAGACACGACCACGCCCATCCCCTGCCTGCGCCACGGCATCCCCACCAACCGCCTGGCCTACGCCATGCAGTATTTCGACCTGAGCTGCGTCGCGTTTGAAGACCTGCCCTATGTGACGCTGCTCTGCCGCCTGCTCAAACAGCTGCCCACGAGCGAGCACTCGGCCGAGGAACTCGACAACTTGCTCGCCGGCAAGCTGGGCTTTTTGGGCTTTACGACCGAGGTCATGACGCAGCCCGACGTGGACGGCGTGCGCCCCTACCTGCTGGTGAGCGCCGGCGCCCTGTCCGAAAAGATCGATGCGCTGGCGAGCCTGCCGCGCGAGGTGTGGTCGAGCACGCTTTTGCTCGATGCCGACGCCGACCGCGTGCGCGATGTGCTCACGCAGATTCGCATTGGGCTTGAGCAGGGCTTTATCAACAACGGCCACTCGGCGGCGCTCGGCCGCGCGATGAGCTACAGCTCGCCTTCGGCCGTGGTGCGCGAACAGCTTTCGGGCGTGGATTTCTACCTGTTCCTGCGCGATCTGCTCGAGCACTTTGACGAGCGACTGGACGACCTGCGTGCCAAGCTTGCCGAGCTGGCGGAGCGCATCTTTGTGGCCGACGGCTGCCTGGCAAGCTTTACCGGCAGCGATGAGGACTTTAACGCATACTGGGCCGCCGCGGGCGACCTGGGACTGGGCGCTGGCGGCGGCGCCGATGCCGGCCGCAACGCGCTCGTGGTGCCGTCGCCGTGCGACCGCCACGAGGCCTTTGTCATCCCCAGCGACATCTGCTTTGCGGCAAGCGCGTGCGACCCGCGTCGCCTGGGCATTGACGTGACGGGCGCCTGGGCGGTTGCCGCCAACGCGCTCTCCTACGACTATCTGTGGAACGAGATCCGCGTTAAGGGCGGTGCGTACGGCTGCGGATTCCGCGCGGCCGGTGAGCGTCAGACGGCGTTCTACACCTACCGCGACCCGGCAATCGACCCCTCGATTGAGCGCGTGGCGCGCGCAGGCGAATGGCTCGGCAGCTTTGAGCCCGACGAGGCCGCCTTTGAGGGCTTTATCGTGAGCTGCGTGAGCGGCATGGACGCGCCGGTGAAGCCGTACGCGCTCACCAAGCGCCGCAACACGACCTACCTGGCCGGGCTCGATCCGCACGCACGCGAGGAGCGCCGCGCCCAGATGCTCGCCGCCACGCCCGGTGAGCTTCGCTCGCTCGGCGCCGACGTGACGCGCATCGCAGCCGAGTCGCCCACCTGCGTCTTTGGCGGCCGCGAAGTCATCGCCAAGAGCAACGCCGACTTCAACGTAGTCGACCTGCTGGCATAACCACAGCAAGCAAAACCGCCACAAAGGGGACAGGCACCTTTGTGGCGGTTCGAACACTTGTTCTATACGTACATGTGTTCTATAGTATGGGTGATTGCTTCGGGATTAAATTGCAACTATAATATAGTTGCGGGATGTGAGGCAGGATGGCTCGGATCGACAAACTCATCGCCCAGCTGCTTAGCTGTCCTTCAACGTATAGATTTGCTGACTTTCTTAAAGTTATGGCTTCATATGGCTTTGAAATGGACAACAAAGGCAAGACATCCGGATCGCGCGTTCGCTTCTACAGGCCATCAGATGGCAGGATGTTCGTAATGCACGCGCCACATCCATCTGACGAATTGACGGCGGGGACCATTCGAAACATCGTTCGATTTCTGCAAGATGTCGGAGGTAGTCATGAGTAACGTTTTGGCATACAAGGGTTATTTCGCCCCAGTCGAGTTCGATGCCGAACAGCATGTGCTAACAGGTATGGTCACCGGCATTAGGGACGCAATCGTATTTGAAGGCTCCACAGCTGAAGAGGTGGAGCGATGCTTCCACGACGCCGTCGACGATTACCTTGAGTTTTGCGCCGAGAAAGGCAAGGAACCCGAGCGGGCTTTTAAGGGCTCGTTCAACGTAAGAACGGGCTCTGAGCTCCACAAGCAAGCGGCGCTGGCAGCGGCAAAGAAGGGTGAGTCACTCAATAAGTTTGTGACTGAAGCAATCGCTGCGGCGTTATAGCATTAACGCATAGGCCCAAACAACCACAAAGGGCGCAGTTCACAGGCATATTTGCGGTGGCTTTACTGCCCATATCGCGTTTGCCCAGATAAAACCTGCCAAAATAAACCTGTCCCTTTTTGGCAGGTTTGCTAGAGGAGGCTGGGATGGACAAGGCTGAGTTGCGACGGGCGATGATTGCTCGGCGCGATGCTCTTGATTTGGATGTGCGGGCGGCAAAGTCCGCCGCTATCTGTGCGCGGCTTGTTGAGCTGTTGGATCGCTCGAATGCCGCGGCGCCGCACACCGTTGCCGTCTATGCCGCGATGGGTTCCGAAGTCGACCCTGCCGCGTTTGCCGCAGCGGCCGCCAAACGCGGCTGGCGCGTGGCCTATCCGTGCATGCTCTCGGCAATTGATGCCACAGCTTGTGGCCAGCGCATGTGCATGCGGGCAGTTGCCGCCGACGATGCGTCCGCGGCACCGTTTATCGCCCACCCCACGCGGGTCTTTGCGGCCGTGGACATCGACAACGACCGCTTCCCTATCGTGCCTGCCGAGGCCCTCGACATGGCCATCGTGCCACTCGTAGCCTTCGACCGCGCCGGCGCGCGCCTGGGCTACGGCGGCGGCTGCTATGATCGCTACCTGCCCACGCTCTCGCCCGCATGTCAAATCATCGGCATCGCCTTTGACGAGCAGCGTGTCGACCACGTTCCCACCGACGCCCACGACCTGCCGCTGCCCCACATCATCAGCGCCTGATCGCCGCTGTATCGCACCCGCAAGATGAGCGTGGAAAATCTCCCACTTTGAGCCCCCTTACGAGCCAAAAGTGGGAGATTATCCACGCTCATTCAACAAGCGTCCGAAAATCCGCGCTCAACCAATACGCGTCCAGATTTCCACGCTCGTCCGTCCGGATTTCCACGCTCGTGCGGCTCAACGTCCTGCAACCGCCTCAACACGCACGCGGCACGCCGGCAACTTTGAGTTTGCGATCGAGCTTTGACGGGTCCCTCAAATCATCCCAGCACAAGCGCACGATTTTGCAGTTATCAAGCAGCGAAAGCCTCGACTCGCGCTGACGCTCATCAAATTGCGCCTTTGCGAGCCTACCCTCCTCCGCCGCCTTCTCACTTTTAACGAATCCGTCGAACTCCCCGATAATCAGCCGGTCGCCCACACGCCACAAGTAGTCAACTCGATACGGCCGCCCCGGCTCAACCGGGTCGAACAGCTCAACTTGCAGCTCCGGCGTCTGCCAGCCGCGCTCAATCATCAGAGCACGCGCCTTGGACTCGCCACCGCTTTCCGATAGGCCATCGGCACACCGCGCAACACTTCGCGCCGTCACAACACCGCGACGATTTAGGCCAAGCTTGTTGATTGCCTCAACGAGATGCCCCTTCGACAACAGCTGCTCATGAAGCGCCGAATCCGCAATGATCAGTCCCTCGACAAACGATGCATCGACCAGGCAATCCGTAATCGTTTGATCGATATCGGTCACGGCAATATCCATCTGGATTGCCCGTGTTTGACGAGCATAACGATGGCGAATCACCTGAGAGCCGGGCGTCGTCGATTGCGCCGGCGCCGCGGCGATATGGATGTGCGTCAAATTGGCATGCGAAACCGAAAGGCCATAGATAACAGCCGCCGTATAGGAGCAAAACGTCCAGTCGGGATGCTTTTGCGCAAGGGCCCGCACCCGATGCAGATAACGCTGCCGAAACTTGAGCTCGGACCAATAATCCGGACGCGCATACAGCCCCGGCATGACCGCCTCTAAACTTCCCGCCGCCACATGCCGCTCAATCTGCTTTGCCTCCGCCGCCGTGCGTGCGTACACACAGCTCATCTGCTGTTCGCATGCTTTAATGTGACTTGCAAGTCTTTGATTCGCCGTCATGTTTCCCATGTCGCCTCCCAAATCTTGGAACGGCGCAAACGTACCAGACGGTTTCATGCGAAGTCTGACCAAATGCTGTCCAGGCGCTGACCAAATGCTTGACGGTTTTGGACGTTTTAGGCTGATGACTTATATCTGCAGGTAGGGTGGTTGTCGAGAGGTCCCCGTCTCCATAATTTGGCGCCTTGGTCCATCGGATTATCAGAAAGAAAAACCCGTCGAGATTCAAGACCACGCCAAATGCGACTTTGCCTCTGCACGCACCGTCTCTTAGCCGAGCCATCGGCATCTACATGCCTAAAAAATGAGCGTGGATAATCTCCCGTTTTGAGCCTAGTTTCAAGCCAAAAGTGGGAGATTATCCACGCTCGATTTGTAAACGTCCGAAAATCCACGTTCGCGTGTCCGATAATCCACGCTCGTCACGCCGCGAGCACAGCCACGGCCGCAGCCTAGTGCTCCTCGCCGGCGCGGGCAAGGTCGTAGGGCGTGGTCTGGTAGACGTAGTAGTTGAGCCAGTTGGTGTAGAACAGCTGAGCCTGACTGCGCCAGACGTTGCGCGGCTCGGCGGTGGGGTCGTCGTTCGGGAAGTAATGCGCCGGCACCTGAGGGTTAAGCCCGCGCTTCACGTCGCGCTCGTACTCCAAACGCAGCGTGTCGGTATCGTACTCGGGATGGCCAAAGACAAAGAAGCGGCGGCTGTCGGTCGACTTGACGATGTACAGGCCCACCTCGTCGGACACGGCCACGACCTCAAGCTGCGGCTCGGCCTCCACGTCCTCGCGGCGCACATCGGTGTTGCGCGAATGCACGGCATAGAAACGGTCGTCAAAGCCGCGGACCAGCGGGCTTTGCGGCTTCACCAGATAATGCTCGAACACACCGCTCGCCTTTGCCGGCAGGTCGTACTTCTGGATACCGTAATGATGGTACAGGCCAGCCTGCGCGCCCCAACAAATGTGCAGCGTAGAGTGCACGTGCGTGGTGGACCAATCCATGATCTGGCAGAGCTCGGGCCAGTAGTCGACCTCTTCGAACGGCATCTGCTCCACCGGCGCGCCCGTGATGATCAGGCCGTCGTAGTGGATGTCGCGGATGTCGTCGAACGTGCGGTAGAACGTCTCCAAGTGGCCGGCGCTCACGTGCGTGGCCTCGTGCGTCTTGGTGCGCAGCAGGTCCACCTCCACCTGCAGCGGCGTGTTGGAGAGCTTGCGCATGATCTGCGTCTCGGTGGCAATCTTGGTGGGCATGAGGTTGAGGATGAGCACGCGCAGTGGACGGATGTCCTGGTGCAGCGCGCGGTACTCGGTCATGACAAAGATGTTCTCGCTCTCGAGCTGCGCGGCGGCAGGGAGGGCGTCGGGGATGCGAATGGGCATGGATGCTCCTTACGAGTCAGTTGCAGCTATGGTACAACGACCGGCCCCATCCGCGCGAGCACATCGCCCAGCGATGCCGTCAGCGGCCCAAATCACTCCAAAAGTAGAGATTAAGGCATGTCCAAAAATCTACGGCGCTTTAGCCTAGCAAAGTGGCAGCAGGACGCTACAATGGTTCGACGCGAAAAACTCGGCCGAAAGGATACGTATATGTACCAGACGCGTAAGATCGGTGTGGTCGGCCAGGGCCACGTAGGAGCACATGTCGCCAACAGCCTGCTCATGCAGGGCATTGCCGATGAGCTGTACCTGTGCGATATCAACGAGGCCAAAGTGACGTCCGAGGTCCAGGACCTGCGCGACTCCCTTTCGTTTGTCCCGTACAACACCAAGATCGTCAACTGCTACGACCACTACGAGGAGCTTGCCTGCTGCGACGTCATCGTCAACGCTGCCGGCAAGGTCGCGCTGGCCGCCGGCAACCGCGACGGCGAGCTGTTCTTTACCACCGACGCCGCCCGCTCCTTTGCCAAGCGCATCGTCGACGCCGGCTTTGACGGCATCTTCGTGAGCATCTCCAACCCCTGCGACGTCGTGTGCACCGAGCTGTGGCACCTGACCGGCTACGATCCCAAGAAGATCATCGGCTCGGGCTGCGGTCTGGACTCCGCCCGCTTGCGCACCGAGATCTCCAAGAAGGTCGGCGTGAGCCCCAAGTCCATCGACGCCTACATGATCGGCGAGCACGGCTTTAGCCAGCTTGCTGCCTTTAAGGCCGCAACCATCGCTGGCAAAAACCTCAACGAGCTTCAGGCCGAGAACCCCGACAAGTACGCCTTCGACCACATGGAGGTCGAGGAGCTTGCACGCAAGGGCGGCTATGTGACCTACCAGGGCAAGCAGTGCACCGAGTACGCCGTTGCCAACTCCGCCGCGCGCGTCTGCGCCGCCGTGCTGCACAACGAGCACGCCGTGCTTTCGGCCTCTACGCTTATGACCGGCCAGTATGGCGAGGAGGGTATCTTTACCTCCCTGCCGTGCGTGATCGGTGCCGAGGGCGTCGAGGAGGTCTACACACTCGACCTTTCCGAGCACGAGCTCGAGGGCTTCCACAAGAGCTGCCAGCACATCCGCGACAACATCGCCCAGCTCGACTGGTGGGATACCGAGGCCTACGACGCCAAGTAAGCCGCTGGCTGCCGCAACCTTGCGAATCTATGCGCGATACTAAGCGGGCCGCGCCGGAAACCCACC
>UQZD01000044.1:0-14277 GCA_900545485.1 uncultured Collinsella sp. | reverse complement strand
CGCGAGAACATGCCAATGAGCGGCAGCACCGCCGCGACCAGGAAGAAGGCCGCCAGCACGCTGCGCGTGAGGTTGAGTTTCCCTGCCCGTCTCACGGCCGCCTACCGATCCATGAAGCGGGCGAGCGAATCCATCTTGATCCGCAGGTTCTTCACCACGAAGTCGGCGACGTAGTCGTCGGCCGGGTTGGCGATGATCTCGTCGGGCGCGGCCAGCTGGTGGATGCTGCCCTCGCCCATCACCATCACGCGGTCGGACAGCGCGAACGCCTCCTCCTGGTCGTGGGTGATGTACACCATCGTGGTGCCGAACTCGCGCTGGATGCGCTTGAGCTCGAGGCGCAGCGACAGGCGCGTCTCCCCGTCGAGCGCGCTCATGGGCTCGTCGAACATAAAAATGCCCGGATGCGCCGCCACCATGCGAGCAAGCGCCACGCGTTGCTGCTGCCCGCCCGAGAGTCGCGCGGGATAGCGGTCGGCAAATTCGGCCAGACCGAAGATACCCAGGTAGCGCTCGGCGAGCTTTTTGCGCGCGGCTGCGTCGCCCGCGTCCTTTACACCGGCGCATGCGTTATCGGCCACCGTCATGTTGGGAAACAGCTGATAGTTTTGGAACAGCAGGGCGCATTTTCGCTCCTGGGGCGACAGGTTGATGCCCGCCGCCGAATCAAAAAAGGTCACGCCGTTGACGACGATCTTGCCCTCGTCGGGTGTCTCCACGCCGGCAATGCAGCGCAGTGTGCAGCTCTTGCCGCAACCCGAGGCGCCCAGCAGCGCCACGCGCTCCTCGCCGGCCTCAAGCTGCATGTCGAGCATAAACCCGGGATAACGTTTCTTAATATCCAAAACGAGCGACATAGCCTATCGACCTCCCTGCGGGGCCGCACCATCGCGCATGAGCTCGACCAGCGCCTCGCGATCGATACGCAAGGCATCACCGCCCGCCGGGTCGAGCGAATCGCCCTGTCCGGCGAGATCTTTGGCTTGTTTGTACTCCGCATGGGAAAGGCCCCGCTCGCGATACTTCTGCGAATGAGCGGTGTACATATTGATGAACAGGATGACTAGGAAACTAAACACGATCACGACGACGACCCAAAAGAGGGCTACCGACGTGTTGCCGCCCATCCACTCAAAGTAGATGGCAATGGGGATGGTCTGCGTAATACCGGCGTAGTTGCCCGCAAAGAACAGCGTGCAGCCAAACTCGCCCATCGCGCGGGCAAAGGCGAGCACCGTGCCGGCGGCGATGGAGGGCCAGCCGAGCGGCATCATAAGCTTGGCAAAGATGCGACGTTCGGACCATCCCAAGGTTCGCGCCGCATCGAGCATCTGCGTGTCGAGGCTCTCGAAGGCTCCGAGCGCCGTACGGTAGACCAGGGGAAACGACACCACGACGGCCGAAATGACCGCCGCGGGCCAGGTAAAGACGATCGAGACGCCGTGCGCGATGAGCCACTGGCCCACCCCGGTCGAGCGGCCAAACAGCATGAGGAGCAGAAAGCCGCAGACCGTGGGCGGCAGCACCATAGGGATGGTAAAGACCGAGTCGAGCAGACCCTTGATGCGACTCGAGGTACCCATAGTCTTCCACGCGGCGAACAGGCCCAGCGCAAAGGAGATCAACAGGGCAAGGCCGCTCGTTTTTATGGACACCCAAAACGGTCGATAGTCGATGTCGCCTAAAAAGGAGGCCAGTGAGGTCAAGGGCCCCTGCTCATTCCGCAACACGACAGACGATGCTTCTACCATTTGAGCGCTATCAAGCCAACGCGCGCCGCCCTTGGCATCACCCGAGGCTGATGCAATCACCACATAGCGGTCCCCATCCGCACCGCGCTCGTCAAAGCCATAGGTATACCCACCGGCATCAAACGTTGTTTCCGCCGTGACATACCAAGGAAGATCCACGTCCCCTAACTGCGCACCCCCCATGCAGTTTGCGCCGTCGAGCTTACAGACGAGGGCCTTGAGACCCGATACGCACTCGTTGTCCTGCGGATCCAATCCATACTTCTCGACCGCCTTGGGCGATATCCACACCACAACGCGATCGGCAGCAGGCGCCACTACAAGGTCCACGTCCTCGTCAACGGGAAACCGGTAGCCTTCAGGCTGGCCCTCCATGGTACGGGCGGTCCCCTTGGCCAACCGCTCAAAACCCTCGATCCCATAGGAAAGCCCATGAGCGGTCGCAGCAACCTGGGCCCCGTCCTCAGTGTCCCCAGCAAACGCAAACCCCGGCACCCAGCAAAGCGCGAAGATCAAAGCACAGGCGACAAGCATGCGGAATCTATTAAGCACGAAAAGCTCCAAGCGAATACGAGGACGGAGTGAAACACAAAACGATGGAATTATCGCGCCAAGCCGCACTACGCGGAAAGCTCAAAGCCGTACTTAGCCCAAATCTTCTGAGCCTTCTTGTTGGACAGGCAAAAGTCGATGAACGCCTTGGCTTCGTCGGCATGCTCGGAGCTCTCGGCAACGGCACCCGGGTACACGATGGGCTTGTGCGAATCCTCGGGGCACACGAAGGCCTCCTCGATGCCGTCGTAGCGGAAGATATCGGAGCTGTAGACAAAACCGGCTACGCAGTCGCCCGTAGAGACGTAAGACGCAGCGGTGCCGACCTTATCGGCCAGGGCCACCTTGTCGGCGAGTTCGGGCGCGTACTCGCCGTCGTCACCCTCGGTACCAGTGTAGAGGCCCACGGAAGCCAAAGCCTGGTTGGCGTACTTGCCGGCGGGAACGGTCTCGGCGTCGCCGATGGCAATCTTGCCGTCCAGATTCGCGACGTCGGCGATGGCCTCGACCTCGGTGTCGGCGCCCTCGGCGCGAATGATCACGAGATCGTTGGCGAACATGTCCTCACGCGTGTCGGCGTCGACGAGTTCGGCGGTCTCGGCGTCATCCATGGTGCCCTTGGAAGCGGTGATGAGCACGTCGACGACGGCGCCGGCGCGCATCTGCTCGACAAGGTCGCCAGACGCCTTAAACTGCGTGTCGGCAAACGTGGTACCGGTCTGCTCGGTGTAGAGCTCCTGAACCTCGGGGAGCGCCTTCTCGAGCGAGTTGGCGGCAAAGACCTGCAGCTCGGCAGCCTTCTCCTTAGAGGAAGACTTGGCGGAGCCGGCATCGAATCCGGCCGGCTCGGACGTCTTGTTGTCCGAGCAGCCGGCAAGACCAAGGCTGGCAGCGGCAACAGCAGAAAGCGAGACGAATCCGCGGCGAGAAACCATATCGAACATGTTCAACCCTTTCGAACGCTATGCCCGGGCACCCCGCCGCAGGCTTTAATCTGCAATCAGATTATACTTCCGTGCGAATAATGATAGTGAGAAATTATTCTCGCTAGAGAATATAGTTTCGAGTTACCGTACACCTCGGCGTCGCTTCGGCGGAAAACAGAGGCGGAGCGACCGATAAGGTCGCCCCGCCGCAGGTAAACCGCTTAGTTGGCATGTCCGCCGCCCGCTGTCATCTGAGCCGCATGCTCCAGCTGGTCCGCTATGGCCTCCCAGCTTTCACGGGCGGCCTTCGTAGAACCGGGAAAGTTTACGACAAGTGTATGACCTCGTTGCATGCAAATAGCGCGCGAGAGCATGGCGCGGCGCGTCTTAGTCATCGAGTACGCGCGAATCGCCTCTGCAATACCCGGCACATCGCGGTCGCAGACGGCACGCGTCGCCTCGGGCGTCACATCGCGCATCGAAAGCCCCGTGCCGCCGCAGGTGAGCACGACATTGGCGTGGCACTCATCGGCGGCTTCCACAATGGCATCTCCGATCTCGCTGACGTCGTCGCGCACGACCACATGCGAGGCGACCGTCCAGCCCTGCGCCACGATGAGTTCCTCGAGTACGGCTCCAGCCTCGTCCTGGGCAAGATCGCGCGTATCCGAGCACGTCACGATCGAAATCTTCAACTCCATAGCATTCCTCCTACAACACGGCGCCCTCGGGCAGGTCGACACGCACGACATCCACGACGTCGCCCGCCTTGAGCTCGCACGGTCCTTCGTCAATACGCAGCAGGCAGTTGGCCCGCTGCATCGTGCCAAGCAGCGCCGAATTCTGCGTCTTGGCCTCGGTCACCAACAGCTCACCGGTCTCTGGGTCGCGCAAAACCGTGGCGCGATCGAAGAAGCGTCGGTCCTGGCGCTTTTTCACACCGTGGGTAAGAGCCGCTCGCTGCACGGGACGCGCCCCCTCGGCAAAACCACGCATCTTGCGAATCGCCGGGCGGGCGAGCATCTCAAAGCCCACATACGCCGCCGCGGGATTGCCCGAAAGCCCCAGATACGGCTTACCCCCGAGCAAGCCAAACGTGATGGCCTTGCCCGGACGCATCGAGATGCGATCGAACAGCACCTCGCCCTCGCGCTGGACCAGCGCCGTCACGTAGTCGTAATCGCCCGCCGAGGCGCCACCGCTCGTAATGACAAAATCGCACTCCTGCATGGCACGATGCACCAGCTCGGCAATCGCCTGCTCATCATCGGGCGCAATGCCGTAGAACACGGGCTCGGCGCCGGCATCGAGTGCTTCGGCCATCAACGCCGACGAGTTGGAGTCGCGAATCTGCCCGCGCGCCGGCACGTTGCTCGGTGCGACCAGTTCCGTGCCCAGCGAGATGATGCCCACACGCGGGGCAGCGTGCACCTTCACGCTCGCGTATCCGGCGCTTGCCAGCAAACCCGCGCCCGCCGGAGCCACGACCTCGCCGGCGTGCATCACAACATCGCCGGCATGGGCCTCCTCGGCAGCAGAGCGAACGTTCTCCCCCACCTTTGCCGGCGCCGAGAACCTCACACGCGAGCCCTCGTTGCCGTCGCCATCGAGCACCTCGACGATCTCGTATTTCACTACGGCATCGGCACCTTCGGGTACCGGCGCGCCCGTCATAATGCGAACCGCCTCTCCCGCGCCGACCACGCCCTCAAAGACATGGCCCGCCGCCTCGTGTCCGATAACGTCGAGCGTCACCGGTGCCTCGTCAGATGCCTGCGCCAAGTCCGCCGCGCGCACGGCATACCCGTCCATGGCGCTGTTAGCAAACGGCGAAATGTCGATATCGGCCACAGCATCCTCGGCCAAGGGAAAACCAGCCGCCTGCCACACGGGAATCTCTACGAGATTGGTCGGAGCAACGTGCGACAGAACAATCGACTGCGCGTCCTCCAGCGGAATGAGTTTCTCTGCCATATGCACCTCTTAATGCCACGGCGCACAACAGGAGCGCCGATTCTTTATGCTTGTCTCAGTATAATCCCCCGACGCGCGACCGCGATTTGGCCTGTACCCGCAAATACACCTGTCGGCCGCAAGCCGCGAAACAGAATGGAAACCAACCCACCGGCTCGTCGCGCTTGCCGCGTTTTATAATGCTTGCGTTGCAACCTAAAAGAGGAATATATGGCTCATAACAACAAACCCGAAAGCGCAAACGAAGCGCAGGATCATTCCCAGCCGCTCGACGATGGCGGCTTTTTCTCCCTTAGCGACGTCATCATGGCCGGCAGGCGTCAACTCACCCGCTCCGAGCAGCTCTTGGCCGCCGACACACGCCGCAACGCCCGCAACCTGTTTGCAAGCGCCAAACTGCTCGCGCTCGTCGTCATCGTCTCGCTCGCCATGGGTGTTGCCGCTTGGGCATTTTTGGCCTCGCTGAATATCGCGACCGATTATCGCGAGCACCACGTGTGGATTTACGCGTTGCTTCCCGTTGTGGGCGTTGCCACCGCATGGGTGTACAAAAACCACGGCCTTGCCGCCAAACGAGGTAACAACCTGGTCATCGACTCCGCCCTGGGCACACGCCTTATCCATATGCGCATGGCCGTCCTCACCTTCGTCTGCTCCACGCTCACGCACCTCACCGGCGGATCGGCCGGTCGCGAGGGGGCTGCGGTGCAGATTGGCGGCACTATCGCCAGTAACATCTCGAGCCTCGCCCACGTCAAAAAGCATGACCACCACGACCTCATGCTCGCCGGCATCTCGTCGGCCTTTGGCGCCGTATTCGGTTCGCCCCTTGCCGGCGCGTTCTTTGGCATGGAGATGTGCTTTATCGGCAAGATCGACTACACCGCAGGTATCTACTGCCTGGTCGCCTCGTTTACCGGCTACTTTACATCACTCGCCCTGGGTACCGAGTACGAAGCGAATGTCATCGCCAGCGTTCCCGCTATGACGCCCTCAACGGTCGTCATCGTTGTTATCAGCGCCATTATCTTCGGTCTGACGGCACGCCTCTTTGCCTGGTCGGTTCGAACCGTCAAAAACCTGTACGGCCGCTTTATCACCAACTACCTTGCTCGCGCACTCGTGGGCGCGCTCGTGGTGCTCGCGGCATACGCGATGCTCGACGCCTGGAAGTATGCCGGCCTTGCCACCTGGCTCTCGGGCGCCGGGTTCGCCGGTACCACGACCCTTGCTGACGCAGCCATCAAGCTCGTGGTGACGGCGCTCACCCTGGGCGCGGGCTTCCAAGGCGGCGAGGTCACACCCCTGTTTGGCATCGGTGCAGCGCTCGGCGGCTGGATCGGTTGCCTCGTCGGAATCGACCCCAGCTTTCTGGCGGCGCTGGGCATGCTCGGTGTGTTCTGCGCCGGACTTAACGTGCCCATCACCACCTGCATGATGGCCATCGACCTGTTCCACGGCACGGCCGCCGGGTTCTTTGTCATCGTGGCCTTTATCAGCTACCTAACCGGCGGACACCGCGGCGTGTACCCCGCCCAGCGTATCATCTCACCCAAGCGCCGTTCGCTTATTGTGGATGAGGGCGGTACAGTAGCGGATGCTATCGAGCGCCACAACGACCTGATAGAGTAGACGTTAGTATTCGCTGTGCAGCCACAATCGGGGGCAATTCGACCTGAGCGCGACCGCACCGTCACGTCATACGCCAGGAGTCGCCCCATGCAC
The DNA here is from genome assembly GCA_900545485.1 of uncultured Collinsella sp. Taxonomy (GTDB): domain Bacteria; phylum Actinomycetota; class Coriobacteriia; order Coriobacteriales; family Coriobacteriaceae; genus Collinsella. The sequence goes on along the minus strand of UQZD01000044.1, from coordinate 7,349 downwards.
GCAACTGATTTTGGTCGCACGCTCATCATCGCCAACCCTGCCGCCCAGTCGGGTGCGGCGCGCGAGGTCGCTGAGCGCCTGCAGCGCTTTTTGGACATGACCGCGCGCTCATCCCAGTTTGACCTGGTGCTGACCGAGCGCATGGGGCACGCCAAGGAGCTGGCCGCCCAGGCTCAGGACTATCGCACCGTTATCGCCCTTGGCGGCGATGGCGTAATCCACGAGGTCGTCAATGGGCTTATGAAGCAAGAGGAGGACGCCCGCCCCGCTCTTGCCGTCCTGCCCGTGGGCTCCGGCAACGATTTTGCCCAGACGCTCGGCATCGACGATTTCTCCGGCAAGGATTTTGGCGCGCTGCTCACCTGCGAGCTGCAGCGTCAGGACATCGGGCGCATTCGCTCGTGGAGCCCTGAGAACGGCAGTGGCGAGGCTACCGTTGAGTACTACGACCAGACGCTTTCGGTCGGCATCGATGCCGCCATCGGCCTGGGCACCGCCGAGCTGCGCAAAAAGACGGGCCTCGCCGGCGCTCCGCTCTACACCCTATCGGGACTTGAGCAGTTTGGCCTGCGCTATCGCAACTACCTCATGGCAGTCAGCTTTGACGGGGCGCCCGCCGAGCGCGTGAGGGCGATCATCATGGCGATTCAGCTGGGGCCCACCTATGGCTCTGGCTATCGCATCTGTCCCGACGCCGACCCGTGTGACGGCATCCTCGACGTTTGCTACGCCTGCGGCCCCGTTCCCCGTGCGGTCGCCCTGCCCATGTTTCTTTCGGCCAAAGATGGCCACCATACCAAGCTGCCGCCGGTTCGTATGCGCCGCTGCCGCCATGCCGAGCTCACCTTTGAGGAGCCCGACTACCCCATCCAGGCCGACGGCGAGCCCATCGTCGCCTCGCGCATCGAGGTCGACATCCTTCCCGCCGTCCTCGAGGTCTGGCACCCAACCCGCTAACCCCACCTAAGTTGCGGTGAAATAGGGACTGTTTATACAGCTAAAGCCGCAAAACAGTCCCTATTTCACCGCAACTCAGAAGGGGATCATTCGTCATCGGCGGGCTTGCGGCGGTTGGCCTTTTTGATGGCGTTGAAGTGCTTGTCGTTAAGCCTGCGCTGGCGCGATCGCTGAGGCACCTTGGTCTTGACGCGTCGGCGCGGTGGACGCCCGCGACGCTCAAGCTCAGTGCGCAGCTTACGCAGGCAGCTGCAACGATTTTGGAACTGGCTGCGGCTCTCACGCGCCGTCACAGTAATCCCCGTCGGAACATGCTTCATGCGCACCGCTGAATCCGTCGTGTTCACACCCTGACCGCCCGGACCCGTCGCGCGAAACACCTGCACCTCGCAATCGCATGCCAACTCCTCGACCGACATCTCGGCATAGCGCGCATACTCGCGCCATCCCATCTTGTTCTCATCCATATCAACACCTCCCCTCATACAAAAAATGTGACAAAGGGACAGTCCCTTTGTCACATCGCATACCAATCGCTTGTGCTGCGCGCCTAGGCGAACGTGATCTCGCCGTTCTCGCAGTCCATTTCGGCGATACGGGCCAGGCTCTCAACGCGGAAGCCGCGCTCGCGGAGCTTATCGCCACCGCCCTGGAAGCCCTTCTCCACGGCAATGCCGATGCCGGCAACCTCGGCGCCCGCAGCCTCGCAGATCTTAATAAGGCCCTCGAGCGCGCAGCCGTTGGCCAGGAAGTCGTCGATAATCAGGACCTTATCGCCCTCGGACAGGAAGCGCTTGCCAACGATAACCGGGTACTCCTTCTGCTTGGTAAAGGAATAGATGGTCGTGGCATACTGCTCGCCATCGAGGTTGATGGACTGGGCCTTCTTGGCAAAGACCACCGGAACGCCGCCAAAATGCTGAGCCGCGATGCAGGCCATACCAATGCCCGAAGCCTCGATGGTCAGGATCTTGTTGATCTCGACACCCTCGAACAGACGGGCCCACTCGGCACCCATGTGGTCGAACAGCTCAACGTCGCACTGGTGGTTGAGGAAGGCATCAACCTTAAGGACGTTACCGGCCTTTACGATGCCGTCATGGCGAATACGATCCTCAAGCTCCTGCATGGCGCAACCCCTTCTCGCGGCAACGATACCGCGCGATTAATAAACGTTGTTCGATAGTCTACCACGGACCGACCCCCGCCCGTCCCACAAGCCGCATCGCACCATAAAGCTGCAAGACCAGTAGATAGGCCCGATTCGTGGCAGACAGCCTCCCAACACGCTAATGCCGGGTGCGCGTTCTCACCAAACGTACCAATGTGAGCGCAAAGCCCACGGTAGCAACGGCCATCAGCACGTAAAATACCAAACGGAAGCCAAAGAGGAACACGTCCGGACGACCCGCCACATAGCTCGTGACCGTCTTGCCCATCGCCGCGCTCGTCTGTCCATACAGGATGCGCGACGCCGCCGTAATACCCAGCGCTATGCCCGCATAGCGCGCCAAGCTGCTCAAGCTGCCCGCAAAGCCAAGCGCCTCACGCGGAGCCGAACCCATATACAGCGAATTATTGGGACTCTGGAAGATCGACGTGCCGCACGACATAAACGCGACGCAGCACACAATCATCAAGATGGAAGAGTGCTCGTCAAGCGTGCTCACCGCAAAGAGACCGCACACGTACACGCCCAGGCCAACGGCCGTGGGCGCTTCACAACCAACACGGTCGGACACCGAGCCCGAAAGCGGGCCCACAAAGGCATTCACGACCGGCATCGCCAAAAACAACAGGCCGGAGATATCGGAGCTAAAGCCGTGGGCATCCTGAAAGTAGAACGGCAGCACAAACTCGGAGGCACCGATACCCACGAACACGATAAGCATGCAAGCCAGGTTAATCGTGAAAGCCGAGCTCGCAAAGCAGCGACGCGCCGCCTCTGTCAACGGCATAGGGCGTTCGCCAGCCTCCGGCTTCACATGCGGCAGCGTATAGAGTCCCACGATAAACGAGATTACGCCAATGGGCAGATTGATAAGGAAGATGCTCTCCCAGGGAAAGCTCGCCACCAGCACGCCGCCGAGCACGGGGCCGCACATCATGCCAAGGGCCACAAAGGTCGCCAGAATGCCCATGGCACGACCGCGCTCACGCGCCGGAAACGACTCGGTGATGATGCCCATATTGTTGGCCATCGCGGCGGCACAGCCAATGCCCTGCACGAAACGCGCCAAGATAAGCACCTCGAGCGAAGCCGAGAGCCCGCAAAGCAACGAGCCACCCGTAAAGACGATTACACCAAGCTGGAACACATTCACCTTGCCGCGCACATCGCCCAAGCGGCCAAACGGCAGCATGGCGACGCACGTCGCGAGCAGATACACCGAGCTCACGAGCTGAATGCGGTCGAGACCCACCCCCAGCTCCTTTTGCATCACGGGGAGCGCCACCGTCACGATGCTCGCATCCAGACACGCCATAAAGGTCATGACGAGCACGGTGAACAGAATCGCCCATTTATTCTTACCGTGGGTGTCGCCCTCCAGGGCAATGTGTTCGCGACGCAGCTGCTCGGCAGTTTTCTCCATGTATATCCTTTCTATCGTGCAACGCAAATACGGGACCCCAATCGCCTACAAACGGACACGATCGGGGTCCCGCCTACGGAATCGGAACTATGAGGACGTCGTCAGCCGAAAAGCCGTCCCACGCCTCGCACGCACGCTAGCCTAGCACTGCTCGAGTGCCTGCTCAAGGTCGGCAATCAGGTCGGCCGTGTCCTCGAGGCCGCACGACAGGCGCACCATGTCGGCGGAGATGCCACAGGCGATAAGCTCTTCATCGTTCATCTGGCGGTGCGTGGCATTAGCGGGATGCAGGCAGCACGTGCGGGCGTCGGCAACGTGCGTGGCGATCTGGGCAAGCTTGAGGCTCTTCATAAAGGTCTCGGCCGCCGCGCGACCACCGTTAAAGCCAAAGCTCACAACGCCGCAGGTACCGTTGGGCATGTACTTCTGAGCCATGTCATAGTACTTATCGCCCTCCAGACCCGGATAGCTCACGAAGCGCACCTTGGGATGGCTCTGCAGGAACTTGGCAACGGCCAGACCGTTCTCACAATGACGCGGCATGCGCACGTGCAGGCTCTCGAGCGAGCTGTTCAAGAAGAACGCTGCCTGCGGGTTCTGCATGGGACCGAGATCGCGCATGAGCTGCGCGGTGGCCTTGGTAATGAAGGCACCCTCGTGACCGAACTTCTCGGCATAGGTCACGCCGTGGTAGCTCTCGTCGGGCGTGGTGAGACCCGGGAACTTGTCCGCATGGGCCATCCAGTCAAACTGGCCGTGATCGACGATCACGCCGCCCAGGTAGGCCGCATGGCCATCCATGTACTTAGTGGTGGAATGCGTGACGATGTCGGCGCCCCACTCAAAGGGACGGCACATCACGGGCGTCGGGAAGGTATTGTCGACCATCAGCGGCACGCCGTGATCATGTGCGGCCTTGGCAAAGCGCTCAATATCGAGTACGGCAAGGGCGGGGTTGGCGATCGTCTCGCCAAAGACGAGCTTGGTATTGGGCTCAAAGGCTGCCTCGAGCTCCTCATCGGTGCAGTCGGGGGCGACGAACGTGCAGGTCACGCCCATGCGGCCCATGGTATGGGCGAGGAGGTTGTAGGTACCGCCGTAGATAGCAGAGCTTGCGACAACATGATCGCCGGCGCCGGCAACGTTAAAGATCGCAAGGAAGTTCGCAGCCATGCCCGAGCTCGTGAGCATCGCAGCGGTACCGCCCTCCATCTCGCAGATCTTGGCGGCAACCAAATCACACGTGGGGTTCTGCAGACGACTATAGAAGTAGCCCGACTCCTCCAAGTCGAACAGCTTGCCCATGTGCTCGGACGTGTCGTACTTCCACGTGGTGGACTGGTAGATGGGCACCTGGCGCGGCTCCGCGTCGCCCGGGCGATAGCCGCCTTGAACACACGTCGTACCGATGGTCTGCTCGCTCATATCTAGCTCCCTTGCTTGGGTTACGTTTTATTCGGTTCACGATACCGCTACCCTGCACCCCTCTCAACCCATCCCCATGGTAGGTTATGGGACAAATTGATCAGGGGTATTTATCTCAAGCCTTGGGCATTTGCTCGATAGATAAAAATGAGGCATACATGAAGCTCTCGATGATTACATGCACTGTCACGGGTACCATAGGCGGGTACACCGTGACCAAGGAGACAACGATGAAGCAAATCGATACGGCCCAGCTCGACATCACCGCCTGTCAGGCTCAGGCTGCCGAGTACCACGCCCGCGGCTTTAACTGCGCGCAGGCCGTCGCCTGCACGCTCGCGCCCGCCGTCGGGCTCGACCCCCAGGTCGCCTTTGCCCTCACCGAGGGCTTTGGCGCCGGCATGGGCGGCATGACCGAAACCTGCGGCGCCATCTCGGGCGCCGTGGCCATCATGGGCTTTGTAATGAGCGACGGCATGGAAAACCCCAAGACCAAGGGCCAGACCTACAAACTGTCGCGCGAGATCGCCAAACGTTTTGGTGAGAAGAACACGACGACCGTCTGCGGCACGCTCAAGGGCATCGGATCGGATAAGGGTCCGCTCCGCAGCTGCCCCGGTTGCATCGACGATGCCGTCGAGATCGCCTGCGATGTGCTAAAGCAGCTCGCCGAGTAAACGGCAGCGGCATAAAACGACGGCCGGCGCGCTTGGGATCCATCCAAAAGCACGCCGGCCGTCGCCGTTAGAACTCGGCAAATTCGGGGGCGCCGACCTCAATCTCCTCGCGCCCCGCCATAAGCTCGCGCATCTTGGCGCAAAATGGCTCCTGCTCCCCCGCCTTAAACACCAAGTGAAGTGTCACAGCATCCGCGTAATCGGTATCCGAAACCTTGGCGCCCGAATCCTGCGCCAAACGAAGCACCTGCTCATACTGCGGATAGGCCACATGCACGTCAACCGGCACGACACTCGTCATCTCGACGATCTGCCCGGCCTCCTGAGCCGCGGCCACCGCCGCCTGCGTTGCCGCAGTATAGGCGCGCACCAAGCCACCAGGCCCCAACAGCGTGCCACCAAAATAGCGCGTCACTACGCAGCAAACATTTTTGAGCCCCGCGCCGCGCAGCACCTCGAGCGTCGGCATACCGCTCGTGCGGCTCGGCTCACCATCATCGCTCTGCCGCTCGCGTCCATCGACCAAAATCCACGCGGGAACATTGTGTCGAGCGTCGTAATGACGCTTGCGAACCATCTCGATAAAGGCATTCGCCTCATCCTCGGACTCAATATGGACCAGCTGGGCAATAAACCGGCTCTTGCGGTCCACAAACTCGCCCGTAGCCTCAATATTCGATTGCAAAGTAAAATAGCTGTCCAACAAAGCCCCTCAACAACAAGCAAAGCAACAAACAGCCTCAATAATACGGCAAAGCACGAACCGATAACCTCGGTAAAAAGAACGAAGCCACCTATGATTCCGTCAACGAAAGCGAGAACCCGTCAGCGCGAGCAAGGTGCCTTGAAAGACGAGATTGCAACAGAAATGAGGCTGCCGATGACCAGGCAAAAACAGCGAGACGGCGTCAGCTGAGTCGATTTGGCCCGAAAGAGGAGGGAGCACGCCTTATGGCGGCGACCGACGAATGAGCGCCAAATCGGCCAGCTGACGCCGTCGCAGCGTCAACATAGTTGCTGAGCGGGCTTGTAAGCCGGGTTCTGTCGTGAACGGTCATTTATCTTGTCTGCACGTTACCATGCAGCTCCACGCACGCTACCCGAACGCGGACCGGGCCGGCCCATAGCGTTCCTATTCGCGCTTGCTCCGGATGGGGCTTGCCAAGCCGCCGTGTTGCCACGACGCTGGTGGTCTCTTACACCACCGTTTCAGCTTTTCCCTTTACGCCTTGCGGCGCAGGTGGGAGTCTTCTTTTCTGCGGCGCTTTCCGTCGGATCACTCCGCCCGGCCGTTAGCCGGCATCCCGCCCTCTGGAGCCCGGACTTTCCTCACGCGTGCTGCAAGCAGCACATCGCGCGACCGTCTGGCCCACTCAGCAGTGCAAGAGTGTAGCACACCGCCAGCACACGCAATGGCACAACGCAAGCGCTCGCACGATAAACCAAGAACCACCCATGCGCTACAATAGTTCAGTCGATGGGCAACGTCGTCAGTCGAGACGCGACCGCGCTCCACACCCCTCCGTCTACTCGGTGCGTTCCCGCCTCCTCCCCGAGGCGGGATGTCGGCATTTTTCATGCACCGACAACCCAATAGCCTGTGAACAGCCCGGGCAGCATTGCGGGCTTATAGGACAAAAAGTGTGTCCCGATAGAACATCCGTTTCCATCCATTAATCCAGCCAGAACGGGTACG
>UQZD01000043.1:0-16880 GCA_900545485.1 uncultured Collinsella sp. | reverse complement strand
TAGGGACACTCCTTTTGCACCAGCATCCGGAAGCACTCCTGGCGCAGCCAATGAAGACCTCTATGGATGAATTCCAAGCCGCTCCGCCCCTCCAGACATCGTTTCCGTGCCTCGCGCGTGCCCCAAACAATCAAAACAAGCCCTTTTCGTCGCGACCTCAAAGGCCTGTGTGCAAAAAAGAGCAAATATGAGTACTGTTACCATTTTAGTAGCAGGCAAAACCACCCAAATTGGCGTTCGGGCGACCCCTACAGCCCCCTAAAGCAGCCAACCTGACTGGTTTAAGGCGTATTGAAGCCAATTTTAATGAACATACTATAGGTTCTGTTCATTATCTTTTTGGATGTAAATGCTGTTCACTTAGCAACAGTACTCATATTTGGCATTTTTTGCCCACCGCCATATAACTAACGCCCTATAGCAGACGAAAAACAGACCGCAGCCCATCGCTGCGGCCTGTTCGGAAGCAAAAGTGGGTGCTACGCGCTATAGCCCATCGCTTGCAGCACAAACATGACGACCGTGAGCACCGTAATCACGCTGATAGTCGCCCAAGTGAGCACGTTCCATACGCGGCCGTTGCGGTTGGCGCCCATAATGTGGCGATCCGCCGCGATAACCACCTGGAATACCAGTACTACGGGCAGCAGCACGCCGTTGATGACCTGCGAGGTCATCATAATCTGGAACAAATCGACGCCGGGCATGAGCACCAACACGGCAGAGATGCCAATGATAGCCGTAATGATGCCGCGGTAAACCGGGGCCTCGTCCCAGCTGCGATCGGCGCCGCGCTCCCAACCAAAAGCCTCGCAGATGGCACTCGACGTAACGCCCGGCAGCACGCAGGCAGCCAAAAAGCTCGCTGCGACCAGGCCCGAGGCAAACAGCACCGTGGACCACTGACCCGCGATGGGCTCCAGCGCGCGGGCGGCATCGGCGGCATCGCTAATCTGAATACCCGCCGGGAACAGCACCGTACCGGTCGTGATGATAATGAAGCCCGCAATGATATCAGCGGCAATCGAGCCGCTCACGGTATCAATACGCTGCAACACGATGTCGTCCTCGCCCGCATTCTTATCGACCACGTTGTTCTGAGCCAAGAAGATCATCCACGGTGCGATGGTGGTACCGATCGTTGCGACCACGAGCGACACGTAGCTGGGATCGTTCTGAATATTGGGGACGACCAAGTCGACCGCGACCTCGCCCCAGTTGGGGCCGGCCATAAACGCGGCGACGATGTAGGTCACGAACACGCAGCTTACCAGCAGCAAAATCTTCTCGATGCGCTGGAAACTGCCCGACATGGTAAGCATCCACACCAGCAGCGCCACGAGCGGCACCGAGATGCTCGCCGGAACGCCAAACAGAGCAAGGCCACTCGCGATACCCGCGAACTCCGAGATGGTCACCGCCGTGTTGGCGATCAACAGCGCCGCCATGGCCAGCACGCTCTTGCGCACGCCAAAGCGCTCGCGAATGAGCGACGCCAGGCCCTTACCCGTGACGCATCCGCAGCGCGCCGCGGTCTCCTGCGTCACGATAAGCAGCACGGTCATGACGGGAAGCATCCAGAGCATCTTATAGCCATAGCTGGCGCCCGCGCTGGAATACGTGGCGATGCCGCCGGCGTCATTGCCCGAAAGTGCCGCCAGCAGACCGGGACCCATGGCGCCAAAGATGGCGGCGATGGTCAGCTTTTGCTTGGTGCTCGGCTTTTGCTTCGTATTTTGCACGCGACCACCTACCCCATGACCGACATGGTGAGCAGCACCGCGGCGATGCAGTACGCCACACACGAGATCATGACGGCGATGACGTTCATGGCAGTACCCGACGTATTGAGGTCGTGCTCATCGCGCCAGAACAGCACCATCAGGTAAATCACGGCGCTCATGTTGCCGATCAGACAAATGATGGCCGCGATGTTAAAGCAGCCGGTAAAGAGCTGCTCCTCAAACATGGTGGCATCGGGGAACGCGGCGGTGCGCACCAGCTGCGCGCACAGGTAGGTCACGAGCGACAGAATCAGGCCCATGCCCGTGCTCTGGAAGAAGAATCCCAGGTACGGTTTGGGCTCGTCGTCGTGACCGTCGTACTCGAGGAAGTAGTTCTTGACGAACGACACCATGCGCGAGGCAGCCAGCAGCACGAGCGGCATGGCGCACATGGGGAACACCACCAGATGCGCGGAGCCCAGTGCCGTCCCCAGCACGGTCGCCATAATGCACGAGGCGATGCCCCACACGACGACCCAGTACTGACGATGCACGAACCAGCTGAGCACGTTCGTCGAGTCGTCCGACGCGCTATCGCCCGAGCCGACACCGGCGATCTGCAGGTCCTCCTGATGCTCCTCGGCGATAACGTCCATGGCGTCGTCGAAGGTCACGATACCCAGGATATGACGGTTCTCGTCGCAGACAGGGATGGCAACCAGGTCGTACTTGGTCATCTCATCCGTCACGTCTTCCTGGTCCTCGTCGGGCGACACGTAGACCAGATCGCGATAGGCAAGCTGGCCCAGCGTGGCGTCGCGGTCGGCCACGATCAGCGTGCGCAGCGAGAGCACGCCGGTGAGCATGCCGCTCGGATCCTCGGTATAGACGTAGTAGACGCTCTCAAAGTCCTCGTCGAGTTTGCGAATCGCCTCGATGGCATCACCGACTGTCGCCGTGGCGGGCAGCGAGACAAACTCCGAGGTCATGATACGGCCGGCGGTGTTGTCCTCATAGCCCAGCAGATTACGAATCGCCTTCTCCTCCTTGACGCCCATCAGGCGCAGGAGCTTCTCGGCCTTCTCATAATCGAGCTCGTCGATCAGGTCGGCAGCATCGTCCGGGTCCATCATGGCCAGCATCGACGATGCGTCGGTATCGGACAGGCCCTCGAGCATCTCGGTCATGAGCTCGTCATCATCGAACTCCGAGATAGCCTCGGCGGCCTGTGCCGTATCGAGCTGCGCGAACACCTGCGCACGCAGGCGCGGGTCGAGCTGCTCGATGATGTCAGCGATGTCGGCAGGATGCAGCTCGCCAAGCGTCTTGTGCGACACCGAGAGCTGGATGTTCTTAGTTGAGCGATCGAGCAGGTCCATGTAAGACCAGGCGATAATGTCCTCGCTGAGCGGCTTGCCCAGGTGCTTCATAAAGCCCTCGACGACGTGCTCGAGCGCGGGGCTGATTGCACGCAGCAGACCGCGGGCGCCAACTTCGGCACCCAGCAGGCGCAGTTGATTTTCGCCCGACATGGAAAACTTGATGTCGTTGACGCGCACGACCTTCATGCCCTGCGTGTCGACAATCTGCTTGTTGAGCACGTCGCGGGCAAGCAAGAGTTCGGTCGGCTGCAAGTACGAAAAACGGATTTCGGTGGCCGACGTCTTAAGGTGTACACCCGTCTCGTCGATACGGTCGACCCATTTGCGCCAGCTAATCATAAACGGCGTCTTGCCGGGTCCGCGGAACGCGAGCGACGTCACGTGCGGAAAAACTTCGCCGGTTGCAATGCCAAAATCGTTAACCACGCCGAGCTTTTCGCCGTCGACGTCCAAGACCGGCAATTTGAGCATCTCACTCAGATAATTCAATGGTGCTCCCCATCATTATTCCTGCGGACCGCGCGACCATGCCGGCGCGCAATCCGTGGACTTTTTGATATGTATACGCATGCGCGGGCGGCACGCCGCTCGACGCTCACACCCCGTGCACGCGCAGAAAGCACCTGCATGGGGTCATCGACTGTATGGTCGAGGTTTGGATTTCACCTGTAACCTTTCTCTTGACCCTCATTAACCGCAGTAACTATAGCATCAGCATCGCGCTGCGGCACCGAATTTATGCCCTGCACATTGCAGGCATACCAAACGCTGACGCATCCGTGACAGAGAGCCGGGTGAGCACGGTGGGACAAAGCGATTAAGACCGCCCTAAACGACCGGTCGTTTAAGCACGTCCCCGATGACTACTCTGTGGTGTCGTCGTCCTCGGGGAGTTGGGGGAACACGGCGTTTTTAGGCATGGAAACCTTGGTGAGCGAGGTGAGCTTTTTGCTCAATGCCGTGTCCGTCTTGACCAGGTCGCTGAGCGTCACGATCTTGTAGCCGTCGGCGACAAGGCCATCGATAATCTGCGGCAGCGCCTCGAGCGTCTGCTCGGCGCACTCATCGCTATCGGTGAGCAGCACAATATTGCCCGGCGTCATCGAGTCGAGCACGGTCGATACTTGCTCGTCGGCGCCGTTGAGCAGCCAGTCGCCCGAATCGATATTCCACGAAACCACGGCGGACACCAAGTCCATCGAGTCGATCCAGTTTTGCTCGTCAAACGCGGCGTAGGGGGCACGAAGCAACATCGTCTCGACGCCGGTCGCCGACTTAATCGCCTCGGTACCCTTCGTGATCTGCTTGCGCACCGTCTCGCGATCCTCGCCCTTGAGCGAATCATCACTGTAGCTGTTGGAGCCGATCTCGCACCCGGCATCGACAATCGCTTTGGCAGTAGCGGGCGAGGCTTCCGCGGCATCGCCCGAAAGGAAGAACGTCGCCGTGACGCCCTTTTCCTTGAGCACCTGCAAGATCTGCTTGGTCGTGCCACTCGGACCCTCGTCAAATGTCAGGGCCACGTACTTTTCGTTGCCCTTGGGCGCTACGCTTGCGCACTCGACTACGCAGTCGGTGGCGGGCACGACCTCGCCGCGGTCCTGCGTCTTGCCCGACTGCTCGCCGACCCATACCTCGGAGCGGCCCTGAACACCCCAGGTTTTGACATACTCAATGGCACCCGTGCCCTCGACCTTAAGCTTTGGCTCGATAGTCGTGGCCTGGACCTCGTGCTTTTCATACACGTTGCGGCCGTCCTTGACCGTCACCTTCTCGCCACCCGCAAGCTCGCGACTATCCCATTTGCCTTGCTTCACGCGCTTGCCGTCGACCTTCACCGACAGCTTTTCGCCGCCATGGCGCTTGAGCACGCTGTCGTCGACGGCCAGCAGATCGCCGGCGTCGTACGTTTCGGTCAGGCTTTGATCGTCGATAAGATTCTGCAACGTAGAGCCCACGCGCACCGCGGTCTTTTGCCCGTTGAGTTCCACGTCCACGCTGCGGTTGACGTAGCCCACGACGGCAGCGATAAACAGTACGAGCGCGCAACCCACGGCGATGAGCGCATAGGGCAGGCGAGACGGTCGACGCGGCGAGCGCCCGTTGCCGATGCGCGCGCTGCGATCGCTAAACCCACGGCTATGGTTGAGGTACATCGCGCCGGGCTTACGGCGACGTCGACGCTGACCGCTGGGCAGCTGCCCCAGGTCGCGGCGCGCCGTCGGACGCGCACCCGAGCGCCCGTTTAAGTTAGATCCGTTTTGGCGCATGTGCCCTCCCCCATAAACACAGCGAGCCGGAGCAACATGTCTCCGGCTCGCCTCCCATCATTTGGTACGTCGCTATTTGCTAGCTTTTGACGAGCCCCCGCTCGCCTTTTGATATTCGTCCTTAAAGGCCTTGAACATACCGCGCGTCTTGCCGAGCTGCTTGCCCAGTGCGCGGCTGCCCTTGTCCACGGCGACCGACCCCTTGTCATCGAGCACCTTGGCGCCCTTCTTGACCTTATCGCCCACCACGACACTGGCCTCGGCAGCCTTAGCGGCCGCGCCGCCCGAATACCCGAGCGACTTGACCTCGTCCGAGACAATCATCGCGCCGTTCTCGTAGCCGCGCAGCATCGTCGGCGGCACCTGCGTGTCGCCCACCAACATGCTCGATGCGGCGCTGGCGGTCACATAGAACGTCTGCACAATGCCCGAGCGCGGCTTGAACTCAACGTCCGAGCAGTAGCCCACGACATCGCCCGATTCCGTGCGCACGTCCATGCCAACCCAGATGATGCAATCGTCCAGGTTGATATCGAGGCGCTTGGCCGCGGCGGCATCGTAGGTGCCCTTGACGTCGTCGACCGCGACAGCACCCTCGTAGACGCCGATGGCATCGAGCGCCACAAATCGGTCGGGGCGCTCGATCATACCCGCGATATCGGACTGGCGGACCATAAAGCCCACCACGCGCGTGCCGCCCGGGGTAAAGACGGGAAAGTGAATCTTGCCGAGCTTTTTAGGGCTGCGCGGCGTGCCGTCCTTTTTGGTGCGCTTGTCTTCGGCAGGCTTACGATAAACCTTGACGCCGACAAAATCCCCTGCGCGCATTATGCCTCGGTCGAGGACTCCGTGGCCTCGGTGACGTTCTCGACCACGACGTCGGCAGCGGGCGTCACGTTGCCACCCGAGATGGCGTCGTTGAGCTGCTCGCGAAGCTGGTCCATGCGCTCGCGGGCCAGGTCGACCTTGGCGCGCAGGTCATCGGTCTTGGCGTCGACCATCGGACCAAAGTCGTTGACCGCGGCACGAGCCTCCTCGGCACTGTGCTCGTAGGTGTCACGCATGTTGTCCCAGGCATCATTGGCGATATCGGCGGCCATGGCGCGGGTCTCGGCACCCGAGCGCGGGGCCAGAGCAACGCCGATGATGGCGCCGGCGGCAGCACCAAAGAGCGCACCGGAGACAAAGCTGAAAGTCTTTCCCATGATCATTCCTCTCCTGCGGGCACCTCGATGCCCACCGTTTGAATGCTGTCCATTATACCCGCAGCGCAACACTTACCGTCGTGCTCATCTGCGTACGGTAGAAGCGCAGGTACATGATGTTGATAAGCGAGTGAGTCTACTCCTGCGGCATAGCCGGCATGGCGACCGTGGCGGCCGGGGTCCTCCCGGCGCCAGCCACCGGCCGTTGCCGGTGGCCCTCGTGCGCCGAGCCGGACGGGGCCGTTGCCGCACCGCCAAAGACGGCCGCGGGGGCCTCGTGGTTCTCGGCGACCGCACCCTCGGTATCGATTGGCATCTGCGGCTCGTCGTCAAAGCTCGGGGCGCCTTGGGGCTCCACAGACTCGGGCTCAGCAGGCGCCTCGGCAACGGGCTCAGTGTCGGCGTCGGCGGGAGCGTCGCCCTCGGGCGCATCCTCGGTCACGTCCTCGCCGTTCGCAGCGGCAACGGCCTCGTGCGGGTCCTTGCCCTCGGCCTCGGCACGCATGCCCAGCACCAGGTTACGCAGGCCAGCGACCGTGCCTTCCACGTCGGGGGCCGGCTGGTCGGCGTGCAGGTACGCCCAGTCCATCATAAAGGTCGCCGACGACAGCGCGCCAATGGCCAACGCGTCATCGGGACACGAAAGCTCAACCTCAAAGACACGCTCGTCATGCTCGCTCACGCGGGTGCGACCGCACGAGATGCTGCCGGCAAGACCGGTCTCGTTCATGAGCTCGACCGTCACGTGCTCCAGCAGGTGGCAAAGCTCGGTCTGACCCATGCAGTCCTGGAACTCGCGGCCCGAATCGCCCAGGCACAGATGCTTGGCAATCGCGGGCACCAGGTAGTACACGCGCGCCGTGGCCTCGATATCCTCCGAGGTCATGAGCGGCATGCCGGGGTTCACCAGCACGTGCGCGCAAATCTTGTCCTCGCCGACGGTGACCTTAAGGATGTTGAACAGGCCTGCCATAACTCTCCCCTACTCTTCCTTGCCTTACTCGTCGCCATCGTGCGGATCCGCAGAGCCCGCACCCGACGCCGCCGGCTTCTCTGCCGAGGACTCGGAATCCTTCTTATCGGTTTCGGCCGGAGCGATCACGCGAATGAGCGAGATGCGCTGGCCACGCATCGACTGTACCTTGAACTTGTACCCCGCGACCTCAAACACCTCTCCGATGTCGGGTACCGAGTCGCAAAGCTCCAAAATCCAGCCGGCGATGGTCTCATAATCATCGCTTTCCTCGAGCGGCCAACCAAGCTCAATCGCGTCATCGCACGAAAAACGCCCATCGACAAGCCACTCACGGCGCGAAAGGCGCGTGAGGTACTTGTTGTCGGGATCGAACTCGTCCTCGATCTCGCCGACGATCTCCTCGACAATATCTTCGATGGTGATGATGCCGGCCGTGCCGCCGTACTCGTCCACGACGACCACGATCTGGTCGTGCGAGGTCTGCATCTCGGACAGCAACGGCAGGATGTCCTTGGTGTCGGGCACAAAGGTGGCGTCGCGCAGATAATCGGCGATGGGCTGGTCGCCCTTGCCGTCGAGCGCGGGCTGGATCAGGTCCTTGATGTGCGCGATTCCCGCGACGTTGTCGGGATCCTCGTGGTAGACGGGGATGCGGCTGAAGCCGGTCTGGCGCATGGTGGACAGCACGCCGGCGACCGTCTCGTCGTCCTCACACATGGTGGTGTCCACGCGCGGCACCATAACCTCGCGGGCAACGGTGTCGCCCAGGTCGAAGATCTCGTGAATCATGCGCTTTTCCTCGTCGAGCAGGTCGTCCTGCTCCGAGACCATGTACTTGATCTCTTCCTCCGAGACGTTTTGGCGGTCGTCGGCGCTCTTGATGCGCAGGATGCGGGCCAGGCCATCGGAGCAGGCACCGGTCAGCCACACGAGCGGGCGAGCGATCTTTTGGAACACGGAAAGCGGCCCCACGACCTGCTTGGATACGCCCTCGGCGTTAGCGAGGCCGATGCGTTTGGGCACGAGCTCGCCGATCACGATGGACACAAAGGCGACGGCGACGGTAATGATGACCGGCGCCAGGCCGCGCGCGATGGCGGAAAGCGGCGCGATGCCAAAGCTCATGAGCCATGTGGCAAGCGGGTCGGACAGGCTCGTCGAGGCGACGGCGGACGAGGCGAAGCCCACGAGCGTGATGGCGACCTGGATGGTGGCCAACAGCTGATCGGAGTCGGCGGCGAGCTGGACGGCGCGCTCGGCGCGCTTATCGCCCTCCTCGGCATCGTGCTCCAACACGGCGCGCTTAGCCGTGGTGAGAGCCATCTCGGACATGGAGAAGTAGCCGTTGATAAGCGTCAGGACGAGCGTGGTAATAAGGGAGATGGTTATGTCCATCGGGAGTTTCTCGAACCTCCAAGATTCGGGACGTCAGGGTAAAACGTTGATGGCGGATACGGCAATTGCACCGGCGCCCGTACGAGCGGGGCCGTGGGCATGGTCGCTAGATTACGAAGAGGATCACCGCCATGAACTGGAAGATGCTGCCGGCGAGCACCCACAAGTGGAAAACACTGTGCAGATAGCGCACGTTTTTGGCGATATAGAACGGCACGCCCACGGTATAGCACACGCCGCCGACAGCGAGCAGGGCAAGCGCCACGGGGTTCAGCAGCGCCACGAGCTCGGGCAGCTTAAAGACGACGAGCCAGCCCATCAGCAGGTAGACCAGGCCGCTTACCCAGTGCGGTTGACGCTCGCGCATAAAGCACTCGAGGGCGATGCCGATAATGGCGATGGCCCATACGGCAAAGAACAGCGCAGGGCCGCCGTCGTTTGCAAGCGTGATGAGGCAAAACGGCGTATAGCTGCCGGCTATGAGCAGGTAGATGCAGCTGTGGTCGATGATGCGGAACACGCGCTTGGCGCCCGCGGGCTGAATCGCATGGTAGAGCGTGGAGGCAAGGTATTCGAGGATAATACTGACGCCATAGACAATTGCCGCGGCCATGTGGGCCGGGCCTCCGCCGCGCAGGGCGGCGAATACGATCAGGAGCACCAGGCCCGCGATACCCAGCAGGCAGCCGACACCATGGGTGACGGAGTTCATGATCTCCTCGCCCACCGTGTAGTGTGGAACGGCCGCGGTCTTGGGTCGCGGCTTAGAACTGTCGCTCGAATCGGACATGCCGGTTACATCCTCCAACGTAAAGAGTTCTCAACACTATATCAAAGCGTCTGGGTGCGTGCGAAATTTGCACCTTACGTGACCCTTTGTTTACCCATTCTTTGTTTGTTGACGCATCAACGGTGAACGTCCATAATGCGCTTGCATTAAATGTTGATGTATTAACATCTTATAGGAGAATACCGCATGGCTCAAAACGCACGTTCCCATCGAAAGCTCAAGATAGCCGGCATCGTTGCGCTGGTGGTTATCGTTGCGCTGCTCGGATTTGCCGGCAACTTTTTGTTTGACTTTGCCCTGAACCCCCAAGCGCCGTACACCATGAAGATGATGCAGGATAGCAAGAACGACAAAGAAGGTGAGCAGCCGGATGCCGAGGACACCGAGGCGCGGGCGTGGTTTAAAGAGAATCGCGAGAGCAGCAGCCTCACCGCAGATGACGGAACCGAGCTTGCCGCTTGGTATTTTGCTGCGTCGGAGAGCACGCACGACTACGCCGTCTGCCTCCATGGATATACCAACGAGCCCATCGGCATGGCCCGATACGTCAAGCGATTCCACGACCGCGGCATGAACGTACTCGCACCCGCCGCCCGCGCCCACGAACGCTCCGGCGGCGACTATATCGGCATGGGCTGGCCCGAGCGCCTCGACATCGTCGCATGGATCGAGCGAATCGTTCAGGCTGACCCCGAGGCGCGCATCCTGGTCTTTGGCGAGTCGATGGGCGCGGCAACCGCCATGAACGTCGCGGGGGAATCTCTGCCCGCAAACGTGAAATGTATTATCGAGGACTGCGGTTATACGAGTGTTTGGGACGAGTTTTCCCTGCAGCTCAAGGACGTGTTCGGCCTGCCCAGCTTTCCCTTGCTCGATGTAGCAAACTTGGTGTGCAACGTGCGCGCAGGCTACGACTTCCATAAGGCGAGCAGTGTGGAGCAACTCAAACACGCGACGGTTCCCATGCTGTTTATCCACGGCGACCAGGACACCTTTGTGCCGTACGACATGCTCGACCAAAACTACGAGGCGTGCGCCAGCAAGGTCAAGCAAAAGCTCACCATCCATGGCGCCACCCACGCCAAGAGTGCGCAAGTTGACCCCGAGCTCTACTGGAACACAGTCGACAACTTCCTCGACGAGTATTTTTAGGCAAAAAGCAACGTCTGGTGCTTTATCTGACCCCCTGTTTTCGGAAGTGCGGGGAAAATCGCGGGAAGCCCAACCAGACCACAGTTTTACCAACAATTTATCAGGGGTTTTGTTGCCAAAAAACGGTTTGTGGTCGGCGGTATTCGATTTTTCACCGCACTTCCGAAAAGCCGCCCGTGGGCGCTGTGCTCACGGGCGGCTTTTGCTAACGTTGCGCTACAAATGCGCTTGTTTTGTCCAATAGCTAGGCGCTACTTGACCTTGATGAGCTCGTACTCGCTCGTGCCCAGGCCGATTTTTTCGGCGTGCGCGATGCACGCGCGCCAGTCGGTGTCGGGATGCGTGATGCAGAAGGGGTCGCGCGCCTGCTCGCCCTCCAGATGCTCGTGATTGTGCTCCATCTTGGCCGCGCTATCGGTGAGCTCGGTGTTGGGCAGCGGCTCGGACGCCATGACGGCGTCGGCGCAGGCCTGGTCGATGGCGACCGGGTCGAAGCTCGCGAACATGCCGATGTCGTTGACGATAGGCGTATCGTTTTCGGGATGGCAATCGCAGTTGGGGCTGATGTCCATAGCAAGCGAGATATGGAAGCTCGGGCGGCCGTCGACGACGGCCTTGGTGTACTCGGCGATCTTGCAGTTGAGCACGTCGGCCGCGGCCTCATAGCCGGGCTTGATGGCGTCCTGGTTGCACACG
Source organism: uncultured Collinsella sp. (assembly GCA_900545485.1). Classification (GTDB taxonomy): domain Bacteria; phylum Actinomycetota; class Coriobacteriia; order Coriobacteriales; family Coriobacteriaceae; genus Collinsella. The sequence goes on along the minus strand of UQZD01000043.1, from coordinate 5,290 downwards.
CCGATGCAGCGGCCGCAGCCCACGCAGCGATCGTGGTCGATGGTGGCCACGTGCACCGTGCGAGTAGCGCCGCTGGCAAGCTCGCGCTCGCGGGTGTCGTCGAACGAGATGGCGTCGTGCGCGCAGATCTTTTCGCAGGCACGGCAGCCAACGCAGTGCTCGGTCGCAACGTTCGGCTTGCCGGCGGCATGCTGCTCCATCTTGCCGGCGCGGCTGCCGCCACCCATACCCAGGTTCTTCATGGCGCCACCAAAACCGGCCTGCTCATGACCCTTAAAGTGGGTGAGGCTGATCACAATGTCGGCGTCCATGAGTGCCTGACCGATCTTGGCCTCGTGCACGTACTCGCCGCCCTCGACCGGAACGAGCGCCTCGTCGGTGCCCTTGAGACCGTCGGCGATGATGATCTGGCAACCCGTGGCATACGGGGTAAAGCCGTTCTGGTAGGCGGTATCGATGTGCTCGAGCGCGTTTTTGCGGCTACCGACATAGAGCGTGTTGCAGTCGGTGAGGAAGGGCTTGCCGCCCAGCTCCTTGACGACATCCGCGACGGCGCGGGCGTAGTTGGGGCGCAAAAAGCTCAGGTTGCCCAGCTCGCCAAAGTGAATCTTGATAGCGACGAACTTGTTCTCAAAGTCGATCTGCTCAATTCCGGCGTGACGGATGAGGCGCTTGAGCTTGTCGAGCTGGCTCTCGCGAGCATGCGTGCGCAGGTTGGTGAAGTACACCTTAGCGGGTGCTGCGGGTGCAGTTGCGGTCATAGATCTATCCCCTTGGTCTATATGGCGTTACAGACATAAGAGGATGGTACCAGTTAAAGCAGAGTTAAAGTCAAGTACGGCACCTAGTCATTGGGGATGTTCTTAAATGACTACTCCTGCACCTTGAGTGCCTCGGCCAGGCTGACGCGCTTGATGGAGCGCGTGTGCAGCAGCGCCACGACCAGGTAGGTCGCAAAGCCAATGCCGACGCATGCAGCCATGGACCAAGCGGGCACGTAGATCTCGATATTGCCGTTGTAGGCGAGCAGCATCGAGCGGAAGATGGCCGTGAGCGAGCCAATAATGACCGGCAGGCTCAGCACGAGCGACGCCGCCACGCACAGCGTGATCGACCGAATGTACAGATGCGAGATCTCGCTATCGCGATAGCCAAAGACTTTCATGTAGCTGATCGAACGGGCGCTGTGGTCGATCACAGCCTTGGTCAGCAGGTACATAAACAGCAGGAAGATAAACACCGCGAGCCCAACCATCATGCCGATCATTTTGCTCATCATTCCGATGAACTGGTCGCCCACGGCGCGCATGTCGTCGGGCGTGGTGTCGCCGGCAAAGTAACGCGCATCGAGGTCGAGCTTCTCGTCGCTCACATAGCCGTTAAAGTAGGCGGCGTCGTTGTCGAACAGCTCGTTAAAGTCGTCGATACTCATATAGATATTCATGTCCGACTTGGAGCCCCAAACGCAGTCCTTGCCCGCGTACTCAAGGGAATAATGCTCACCCTCGTACTTGTCGCTGAGTGTGACCTTCTGGCCCTCGCTCCAGCCAAACTTATCGAGCAGACCGCCGCCAAAGACGACGCGGCCGTCGCCAACGTTGAGGTCTTTCCAATAGCGCGAATCGGATGAAATGCCGTAGACGGAAATCGTCTCCTCGCCATTACCATCGCCGCGGTCGTATTGCAGCTGGTAAACGGCATATTTCTCGGTCTGCGCAATCTTGTCTGCACCGTTACCGGTCGTGTTAACCGGGTGAATGTCGTCGTTGTCAGCGTCGATTTTCGACGCCTTGTCGATCAGGTCGACAGCCTCGCCGCGGTTGCAGCCGAGGGCATCGGCAAGGTCATCGAGGCGCGCATAAAGCGCATCCTTCTTGTCCTGGACCTTGGCGAGTACGTCCTGCGCCGCGGTCAGGCTCTCGGCAGACGGAGATGTGGTCGCGGCATCGGTCGCCGCCTGCGCCGCATCGGCCGCGTCGTCAAACTCGTCATCGGCATCCTGGGCGGCGGAAAGCAGCGCGCCGTCAACCGACTGCAAGCGCTCGAGTGCCGACCACTGCTCGCGCTCCTCGGCAGTGCCCTCGAGCTCCAGCGGCGCCTTGAGCGTGTACTGGTGCTCGGCGACCAGGCTTGTCTCGAGGTTGTCCGCATAGTGCGTCATCGTGGGCAGAATCGCCAGGCCAAAGAGCAGTAGCAGCGAGGCAAACGCGATGCCCACGAAGAGCGTGGCGAAGTTGCCCAGATTGCGCAGGAAGATACGCAGGCGAAAGCGGGAAACAAAACCCATGCGCTCCGGCAGCTGCAGGCCGCGCTTGGTGCCCGATTTGCCACTCGCCTCGTGACGAAGGAACTGCAACGGCGTCTTGCCCATCTTGCGAAGCAGACCCACCAGCGTGATGAGGATAAGCGCGGCGGCGGGAACCACGGCGCACTTCACAAAGATCTCCCAGCTCCAGTACACCTGGAAGGGCGGCAGGCTGTACGAACCGTAATAGAGGCTGCGCATGGGCTCAGTAAAGAACACAACGCCGAGCGCAGTGCCCAAAAGCGCCGCGACCACGCCCACGACGGCGGGAAGCGCAAGGTAGTGCAGCACGATCTCGCGTCGACGATAGCCGCTGGCGAGCAGCGTGCCGATGATGGCGCTCTCCTCCTCAATGGTGGCGTCGGTGAGGACCACAAAGACGAACGCCATGATCACGATGATGATGTCGAGCAGCGTCATCCACATCATAGAGTCGCCGTCCACGTCATCGCGCGCATAGCCAATGCCCTGATTGGAATCGGCGTCGATCAGATCGTCCACGCGCGCATCGGCGTCGGTCAGTGCCTCGACCATATCTTGCTCGGCGTCGATGCGGTCCGCGGTGGGGAGGTCGCGATCGGTAAAGGTGAAGGAGTAGGTGTAGGCGGGTGCGCCGCCGGCATCTTCGAGCGCGGCAAAGCCGCCATCGGTGACCTCGGCCACGCCGTACGTGATGGTGTTCACCGTAAAGTCCGAATTGTTGAGGAACAGCGCCTGGCTATCGGGCTGGGTCATGATGCCGCAGATGATGTAGGTGCGGCCCTCAAGCTCGACTTTATCGCCCACGGACAGGTTGTTATTGGTGGCAAAGACACGGTCGACGGCCACCTCGTCATCCGTCTTGGGCTCCTTGCCCTCACAGTAGGACGCGATATCGACCTTGGTGCGGTGCGCATAGGTGCGCAGCGTGCGCTTGGTGCCGTCGTCGCCGGCGGTCTTTTTGATGATGGCGTCGATGGAGAAATTCTTGTAGAGCGTAACGCCGCCGACGTCGCCGGCTGCATCCTCGGCCGCCTTGAGCTGGTCTTTGGTGGCCTCGAAGGAGGTGGTCACGCGGCCGTCCTCAATCGTGTACGCATCGCGCATGTCGTCGATAAGGCAGCCGATGGAATGCGCTGCGAGTAAAAAGCCCGAGGTGAGAGCGATGCTTCCGCACATAAGCAAAAAGATGCCCAGGTACTTGCCGATATTGCGGCGCAGCTCGCGCGGGAGACGTTTTGCGAGAGGTGTCATGGCGCCGCCTACCAATCGAGTTCGGCGGCCGCGACGGGCGACTCGTTGAGCTCATCCTCGACGATGCGCCCGTCGCGCAGGCGCAGCACGCGATTGGCCATGCGCGCGATGGCGGCATTGTGGGTGACGATGATGATGGTGCAGCCGTAGGTGCGGTTGACATCCTCCATGAGCTGCAGGATTTCCTTGGACGTCTTGTAGTCAAGCGCGCCCGTGGGCTCGTCGCACAGCAGCAGGCCCGGATTTTTGACGAGCGCACGGCCGATGGCGCAGCGCTGCTGTTGGCCGCCCGAGACCTGGCGCGGGAACTTGTTGCGGTGCTCGTAGAGACCCAGCGAACGCAGCAGGTCGTCGATGTTGAGTGGCTTTTTGGACAGGTGCGCCGTGACCTCGATGTTCTCCTTGATGGTGAGATCGGGCACCAGGTTGTAAAACTGGAAGATAAAGCCCAGCTCACGGCGGCGATACTCGCCCAGGTCGGCAGGCTTGAGCACCGTGAGGTCGCAGCTGTCCACCATGATGGAGCCGCCGTCAGCATCCTCCAGGCCGCCGATCAGGTTGAGAAAGGTCGACTTGCCCGAGCCCGAGGGCCCCAGCATGACGCAGATCTCGCCGCGGTTGATGGACGCGTCGATGCCATCGAGTACCGTCAGGCGCGCATCACCGTCGCCGTAGTGCTTTTTGAGATCCTTAACCTGGACGTAGGCTTCCTGCGTTGCCATGGTATCCCCCATTGTTAGCCTCGTACTACTTTATGAGCCTAATAGTAAACCTTGGCGAACTATTTTGGAGCGAGGCCTAAAATTTATTTCAGACCAGTCATTGGGGACGTTCTTAAATGACTAGTCGCAAGGGACACTCTTTCGCTACCCGGCAGTTGGGGACGTTCCTTTCCTGCCGGCAAATGGGGACAGTCCTTGCCAACCCAGCCGGAGAGCCGGCGGTTCGGCAAAGACTGTCCCCAATGGCTAGTCGTTTAAGTCTGTCCCCAATGAGTACCCACCCGATGGCTAGTCGTTTAAGAACGTCCCCAATGAGTAGGCGGCTAGGCTCGGGCTTTGGCGCGTAAGAGGGCCAGGCCTACGGCGGCAATGGCGGCGGCGAAGAGCACGGTGACGCCCAGGTCGCAGGCGATGTCGCCCAACACGGTGGACGTCAGATCCGAAGCGAGCGCCTTGCCGATCGCGTCGTTCACCCAATATGTCGGCACAAAGTGCGCCACGGTCTGCACGGCCGGACCCATCAGCGACAGCGGCATCCAGGCGCCGCCCAAAAACGTCATGAGCATGCCAAGCAGGTTGCCCACACCGTTGAGCAGTTCCTCGCGCGCACCCAGGCTCGAAAGCGCAAAGCCAACGGCCAGCGGCGTGCACGCCAGGGCAAACGTCGCCGCCAGCGCCAGGCACACACGGCCCACGCCGACCTCGGCGACCGCGCCGGCAAAGCCCACGACACCCATCATGCTCGACACAAACCAGATGCAGACGGTAAGCACGGCGGCGGCCGCAAACACGGCGAGCGAACGCCGGCGCTCGGAGATTGGGCCGGCCTCCATGCGGCGCACGCGCTCGGGCTCGCTCATGCCCGAGAACACCAGCCCTACCGACACGATGACCGACGAGATGATCGCGTACGCGCCAAAGTTGAAGTACGACTCGAGTGTGGCGGCGGCAGTCGAGTCGACCTTGACCTGCTCAATCTCGACCTCCGCGCGCTTTGCGGCGGCATGCTCGGCGGCCTTGGCGACGCTGC
>UQZD01000042.1:0-17127 GCA_900545485.1 uncultured Collinsella sp. | reverse complement strand
CACGAGCCGGAGGCCACTTAATGTGGCCTCCGTGCGAGCCAGGACTGTAGAGCAGCAAACTTAACCCCTGCGCCGCCCGGCCCGGGAATCCGTCCCTGCGCACAGGAGGGGATCTCTTTTGTGTAGGATTTGCGGAAATGTGCCTATTTTGGGATACGCCCGGCGGCGTGGTCTGTTGACGGCACAGCTAACGCCACGTATCCTATCGAACTGCGTGTTTCGTAGGGGGATGCTGACCCCTCGATTCAAGCCGTTGCACTTTACAGAAAGCTGGAATCATTCGAGAAGGAGTACGCTTTGCCTACTATTAACCAGCTGGTTCGCCAGGGCCGTCGTTCCGTGCCCAAGAAGTCCAAGAACGCTGCTCTGCAGCACAACTCCCAGAAGCGCGGCGTGTGCACCCGCGTCTTCACCACGAGCCCCAAGAAGCCGAACTCGGCTCTTCGTAAGGTTGCCCGTGTTCGCCTCGTCAACGGCATCGAAGTTACTGCTTACATCCCGGGTGAGGGCCACAACCTGCAGGAGCACTCCATCGTGCTCGTCCGCGGCGGTCGTGTCCGTGACCTCCCTGGTGTCCGTTATCACGTCATCCGTGGCGCCTACGACGCTGCTCCGGTCCAGAACCGTATGCAGGCCCGTTCCAAGTACGGTGCTAAGCGCCCCAAGGCTAAATAAGCCAGATAACGTTTTGATACTTTCGCCGTGTGCCGCCTAAGCGCCGCACGGTAGACACTTAAGGAGATTTCACATGCCGCGTCGTGCAGCAGCTAATCGTCGTGAGGTTCAGCCTGACGCCGTTTACAACAACCGCCTGGTGACTCAGCTCATCAACAAGGTCCTTCTTGACGGCAAGAAGGCCACCGCTGAGCGCATCGTTTACACCGCTTTCGAGATCGTTGCCGAGAAGTCCGAGGGTGGCGACGCTCTTGCTACCTTCAAGAAGGCTATGGACAACGTCAAGCCCACGCTCGAGGTTAAGCCCAAGCGTGTCGGTGGCGCTACCTATCAGGTCCCGATGGAGGTCAACTCCCGTCGTTCCACCGCTCTGGGTATCCGCTGGATCGTCAACTTCTCCCGCGCTCGCAAGGAGAAGACCATGGCCGAGCGTCTCGCCAACGAGATCCTCGACGCTTCCAACGGCCTGGGCGCTTCCGTCAAGAAGCGTGAGGACGTCTTCAAGATGGCCGAGGCCAACCGCGCGTTCTCTCACTATCGTTGGTAAGTTAAGGTAAGGAACTAACATGGCTAAGCCTAAGTACAAGCTTTCCGATACCCGTAACATCGGCATCATGGCTCACATCGATGCCGGTAAGACCACCACGACCGAGCGTATTCTTTACTACACCGGTAAGACCCACAAGATCGGTGAGGTCCATGAGGGCGCTGCCACCATGGACTGGATGGTTCAGGAGCAGGAGCGCGGCGTAACCATTACCTCCGCTGCTACCACGTGCTTCTGGAACAAGGACGGTAAGGACTACCGCATCCAGATCATCGACACCCCGGGCCACGTTGACTTCACCGCCGAGGTCGAGCGCTGCCTGCGCGTCCTCGATGGCGCTGTCGCCGTCTTCGACGCCGTTGCCGGCGTCCAGCCCCAGTCTGAGACCGTTTGGCGTCAGGCTTCCACCTTCAACGTCCCCCGCATCGCCTTCATCAACAAGTATGACCGCGTGGGCGCTGACTTCTTCAACGCTATCGAGACCATGAAGGATCGTCTCGACGCTAACGCCGTGGCCGCTCAGGTCCCGATGGGCGCCGAGGACAACTTCTGGGGCGTCATCGACCTGGTCACCATGACTGCATGGGACTTCAAGGCCGACGAGAAGGGTATGACCTACCCCGAGCCGATGGACGAGATCCCGGCTGAGTTTGCCGACATCGCTGCCACCAAGCGCGAGGAGCTCCTTGACGCTGCTGCCAGCTTTGACGACGAGCTCATGGAGAAGATCCTCATGGAGGAGGACTTCACCGTCGAGGAGCTCAAGGCTGCTCTGCGCAAGGGCGTTCTGGCCAACGAGCTCAACCTCGTCTTTGTGGGCTCCGCCTACAAGAACAAGGGCGTCCAGGAGCTGCTCGACGCTGTCGTCGACTACCTGCCCAGCCCGCTCGACGTCGAGGCCGTCACCGGTACCGATCCGGACACCGGCGAGGAGATCCAGCGTCATCCTTCCTTCGACGAGCCCTTCTCCGGCTTGGTCTTCAAGATCATGACCGACCCGTTCGTCGGTAAGCTCACCTACGTCCGCGTTTACTCCGGCCGCGCCGAGTCCGGCTCCTACGTGGTCAACGCTTCCAACGGTCAGCGTGAGCGCCTCGGCCGCATCCTCGAGATGAACGCCGCCGAGCGTATCGACCGTGACGACGCTGCCGCCGGCGACATCGTCGCTTGCGTCGGCTTCAAGAACTCCACCACCGGTGACACCCTGTGCGCCGAGGGCAAGGAGATCGTCCTCGAGAAGATCGAGTTCGCTAAGCCCGTTATCGACGTTGCCATCGAGCCCAAGACCAAGGCCGAGCAGGACAAGATGTCCCTGGCTCTGACCAAGCTCGCCGAGGAGGACCCGACCTTCCAGGTGTCCACCAACCACGAGACCGGCCAGACCATCATCGCCGGCATGGGCGAGCTGCACCTCGAGATCATCGTCGACCGTCTGCTCCGTGAGTTCAAGGTTGACGCTAACGTCGGTAAGCCCCAGGTTGCCTACCGCGAGACCGCTGGTCACGACGTCGAGAAGGCTGAGGGCAAGTTCGTCCGTCAGTCCGGCGGTCGCGGTCAGTACGGCCACGCCGTCATCAAGCTCGAGAAGATGGAGGAGGGCTTCGGCTACGAGTTCGTCAACGCTATCGTCGGCGGCGTCGTGCCTAAGGAGTACATCCCGTCCATCGACAAGGGCATCCAGGAGGCCCTGAACACCGGTGTTATCGCCGGCTTCCCGGTCCTCGACGTTAAGGTCACCCTGTTCGACGGTTCTTACCACGAGGTCGACTCCTCCGAGGCCGCCTTCAAGATCGCCGGTTCTATGGCTATCAAGGACGCCCTCAAGAAGTCCGATCCGCAGCTGCTCGAGCCGATCATGGCTGTCGAGGTCGAGACCCCCGAGCAGTACATGGGCGACGTTATGGGCAACCTCTCCGGTCGCCGCGGCAAGATCGAGGGCATGGAGGATCGTAAGAACAGCAAGCTCATCCGTGCCAAGGTGCCGCTGGGCGAGATGTTCGGTTACGCTACCGACCTTCGCTCCCAGACCCAGGGCCGTGCATCCTACACGATGCAGTTCGACTCTTATGAGCCCGCGCCCAAGTCCATCGTGGACGAGGTCATGAGCAAGAACGCCTAAGTTCGAGCTCCCTGTTACGTAATCCTGCGAGAACATCTCTCGCACTCTTTGGAGGTTTAAGTTGGCTACCCAGAAGATCCGCATTCGCCTCAAGGGCTATGATCACGAGGTCGTCGATCAGTCCGCGAAGCTCATCGTCGAGACCGCTCAGAAGACCGGCGCTCGCGTTTCCGGTCCTGTCCCCCTGCCCACCGAGCGCAACCTGTACACGGTTATCCGCTCGCCGCACGTGAACAAGGACTCCCGTGAGCAGTTCGAGATGCGCACCCACAAGCGCCTCATCGACATCCTCGACCCCACCTCGGGCACCGTTGATTCGCTCATGCGTCTCGACCTCCCCGCTGGCGTCGACATCGACATCAAGCTCTAAGCGATATCGCTCATAGCTTAAAGAGCCCCGCTGCCGTTACGGTAGCGGGGCCCTTTTGTTTTGAGTTTAGATTTTGGGATAGCGAATTCGTCTGCCGAGCCGGCGGCTGCGGCGCCCTATTCGCTCAGGGGGCGCAAGGATGCTTCTTCGAAGTGGAAGACGCACAAGCCGCTCTCGGTCTCAATGCATGCGCGGCCGCAATCGTCGACCGTTCTAAATATGCCTCGTGCCAGCTCGTCTCCAGCGGGGGAGCGGGCGATAACGTGCTTCCCGATCCAATTGAGGTGAGCGATATATTCGTCGTGGACGGGCGCGAGCGGACCGGCGTCTTCTTCCTTGGCGTTGAGACGCTCTGCCCATGTGTATACAGCGTTCACGACCGCGTGATAGACCTCCTTGAGTAGCACATCGACGGCGGGAACATTCTCGTTGAGGTCCGAGAGACCGATTGCCGGCAGGCCGCCATCGGGCACCTCTTGGGGCGTGTAGTTTACGTTGACACCAATGCCGCAGACGGCGAAAGGTTTGCCTTCGTTATCGCGTGCGGCCTCGACCAGAATGCCGCCGAGTTTGCGTCCTCGCGCGACCAGGTCGTTGGGCCATTTGAGGCCAATCTCGTTTGCAAGACCCTGCTTTTCGAGTGCTTCGAGCACCGCTAGGCCGCTGACGGCGGCAAGACCAGAGTACTTTGCGGGATTAACGCATGGACGCAGGACAATCGAAAGCAATAGGTTGCCGGCGGTTGAATCCCACTTGTGGCCGCGCCGGCCGCGTCCTGCCGTTTGCGCGCGGGCGGCAAGTCCTGTGCCGTGCGGCGCACCCTGTTTTCCTGCCTCGAGCAGGTCATCGTTGGTCGATCCGGTTACGTCGACAATCGTTAATTGGGCATCCATAGCGGCTGCTACCTCCTTATTGAATAAGTGAATGACGCAATGGTGTCGAGAGATAGACACAATGTGAAGCCTTTGTCGCATTTGGACAATTTAATGTTAACACGTCAACAAAGACTGAAATGCGTTATCCTCTCTTGGTCGATGTAAACACGTCAACAACTCAAAGGAGGTTAGTGATGGGTTTCACGATTCTTGGAACAGGCTCGGCGCTTCCTGAACGCAGTGTTTCCAATGACGAGCTGTCTGAGTTCCTCGATACCTCGGATGAGTGGATTTTTACCCGCACGGGTATCAAGAGCCGCCACGTCTGCACCACCGAGTCACTTGACGACCTTGCCGTAGCGGCGAGTGAGCGGGCAGTCCAGGTGTCCGGAATCGACGCGAGCCAGCTGGATCTGATCGTCTGTTCGACGACGACGGGTGACCACCTTGTTCCCGCTGAGGCGTGTGCCGTTGCTGAGCGACTAGGCGCGACGTGCCCTGCCTTCGATGTCTCGGCGGCTTGTGCCGGCTTCGTATTTGCGCTCGATGTCGCCGAGGGCTATATCGCCCGCGGTCGAGCCGAGCGCGTGCTTGTCGTTGCTGCCGAGCAGATGACGCGCGCGCTCGACTGGACCGACCGTGCCACCTGCGTGCTCTTTGGCGATGGGGCAGGCGCCGCAGTGATTGAGGCTGGGGGAGACAGTCCCCTTGCCGTTGAGCTTTCGACGGCGCCCGACGTCGAGACGTTGCGCGTTCCCGGTCTGGTCGGTACCTCGCCGTTTAAGGCTTCCGCAGATAGCGCGAGCGTGCTGTCCATGAATGGCCGCCGCGTGTTCAAGTTCGGCGTCAACGCCATCTGCGACACGGTCCATAAGCTTGCGATCGATGCGGGCATTTTGGTCGAAGACATCGATCATTTTGTATTCCATCAGGCTAACGAACGAATCCTGAGCCAGGCGGTCAAGCGCCTGGGCGTGCCGGACGAGCGCGTGGTTCGCACGTTGCGCGAGACCGGCAACATTTCGAGCGCATGCATTCCGCTTGCCCTCGACCGGCTGGCAAACGCCGGTGCACTTCACACGGGCGACACCATCGCCTTGGTTGGATTTGGCGCCGGTCTGGATATAGGTGGCTATCTGCTTCGTTGGAAGTAGTCGCACATAGGAAATAAAAACGCCCCTAGGGCACAAACAAAGGAGAACTACCATGGCAGATCAGAAGACCTTCGAGCGCGTTTGCGACGTTATCCGCGAGACCGCCGGTCTTGACGATGTCGAGATGAAGCCCGAGTCCACGCTCGAGGAGATTGGTCTCGACAGCCTGGGCACCGTCGAGATCCTCGTCGCCGTCGAGGACGAGTTTGGCATCCAGCTCGATACCGAGGAGAACCCCAAGACGGTCGGCGAGTTCGCCGATACGGTCGAGGCGGCATTGGAGAAGTAGAGATGCTCAAGACTCCTCTCTGCGATCTGCTCGGCATCGAAAAGCCCGTGCTCCAGGGCGGTATGGCCTGGATTGCCGACGCCTCGTTGGCGTCCGCAGTGTCCGAGGCGGGCGGCTTGGGGATTATCGCGGCCATGAACGCCGACGCCAACTGGCTTCGCGACCAGATTCATAAGCTGCGTGCCAGGACGGATAAGCCCTTTGGCGTCAACGTCATGCTCATGAGCCCGTTTGCCGACGAGGTCGCGCAGGTCGTGATTGACGAGCGAGTGCCGGTCGTCGTGACGGGCGCCGGCAATCCTGCCAAGTACATGAAGGCGTGGAACGAGGCGGGCATCAAGGTCATCCCGGTCGTTGCCTCGGTGGCGCTGGCGCGCCTCGTGGCACGTCGTGGAGCCACGGCGGTTGTTGCCGAGGGTACCGAATCGGGCGGCCATATTGGCGAGACCTCGACGATGGCACTGGTGCCGCAGGTCGTCGATGCGGTCGACATTCCCGTCGTGGCCGCCGGCGGTATTGCCGACGGACGCGGCGTGGCGGCCGCCTTTATGCTGGGCGCCGAAGGCGTGCAAATGGGTACACGCTTTCTGGTCGCAGACGAGTGCACCGTCTCGGAGCAGTACAAGGAGATGGTCCTGAAGGCCAACGACACTTCGACGCGTGCGACCGGTCGCTCGACGGGACATCCGGTGCGCGCCCTCAAGAGCCCCTTCACCAACGCCTATGCCAAGAGCGAGGGTTCCGGTGCGAGTGCCGAGGAGCTCGGTGCTATGGGAACCGGTGCGCTGCGTAAGGCCGCCAAGGACGGCAACTACGAAGAGGGTTCGTTTTTGTGTGGACAGATTGCCGGCATGGTAAACGAGCGCCAGAGCGCACGTGAAATCGTCGACGACCTGGTCGATGGTGCCGAGCGCGTCCTGAAGGGTGCGTCCGCATGGGTAGCGTAGCGTTTCTGTTTGCCGGTCAGGGCGCCCAGCACCCCGCGATGGGCGTCGACCTGATCGAGGCATCGCCGGCGGCCGCCGAAGTGTTTGCCATTGCCGACGAGGTGCGCCCGGGGACCAGTGAGCAGTGCCGGAGCGCCTCCAAGGAGGAGCTCTCGCAGACCGAGAACACGCAGCCGTGCGTGTTCGTTCACGACCTGGCAGCGGCTGCCGCCCTGCGCGAGCGCGGCGTAGTACCTGCCGCCTGTGCGGGATTCTCGCTGGGCGAGGTCGCCGCGCTCACCTTTGCGGGGGCATTCGATACGCGAGCGGGTTTTGAGCTCGTGTGTGAGCGCGCTGCATTGATGGCCACGGCGGCCGAGCGTCACCCCGGCGGCATGCGCGCCGTCATCAAACTTGATGCTGCGCAAGTCGAGAACCTGGCTGCGCAGGCCGGCGAGGACTGCTGGCCGGTCAACTACAACAGTCCGCAGCAGACGGTTGTTGCCGGAGCGCCCGAGGCGCTGCAGGAGCTCGACGTCCTAGTAAAAGAGGCCGGCGGCCGCGCCATGAAGGTCGCGGTGTCGGGTGCATTTCATAGCCCCTATATGGCAGAGGCGACTGAGGGGTTGGCGACGTATATCCAAGCCGGCCACAAGCCGTCTCCGCTGCTGATTCCGGTCATGGCAAACATGACGGCGGCGCCCTATCCGGCGGACCCGCGAGCGGCATCGGATGTCTTGGCCAACCAGGTGAGCCATGCCGTGCACTGGGTCGACACGCTGCATACTCTGCAAGATCAGGGCATCGATACGTTTATTGAGGTCGGACCTGGCAAAACGCTGTCGGGCCTGGTCAAGCGTACGCTGAGCGACGTTCGCGTGTATTCGTGCGAAACGGCCGAGCAGGTCGCAGCTATTGCCGACGAGCTCGCATAGTCCACAGGGCTGTAACCCGAAAGGAATGACATGGGCAACTTGAACAACGGCGCGCTCGAGCGCAACGACTCACGTCGCGTGGCGCTGGTCACGGGCGGCTCGCGCGGTATCGGCCGCGCCTGCGCTGTCGGTCTGGCGGAGGACGGCTTTGATATCGCCGTCGTCTATGCCGGCAGCGTCGATGCGGCGCGCGAGACGTGCGAAGCCTGCGAGGCCGCTGGTGCCACAGCTCGCGCATATCAATGCGACGTGGCCGATCCCGCTGCCGTCAACGCGTGCGTGGAAGCGGTCCTCAACGACTTTGGCTCCATTTGGGCGCTCGTCAACAACGCTGGCATCACCCGCGATGGCCTACTCATGCGCATGGGCGATGATGCCTTCGACCGCGTGCTCGATGTCAATCTTAAAGGAACGTTCAATACGATGCGCGCGCTCACCAAGACCTTTATGCGCCAGCGCGGCGGTTGCGTCGTCAACATGAGCTCGGTCGTGGGCCTGATGGGCAATGCAGGGCAAGCCAACTACGCTGCCTCCAAGGCGGGCGTGATCGGTCTGACCAAGGCAGTTGCGCGCGAGCTTGCGTCCCGCGGCGTACGAGTGAACGCGGTCGCCCCCGGGTTTGTCGAGACGGATATGACGGCAAAGCTATCGGATAAGGTGCGTGCGGCGTGTGAGGAGCAGATTCCCCTAAAGCGTATGGCGCAGCCCGAAGAGGTGGCCGGTGTGGTGCGCTTTTTAGCGAGCGATGCGGCTGCTTACATTACGGGCGAAGTCATACGCGTCGACGGCGGAATGGCGATGTAGAAACCAGGGCCGAAGAACGGCTTGGATGAGGAGACCATGATGGAACAGAGAGTTGCAATCACCGGCATCGGCGCCGTATCGCCGCTCGGCAACACCGCGCTTGCCACCTGGGCGGCCATGTGCGCCGGCACGTGCGGCATCGGCCCAATCACGCACTTCGATACCGATGCGTTTGCCGTCAAGGTGGCGGCCGAGGTCAAGGGCTTTGACGGCAACGAGTACTTTGGCAAGCGTGACGCCAAGCACCTTGACCCCTGCGTTCAGTTTGCACTGGCGGCTTCGGACGAGGCAATGCACGATGCGGGTTTTGATGTCGAAGGTGCAATCGATCGCGAGCACCTGGGCGTCTACGTGGGCTCGGGCGTGGGCGGCATGCAGACACTTGTCGACAACGTGCATACGATTGCCGACCGTGGGCCCCGCCGCGCATCGCCCTATATGATCGCGATGATGATCCCCAACATGGCATCGGGCAATATCGCAATCCGCCACAAGGCAAAGGGCCCGACCCTGCCCGTGGTGACCGCGTGCGCAACCTCGGCCCATGCGGTGGGCGAGGCGTTCCGCGCCATCAAGCACGGCTATGCCGATGCGATTCTCGCCGGCGGTGCCGAGGCCGCAATTATCCCCGATGCCGTTGCGGGCTTTACGTCCTGCCGCGCATTGACCACCAACCCTGATCCCGCGACGGCTTGCCGCCCGTTCGATGCAGACCGCGATGGCTTTGTGATGGGCGAGGGCGCCTGCGTGCTCGTGCTCGAGAGCATGGAACATGCGCAGGCGCGCGGTGCGCACATTTATGCCGAGGTCGTGGGCTACGGCAACACCGATGATGCCTATCACATCACGAGCCCCGATCCCGAGGCTGCCGGCATTGCCCGCGCGATATCGCTGGCGGTGGCTGAGGGCGACATCAAGCCTTCCGAGGGTCTCTACATCAATGCCCACGGCACATCGACCAAGCTCAACGATTCGTCCGAGACGGCGGGCATTAAGCGTGCGCTCGGCGAGGACGCGGCGCGCGCCGCGCACGTCTCGTCGACTAAGTCGATGACCGGCCACATGATCGGTGCCACGGGTGCCATCGAGGTCATGGCCTGCGCCATGGCGCTCGAGCAGGGCGTGGTGCCGCCGACCATTAACTACCACACGCCCGATCCCACCTGCGATCTTGACTACACGCCCAATCGCGCGGTTCGCGCCGACCTTACCTGGGCGCTTTCGACCAGCCTGGGCTTTGGCGGACACAACGCCGCCATCGCGCTGCGTAGATATACGAGGAGCTAGAGCATGGATTCCAAAAGACTTGCCGAGATAGCCGATGTTATGGAGGACCGCGGCCTCACGCGCGTACGCGTTGAGGAGCCCGATGGCACCGCGGTCGAACTCGAGCGCGCGAGCGCCGCACAGCCGGTTGCCGTGCCCATGCCTATGCCGGGTGCCGTGACTGCTCCGGCGGTGGCTCCTGTCGCCATGCCTGCCGCCGCACCGGAGCCCGCCGCGCAGACGCCTGCCGCCGCACCGGAGCCCAAGGGCATCGAGGTGACCGCTCCCATGGTCGGCGTTTTCTATGCTGCCCCGGCGCCGGGCGACGAGCCGTTTGTGCACGTGGGCTCCAAGGTCAAGGCCGGTGAGACCCTTTGCATCATCGAGGCCATGAAGGTTCTCAACGAGGTGACGGCCGAGGCAGACGGCGAGGTGCTCGAGATCTGCGTGGCCGACGGCGACCTCGTGGAGTTCGGCAGTTGCCTTATGAGGATCGGATAGGTGATGTCCATGAACAAAGAAGAGCTCAAGAAGCTGTTGCCGCATCGCGAACCGATGCTTTTGCTCGACGAGGCCGAGCTGGTGGGCGACGAGGCCCACGGCAAGATCACGATTACGGGTGACGAGTACTTTTTGCAGGGGCATTTTCCGGGAAACCCGGTCGTCCCCGGCGTGATTCAGTGCGAGATGCTCGCCCAAAACTGTTGCGTGCTGCTGATGGGCGATGAGGAGGCGCGCGGCGCGACGCCGTTCTATACGAGCCTCGATAAGGTGCGCTTTAAGCGTCCGGTGCGCCCGGGCGACACGGTTGATCTGGTGTGCACCATCACGCGTGCGCGCGGGCCGTTCCGCTTTGCGACGGGTACTGCGAGCGTCAACGGTGAGGTTTGCTGCCGCGCCGATATGTCTTTTGCACTCATGCACGAAAGTTAAGGAAGGCTTCATGTTCGACAAAGTGCTCATCGCCAACCGCGGAGAAGTCGCGGTCCGTGTTATCCGCGCGTGCCGCGATATGGGCATCAAGACCGTCGCCGTTTATTCCACGGCCGATGCGGACGCGCTACACGTGCAGCTTGCCGACGAGGCGTATTGCATCGGCGGGCCGCGTCTTGCCGAGAGCTACCTCAACGACGATGCCGTGCTCACCTGTGCCGTGAAGTCGGGGGCAAAGGCGATCCATCCTGGCTACGGTTTCTTTTCCGAGAAGGCGAGCTTCGTGCGCGACTGCGACAAGTATGGCCTGGCGTTTGTCGGTCCTTCGGCCGAGGTGATCGACAGCATGGGCGACAAGGACGCCGCGCGTCGAACGGCCGCCGCGGCGGGCGTGCCCATCGTGCCGGGCTGCGATTTGCTCAAAAGTCCCGAGGAGGCAACGGCCGAGGCCGAGCGCATTGGCTGCCCCGTGCTTATTAAGGCGCGCGCCGGCGGTGGCGGTCGCGGCATTCGCAAGGTCGAGCGCGTGGAAGATGCGGCAAAGGCGTTCATCGAGGCACGTGCCGAGGGCGAGGCCGTCTTTGGCGACGGCGAGTGCTACATGGAGAAGTTCGTCGCGCCGGCGCACCATGTCGAGGTGCAGATTATGGCCGATAAGCAGGGCCATGTGTTTTCGCTCGGCGAGCGCGAGTGCTCGGTGCAGCGCCGCAACCAAAAGCTGATCGAGGAGAGCCCCGCGCCGTGCCTCGACGGACGAGACGACATTCGTGCTCGCATGCACAAGGCAGCGCGTGACCTGGCTCGTGCCGTCGGCTACGAAGGAGCCGGTACCATCGAGTTCCTGTATTCGGACGACGGCAATTTCTACTTTATGGAAATGAACACGCGCTTGCAGGTGGAGCATCCGGTTACGGAGTTTGTGACCGATACCGACTTGGTCAAGTGGCAGCTGCGCGTGGCAGCCGGCCAGCCTCTGCCCTTTGAGCAGGAGGACATGCCGGTTCGCAACCACGCCATGGAGTGCCGCATCAATGCCGAAACGCCGGACTTTCTGCCGTCATGCGGAACGGTCACTGCGTTGCGTGTGCCGGGTGGTCCGCGCGTGCGCTGGGATTCCGCCATGTTTACCGGTGCGAGCGTTTCGCCGTACTACGACTCCATGCTCGGCAAGCTCATCGTGTGCGCGCCCACGCGTGACGGCGCCATTCGCAAGATGCGCTCGGCCCTGGGCGAGCTCGTGATTGAGGGCGTGAGCGAAAACAGCGAGCTTCAGCTCGACGTGCTGGCAAACGACGAGTTCTTGTCGGGCATGTATCACACCGATCTGATGGGGCATCTCTATGCTGATGAATAGAAAAGCGAAGACGGTCAACGTCCTCGAGGGACCGATGACTGAGTCGTGCGCCGAGTTTCCTGCGCGCCACGTGTTTATCAAGTGCCCGGAGTGCCGCCGTGTGATCGATGAGGCACGCCTGCACGACAACCTCGAGGTCTGCCCTCGTTGCGGCAAACACTTTCGCATGAGCGGTCGCGTGCGCATGCGTATGACGGTCGACGAGGGCGCGTTTGAGGAATGGGATGCCAATCTGGCGTCGGAGGATTTCCTCTTGTTTCCCGGCTATGCCGACAAGCTCAAGAGCGTGAGCGAGCGTTCGGGCGAGCGCGATGCCGTCGTGTGCGGTAGGGGTAAAATCTCCGGCTGCGATACCGCGCTCTTCTTTATGGATGCCAACTTTATGATGGGCTCGATGGGCTCCGTGGTGGGCGAGAAGATCTGTCGCACATTTGAGCGTGCGACCGAGCTGGGATTGCCGGTTGTCGGCTTTACCGTTTCGGGCGGCGCGCGCATGCAAGAGGGTGTGACGTCGCTTATGCAGATGGCCAAGATTTCTGCGGCGGTTAGGCGCCACAGCGAGGCGGGCGGTCTGTATATCACGGTGCTCACCGACCCCACGACCGGAGGCGTAACCGCGAGCTTTGCCATGGAGGGCGATATTATCCTGGCCGAGCCCGATGCCCTGACGGCATTTGCCGGCCCGCGCGTGATCGAGCAGAACATGCACAAGCGCCTGCCCAAGGGGTTCCAGCGCTCCGAGTTTTTGCTGGAGCACGGCTTTTGCGATGCCGTTGTCCCGCGTGGCGAGATTGCGCTCACGGTAGGCGAGCTGCTGGCGCTGCACGAAGGGCACGCGCCCGGCCTGGGGGCACCGCATGAGATCGTGCATACGGGTCGCCGCGGAAAAAAGCTGGGACACTTGTTCAAGCGCTCGGCCGCACCAAAAACCGCGCTCGAGATTGTCAAGCAGACCCGCTCGGCAGATCGCGCCACGGCAGGCGAGATGATCTCGCTGGGCCTGGATGGATTTGTGGAGCTGCACGGCGACCGCTACTTTGGCGACGACGCCGCTGTGGTGGCTGGCATTGGCTGGAAAGACGGGCGCTCCGTAACGGTCATCGCCATCGAGCGCGGTACCACGACCAAAGAGCGCATGCGTCGCAACTTTGGCATGGCACATCCCGAGGGTTACCGCAAAGCGCGTCGCCTGATGCGCCAGGCCGAAAAGTTTGGTCGACCGGTTCTGTGTCTGGTCGATACTTCGGGCGCGTTTTGCGGCATCGGTGCCGAGGAGCGCGGCCAGGGTGAGGCGATTGCCCAGAATCTCATGGAGATGAGCGGCCTTAAGACGCCGATTGTCTCGGTGGTGACAGGCGAGGGCGGCTCTGGTGGCGCGCTGGCGCTGTCCGTGGCCGACCGCATCCTGATGCTCTCGAGCTCGGCCTATTCGGTCGTGAGTCCCGAGGCCTGTGCGTCGATCCTGTGGAAGGATACCGAGCGCGCGAATGAGGCCGCCGAGGCGCTTAAGCTCACGGCCCCCGATCTGTTGGCACTCGGTATCATCGACGGCATCGTTGACGATAGGGGCCTGTCGCATGAGGAGATCGCTGGTGCCGTCATGTCCTCGGCATTTGATGCCTTCGATACGCTTGGGCAGCTCGACGATGCGACCCTCACAAACCTCCGCTACGAAAAGTACCGCGCAATCGGTCGATACCGCACGATGTGACAAAGGGGCAGTCCGCATGTCACATTGGGAAAGGCGTTCCATGTCACAAGTTTCTAACACCTCGTTTACAACGACGGTTTCATCAAACGCCATGGCCGTAGTGGACTATCTGTCCAAAAGCATGATGTCGGCGCTGCCCTTTATTGTCTGCGCGGCGTTGTTCCGCACCGTCGCCGTCATTATGGGCGAAGGCATGCTGGGCCTGTGGTCTGCCGATTCCGAAATCTATCGCCTGTTCTACAGTTGGCTCTATAACGCCGGCTACTACTTTTTGCCCATTTATCTTGGTTGGGCGGCCGCCCGCCAGCTCGGTTGCTCGGAGCAGCTGGGCATGATGCTGGGCGGCGTATTGATTGCGCCCGATCTGCTTAAGCTCGTCGATGCCGCATCGACGACGGGGGCATCGATGACTTCCGTGTATGGTCTGCTTCCTGCGCCGGTCATCGATTACACGACGACTGTTATTCCGGTTCTCATCTCGGTGCCCGTGCTATGGCAGGTGGAGCGTTTCTTTCAGCGCACTATCCCTCAGGCTGTGGCGTTTTCTTTTGTACCGTTTGCAACCATGCTTGTCATGGTTCCGGTTTCGCTGTGTATCACGGCGCCGGCGGGCAGCTATCTGGGTATGCTGTTGGGCCAGCTTATGTTTATGCTTGGCAATTCCGGTGGCATCGTGTCGCTGCTCACGCTCATGGGGCTTGCCGCGGGCTGGGAGTTCCTAAAGATCGCGGGCGTCAGTAACGTTGTCCTATCGCTCGCCTATGCGCAGTTTATGAGTGTGGGAACGGATTCGTGCATTCTGATCGCCGCGACGATGGCGACGTTCGCCGTTTGGGGCATGCCCTTTGGTGCGTCGCTCCGCGTTGCGGATAAGGACGAGAAGGCGCTCATGCTGGGCTATTCTATCTCGGGCGTGCTTGGCGGCGTAAGCGAGCCGGCGCTGTACGGTTGCGGCTTTAAATATGGCAGGTGCCTGACATGCATGGCCATTGGCGGCGCCGTCGGAGGCCTTGTTGCGGCCGTGGGCCACGTTACGGCCTATACCATCGGTATGACGAATGTCCTCATGGTCATTGGCTTTGCCACGGGTGGCATCTCGAACCTGCTGTGGTGCTGCGCTGCCGGCGGTGTGTCATTTGCGGTGTCTGCGGCGCTGAGCTACTGCTTTGGTGTGGTGCCGACGAAGGAGCAGGCGTCAGAAGACGGAGCCGATTCGCCCGAAACCTCGAAGAGCGTGGCCGAAGTAAGCGCGTAAACCTGTGCGACACAAGGACGATTCCTTTGCCACATTCCAAGGCCGTGGCCCGTGTGGGTTGCGGCCTTTTTTGTATCTGGGGGATAAAGTGGCTACACTACAATCCGTTTGAGCAATAGATATATAGGTAGTACCGTGGGGGCGGATGTAGATGGTCGAGTGGATTGTTAAGCGTGCGCAGGGCGACCGTGCGCGCGTGGGCACGTTGACGGGCGTGGTGTGTATTCTCGCCAATGTGGCACTATGCGCTGCAAAGGGCGCAATTGGCGTGCTGTCGGGATCGGTTTCGATCGTGGCGGATGCCATGAATAATCTGTCTGATGCCAGCTCGAACATCGTGAGCGTGCTTGGCTTTAAGCTGGCGGGCAAGCCAGCAGACCCCGAGCATCCTTACGGCCACGGTCGCTACGAGTATCTCTCGGGTCTGGTCGTGGCGGCGCTCGTACTGCTGATCGGCCTTGAGCTTATCAAGTCCTCGGTTGAGCGCGTCATCCACCCCGAACCTGTCGAGTTCTCGCTTGCCCTGGTGGCAGTCCTGGCACTTTCGATGGTTGTAAAGCTGTGGATGGCGGCCCTCAACCAAAAGCTCGGTGACCGCATTGAGTCCGAGACGCTGCATGCGACCGCGCAGGATTCCAAGAACGATGTTCTTGCTACGGGCGCCGTGTTAGCGTGCGCAATTGTTTCGCAGGTGACGCACATCAATCTTGACGCATGGGTCGGCCTTGCCGTTGGCGCCTATATTGGCTGGAGTGGTTTTGAGCTTATCCAAGATACAGTGAGCCCGCTTTTGGGCCAGGCGCCCGATCCTAAGCTGGTCAAGCACATTCGAGACAAGATCATGAGCTACCCCGGCGTTTTGGGCGTCCACGACCTTATGGTTCACGATTATGGTCCGGGCAGGAAGTTTGCAAGTGCGCACGCCGAGATGGCGGCCGAGGCCAGCCCGCTGGAAAGTCACGACACACTCGACAATATTGAGCAGGCATTTAGGAACGAAGACGGTATGATCGTCACGCTCCATTACGATCCCATCGTGACCGACGATTCAAATGTGGCGAGCATGCGCCTGCGCATCAACGCAATGGCCCAGGAGATTGATGGCCGCCTTTCGATTCACGATCTGCGTTGCGTGCCGGGCCCCACGCACACCAATGTGATTTTTGACTGCGTGCGACCCTCGGATTTGGACATGGGAGCCGATGAACTCAAACGCGCGTTAGCCCAGAGGGTCGAATCGGAATATCCCAAGTCGATTGCCAAGATTACGATCGACGAAGACTACGTAGGGCATACCCACGAGTAAGGCTGTGCCGGCAAAGCAGGTTATGCAGAAGGGGAGAGCATGAAAAAGCTGTATCTACTCCGCCACGGTCAGACGGAGTTCAACGTCAAAAAGCTGGTCCAGGGCCGCTGCGATTCACCGCTGACCGACCTGGGCCGCAAACAAGCGGGAATGGCAGCCGCATGGCTCAAGGGCCACGACGTTGTCCCCGACAAAGTGGTCTCTTCGCCCTTAGGCCGAGCCATGGACACTGCTCAGCTCGTCGCTACCGAACTCCTCGGTCCGGACGCAGCAGTCGAGCCCTGCGAAGGCATCATCGAGCGCTGCTACGGCACCTTCGAAGAAGGCCCCCACGACGCCCTGCCCACTGACGTTTGGGATCCGGGCGAGGACCTGGTCCCCTTTGGAGGAGAGGGAAGCAAAACGTTGCAAGAACGCATGGTAGCTGCTCTCACCAATCTCATAAGCGCCGAGGGCATCGAAACCCTACTAGCAGTAAGCCACGGCAGCGCCAGCCGCCAATTCATCAAGGTCGCAGCCCCAGAGGGCTTCGAGCTCCCAGCAAAACTCCCCAACTGCGCCATCATGATCTTCGATTTCGATGAGGCAAAGCCACAAGCAGAAGGCGA
>UQZD01000041.1:0-17642 GCA_900545485.1 uncultured Collinsella sp. | reverse complement strand
AGACGGTAGTGCGCTTGGGCAGCGGCGGGCTGACATCTCAGTACCCTATCCATCAATCACTCAGAAAATCTTATATATAGAGACTTAGATTTGTGTATAAGATCGCACAAAGCTGGCAACAATACTTCTCGAACAACGTGAAGCCGCCCCGTAGGGCGGCCGCCCCAAGAGAGGTGATTCCATGAGAATCGATAAGCTAGCTATGACGTCGCGCGAGGCGCTGCAGACCGCCATGAGCACGGCTGCCGACGCGCAGGCCGGCGCGGTGGAGCCGATTCACCTGCTGTCCGCTCTGCTCGGTGCCGGCGAGCGCAATATCTCCGTGATTATCGAGCGCATTGGCGCCGACCCGGCCCAGCTCGCACGCTCCACGCAAGATGCCATCGACCACGCGCCCAAGGTTTCGGGCGAGGGCCAGCAGATGGGTCTTTCCAATGAGCTCGTCCGCGTCATCGAGAAGGCCGAAAAGAAGGCCACCAAGATGGGCGACAGCTTTGTGGTGACCGAGCATCTGCTGATGGCGCTTGCCGAGGACAAGGGCGAGGCGGGCCGCGTGCTGCGCGATACCGGCGTGACCAAGGAGCGCATCGAGCAGGTCTACGAGGAGCTGCGTGGCGATGACCGCGTGACGTCTGCCGAGGACAAGACCCAGTTTGAGGCGCTGGAGCAGTACGGCCGCAATATCTGCGACCTTGCCCGCGCTGGTAAGCTCGACCCGGTCATCGGCCGTACCGACGAGATCCGTCGTACCATTCAGGTCCTGTCCCGCCGCACCAAGAACAACCCCGTGCTCATCGGCGAGCCGGGCGTCGGCAAGACGGCCATCGTCGAGGGCATCGCCCAACGTATCGTGGCCGGCGATGTGCCGAGCACCCTGCGCGACCGCGACCTCATCGAGCTCGACATGAGCGCGTTGGTCGCCGGCGCCAAGTACCGCGGCGAGTTCGAGGACCGCTTGAAGGCCGTGCTCAAGGAAGTGCAAAAGTCCGAGGGCAAGGTCATCCTGTTCATCGATGAGCTCCACACCATCGTGGGCGCGGGTGCCACCGAGGGCTCCATGGACGCCGGCAACATCCTCAAGCCTGCGCTCGCCCGTGGCGACCTGCATGCGATCGGCGCGACCACGCTCGACGAATACCGCAAGTACATCGAGAAGGACGCGGCGCTCGCCCGTCGTTTCCAGACCGTTATGGTGAGCGAGCCTACCGTCGAGGACACCATCTCGATTCTGCGTGGCCTCAAGGAGAAGTACGAGATCTTCCACGGCGTGCATATCACCGATAGCGCGCTCGTGGCAGCCGCCGACCTCTCCGATCGCTACATCGCCGACCGCTTCCTGCCCGACAAGGCCATCGACCTGGTCGATGAGGCGGCAAGTCGCCTGCGCATGGAGCTCGACAGCATGCCGGTCGAGATCGATGCTACCACGCGTCAGCTCACCCAGCTGCAGATTGAGGAGCAGGCGCTCATGAAGGAGACCGACGACGCCTCCAAGGAGCGTCTGGAGGCCCTGCGCCAAGAGATTGCCGAGGTCCAGGAAAAGCTCAACGTGCAAAAGGCCGGCTGGCTCAACCAAAAGAACGCCATCGATCACGTGCAGGAGCTCAAGGGGCAGCTTGACGAGGCCAAGAGCGAAGAGGAGCGCGCGACGCGCAACGGCGACCTGGGCCGTGCGTCCGAGCTGCGCTTCTCCGTGATTCCGGGCCTGCAGCAGCAGATTCAGGATTCCGAGGCCGCGCTCGAGGCACAAAAGCAGCAGGACGGCGAGGGCCTCAACGAACAGGTGACCTCCGATGAGATCGCCGAGGTCGTGAGCGCCTGGACCGGCGTGCCCGTGTCCAAGATGATGCAGGGCGAGCTCGACAAGTTGAAGGGCCTGGAGGGCGAGCTGCATAAGCGCGTCATCGGTCAGGACGAGGCCGTCTCCGCCGTTGCCGCGGCCGTGCGCCGCAGCCGTGCGGGTCTCTCCGATCCGGACAAGCCCATCGGCAGTTTCTTCTTCCTGGGCCCCACCGGCGTGGGCAAGACCGAGCTCGCCAAGGCGCTTGCCGAGTGCCTGTTCGACGACGAGCGCGCGCTCGTGCGTATCGACATGTCCGAGTACATGGAGAAGTTCAGCGTCCAGCGTCTGATCGGTGCGCCCCCGGGATACGTGGGTTACGACGAGGGCGGCCAGCTCACCGAGGCCGTTCGCCGTCGTCCGTACTCCGTGATTTTGCTCGACGAGATGGAGAAGGCCCATCCGGATGTCTTCAACGTGCTACTGCAGGTGCTCGACGACGGTCGCCTGACCGACGGTCAGGGTCGCCAAGTGTCCTTCAAGAACACGATTATCATCATGACGTCTAACGTGGGCTCCAAGGCTATCGCCGAGCTTTCCGGCAAGGACGAAGAGGAGATGCGCCATCAGGTCGACGCGGCTATGGCTCAGACCTTCCGCCCCGAGTTCCTCAACCGTATCGACGATATCGTGGTGTTCCATCCGCTCGGCATGGCGCAGATCGAGAAGATCGTTGATATCCAGCTTGCCGACGTCCGCGCGCGCCTGGCCAAGGAGCGCATGACGCTTGCCATCACCCCGGCGGCCAAGCAGATGCTCGCCGTGGGCGGCCTGGACCCGGTCTTTGGCGCCCGTCCGCTCAAGCGTCTGGTCCAGCGCGAGGTCGTGGATGCCATCGCCGCCGCTATCATCGACGGCACGGTGCGCGAGGGCGATCGGGTGACGGTCGATGCCGACAAGGACGGCGGTTTTGCCGTCGTGTGCGACAACACGCCGGCGGCCACCTACGAGGTCCCCGACGCCGAGTAGATTTTGGGCCATGCCTTAAAATCTGCCAGTCGTCTCTAAACGCCAAGGGCGGCGGATCCAATTGGGTCCGCCGCCCTTTTTCGTGCGACAATCGATAATGTTGAACGGATGCGATGCAAGGAGCTATGCAGATGAAAGACGAGATCAAAACAAGTGCGCCGGCGCCCAAGCCCACGTCCAAACCGGCGTCCAAGCCACGCGACCCCTACATCCGTGCCGAGAACGAGGACGACGACGGCTACGATCCCTACAGCGATCGCCGCCCCGAGCGCGAGCCGATGTTCGAAGCCGACCCCTGGCGCTAGTCCTGGGCTTTGATGCTCGGCAGCAGGATCTGCGCGAGGTAGTCGGTTTCGAGCTTAGTGGCACTATCGGCCTTGCCGTCTTTACCCACCAGGTCGTTCTTGATCTGGCTATACGTATAGCGGTTGCCGGTCGTAAGCTCGACAAGCTCAATGGCCGTGTCCATGGGGTAGGTTGACACGGGATTCTGCGTCCGTCCGTTGATGGTCTGGGGTACCACGTACGGATAGACGGGGCCGCTGGCATAGACGGTATAACCGTTGCCCAGATTGGCCGCACCCAAAACCGTATCGCCCTCGTCGGGCGTAAAGCTCTCGCCCTCGCGCACCGCGACGAGCGTCACGATCGGCGTATCGCTGTCGCCGGCAAGATAGATGCATAGTGTGCTGCCATTCTGCCAAGTCTCGACCTTGCCGTACCACTCGACGGGGATATCGAGCTGGTAAAGGTCGGTTGCCTTGTGACGGGCGTCGGCATCACGGGCCGCCTGTGCCTTTTGCGCGCTCACGGCATTGACGGCGGCGTCGCGCCGCGCGGTTGCCGCCTGCTGGAGTACCTTGGCGGTGGCGGCGGAGCTCGCACCGCCCTCCTCGGCATACTTGGCGGCGGCATCGATCTGGTCGTCGGTTACCGTGTCGGCCGAAGGCACCTTGAGCTTAAAGGTAGCCTGGGCACTTAAATCCTGTTCATCGCTCTTAACGGTGACCTGCGTCTTGGTGGTCGGGACGGTATAGATGGTGCCGTCGGCCGCGATGGGGGAGGCAGCGATGGAGAGCGTGTAATCGCCGGGCAGTAGTTTGATGCCGCGGCCGTGCTCGTCAACATAGAGCGTTTCGCTCACGGAGGAGCCGTCAGAATCCTGACCGCTCACCTGTACGGGAATCTTGGAGCCAGTGGAACAGTCGAGGCCCGCGGCATGCACGCCAATCTGCACCGACATCATCGTGTGGGCATTGGCGGCGACAGCGGCAGCCTGCTCTTGCTGATATCCGTTCCAGGCAGCATAGCCTGCACCGCCGGCGACGAGCGCGACGGCCACGACACCGGCGACCATCAGATTGCGGCGCTTGGGCGACATCTTGCGATGGCGGACCTCGGCCTCGCGTGCCGAGGGAACGGACGGCAGGGGTATATCGCCCATGGCGATGGTCTCGTCCACGGCTGGTGCGGAACCCAGGCCAGGAAGCTCGCGAGTCAGCGAATCCTCGGCCGGCAAGCTGTCGAGCAAGACGGTTTCCTCGCCCGTGTCGGATTCGGGCTGGTTGCCGGCCTCGCTTTCGGTGCCTTCGTGATCTGCCTCATCCTCGGCAGGCTCAACGTCGCCTGCATCCTGATCATCGTATTGCGCCTCGGTTTCCGGCTCATCCTGCACATCAACGCCCGAATCGTCAAACGCAATCTCATCGAGTGAAATCCGGTCTAAGCTCTCCAAGGCCTCAGCGCAAGCTTCTGCATCTTGGGCCGCATCCTCTTGGCCCATCGTCTCATCATTCATACATCCCCCAAGCTCAATATCGGGACAACAATGTACCCAAAAACAGAGTCATATAGAGCTGTCAGGCGATTGGAAATCTGATTTTATCTGTGCGAGAGGTTTTGAATATGTGCGTGGATGCGCGTAACAACAAAAAGCCCCCGGAAAGCGGACAAATCGCTTTCCGGGGGCATGCAATACGTTGCATTGCGCGGAGTCGGCCAGGCGGCTTCACATTCAAGCGATGTCTGCGCCGGGCGCGTTACTCGGCGTGCGCGTAATCAACCTTGGCGCGGCGAGCGGTAGCCTTCTCCCAATCGCTGGTGCCCTCAAAGACATCCTGCTTGTAGGGATTGCGGCCGAGCTTCTTGGCGCGGTAGGCGATGTAGATGATCGCGGCGACGTTGGCGACCAGTGCGGCGATCGAGACCGCGGTGGCGGCGCCGGGGTCGAGCGTGGAATGGGTTACAAAGATGGATTCCTCTTGGAAGTACGGGAACACCTGGGCAAACATGCACCAAATGGCCAGCGTAAAGGCGCGGTTCTGGATCCAGCCGCCCTTGTTCCAGATAAAGGCGGCGACGGTGGGCGCCAGCAGCAGCGCAAAGCCGCAGAACCAGGAATGGGTGGGCAGGCAGTTGTAGGTGTAGCAGAAGTTCCAGATATCGTAGGCGATGATGTAGACCCAGGTCATGTCGGGCCACAGCATATCGGTCTTGTCCTCGGAGGCGTAGACGCTCCACCAACCGGTCATGCAGAAGATGTTGATGAGACCGGCGATGCCGTTGAACACGTTGTTCCAGCCGGCCAGCTGCGTGGCACCTTCGGAGGTGACCCAGGTGGACTCGCCTAGGACAAAGAAGTGATAGGCGCTCTCGAAGTCGGACACGACGGCGATCAAGATGTTGATGGCGACGATCACAAACGGCCATGCGCGGAACCAATGCGCCTTGCCGATCTTTCCCCACTGGTACTTAATGGCAATGAAGCCCCAGCAACCGGCCAGCGCCGCGTATACCTTGGCGTAGTGGAACCAGCTGTTCTGGTACACATGGGTGGGGTTGGTGAGTGCCCATTCGGCACCCTGTGAGACGCCGATGGCGATGGCGACGCAGTAGATGGTCATGGCCAGCGGAGCCACGCCAAAGATGATTGCCGCGCCCAGCTTGGTGCGGCGGCCGACCTCGTTGAGCACGATCAGGCCAATAAAGACCATGGCCCAGCCGGCCCAGTGGATAAGGGTATCGCTACCCCAAACATCGAACAGCATGCTGCTCTCCTTTCACACGCCCGCGGCCCCTCTTCTGATCGCGGGCAGTTTGGCCAAATGTCGTCAGTTCTGGGGCTTGCGCTCCGGATACTTGGCGGTATAGCCCTCGATGTGGAGTGTCGAGGCGATGATTTCCTTGACCGTCTCGTCGGGCACATCGGGGTGCGTGCGGATATACATCAACAACCCCATGATGAGGGTGTAGAACGTCTCGTAGACATGGTCGATGCGTAGCTCATGATGGGCGACAAAATCCACCACGGTGGTGTCGCAGATATACTGCGCCACGCGCTGGACCACGTTGTGCAAAAAGCCGCCGTAGAGCGCGCCGCTGTTGGAAGTCAGAGTGTGCGGCAGTTCGTGGCCGCTGGCGACCAGACGCTTAAAGAGCGGGGCGACGGTGTCGAGTGCGCCCTCGATATCGCCGACGGTGCGGTCGGCGTTCCACTGCTCGAGCTCGGAGATAAAGCCGTCGATCGCCTCGTCCATCACAGCGGTGACGGCGGCGTCCATATCGGCGAAGTAGTGGTAGAACAATGAACGCGTGCAGCCGGCTCGCTTGGTCACGGCCGATACCGATAGGTGGGACACGCCCAGCTCGGAGCTTACGGTGCGCACGGCGGCGAGGATCTCGCGACGGCGTTCGTCGCCCGTCAGGCGCTTTGCCGCGCTATCGGATGCGGGGACGGCATCGACCAAAGAAGTACCTGCTGTGTTGTTGCCCATGTTTTGCCGCCTTTCACCCTCTTTTGCCTGACCGTTCGCCTAACAGTCTTGAATATTGTTGACGGTTCGTCAATACTATTTTTGACACAATGTCAACAATGGCGGGTGAACGGCATGGGGGCATGCCCGGCCTGCAAAAAAAGAGGGGCGCTGCGGCCTCGTCGGGCTGCGGCAAGAGAAGGGACAACCATGATTCTCAACGGACCGGGGATTAGTTACACCGAGCCCGACATCGGTTCGGAGTTCGTGCCGCCGCTTCCGGAGCATCCGCGCGAGGCAATCGTCAAGCTGTGCGAGCACTGCACCAATCGTCTGCTGCATCGCGATGAGCTGCTGGACTACGAGTACTGGTCGTTTGCCGAGGCCGCGACCGACGAGCAGGCCGAAGTGCTCTGCAAGATGAAGATGCGCCGTCCCTATACGCTGCCCGAGATGGTCAAGCTCACCGGCATGCCTGAGGCCCAGATCGAGAAGATGCTCGACGACATGAGCTACACGGGTCTGCTTGAGTACAACTGGGAAAACCCCGAGCGCGCCAAGCAGTGGGTGCTGCCCATGCTGGTGCCGGGTTCCGCCGAGTTCCTCAACATGCGCGTGAGCCAGCTCGAGGAGCACCCGGTCTATGCCAAGTTCTTTGAGCAGGCGTCCAAGGGACCGCTGTCCAAGGCCACGCCGATGGTGCCGCCCGGAGGCGCCGGTATCGGCATGCACGTCATCCCGGTCGAGAAGGCTATCGACGCCGCGAGCACCTCGGTGCCTATTGAGCATATCGAGCACTGGCTCGACAAATACGATGGCAAATATGCCGCCAGCACCTGCAGTTGCCGCGCGAGCCGTCGCGTGATGGGCGAGGGCTGCGCCGACGACCCGGCCGATTGGTGTATCGCCGTGGGCGATATGGCCGACTACGTGGTCGAAACCGATCGTGGCCATTACGTGACCCGCGACGAGGTTTACGACATCTTGCGCCAGGCCGAGGACAACGGCTTTGTGCACCAGATCACCAATATCGACGGCGAGAACAAGATCTTCGCCATCTGCAACTGCAACGTCAACGTGTGCTACGCCCTGCGCACCTCGCAGCTGTTCAACACGCCCAACCTGTCGCGCTCAGCCTATGTCGCCAAGGTCGAGAAGGACAAGTGCGTGGCCTGCGGTCGCTGCGTTGAGGTGTGTCCGGCCGGCGCCGCCAAGCTGGGCCAGAAGCTCTGCAGCAAAAAGGCGGGCGGACGGGTGCCCGAATATCCGCGCCAGGAGCTGCCCGATGCCACCAAGTGGGACCACACCAAGTGGTCGCCCAACTACCGCAACGACAACCGCATCGAGACGCATGAGTCCGGCACCGCTCCCTGCAAGACGGCCTGCCCCGCGCATGTTGCCGTTCAGGGCTATTTGAAGCTCGCGGCTCAGGGTCGCTATGACGAGGCCCTAGCACTCATTAAGCGCGAGAACCCGCTGCCTGCTATCTGCGGCCGTGTGTGCAACCGCCGCTGTGAGGATGCCTGCACCCGCGGCCGTGTGGACGCCGCCGTGGCCATCGACGAGGTCAAGAAATTCATCGCCCAGCGCGATCTGGATGCCGCGACTCGCTATGTCCCACCTGTGGTGACTCCGACGCGTGCCGGCGGCTTCGACCAGAAGATCGCCATCATCGGTGCCGGTCCGGCCGGTCTGTCCTGCGCCTTCTATCTGGCCGAGAAGGGCTACAAGCCCGTCGTGTTCGAGAAGAACGAGCGCCCGGGCGGCATGCTCACCTACGGCATTCCCAGCTTTAAGCTGCAGAAGGACGTCATTGAGGCCGAGGTCGAGGTCATTCGCCTGATGGGTGCCGAGTTCCGCTATGGCGTGGAAGTCGGTCGAGACGTGACGCTCGACGAGCTGCGCGCGCAGGGCTTCAAGGCCTTCTACGTTGCCATTGGCTGCCAGGGCGGCCGCCTTGCCGGCATTCCGGGCGAGGGTGCCGAGGACGTGACCGTGGCCGTCGACTTCCTTCGCGAGGTCAACAGCGGCAAGATTGATGCGCTGCCCGGCCGCACTATCGTGGTGGGCGGCGGCAACGTGGCTATCGACGTCGCGCGCAACGCCTGCCGTCTGGGTTCCGAGCACGTTGAGATGTTCTGCCTGGAGAGCGAGGCCCAGATGCCTGCCAGCGAGGAGGAGCGTCGCGAGGCCGTTGAGGACGGCGCCCACATCAGCTGCGGCTGGGGCCCCAAGGAGGTTCACCTGGACGAGGCCGGTCGTGTGTGCGGTATCACCTTCAAGCGCTGCACGCGTGTCTTTGACGACGAGGGCCGTTTTGCGCCCGAGTACGACGAGAGCGATCTGCGCCGTGTCGATGCCGACCGTGTCGTCATGTCGATTGGCCAGTCCATTGTGTGGGGCGACCTGCTAGCTGGCTCCAAGGTGGAGCTCGGCCGCGGCCAGGGCGCCCTTGCCGATCCCCAGACTTACCAGACCGCCGAACCCGACATCTTTGTGGGTGGTGACGTCTACACTGGCCCCAGCTTTGCCATCGACGCTATCGCCGCCGGTCACGAGGCTGCGGTGTCCATCCATCGCTTTGTGCAGCCGGGCTCCACGCTCACCATCGGCCGCAATCAGCGCCGCTACACTGCGCTCGACCGCGACGACGTTGTGCTCGAGAGCTACGATAACGCGAGCCGCGAGGTTGCCCACGTGGACCGCGAGCGCGAGAAGGCCGCGCCGTTTAGCGAGTACGTCGAGACCTTTACCGAGGAACAGGTGCGCGCCGAGACTGCCCGCTGCCTGGGCTGCGGCGCCTCGATCGTCGACCCCAACAAGTGCATCGGCTGCGGCCTGTGCACCACCAAGTGCGCGTTCGACGCCATCCATCTGGATCGCGACCGTCCCGAGTGCTCCACGATGGTCAAATACGAGCAAAAGCTCCCAAGCCTCGGCAAGTACGCTCTAAAGCGCGCCATCAAGATTAAGTTCGGTCGCAAGTAAGTAGTCATAACGGGAACGGCGGAGGAAAAAGTGCACGAGCTCGGAATCGTCTATCACATCATTCGCGATGTTGAGAACGTGGCGCGCGCCAATGGCGTGCGTCGCGTTTCGAGCGTGACGTTGCTGCTGGGCGAGGTCTCGGGCGTCGTTCCCGACTTGCTGCTCGACGCCTGGCGCTGGGCGGCGGATAAAAAGCCTATCACGCAGGGCGCGGAGCTTATCGTGGAGCCTGTCGAGGCCGTGACGCATTGCGAGTCGTGCGGCCGCGACTACGTGACGGTCGAGCACGGCAAGACCTGCCCCCATTGCGGCAGCGGCGAAACATATCTGCTGCAGGGCCAGGAGGTCATGATCAAACAGATTGAGACCCCCGACGAGGATCCGGCAGACGCTGCTCCCGACGGCCTCTCCGACGCCCCCGATGCCGTCGACGCCGCCAACCCCCTCCATATCGCCTAACTTGGTCGTTGGGGACGTTCTTAAACGACTAGTCAAACAAGAACGTCCCCAACGACTAGTCGTTTAAGAACGTCCCCAATGACTACTTGCGCTAGAGCATAAGTCACGATAATAGTCAAGTCATGTCTGTTTAAACAAAATAGCGGCAGTACAAGCGCATTCGCGCTTGCCAAAATCGATATTAATGAACAGCCTGTTTGTATCTGTAAAATGCATGGCTTGATGTGCGACGCCTTGGCGTGTAATGAGTCAAAAAGCGGTAACGTAATCAATTTGTAACAAACATAGACGTTTAAACAAATAAACCAACCTTTTGCGAATTTAGCTATAATTCCACAAACCAAACAGGTATACTTCCTTAATGTCGTGTAGGAAATACGTAGACAAAAAGGAGGTTATGTGATGGTAAGTATTGTTCTTGCTAGCCACGGGGATTTGGCTGCTGGAATCAAGCAGACGGGCTCGATGGTCTTTGGCGATCAGCCGTCTGTAGCCGTGGTCTCGCTCGAGCCGAGCATGGGCCCCGACGACTTCCGTGCCAAGGTCGAGGAAGCAATCGCTTCCTTCGAGGACCAGGAGCAGGTGCTCTTCCTCGTTGATCTGTGGGGCGGCACGCCGTTCAACCAGATCAGCGGGCTCATCGAGGGCCACGATTCCTGGGCTATCGTCACCGGTGTCAACCTGCCTATGCTCATCGAGGCATATTCGCAGCGCTTTGACGCAAAGAACACTGCACATGCGATCGCAAAACATCTCGTGACTGAGGCTAAGGCTGGCGTGCGCGTCAAGCCCGAGTCTCTGGAGCCCGAGGAGAAGAAGCCGGCTGCGGCCGCTGCTGCTCCTGCAGGCGCCATCCCTCCGGGAACGGTCATCGGCGACGGGCACATCAAGATTGCCCACGTCCGTATCGACACCCGTCTGCTGCATGGTCAGGTGGCCACCACGTGGACCAAGCAGATCAACCCCAACCGCATCATTGTGGTTTCCGACGGCGTTGCTCACGACGAGCTCCGCAAGACCATGATCGAGCAGGCTGCCCCTCCGGGAGTCCATGCCAACGTCGTGCCCATCAAGAAGATGGCCGAGGTCGTCAAGGACACGCGCTTTGGTGACACCAAGGCCATGCTGCTCTTTGAGAACCCGCAGGATCTGCTCAAGGCCATCGAGGCCGGCGTCGACATCAAGGAAGTCAACATCGGCTCCATGGCTCACTCCAAGGGCAAGGTCGTCGTCACCAACGCCGTCGCTATGGGCGATGACGATGTCAAGACTCTCGAGGCCCTCAAGGCCAAGGGCGTCAAGTTCGAGGTCCGCAAGGTTCCTTCGGATTCCTCCGAGGATCTCGACGCCATGTTGAAGAAAGCTAAGGCCGAACTGGCCGCTCAAGCATAGTAAAGGAGGGTCCGATACATGTCTGCAATCACTATTCTGCTTGTTGCGATTGTCGCGTTGCTTGCCGGTATGGAAGGCATTCTGGATGAGTTCCAGTTCCATCAGCCGCTCGTGGCATGCACGCTTATCGGTCTCGTAACCGGTCACCTTCAGGAGGGCATCCTCCTGGGCGGTTCGCTCCAGATGATGGCCCTTGGCTGGGCCAACGTCGGCGCCGCCGTCGCGCCTGACGCCGCTCTGGCCTCGGTCGCCTCTTCGATCATCATGGTGCTCGCCCTCAACGGCGGCGCTACCGATCCGTCGAAGGCCGTTACCGCCGCTATCGCCGTCGCTGTCCCGCTGTCGGTCGCTGGTCTGTTCCTGACCATGATCTGCCGTACCCTGGCTACCGCTATCGCTCACGCCATGGACGGTTGCGCCGAGAAGGGCGACTTCGCCGGCATCGAGCGTTGGCAGTACATTGCCATCCTTATGCAGGGCCTTCGTATCGCCATCCCGGCAGTACTTCTGTGCATCATCCCGGCCGAGGCTGTTACCAACGCGCTTAACGCTATGCCCGACTGGCTGTCCGGCGGCATGGCTGTCGGCGGCGGCATGGTCGCTTCCGTCGGTTACGCCATGGTCATCAACATGATGGCCACCAAGGAGACCTGGCCGTTCTTCATCCTCGGCTTTGTCCTTGCTGCCATCCCTCAGCTCACGCTGATCGCCCTTGGCCTCATCGGCATCTCCCTTGCCCTCATCTACCTTGGCCTTAAGGATCTGGCCAAGCAGGGTGGCGGCATGAGCGGTGGCTCCGGCGACCCGCTCGGCGACATTCTGAACGATTACGAGTAGGAGGGGAGTGATACATATGGCAGAGAACAAGATTCAGCTCACCAAGGCTGACCGTAAGAAGGTTTGCTTCCGTCATCAGTTCCTTCAGGGCTCGTGGAACTACGAGCGTATGCAGAACGGCGGCTGGTGCTTCGCAATGATCCCTGCGATCAAGAAGCTCTACACCAGCAAGGATGACCAGATTGCCGCTCTTAAGCGCCACTTGGAGTTCTATAACACCCACCCCTATGTTTCCGCCCCCGTCATTGGCGTTACCCTCGCTCTCGAGGAGGAGCGCGCCAACGGTGCTCCGATTGACGACGTCGCCATTCAGGGCGTCAAGATCGGTATGATGGGCCCGCTCGCCGGCGTCGGCGACCCCGCCTTCTGGTTCACCCTTCGCCCGATTCTGGGCGCTCTGGGCGCTTCCATGGCCCTGTCCGGCAGCATTGCCGGTCCGCTGCTGTTCTTCTTCGCGTGGAACATCATCCGTTACGCTTTCCTGTGGTACACGCAGGAGTTTGGCTACAAGGTCGGCTCCTCCATCGCCAAGGACCTCTCCGGCGGTCTGATGGGCAAGGTCACCGAGGGTGCTTCCATCCTGGGTATGTTCATCATCGGCGCCCTGGTCGAGCGCTGGGTGTCCATCTCCTTCACCCCGGTCGTCTCCAAGGTCACGCAGTCTGCTGGTGCCTTTATCGACTGGGCTAACCTGCCCTCCGGTTCTGAGGGTGTCAAGGAAGCACTGACGATGTATAACTCCATCGGTGCTAGCGCCCTTGATCAGGTGAAGGTCACCACGCTTCAGGCCAACCTCGATCAGCTCATCCCCGGCCTTGCCG
Organism: uncultured Collinsella sp.; assembly: GCA_900545485.1. Classification (GTDB taxonomy): domain Bacteria; phylum Actinomycetota; class Coriobacteriia; order Coriobacteriales; family Coriobacteriaceae; genus Collinsella. Next base: position 4,584 of record UQZD01000041.1, on the reverse strand, counting down.
CCGTGTGCCTGACCCTGCTGGTCTGCAAGCTCCTCAAGAAGAAGGTCAGCCCGATCGTCATCATCCTGGCTCTCTTCGCCGTTGGCATCATCGGTCGTGTCTGCGGCTTCATGTAAGCACGTTTCGGTTTAAGACCGAGAATTGCTAGGCAAGGGCTTTTGAGCCATTGAAACGGACCGCACCCGGTGAGTACACTGGATGCGGTCCGATTGTTTTATTTGGAAGGCGAGGCGCGCATGGCGCAATCTCAGAACAGCACGGTCGATCTGGCAACGCCGGCAACCTGCCTGATGGGGCTTACCAGTCACGGTAACGTAATGGTGGGCAATAAGGCGTTCGAGTACTATAACGAGCGTAATCCCGAGGATTTTATTCAAATCCCGTGGGACGAGGTCGACTATATTGCCGCCGAAGTTTTGCGCGGCACCAAGAAGATTACGCGTTTTGCCATCTTCACCAAGGACAACGGTCACTTTACGTTTTCGACGCGCGACGACAAAGAGACGCTTCGCGCGGTTCGCAAGTACGTTGACGAGGATAAGCTCGTGCGTTCGCCCGACTTTATCGATGTGACGGCCAAGGGCGCCAAAAGCATCCCCTCCGTCATCAAAAACCTTTTCCACAAAGGCAACTAGTCGTTGGGTAATCATCTGCGACGTTCCTAAACGACTAGTCATTAAAGAACGTCGCAGATGACTATCTCGAAGAGCGGCTATGCGCTGCATGGCAGTGGCGCAAATCTGCTACACTAATACAACATGCCTCCGTAGCTCAGGGGATAGAGCACCGCTCTCCTAAAGCGGGTGTCGACGGTTCGAATCCGCCCGGGGGCACCAGAGATTGATCGAGCCCGGTACACCGCCACGGTGCCGGGCTCTTCTGTTTCATGCCATGTCAAAAACGAAGCGCCCGCTTACTGGGGGAGCAAGCGGGCGCCTGTGAGCGAATATGTTTGCGGCGAGAGCCGTAATGAGCGGTGGGGTGGCGACTAGTTGGTCGTACCGGAATCGTCGCCCGTGCTCGTGCCCGAGCCAGAGCCCGAACCCGAGCCAGAGCCCGAACCCGAGCCAGAAAGTGCGACCGTCAGCGTAATCGTGCTGTCGGTGGACTGCTTGCCCGTGGGGGAGATACCCGTAACGGTGGCATCCTCGTTACCGCTCACGGGATTGCCGTTCTGGTCACAGAAGCCAATGTTATAGAAACCGGCGTTGTTGAGCGCGGTAACGGCGGCGGAAATGCTCTTGCCGTACAGGTTGCTCGGGACGGTGGCCTTGCCGGACTTCTTGGCAATGACGACGGTAATCGTGGCGCCAGGCTTCTGCTTGCCGCTGGGGTTCCAGCTAATCACGGTGCCCTCGGTAACCGAATCGTTCTCCTGGTAGCTCACGTCGACGCCAAAGCCTGCCATATCGAGGGCGTTGCGCGCCTGGGCCTCGGTCATGTCGGTCAGATCGGGGACGGACGTGGTATCCGGGCCGCTCGAGACCTTGTACGAGATGGTCGTGCCCTTCGCGACTTCCTTACCGGCTTCGGTGCTCTGCTCAAAGACCTGGCCCTCATCGGCTTCGTTGGCCTCCTCGGAGGCGTTGCCCTTCAGGCCAACGCTTGCCAGCGCGGCTTCTGCCTGGTCCTTGGTCAGGCCGACAAGCTGGGGAACCTCAACCTTCTCGGAGGGCTTGGGGCCCTTGGAGATTACCAGGTTCACCTTGGTGCCCTTGGCCTTCTTGGTGTTGCCGTTGGGCGTCTGCTCGGCGACCTTGCCCTCGTCGACATCGTCGTTGTAGCTTTGGTCGATGGTGCCGACCTCGAGGCCGGCTTCCTTGATCAGCTCGACGGCAGTCTGCTGGTCCTTGCCCAGCACATCGGGCACGGTGACCTGCTCGCCGCCAAAGAGTCCTGTGGCAAAGGCCACCACGATGCCGATGACGGCAACCGCTGCCACCACGGCGGCGATGATCTTGTTCTTGTTGGATTTGGGCTCTTCGACCTCGTAGGAGCCGGTGGAGCCCGAAACCGAGCTACGGGCGGTATTCTGGCCGCTCACGCCCGAGACGGGACGCACCATGGCGCGCGTCTGATCGGAAAGCTCGCGAGTCTTGGTGGCGCCCAGTTCACCGGGGGCACCGATGATGCGCGTGGGCTCCGAGACGTTGACGGCACGGCCCGACAGGTAGCTGTTGAGCACCTGACGCAGCTCGTTGGCGGTCTGGAAGCGGTTTGCGGGGTCCTTCTCCATGCACTTGAGGATGATGCGCTCAAGGTCGGCGTCGACACCGGAGTTGATCTGGCTCGGCGGAATAGGCAGCTCGTTGACCTGCTTGAGTGCGACCGAGATAGTGTCGTCACCGTCAAAGGGAACGCGGCCGGTGGCGCATTCATACATCACGACGCCCAGCGAGTAGATATCCGAGGTGGGGCCGAGGTCCTGACCACGGGTCTGCTCGGGGCTGACGTAGTGGGCGGTTCCCAGCACGTTGTTGTCTTGCGTGAGGTGGCTGTTCTTGGCGCGCGCGATGCCAAAGTCCATCACCTTGATGTTGCCGTCGGGCAGCACCATGATGTTCTGCGGCTTAATGTCGCGGTGGATGATCTCGTGCTTGTGGGCGACCGAAAGCGCGGAGCTGATCTGCGAGCCGATCTGGGCGACCTTCTTGGGGTCGAGGGCGCCGTGGCTCTTGATGCCGCTCTTAAGGTCGGTGCCGCGCAGGTACTCCATGACGATGTAGTACGTGTCGCCGTCCTTACCCCAGTCGTACACGCCGACGATATAGGGGCTCTGAAGGCCTGCGGCCGCCTGCGCCTCCTGCTTGAAGCGCGCAGCGAACGTCGCGTCGCCGGCATATTGCGGCAGCATGATCTTGACCGCGACGGTGCGGTCCAGGACCTGGTCCTGGGCGCGGAACACACTCGCCATGCCTCCGTTGCCAACTTTGTCCTTGAGCAGGTACCTGCCTCCAAGTACGCGCTGAGCCTCTGCCATCTCTCTTACTCCTCACCAATCAATCCGCAGGGCGGAATCGTTACCTCTGTTTACCGGTTTACATGCCTTGGGCCGCGAGCGCCGCGCGCAGGACCTGTCCCGCGACTGCCGCCGCCGTGGTCTCGTTCTCGGATGTCTGCTCCAAGACGAGCGAGATCGCGAGCGTGGGCGTGTCGTATGGTGCGAACCCGATGAATGTCGAGTTCGGGGTGGTGCTGTTGGTCTCGGCGGTGCCGGTCTTGCCGGCGACCTTGACGCCGGCGATATTGGCCGCCACGCCGCTGCCGCTCTGGACGACGTCGAGCATGGCCTCCTTGACCTGCGCGGCCGTGCCGCTGCTGACGGCCTGGCCGAGCGAGCGCTCGCGGGTCGTCTTGATGACCGTTCCGTCGGGTGCCAGGATCTGGCCGACCACATGGGGGTTCATGGCGATGCCGTTGTTGGCTATCGTTGCTGCCACCACGGCGTTCTGCATGACGGTGGTCTGGGGGCCGGGGGTGTGTCCCTGGCCGACCGGCTGGCCGGCACCCGCCCATGCGAGCTCCCAGACGGACATGTCCTCTGGGTTGGGCATGATGGAGGCGGCGGTGGTGAAGTCCGTGCCTAGGTCCTGACCGTAACCGAACGCCTGCGCCACGGCGACCATGCGCTCGGCTCCGAGCTGCTCCGCCACTTGGCCGAAGACCGTGTTTGAGGAGACCGCGAAGGCGCGATCGAGGGTGATGGTGCCGTGGGCCTGCTCGTTCACGCTCACCACGTCGGCCCCGCCGATCTCCATGCGCCCGGGGCTGTCGAAGGTGGAGTCGAGCGATGCGGTGCCGTTTTCGAGCGCGGCGGCCAGCGTGACCGTCTTGAACGTGGAGCCGGGGGCGTATAGCGCCTGCGTGGCGCGGTCGAACATGGAGGTGTCCGACCCGCCGCTGGCGTTGGCGGCCTCGATGGTCGCCTGGATGTTCGTGTTGTCATATGTGGGCGAGCTGGCCCAGGCGAGGACCGCGCCGGTGCGCGGGTCCAGCACGACGATGGCGCCGGTGCGCCCGGCGAGCGCCTGCTCGGCCGCGACCTGGATGCGCGAGTCGATGGTGAGCTGGACGGAGTTGCCCGGCTCGGTTATGCCGGCGAGCGAGTTGAGGGCGTTCTGCCAGCTGGAGTAGTCCTTGGAGCCGGTGAGCGTCTTGTCTTGCGAGGCCTCGACGCCCGAGCTGCCGTACTGCTGCGAGTAATAGCCCACGGCGTGCGCCGCCAGATTGCCGTTGGGGTAGGAGCGCACGTACGTGCCGTCCTCCTGCTGGATGGACTCGGCGAGCGTGAGCCCGTCGGCGGTGATGATGGAGCCGCGCTTGATGTAGCGCGCCTTGGTGATGGTGTGGTTGTTGCTGGGCATGTCCTGATAGTCCTTGGCCTTAATGACCTGGACATAGGTGAGGTTGCCGATAAGGATGGCGAACAGTGCCGTAAAGGCGAGCACCGCACGGGTTAGACGGTTGGCGAGCGCCACGCGACCGAGCACACCGGATTCAGGCGTGTCGAGCAGGCGACGGCGCATGCGCGAGCCGACGGAATGGCGGGCGGCGGCGCAGGGAGACGAGGGGGGATCAGCTTCC
>UQZD01000040.1:0-20058 GCA_900545485.1 uncultured Collinsella sp. | reverse complement strand
ATGTCCGAGCGGGCCCCTTCATAGATTTTGGAATAAAAGGGCGCCGCGGATGGAGTTCCGCGGCGCCCAAGCCACACGCTAACAGCTTTAAGGAGTCAAAGCTGGTTTAGCCAAAGAAGCGCTTGATCTCAATCTCGGCGTTCTCCAGGCAATCGGAGCCATGGATCACGTTGGCGTTGACATCGACGGCAAAGTCGCCGCGGATGGTGCCAGGAGCGGCATCAAGCGGATTGGTGGCGCCCATGAGGGTGCGCATCTTAGCAACGGCAGAAGGACCGGAAACGACCATCTTGACGACCGGACCGCTCGTCATAAAATCGCACAGACCGCCAAAGAAGGGCTTGTCGTTGAGGTGAGCATAGTGCTCCTCGACGGTGGCGCGCTCAAGCGTGGTCATCTCCATGCGCTCGATAACAAGGCCGCTGCGCTCAATACGAGCAACGATCTCGCCGATCTTGCGATCGCGCACGGCGTCGGGCTTAATCATGATGAAGGTCTTCTCGATAGCCATAAGGTAGCCTTTCAAGTAGGTTCGCGCGTGCCCAAGTCCCATTCCGGCACCCGCCTGGACTGCATCGTAACAGAGTTTTAGCTGCAGTTAAACAAAAAGCTGTTTATTGAAACGCTGCAATTTATTAAAGCGCTCCATATGTGTCACTTCTGTTTCGAAGCCCGATTAGAGTACCATCCGACCGGCCATCAACCGCACCGAACAGAGCGGACGGTCGGTTGCCACCCGCGAACGTATCCCCTTCACAACCTGCCCAAAGGTCCTACAGAAGTTCTCGACAAGCCCCTCCCCCATAGCAACAAAATACGGGCGTCCGCATCAGCAGACACCCGTAAAAGCAAAAACGATTTATCGATAAATGGCCAAAGCCGTTTAAGCCAAACCTTACTTTGCCCCGTGACCCATCTCGACGACCTTGGTCAGCGACCCAAACACGCCCTCGTCGGCCACGAGCTGCGCCTCGGCACGCTGCAGCTGCACGGCAACGGCGGCAGGAGCGGTGCCGCCCTCGGTCGTGCGCGCGGCGACAATCGACGGAATGTCGAGCGCCTCGGTAATGTCGCGCTCAAAGAGCGGGCTTGCCTCCTGGAACACCTCAAACGGCAGGTCCTCAAGATTGCAGCCGCGCTTCTCGCACATCAGGACCAGATGGCCCACCACGGCATGTGCCTCGCGGAACGGCAGGCCACGCTTGGCCAGGTAATCGGCAACATCGGTAGCGGCAAGGTGCCCCACGCCGCACTCGCGCGCCATGGCATTCTCGTTGACAGTCCAAGTCGAAATCATACCGGCCATAACGGACAGGCACTGCATGAGCGTGCGAGCGGTATCGAGCGCGCCCTCCTTGTCCTCCTGCAAGTCCTTGTTATAAGCAAGCGGCAGGCCCTTCATGGTCACGAGCAGCTGCACCAGATTGCCATAGACTCGGCCACTCTTGCCTCGGATAAGCTCGGCAAAGTCGGGGTTCTTCTTCTGCGGCATGATAGAAGATCCGGTGGAGTACGAGTCGGAAAGCGTGATAAAGCCAAATTCGGAGCTCGACCACAGCACGATCTCCTCGGAAAGACGCGACAGGTGCATGGCCATGACGGAGCCGGCGTAATGCAGGTCAAGGAGGAAATCACGGTCGGAAACCGCATCGAGCGAGTTGGGAATCACGCCCGCAAAGCCAAGTTCGGCAGCCGTCATCTGACGATCGAGCGGATAGCTCGTACCGGCAAGCGCGGCAGCACCCAGCGGGCAGTTGTCGGCGGCATCAAAGGCGGCCTTCAAGCGTGTAAAGTCGCGCGCGAACATCCAGGAATACGCCAGCAGATGATGCGACAGCAGCACGGGCTGAGCATGCTGCATGTGCGTGTAGCCCGGCAGAATCACCTTGTCATACTTCTTGGCCGCATCCACCAGCACATGGCGCAGCTCAAGATTGGCCTCCATGAGCTCCTTGGCCAGCGCCTTGACGCCCAGGCGGGTGTCAGTCGCCACCTGGTCGTTGCGCGAACGTCCGGTATGCAAGCGCTTGCCAGCCTCGCCGATGCGACGCGTCAGCTCGCTCTCGATAGACATATGGATGTCCTCGTCGTTGATATCGAAAGTAAAGTTGCCGGCATCGATATCCTGCTCGATTCCGGTCAGGCCCTCGGCAATCGCCTGCTCGTCCTCGGCACTGATGATGCCCTGAGCGGCCAGCATCTTGGCATGCGCCTTAGAGCCGGCGATATCCTGCTTATAGAGATGTTTGTCGACCGGCAGCGACGCGCCAAACTCCTGCGTGACCTCGGCCACGCCCGCCTCAAAACGACCGCCCCAAAGAGCCATGGGATCGTCCCCTTTCATCAAATACCAAACGAAGCGCCCAATGAAATGCGCCATGTCGATAAAGCGATTTTTCAACCGCTAGTTTTGCATATTCCCCACCGTGCGCGAGGCCATATAGCTAATTTGCAAAGAAGTGACGCACCATGCACTTGGCGCCCAACGTCTCCCTCCGGATGTTGCCCTGCGAACCATCGATCCAGGCCTTCAGGCTCATAGGAACGTCCTCGACCTTTACAGCATCGAACTCGGGCGCGAGAGCAAGCAAAGCATGCGCGATAGCATTGAACATAATGGATACTCCTCATATATATAGGCGCAGAGCCGCCAAATTGATAGAAGGAGCCCCGCCGGACAACCCCGGCGGGGCTCGGACTCAGCCGCAGGCGCGGCATCATATATGCGGGCGGAACGTAGGGGCCACCGATGTTAAGAAGTGTCAGCAAGCATAACGAAAGGTAGGGACCCCATGCGCCCGTTATGTATCACGCGGATGGGCCGCGCGGATACCAAGGGAAGGAAAAGCCTTAGGCCTGAGCGGCAGCAGAGCTGGGACCCTGGACCTTGGCCCACGTCTTGAGCGACAGCGTATCGATCTCGATAAAGCCGGCGCTGGCCTTCTCGTCAAACGTGGTGTCACGGTCGTAGGTGGCCAGGCCGTAGTCGTAAAGGCTGAAGGGGCTCTTGCGGCCGACAACATGGCAGTTCCCCTTAAAGAACTTCAGACGGACGGTGCCGGTCACGAACTTCTGGGTATCGGCCATAAAGGCATCGAGCGCGTTCTTGAGCGGGCTGTACCACTGGCCGTTGTACACGGCGGTGGCCCAATCCTGCTCGAGCTTGATCTTGGTCTTGAGCAGGTCGCCCTCGACGCAGATGTCCTCGAGTGCCTTGTGGGCGGTGATGAGCGTCAGGGCACCGGGAACCTCATAGCACTCGCGGCTCTTGAGGCCCACCAGACGATCCTCGACCAGGTCGAGACGGCCAAAACCGTTGTCGCCCGAAATCTTGTTGAGGGCGATGACGATCTCGGAGAGTTTCATCTTCTTGCCATCGACGGCGACGGGCTTGCCCGCCTCAAACTCAATCTCGGTGTAGGTCGGAGTGTCGGGCGTGTCCTCGGGATTCTTGGTCATAACCCAGGCGTCGTCGAGCGGCTCGTTCCAGGGATCCTCCAGGTGGCCGCACTCAATGGCACGACCCCACAGGTTGTCGTCGATGGAATAGGGGTTGTCGTTGGCACCCTCGGGAACCGGCACGTTGTGGGCGTGGGCATAGGCGACCTCGTCGGGACGGCACTTCAGATCCCACTCGCGAACCGGGGCGATAACTTTAAGCTCGGGGTCGAGGGCCTTGACGGCAGCCTCAAAACGAACCTGGTCGTTGCCCTTGCCGGTGCAGCCGTGAGCGACGTAGGTCGCGCCAAACTCATGGGCGACCTCGACAAGCTTCTTGGCGAGCAGCGGGCGAGACAGGGCGGAGAGCAGCGGGTACTTGTTCTCGTACATGGAGTTTGCGGCGATGGCCTTGGTCAGGAACTCATCGGAGAACTCGTCGCGCAGGTCGAGTACCTGACAATCGAGAACGCCCAGATCGAGCGCCTTCTGCTTCTTGGCGTCCAGGCCGGTCTCCTCCTGACCCACGTTGCCGCAAACACAAACGACATCGAGATTCTTCTCGTCCTGGAGCCACTTGACACATACGGATGTATCAAGACCACCGGAATATGCGAGAACGACTTTTTCCTTGCTCATGGCTGTTTCCTTTCGCCCTTGGTAGCTAGTTAGAACATCGGTCAGTTGCAAGTCATTTCAAGGTCACATACCGTGCAATATCAGGTTAAATAGCAAAAATCAGCACATACATGCCCTAGAAACATGCAGCAATGTCGTGCTAAAACCCAACGACCTCAAAATGACTCTGTTGAGGCAATTCGCCCCATGCGGACAGAGACGATTGTTATCGTCGTCGGGAAATTGCGCGCTGGCGTCGGATGGCATTATCTGCAGTAGTGATGATCTTTACGAACTGCATCTGCCTCTCCTTTCACCTATCGCCGGGCGCAATTCTAACATCGTAAACGGTACCTTTTCGTCGGTAAGCGGTTGTTCTCCGTCTCCGTTTTCGATGGTCGCTATATTACGCTAAAGTGGCCGCTGCACAAGCGACAAATTCAAATTTCTGAAAAGTTTTTTCATTAGTTTGTGAATAGTGATGCAAATACGTGCCAATCCTGCGAAAATACGCTCGATTACATAGCAGAGGGTCATTACGCCCGAAACAATCTGGAAACGGAAAGGCGCATTTATGCAGACTTATGAATCAGATGCCAATATCGGCAACATTAAGATTCTCGCCGTTGATATGGACAAGACGCTGCTGACCGACGAGCGCGTGCTGCCGCAAGGCCTTGACGAACGCCTGGACAAGCTCGCCGAAGCCGGCATCGTATTCTGCCCCGCCAGCGGACGTCCCGCCCCCAAGCTCGAAGAGATGTTCGAGGGCATCAAGAACCGCCTCGCCTTTTGTCCCGACAACGGAGCGTGCGTGATCTATCGCGGCAGCTATATCTATAAGAGCATTATCGACGTGGAGCTGTACCAGCAGGTCTTGAGCCGCGCCTCGGAGGACCCGCGCGCTGTCCCCGTCCTGTGCTGCTTCGACGAGTTCTACGTACTTGCCTGCGACCATCAATACCACGACGAGATCAGCGTGTACTACAACACGATTAACTACGTCGACACCTTTGAGGGCATTGATATCGAGTCCAACAAGATTTCGGTCTTCTTCCCCGGCTACGACGCCGAGCCCGCATTCCGCGAGACCTATAGCCCCGAGTTCTCGGACAAGCTCTATGTCACCAACGCCGGGCGCGAGTGGATCGACTTTATGAACCTGGGCGTCGACAAGGGCGCCGGCGTCGCTCATCTGTGCGAGCACCTGGGCATCGATATCGCTGACGCCGCCGCCGCGGGCGACACCTACAACGACATCCCCATGCTGGAGCGCGTCGGACACAGCTTTATCGTGGACAACGCCGAGGAGCATATGAACGCGCATGCTAAATGGCGTATTCCGAGCAACAACGACGGAGGCGTACTGACGCTCATCGACGCCATCCTGGCGGCTCGGTAACGTGGCTCGTCGGACCTGGCCGGGCGGCGCGGATTAGTTTTTCGTTCGGTCAGGTCCTGGGCTCGCTCGGAAAGCACATTAAGTGCTTTCCGGCTCGTGCGGAATCTACGAAAAACTAATCCGCGCCGCCCGGTCAGGTCCTAGGTTTACTTGCTTGCCGCCTAGATGGTGTCTTGGCGCCTAGATACTTTGGCTGAATTTAATTGGATGAAGGGAGCTCCTTGTTGATGAGGGGCTCCCTTCTTGTTTGGTTACTTTGGGGTTGTGGGGCGTCTTTATTTGGCGTCGGCCCAGGTTATGCCGGTGCTGGCTTCGGCGATTAGGGGTACGCGGAGGTCTACTACGTGCTCCATGACGTCGCGGACCATGGCGGTGAGGCGCTCGACTTCGTCGACGGGGCACTCAAAGTCCAGTTCGTCGTGTACCTGCAGAATCATGTGGGCGGCAAAGCCCTCTTCTTCCAAGCGGCGGCTTACGCGGGCCATGGCGATCTTGATGATGTCGGCCGCGGTGCCCTGCATGGGGTGGTTCATGGCCGTGCGCTCACCAAAGCCACGGAGTTGCGGGTTTTTGGCCTTGAGCTCCGGAATATGGCGTCTGCGGCCATACATGGTCTCGGCGTAGCCCGTCTGCTTGGCGCGCGCTACCACGTTGTCGAGGAACGTACGCACGCCCGGGTAGGCCTCGTAGTAGCGATCGATCATATCGCGCGCCTCGGCCATCGAGATATGCAGCGACTGCGACAGACCGTAGGCCTGTTGGCCGTACACGATGCCAAAGTTCACGGCCTTCGCGCGGCTGCGCAGGTCGGGAGTCACCTCGGACACCGGCACACCAAATACGCGCGCCGCCGTCTCGGCGTGGAAGTCCTCGCCCTCGTTAAAGGCGCGCACCAGGTGCTCGTCACCCGAAAGATGCGCGAGCAGGCGCAGCTCGATCTGCGAGTAGTCCACCGCCAAAAAGACGCTTCCCTCGCCTGCCGAAAACGCCGTCTTGACGGTACGACCCAGCTCAGAGCGCGTCGGGATGTTCTGCAGATTGGGGTCGCTCGAAGACAGACGCCCCGTCGCGGTGATGGTCTGGTTGTACGTGGTGTGCACACGACCGTCACCACGGCGCAGCGGGCCCAGCGTGTCCAGATAGGTGGACTTGATTTTGGACTTCTCACGCCAATCCAAAATCAGGCGCACGATCTCGTGGTCGCGGGCAAGATCGCTCAACACCTTGGCGTTGGTCGAATAGTAACCGCGCTTGGTCTTCTTGAGGCCCTTGGTCGGAAGCCCCATCACATCAAACAGCACGTGCGAGAGCTGCATGGGGCTGCCGATATTAAAGGTCTCGTCACCCGCCAGGTCGCGAATGCTGCGCTCAACCTCGGCGATCTGGGTCGCCAGACCCTCGGACAGGCTGTGCAGGCGGTCGGGGTCCACGAGCATGCCCGCGCGCTCCATCTTGGCAAGTACCGGAACGAGCGGCATCTCGATGCCATCGAACACGTTGGCGGCATTCTCGCGGGCCATGCACTCGCGCAAAGGCGCCACGAGCGCCAGCGTCAGGGCCGCAGTACGAGCGGCAGGCGCTGGAGCGTCCTCGCCAGCACCCTCTGCACCGCGCGCCGCAGGCAGCGCCATCTGTAGATAGGTATCGGCCAGATATGCCTCATCGAACTCGGAGCGGTCGGAATCCAGCAGGTAGGCGGCAACCACGGTATCGAAGATGCGCGTAGAATCGACCGCCAGCGGATCCATGAGCTCGGGCTCAGAAGAATCGATGGGCGAAAGCTCGTGCAACAGCGCCTTCGTATCCGGGCTCGCTACGCGACCCTCCATAAAGAGACGCGCGAGCACGCCGACAATCACGCCGTGGACGAAGTTGAAGCCCTCAGCCTCAGCCGCCGCATCGCTGTCGCCCTCCTCGAGCGCGAACAGACCCTTGGACGTCGCCAGCCACAGCGTGCGCGTCAGTCCAAAGAGCGCGCCCTCTTCCTTGTCGTCGTCCACCACGGCGGCGACCCACTCGCCGGCATCAATCGCGCGGGAAATCTCAGCCGCAACGGCACCAAGCGCGTCAGCATCGCCCGCGGCCGCGCGAACCATCGCAGGCATCTCAAACACACTGGAGGCAGCGGCAGCCCCGCCCTCACCGCCGATCAGCGCCAAGAAACGGTTCTGCATGGCGGTGATACCAAGCGTACCCAGCGCCGCGGAAACCTCATCGGCAGAAAACGCCGGAAAGGACGTCGCCTCAAAGTCGAGCTCAACGGGCGCATCGGTGCGGATGGTCGCCACCTTACGGCTCAGCAGCGCGTCGTCAATGTGCGCGCGCAGGTTTTCGCCCATCTTGCCCTTGACCTCGTCGGCGTGTGCGATGACCTCGTCCAGGCTACCGTACTGTGCAATGAGCGCGCTCGCCTTTTTGGGGCCGATGCCCGGCACGCCGGGGATGTTATCGGACGTGTCACCCTTCAGACCATAAAAGTCGGGCACGAGCGCCGGCGTGATGCCGTGATACAGATCATCCACGCTCTCGGGCGTCATGATCGCCACGTCGGACAGGCCCTTGCGGGTCGAGACAACGTTGACGTGCTCGGTCACGAGCTGGTACATGTCGCGGTCGCCGGTCACCAGCAGCATGTCACAGCCGGCCTGCTCGCCCAGGCGTGCCATAGTGCCCAGGATGTCATCGCCTTCCCAGCCCTCGGACTGCAGAATCGGCACGTTGAGCGCGGTGAGCAGCTCCTTGATCATAGGGAACTGCGCATGCAGATCGGGGTCCATGGGCGGGCGTTGCGCCTTATACTGCGGCAGCATCTCCATGCGCACGCGCGGTTCGCCCTTGTCAAACGCCACGACCACACCGTCGGGGTTAAAGGCATCGATCATCTTAAGAAACATGTTCAGAAAGCCAAAGATCGCGTTGGTGGGGCGACCGTCCGGTGCGTTCATGGTCGGGGGCACGGCGTGGAAGGCGCGGTGCATGAGCGAGTTGCCGTCGATAACGGCAAAGGTGCGGCGCTTGTCAGACATATTGAATACCTCGCTTTGGGCTGGGCACGGTTTGCTCACACCAGTTTACACGCTCCCCGCCCCGCGGCCACCGCACATCAGGCTTCCCTGCCGCCGCGGGCCCGCGCGTGATACGATGGCTCACGGTACATCAACCAGCACGATCGATCCGAAAGGAGCCTGCGTCATGGAGCGTCCCTGCGCATGGAAAAAGTACACGACACAGCAAGTCGAAGAGCTCGAGGAGCTTTGCCGCGGCTATAAGCAGTTTTTGAGCGAGAACAAGACCGAGCGCCTGTGCGTCAAGACCGGCATCAAGATGGCCGAGGAGGCGGGATACGTCGACCTGGAGACCGTGATCGCCGAAGGCCGCAAGCTCAAGGCAGGCGACAAGGTGTACGCCGCCAATCACGGCAAGGACCTTATGCTCGTCAACCTGGGCACCGCCCCGCTCGAGCAGGGCTTTAACATCCTGGGCGCCCACGTGGACTCGCCGCGCCTGGACCTTAAGCAGAACCCCGCCTTCGAGGCCGGCGACATGGCCTACCTCGACACGCACTACTATGGCGGCGTCAAGAGCTACCACTGGGTGGCCTCCCCGCTTGCACTCGTGGGCGTCATCTGCAAAAAGGACGGCACCACCGTCGACATCAACATCGGCGACAAGGCCGACGATCCGGTCTTTACCATCTCCGACCTGCTGATCCACCTCTCGAGCGAGCAGATGTCCAAGCCCGCCAAGGACGCCGTCGACGCCGAGATCCTCGACGTGATCGTGGGCGGCCGTCCCGTCAAGTTCGATGAGGACGACAAGGACGCCCCCAAGGAGCCCGTCAAGCATATGTTCCTGGACATCCTCAAGGAGCAGTACGACGTCGAGGAGGAGGACTTCCTCTCCGCCGAGATCGAGGTCGTGCCCGCCGGCCCCGCCCGCGACATGGGCCTCGACCGCTCCATGATTTTGGGCTATGGCCACGACGACCGCGTCTGCGCTTACCCCTCCATGCTCGCCCAGATCAATGTGGCCAATGTCGAGCGTACGAGCATCACGCTCATCGTCGACAAAGAGGAGATCGGCTCCGTGGGCGCCACCGGCATGACGAGCCGCTTCTTCGAGAACACCGTCGCCGAGATCATGACGCTCGCCGACGAGGATAGCCCGCTGGCCCTGCGCCGCGCGCTCGCCCGCAGCCGCATGCTCTCCTCCGACGTGTCCGCCGGTTTCGACCCGGGCTATGCCGGCAAGTTCGAGACGAAGAACGCCGCCTTTATGGGTCGTGGCCTGTGCTTTAACAAGTACACGGGCAGCCGCGGCAAGGGCGGTTCCAACGACGCCGATGCCGAGTACGTGGCCCTCGTCCGCGACATCATGGACGAGGCCGGCGTGGACTTCCAGACCTGTGAGCTCGGTCGCGTCAACGCGGGCGGTGGCGGCACCATTGCCTACATCATGGCCAAGTATGGCATGAACGTCATCGACTCCGGCGTTGCCGTCCTGTCCATGCACGCCCTGTGGGAGGTCGCCAACAAGGCCGATATCTACGAGGCCTACCGCGGCTACAAAGCCTTCCTCGAGCGCGCCTAATCCACCCCACCCATAACTTGCGGTGGAATACGGATTGATTTGGTCTTTCAATAGCCCAAACAGACCGTATTCCACCGCAATTTCTTTTTTGGCAGAGGAGAGTCCATGCTGCAGGTCATCATTTCGCCCGCCAAGCAGATGCGCGCGGCCCAAGATGCTTTTGAAGTTCAGGGGATTCCGCCCTTTGCGCGCGAGACCGCCCAGCTGCACCATGCGCTCTTAGAAATCGAACGAACCGAAGGCGACAGCGGCCTACAAGCTCTGTGGAACGTCAGCGACAAGCTGCTGGGCCCTTGTCTCGACATTTTGCATGAGTTCGAGCCCATCTTGGGAAACGGCGATCTTGCCGATTCCGGTATCGCGCGCCGCATCTCCCCTGCCATCATGTCCTATCACGGCATTCAGTACCAGAGCATGGCACCCGAGGTAATGGATGCCGAACAGCTCGCCTGGCTGCAAAGCCACCTGTGGATCCTCTCCGGCCTCTACGGGTGCGTTCGTCCCTTTCATGCCGTCGAACCGTATCGGCTGGAGATGGGCGCGAAGCTTGCCGTCGACGGTGCCCGAGACCTCTACGCATTTTGGGGCGACAAGCTCGCACGGGCTATCGCTCCGGCAGGCTCAAACACCACGATCGTCAACCTTGCCAGTGTAGAGTACGCCAAGGCCGTTCTACCCCATCTCGCAGGCGACGCCACGACCGTCACTTGTCTCTTTGGCGAAGGTGCCCGCAACGGCAAGCCCATCCAGCGCTCGACCGCCAGCAAAAAGGCGCGAGGCTCGATGGTCCGCTGGATGGCAGAAAACAAGCTCGATGACGTAAGCGAGCTCACCGCGTTCGACGTTGGTTATCGTCACTTTCCTGAGCTTTCAAATAAAAGCACTTTGGTCTTCCTGAACGAACAGGCCTTGTAGGACCACCGCTACTTTTGAATGTGCTGCCAAGGCACGGCGTCTATTCCGCCAAGCCGTCGGCTTTGGCAATTTCATTTGTCGAGCCGTCCTGATAGGTAATCTTGACATGCTCCACCTCGGACACCGCAACGCCCGACGGGGGCTCCAGGCGCCATTCCGTCAGAGCGATATCCATGGTCGTGGGCACACCCCCTTGATCTTTAAGCTCGACCGACAGCATCTTAAGCGACGCATCGAAGGTCACGCGCTCGATCGCTTCACCAGGAATGGAACCGCCGCTCAGCTGCAGCTGCACAAACTCGTCGCGCGGATACCAGTAGTCGCCCGGTGCGGCCACCGTGCTACCGCCAGCGACCTTCACTGTCATGATCGGCAGGGCATCGTCGGCCTCGAACTCCCATGCAGCGCCGCCGCGACCACCAAACGTCCAGATACAACAGGCAATCACCAGCACGGCAAGCACCGCAAAACCAATCGCAACAAGGCCATGGTGCGCACGACTTTCCTCGGCCGATACGTCCCATTGCGTCTCTCGATATAGATGCTTGTCTTCCATGTTCGCCTCCCCACAGGCACGCTCGTTGGCCCAATCGTACCCATTCGAGCTATACTTGAGCCCATTACATAAACGGGGAGCTTGCAGGACAAGACGGCAGGCTGAGATTGGGCGCGCCCGCCCTGACCCGCAAACCTGATATGGGTAATGCCAACGAAGGGAGCCGTGCCAATGAGCACACAGACCGAGCCCAAGCTCGTCACGCAAATCGACTTCGCCCGTGCCGGGCAGATCACGCCGCAGATGAAGGAAGTCGCCGAGCGCGAGCATCGCGACCCCGAGTACATCCGCGAGCGCGTGGCCGACGGCCGCATCGCCATTCCCGCCAATATTGTGCACATCAAAAAGGGCATGCGCGCCTTTGGCGTCGGTGAAGGCCTGTCCACCAAGGTCAACGTGAACTTGGGCATCTCGGGCGACAAGGCCGATGCCGCCGAGGAATGGAAGAAGGTCAAGATCGCCGAGGACTTTGGCGCCGACGCCATCATGGACCTCTCCAACTCGGGCAAGACGCGCCAGTTCCGCCAGCAGCTCATCGACGAGACGCCGCTCATGGTAGGCACCGTCCCCATGTACGACGCCATCGGCTACATGGAAAAGCCGCTGGTCAAGCTCACCAAGGACGACCTGTTCGAAGTCGTGCGCGCGCATGCCGAGGACGGCGTGGACTTTATGACCATTCACTGCGGCATCAACAAGTCGGTCACCAAGACCTTTAAGGAGACCGGCCGCCTGATGAACATCGTGAGCCGCGGCGGCTCACTGCTGTTTGGCTGGATGGAGGTCACCGGTAACGAGAACCCGTTCTATGAGTTCTACGACGAGTTGCTCGAGATTTGCCACGAGTACGACGTGACGATTTCGCTCGGCGACTCCTGCCGCCCGGGCTGCCTCTACGACTCCAACGACGCCACCGAGACCGCTGAGATGATCGAGCTGGGCAAGCTGTGCAAGCGCGCTTGGGCCGCCGGCGTCCAGGTCATGGTCGAGGGCCCGGGTCACATGGCGCTCGACGAGATCGCTGCCAACATGAAGCTACAGAAGCGCCTGTGCCACAACGCCCCGTTCTATGTGCTCGGGCCGCTGGTGACCGATATCGGCGTGGGTTACGACCACATCACCGCTGCCATCGGCGGCGCCATCTCCGCCAGCTCCGGTGCCGACTTCCTGTGCTACGTGACACCAGCAGAGCACCTATGCCTGCCTAACGCCCAGGATGTGCTCGACGGCCTCATGGCCACCAAGATCGCCGCACACGCCGCCGACATCGCCAAAAAGGTGCCCCACGCCCGCGACATGGACGACAAGATGGGCCAGGCACGCCGCAAGCTCGACTGGGACGCTATGTGGAAGTGCGCGCTCGACCCGGTTACGGGCAAGAAGCGCTACGAGGAGTCCCCCGCCGCCACCGAGGGCACTTGCACCATGTGTGGCAAGATGTGTGCCGTCCGCACCGTCAACAAGATCTTCGAGGGCACCACGATCGACCTCGGTATGGAGGACTAGCCCTGTCGCCGCGGCCGCTTCTGGCGGCGAGCTGGTGCCTGTCAATTGTTGACGTGTGAACATTTGCTTGCATTTGCGTAAAGATTGCATCGCCCGCCCGGGTTCGACATAGAGTCGGCCCGGGCATCTTTATAATGCTGGCTTATAGACCCATTTGATTCCGACCGAACAAGGGAGCGAACATGGATCGTAGTAAGGTACCTGCCGTTCTATCCATCGCGGGATCCGATTCCAGCGGCGGCGCCGGCATTCAGGCCGACATCAAGACCATCACGGCGCACCGCCTGTATGCCGAGACGGCCATCACCGCCATCACCGCACAGAACACCCTGGGCGTCACCGCCGTGCAGAACATCTCCCCGGATATTGTCGCGGCGCAGATCGATGCCGTTTTTGACGATATCCGCCCCAACGCCGTCAAGATTGGCACGGTTTCCTCTGCCGAGATTATCGATGTTATCGCCGACCGCCTGAGCGCCTGGAACGCGACAAACGTGGTAGTCGACCCCGTCATGGTAGCCACCTCGGGCGTACGGCTGATTGCCGAAGATGCCGCCGAGGCGCTCACCCGCCGCCTGTTCCCGCTAGCGACGGTTATCACACCCAATATTCCCGAGGCCATGGCCCTGCTCGACTACGAGGTCGACTCCGAGCGCACGCAGCAAAATGCTGCCATGCTCCTCACCCGCCGCTTTGGTTGCGCATCCCTCGTTAAGGGTGGTCATCTTGTCAACGAGGCCAACGATGTACTGGCCGAACCCGCGCCACTCGATGACGAGGGTAACCACCTGGGCGATCCGCTCACCACGTGGTTCCGTCACAAGCGCATCGAGACCGACAACACACATGGCACCGGCTGTACGCTTTCGTCCGCCATCGCCTGCGCGCTGGCCCAAGGCATGGATCTTGCCGATGCCGTCAATGCTGGTAAGGCCTACCTAACCGGCGCTCTCGCCGCCGGCTTTGACATGGGCAAAGGTTCCGGCCCCGTCAACCACATGTGGCAGTATTAAATAGCCAGCAACCTGCCAAAAAGGGACAGGCTACTTTGCACCAAAAACCGTCGCAACATTCGATGAAAATCGTGCAAACGCGAAAAATCATCGGATGTTGCGACGGTTTGATTTTAGATAGCGGTCGAGCAGAGAGCCGGGGCGTCTAGTCGTCGGCGAGTTGAATTCCCAACAAACCCGAGAGTGCCAGCGCCTGCTCGGCATTGACCGTCAGGCCACGCAGCTCATGGTAATCGCCCGAAACAACGGGCGCCGCGAATGTACAACGCGATACATCCACGCCGGAAAGCGACGTCTTAAACACATCCATACGCGTCAGGTCACAGCCATCCAGGCGTATCTGACCCAGCTTGGCACCCTGAAACGCGGCCTCGGTCAAACGCGTGTCACGCGCAGCCATGGGGCCAATGCGTCCCTCCGAAAGGTTCGCATAGCTCAAATCGCACGATGCAAACGACACACTCGACAGACGCGCCCTGAGCAAGTTGAGTCCCGGCGCCGAGCAGTCAACGAAGTCACAGCGGTTGAGCCAGCAGCCTTCCATGTTGCAGCGGATAAAGCGGCAGCCGCGAAACACCACGTTGCGAAACATCGAGCCGCTCCAGTCAACGCCATCGAACTCGCAAGATCGGAACACGACGCCATCGAAGGTCGCGCCGTTCGCAACGTCATAGGCAAGATCCAAATCCTCAAAAGCGGTATTGGAGACGAGTTCGTCGCCCTCAGCAAATAGGTCGATGAGCTCGTCCATGCCCATATGGCAGCCAAGCCGTTCGTTTACCCGGGCAAAACCACCGCAAAGGTGCCTGTCCCCTTTGCGGTGGTTTGGGGCCGTGCTACTCACCGAGCATCTCTTTGAGCTTGGCTGCCACGGCATGCCCCAGGCTCTCATGACTTTCGGGCATCATGTGCAGATAATCGATATCGCCCGGCTCGGCAAAATCAGCGGCATTCAAAAAGTCGCAGCCAAACTGTTTAGCAGCATACGCATAGTATTCGGCAAAATGCTCCGAGGCCTCGACGGAGTGCTCGTCAAAGTCGGTCATGTACACATCGGCGATCTGCGGTTTAATCTTGATAGGCGCCATCAGCAGAATACGCGGGCAGGGCGCGGCTTCGGTCCAGGGAAACGCGCGGACGGTGCGAATCAGCGCCATGGCACCGTCAGCGATATCGGCAGCCCCCACGCTAAAGACCGTCTTGCAGTCGTTGGTGCCCAGCATAATCACGATCGCATCCAACGGCTTATGAGTCTCGAGCAGCATCGGCAACGCGCGGATGCCGTTGAGATTAGTGTCCAGATGGCACATGTCGTCACGCACCGTCGTGCGGCCGTTGAGGCCTTCCTCAATCACGTGCCAGCCCTCGCCCAGGTCGCGCTGGGCCACGCCGCACCAGCGCACATCGTGCGCATAGCGTACCGCGGTGCCGTCGCGCATGCCCGCCGGATCATAGCCGTAGGTATTGCTGTCGCCAAAGCACAGAACGTTTTTCATCGTAAGCCCTTCCTCTAGTAAAAAGTCGGCGGGAGCAGTCTCTCCCGCCGGATCGACCTATCTGTCAGCACATACCGATTACAGGTACTTGCGCCAATCGTCATCGTCCTCATCGTCCTCGGCGGCAGCCTGGGCCTGCTCGGCGGCGCGGGCAGCCGCAGCGCGAGCGGCAACCTGGGCATAGGACTCCTCGTTGCGCTCGGGGAAGTTTGCCAGCACGTGCTCGAACTTGGCAAAATCTTCGTCCCAGCGCGTAGAGGGCACGGCAAAAAAGACCTGCTTGACCTTAAAGTCGCCCGATGCGAGCTCCTTGCGGAAGAGCTCGGCCACGGCCTCGGCGTCAAAGCCATTGTTGTCGCAGCCCCAAGCGCCCAGCACGAGCTTCTCGCGACCCAGCTCGTCGCAGATGGCAAGCACAAAGCGGATGCGATCGCGCAGGGCGTCCAGCAGGGCATCGTCACCCACGCGATACTCCTGGCGAGCGCGCTTGGCGTTGGGCGCGGCGGCCACGATCACGTCGGCATACGCATGCACGTGGTTGCGGTCGAAGCGCACCGCAGGCACCACCAGCGCACGGTTGCGGTAAAGCTCGCAGTTGATGTTGCGGCGACGGTTCTCGCCGTACCATTTGCGCTGTTTATCGAGCACGTTGTACAGGTACGAATCGGCACAGAGCGTGGCCTCCTGACCCAGATAGCCCTGGATGTAGCCGCCGCCCGGGTTGGTGAACGAGGCAAAGGCGAGCACGGCCATGTCGCAGAATTGCGCGTAGCCTCGGCCGTTATCCAGAATGGCCTGCGTGGCAGAGGCGTCGAGCACGGTGACCTCGGGCAGGACCGGAGCGGGCTCCTCGGCGGCAGGCGCGGACTCGGTCTCCGTGGCCTCCTCTGCGGGTGCAGGCTCGGCCGTAACCTCGGTCTCGTCGGACGCAACCTCAGCGGTCTCGGCCTCGGCGGCCTCAGACTCCTCGGCAACCTGTTCCTCGACAGCGTCGGCCGCTTGGGCCTTGGCCTTCATCGCCGCGACAAAACCGGTAGGCATACCATCGAACTCGCACACGCCGGCAAGCGAACGCGCGATATCCTTGGCGCACGCTTCGGACACAGTTGCCACGTGACGCTCGGCGGCCTTGGCACGGGCCTCGCGCTTGGGATTGGGCTGACCCGCTCGGTTGGACCTGCGGTTACGGTTCCTGTTGTCGACGTCTGCCATAAGTGGTCACCTTTCCTGTCGCTGCCGCTATCGGCTTTTCCCATCCATGATACCCCGCCGCGTACAAAAAAGACGGCCCCGAAGGACCGCCTTTCGCATCGATTTGCACGCACGGCAAGCACCGCCG
Organism: uncultured Collinsella sp.; assembly: GCA_900545485.1. Classification (GTDB taxonomy): domain Bacteria; phylum Actinomycetota; class Coriobacteriia; order Coriobacteriales; family Coriobacteriaceae; genus Collinsella. Next base: position 3,185 of record UQZD01000040.1, on the reverse strand, counting down.
CAATTCGCCACTAGTCGCGACGGCCAAGGATGTTCAGGATGCGCAAGAACACGTTGATAATGTCCACGAACAGATTGGACGCCATGAGCACGGCGTTGGGCAGCGTAGGCGGCACCGTCGTGGCAACATAGGTGTCGTAGCCAATAAAGCCGGCGAACACCACGATCACGATCAGGTCGGTGATGGTCTGCGAGACGCCCATGAACATCAGCACGATCTCAACCAGAATAGTGGCGAGCAGAATGCCAAAACCGATGCCATATACGCGCTGGAAAAACTTGGGGAACGTCACGCCCAAGGCGCCAAAGACAAAGGTGATGGCGGCCGTGGCGATAAAGGCAGTGTTGATGGTGGGCAGGTCGTAGTTGGCAAGGCCAAACGACGCGGTCAGGCCAAAGGTGCTCGCAAAGATTACGTAGCCCACAAGGGACAGGCCCACGGACTGCTTACTGGCGGCGGCCGACATCATGACCATGCCGACGATGGTCAAAATAAACGAGCCAAAGACCAGTGGCAGGGCGGCGCCGCTCATCATCATGCGGGCAAACGCCATGGTGCTCGTAAAGTAAGCACCAGCGCCCATGGCACAAAAGCCCAAGAAGATGAGGGCAGACATGGCAAGATTATACGCACGCGGCGACATCTCCTTGGCACGGCTTGCGCCGGTTTCGATGGGGCCGTTCTGATAGCCCTGAATATCGTTCATAATTTCGTCCTTTCAAAAGCGCCGCGACAGCGCAGTAGCTGACAAGATTCCTGTCATTGTACCCGAATGCCGTACGTCCTTACCTACGGCGCTCGCCCTCGAGCGTGCGATCAAAGGCCCAGACCCACCAACGCATCACGTGTGCCTGCGAGCCGTCCGCCCGCTCGCGCGTCTGGTCCTCCAGATACAACTCGGTCGCGTGCCCGCCAAAACGCACCTTATAGGTCGCCGTACGAACACCGTGAACCGTTAAGCCAAAGCCCGTGGACGAGACAATCTCGTCAATCGTAAAGCAGCGACCGTCGACCCAGCAGACGGTAACCGGCACGACTTGTCCGCCCGCGAGGATGCGAGCCACGACGTCCACATACTGCTTGTGTACGCGCCGAGTTTTGCCGTCTGTCTGTCGATATTCCATGCCTCCTATTATCGAACGCATGTTTGCATGTTGTAAAGCGAACAGACTGTGGTTTTGGAGTGTCGTAGTAATCGCACGTGTCCGCATGGCGTGTTAGCAAAAAGAACACCCGCGGTCAACAGGGCTAATATTCAATTTTAGTGCCAAAAAGTTCACTTCTCCCATCAGAACTCGGTAAAGAGACCCGCAGGAGGTGATACGATTTATCATGTTTTTGTAACGTGTCTGCAAACTTCGAGAAAGCCCATATATGGACGTAACGTTCTCAACCTTCCTCGGCCAAATTGTGTCGAACCCAGTCCTTGCCGTCACCGTGATCCTCGCGTTGGGCGCCATCTTCGTCAATGGATGGACCGACGCGCCCAACGCCATCGCGACCTGCGTCACTACGCGTTGCATGCCCGCCCGCGCCGCCATTCTCATGAGCGCCGCATTCAACTTCCTCGGTGTGCTCATCATGACGCACTTTAACGCGAGCGTCGCCAACACCATCTCACATATCGTCGACTTTGGCGGAAACAGCACCATGGCGCTCGCCTGCCTATGCGCGGCGCTGTTCTCCATCGTCGTCTACGGCGCCACAGCGTCGCGTTTTGGCATCCCCACCTCGCAAAGCCACAGCCTTATCGCCGGCCTGACCGGTGCCGCAATCGCCCTCGGCGGCGCGAGCAGCGTCAACGTCCACGAGTGGATGAAGGTCATCTACGGCCTGGCGCTCTCCATCGGACTGGGCTTTGTCATGGGCTGGGTCCTGTGCAAGCTCGTCTCGATTCTTTTCGCCGCCGCCAACAGGCGACGCGCCAACGTCTTCTTTAAATACGCTCAGATCGCGAGCGCTGCGGCCATGAGCTTTATGCACGGCGCGCAGGATGGACAGAAGTTCATCGGCGTGCTCTTTTTAGGCGTGGCCTTTGCCAGCGGCCAGACGAGCGTCGGCGATGCAGGCATCCCCATCTGGATTATGCTGCTGTGCTCGGCCACTATGGGTATCGGCACCAGCGTGGGCGGCGAGCGCATCATCAAGTCCGTCGGCCAGAGCATGGTCAAGCTCGAAAAGTATCAGGGCTTCTCCGCCGACCTGGCGGGCGCCGCAAACCTGCTGCTTGCCACCCTTACCGGCATCCCCGTGTCCTCCACACACATCAAGACCTGCGCCATCATGGGCGTCGGTGCCGTCAAGCGCCTCTCGGCCATCAACTTCGGCGTCGTCAAGGACATGATGTTCACCTGGTTCTTCACCTTCCCCGCCTGCGGACTCATCAGCTTTGTCATGGCCAAGCTGTTCATGATGTTCCTCTAGTCAAACCGAACGTCCATCCGGACTGCATTACCTCGCCCACCCGTCTTCGCCTCGAAAGGACCCACCCATGGCTAAGAAACCCGATTCGTTCTACTTTGACAACTACGTCGCCTGCGCCGACCTCGCCGTCCAGGCCGCCGAGCTGCTTACCCAGATTTTTGAGAACTTCGATCCCGCGCAGATTCACGACATGCTCAATAAGATGCATGCGATTGAGCATGCGGCAGACAAGAAGCACCACGAGCTCGAAGACGCCCTGCTCACCGCCTTTATCACCCCGCTCGAGCGCGAGGATCTGGATCTGATGAGCTGCGCGCTCGACACCGTGCTCGACCGTATTGAGGGCGTCGTGCAGCGCGTCTACTTCACCAACATTCAGAGCATCCATCCCGACGCCATCGTCATCGCCCACAAGGTGACTGACGCCTGCCGCGCCATGAAAGACCTGATGGTCGAGCTTCCCAACTACCGCAAGTCCAAAACGCTGCGCGAGCTGGTCATCCAGATCAACACGATCGAGTCCGAGGCCGACGAGCTCTACATCAACGCCATGCGCAACTTGCACGTTAACGGCAAGGATCCGCTCGAGGTCATCGCTTGGCGTGACGTGTACGCCTTCCTGGAGTACTGCGCCGACTGCTGCGAGAATGTGGCCGATGTTGTGGATTCGATTGTCATGAAGAACAGTTAATTGGGGGTACGTGTCCCGGCGGCGAAGGGCCGGCACCTGTTTGCTTTCTCACTCCGGCTGCGTAGCAGAG
>UQZD01000039.1:0-22618 GCA_900545485.1 uncultured Collinsella sp. | reverse complement strand
CCTTCGAAAGACCCCCCAAGGCCCCGGCCGCCCCCTCGTCCCCGCCGCTCGAAGAGCCCGTCGTGAAGCGCGTCATCCATACCACTGCCGACTTCTCGTACGCCGATTCCCTCGTGTTCACCCATGACGCCGCGCACTGTGCGCTCGACGCACTGCGCGCAGGGGCCACGGTGCTCACCGACACGAACATGGCGCTCGCAGGCATAAGCAAGCCCGCACTCGCGAAGATCGGCTGCAAGGCCGTGTGCTACATGGCCGACCCTGATGTCGCCGCGGCTGCGCGCGCCGCGGGTACGACTCGCGCCGTTGCGAGCATGGACAAAGCTTGCGACATCGAGGGTCCGCTCATCGTGGCCGTCGGCAACGCTCCCACAGCACTTCTGCGCCTCGCCGAGCTCATGGACGCGGGGAAGATCGCGCCCGCGCTCGTCGTTGGGGTGCCGGTCGGGTTTGTGAACGTGGTCGAGGCGAAAGAGGAGCTACTCGCGCGACGCGTGCCGGCCATCGTCGCGAGGGGTCGCAAGGGCGGCTCTACCGTGGCGGCCGCCATTATGAACGCGCTGCTCTACCAGATCACGCGCCCAGGCGGCCCGAAGTGACGGCGCCCGCATCCGCGCCGGCGCTGCGCATCTTCGCCGGCACCACCGAGGGCCGCCTTCTGTGCGAATGGGCGAGCGGGTCGGGCATCCCCGCCCTTGCCTACGCGGCAACCGAGTACGGAGGCGAGCTTTTGGGCGAACTTCCGGGCATCGAGGTGCATGCGGGCAGGCTCGACGAGGCCGACATGGAGCGCGAGCTTTCCGGCGCGCGCATCGTCGTCGACGCCACGCACCCCTTCGCTACGCTCGCAAGCGGCAACATCCGGGCCGCTTCGCTCGCCGTGGGTGCACGATGCCTGCGCCTTGCGCGCCCGGCTGAGGCGCTACCCAAAGGCGTCGTGTCGGTCGCGTCGATCGCCTGCGCGGCGCGCTTTCTCTCCGAGAACCCGGGTCGTGCGCTTCTCACGACGGGGAGCAAGGAGCTTGCTCCCTACACGCGCGTCGCCGATTTCACGGAGCGCTTCTTCGTGCGTGTGCTCCCGCTGCCCGGTGCTATAACGAAGTGCATCGACGCGGGGTTTTCGCCGTCGCACGTCATCGGTATGCAGGGGCCCTTCACCCGCGAGCTCAACGAGGCGATGCTTCGGCAGGTGAGCGCCCAGTGGCTTGTGACCAAGGACTCGGGTACCGTAGGCGGCACGGCCGAGAAGCTCGCCGCCGCGCGCGACGCGGGGGCGAGCTGCATCGTGGTCACCCGTCCCGCCGAGGGAGGCGGGGCCCTTTCGCTTCGGGAAGTGGAAGACGCGCTTTTACGGGAGTTCGCGCGCTAGGCGCTCTAATTCACCGCAACTTGTTGGTGGTGGCTTACTGGTAGCGTAGGCACTCCACCGGGTCGAGCTTTGCCGCGCGGCGAGCGGGATAGAAGCCAAAGATTACGCCGATGCCGACCGATACGGCAAACGCGATCAACACTGTCGTAATGGAGAAGCTTGGCGTGATCGTCCCGGTAGCTCCAAACTCGCTCATGATGCCCGAGCTTGCGGCAAAGAACGTGAGTCCCCATGCCAGCAGATAGCCAATCAGGACACCCAGCAGGCCACCGGTGACGCACAGTGCCGAGGACTCGGCCAAAAACTGCGCGGTGATATCGCGACGACTGGCGCCCAGAGCGCGGCGGATGCCGATCTCGCGGATGCGCTCGGTCACGTTGGTGAGCATCATATTCATAATGCCGATACCGCCGACAAGCAGCGAGATGCTGGCGACAGCACCCATGATGAGCGAGAATGCGCCCATAAAGGAGTTGAGTGCATCGATGGCGCTTTTCATGGAGGTCGCCGATACACTGTCGTACTCATCATCCTCCGCGATGCCCTTCATTGCGCGCACCTTGGACTCGATGGTCTTGCAGAGCTCATCCATGTCCGTGCCCTCGGCGGCAAGTGCCGTCACACTGGGGAATGAAGGATTCTCGTCGCCAAACAACTCGGAGATGGTTTCGCGTGGCATATACAGCGTAAGCGAGCCCATGGAGTCGCTGCCGCCATCAATCACGCCTACAATCTGCACCTCGCCGTTGGACACCTTGATGGTTTTCCCCAGCGCATCCTGTTCGTTGCCGTAAAGCTGATCGGCGCCGTTGCGGCTGATGAGCGCCACGCGCGAGCCTGACTGGGACTCGGCCTGGGAATAGGTGCGCCCCGCAACGAGCTTGCTGGCCCCCACGGCGTCGAGCATGTCGCTATCGACACCTTGTGCCATGACGGTATAGCTTTTATCGCCGGTCTTGTACTCGGTATACGCGCTGTCGACAATGCCGATCTGCTCTATCTGCGGCACCAGTTTTTGAAGCTTCTCGATGTCCGACTCGGTGAGTTCTTGCGACGAATAGATTTGCACCATGCGTGCCGCATTGAGACCCAGACTGTTGACCAGGCTGTTTTGGATGCCGCCGATGAGCGAAGTCATGGCGATTACCGAGGCGATGCCGATGACAATGCCCAGGATGGTGAGCAGGCTGCGCCCCTTGTTGGCTTCGAGCGAGTGAAGGGCTTCCTGGATGAGATCGCGGGCGCTCATGCCACCACTCCTTTCGTCGGGTTGACGCAGGCGGAAATCATGGGCAGGCTATCTACGGCGCTGCGCAGGGTTCGCGGTGCATGCGGAATATACGCGCCGTCGTGAATGCGACCGTCGCGGATGGTCACGGCACGGTCGGCCTCGGCGGCGATGCCGGGGTCGTGTGTGATGAGCACGATGGTCTTGCCGCGCTCCTGAAGCTTGTGGAATGTTTCCATGACGAGCGCTCCGGTTGCGGAGTCCAGGTTTCCCGTCGGCTCATCGGCCAGGATGATGGGCGGGTCATTGACAAGGGCGCGCGCGATGGCGACACGCTGCATCTGGCCGCCCGAGAGCTCGGATATGCGGTGGTCCCAGTGGTCGACCGGTAGCGTGACGGCCTGCAGCGCGTGCACGGCGCGCATTTCGCGCTGGCTTCGGGACACATTGGTGTAGGCCAGCGGCAGCATGACGTTTTCGATAACCGACAGGCGCGGCAGCAGGTTGAAGCTCTGAAAGACAAAGCCGATGCTCAGGGCGCGGACTTCGGTGAGCTCGTCATCATCGAGCTCGGCCACGTTAAGCCCTTGCAGGTAGTAGTCGCCTGCCGTTGGCTTATCCAGGCAGCCGAGGATGTTCATGAGCGTTGATTTGCCCGAGCCCGATGGGCCAGTGATGGCGACGAATTCGCCGGGATTTACCGCCAGGCTCACGTTGTGCAGGATGTGGGCGCACCCCGCCTCGCTCTCAAAGATGCGGTGCACGTTGCGGATGTCGATAACGGGACGCATTACATGCCCTCGTCGGCAGACATACTGCCCGAATCCGCGCCGTAGCCGCCGTCAGCCGTTGCGTCCGCTCCGGTGTCCATGACGAGGGTGTCGCCATCGCGCAGCTTGGAAACCGGCACGCCAGGGTTGATCTCGTTGCCCTGGTCGTCGTGCTTGACCTGCGTCTTGCCGACTACGGCTTCGTTGTCGTTTTGCGTCACGACGGTCACCTTCACGCGACGGGTTTGCTTGCCCTCGTCATCAGTCGCCACGTTGACGTAATAGTGTTCGCCGTCTTCGGTCATGAGCGCCATCGTCGGCACCATCACCACGTCGTCGAGCTGCTCGGTCACCACCGATACCTCGGCCGTCATGCCCGGCTTCAGGCGCGCGTCGGGCGCCTCGATGAGGATGTCGACGTTAAAGGTTACGCTGCCGCCGCCACTGTTGGCGGCGTCGGAGTTTGCCACCGACGCGATAGCCGTGACGGTGCCCTGGCTCACGATATCGGGAAACGCGGGATACGTGACGTTGGCGATCTGCCCAACGGCGATCTTGGCGATGTCCTTTTCGCCCACCTGCACGGTCACCTTCATCTTGGACATGTCGGCGATCTGCATGCACTGCTTGCCGCCGCTCGTATCGCTTTCGCCCATGATCATGCCGCCTGTAACCGTGGCGCCCACTTTGGCATTGAGCTCCACGATGCTGCCCGAGCTCGGGGCCGTGACCGTACGGCTGGCGGCCTTGGCGTTCGCCTGATCAAGGTTTGCCTGGGCCGAAGCGAGGCTGCGCTGCGCGGCCGATACGGCGTTCGTGTCCGCTGATGCGTCGGAGACGCCAGCCGCTGCGGAAGCTCCATCGACGTCCGTCGTTGGGGTGGCCTGCGCGGCAGCTGCGGCTTTCTGCGCGTTGGCGAGGTCTTCCTGAGCGGCTGCAACTGCACGTTGCGCCTCGGCAACGTTGCGATCGAGCTCGTCGTTTTTAATGGTCATAAGCACGTCGCCCTCGTTGACGGATTGGCCCGCCTGCACGTTGATCGAATCGACCGTACCGTCGACAGAAGGGGAGACCACTGAGGACGAAATGGGTTTGAGCTGGCCTTTAGCCTCGACCGTTGTGGTAAACGTGCCCTCGGTCACCATGTCGGTCACAGGCCCGCTAGCGCCCTGAGGCTGCGCATTGATAACCAGGGTTGCGACAATGGCAATGAGCGCGATGGCACCTACGACACCGACGGCAATGCCGCGTCGAATCAGCTTTTTGCGTCGACGTTCGGCACGTTTTGCTTTGAGCTTGGCATATGCCTCTTCATCGGAAATCTCGGCCGCATCGTTCGCGCGTCCGCTCTGCTTATCGGCATGTACGTTTGTAATCAGAGGAATCGTTTCGGTGGCACCTTCGGGCGTGCGCTCGGTATCATCTGGGTCCGGGGTGATCGTGGGGACATTCGGCATAGCGTCTCCTTTATAGAAAGAACCTCGATAATTATATGCGCCCACCGGTTGGGGCGGGCGCATAGGACGGTTTCTTTCGGAACTGTTAGATTGGTCGCTGCGGTTCCACGTTGTAGGAATGCGCGCGTTGCACTACGAGTGGACAACCACGCACAGGCCGACTTTGATGCAGTCGTGAAGTGCCTTGGCGTCTGCCAGACGCAGGTTGATGCAGCCGTGGCTGCCGCACCATTTGTACGACTCGGCGTTATCGAAGCTCTTGTCGTTTTGCCAGGTGGCATCGTGGAAGCCGATCATATTGCCCTCGAACGGCATCCAGTAGCTCACCGGGCTTTCGTATTTGGGCTTACCGGTCTCGGGGTCCTTGGCTCCGATCAGGGTGCTGCCGCCGCCGTCGTTGCTGTTGATCTGCCACACGCCCTCGGGGGTGGCGTCTTCGCCCGGTTTGCCGGAAATAAAGTTGGCCTCCCAAACGATATTACCGTTCTCGTCATAGTAGCGCGCGTGCTGCTCGGACAGGTCGACGTCGATATACGCCTTCCAGTCGGGCTCTCCCTTTGCGGTAAAGGTGTCGGCCTTCTGGGAGTACTTGATCTCGATTTCGCCGGTCTGCTTGTTGTTAATGGCGTCCTCGACCTGCTTGGCGAGCGAGCTGCTGTCGATGGACCAACCAAAGTCGCCGCCTTCGACGGCGCACTGCTTGCCATCGGCGCGCGTCCACCAGCGAGTGGAGCCCACGGTATTAAAGCCGTTGGCGAGTTCGGCTGCCCAGCTGCTGATCTGCGACGTATCGAGCGTGGGGTTGGCCGGATCGTCAAAGCTGATCCACTGCAATACGGAGCCGCCATCAACCTTGCCGGCATCCTCGCCGTTAAGCTTGAGGGTCACGTTGACGCCCAGGAAGTTGTTGGCGGCATCGCATGCGGCCTGAATCTGATCATCGGTCAGCGTTCCATTGAGCGGCTCATAGGCATCGTTGCCGAGCTTGGAAAGATCTACGGTCTCGGCCAGCGAGGCAAGCTCGAGCTCGGCATATTTAATGACATGCTCGCGGTTGAGTTTTTCGTTGGAGCGCGCCTTCTCGACGGTAAACTTGCCGGCCTGCTCGTCATAGGAGCTATTGGCCTCGAACGTGCCCGAACGCCCCTCGTTAAACTCGTCGATGGCGGCGCCCAGATCCTTCTCAAACTTCTTTTGGTCAAAGGTATCGGAGAGCATGGACAGGTCGACGTCTTGATCAAGATCGACTTCGTTGGAGGTAGCGGTTGTTTTGGCCTTGCCGCTTAAGGATTCCACAAGGCGGACCGGCCATACAAAGGCTTCGTTGTGGCTGATAATCTCTTTTGCGGCAGCTTCGCCATCGACGATGGGCTCATCGGACTCGGGCTGATAGGTCCAGCTAAAGTCATCGCCTGTCACGGTGAGCTTATAGTGCTTCCATGCCGAATTGACCTTGGTAGCGGCAGACGAAGCGTTGGAGAACGAGACGTCGACGCCGGCGATGGTGGTGTTGGGGTAGGCTAGCTGCGAAAACGCTACGATTCCTACGATATAGACAATGACGATAAGACCCAAGACGACAAAGAGCGTCGTCTTTTTGCCCGACTTATTGTTGCCGGCGGACTTGCGCGCGGGGCCGCGATCGCCTCGGGCGTGCGTGGGGGGCTGCTTGGGCGTATTGCCGTTTGCCTGGCGCTGCTGTCGCTGTTGGTTTGGGCGTTGGGAAGCGTTTACAGCACCACGCTGCTGACCGTGGCTCGGCGCGATAGGACGCGGTGACTGAACGCCGCCGGTGTGCCTGCTCGGCTGCTGCGGATCGGGAATCAGTTGAGTTCGATCGTTTTGCGACATCGTATGCATATCCTTCGAATTTCGCCTTATGGCTCATCGTGTTTTTACTGGGCTTGCATTATAGCGATTGCCCTGCTGTTTGTGGTACGGAAACGGTGGCATTCAAAAGAGGTGGGACATTTGTCCCACCTTTGAGTCATTCTTTGCCGTTATCCGCACACGCCGCATTTTGCACAGGCCGAAAGTGCGGCCGGAGCCTGCGCGATGCCGCCCTTTGCCGTCTCGCGCAGCGTGGCCGGCAACGCGTGACCCACCGAGAGCATGACATGTGCCATCTGGTCAAACGGCACCAAGCTCTTAATGCCGGCGAGGGCGAGTTGTGCCGAGCTAAAGGCCGCTGCCACGCCGATGGCGTTGCGGTTTTGGCAGGGCACCTCCACGAGGCCACCGACGGGGTCACAAACGAGGCCCAGCAGGTTACTTAGCGCGATGGAACTGGCGTCGAGAGCCTGCCCGGGCGTGCCGCCGAGCATCTGCACCAGCGCGGCGGCTGCCATGGCGGCGGCGCTTCCGACCTCGGCTTGGCAGCCGCCCTCGGCGCCGGCAACGCAGGCGCTTGTGGTGAGGTTGAGGCCGATGGCGGCTGCGCAGTAGAGCGCGTCCATGACCTGCTCGTCGTCGAGCTGAAGGTGATCGGCGAGCGCCAGCACGCAGCCGGGCACAACACCCGCGGAGCCGGCTGTGGGGGCGGCGACGATCACGCCCATGGTAGCGGAGCGCTCGAGCACGGCCATGGCGCGGGCAACGGCGTCGGTCTGGACGGCGCCCATCAGGCTTGCATTGAAATCGTTGCGGCGGGGTGCTTCGACGAGCTTGGCCTCGCCGCCGATAAGTCCGCCGAGCGAGCGCTGCGGATTTGCGATAGGGGTCGTGGTCTCCTCGCGCATGACGTCGAGCACGCGGCGCATGGCGGCGACGGCGTGGGCCTCACCGGTCAGACGTGCCTCGCGTACGGCCATGACGGCGCCGATGCTGAGCCCCAGTTCCTCACACGCATCGAGCAGCTGCTCGCCGTCGTCGAAGATCTCCTTTGCCGAGACACCGGGGGAGAGCGACGAGGCAGAACCGGGGAGCTCGATAAAGGTCGCGTAATCGACATTGTCGAGCTTGCGTAGCATGGGGATAACGGTGTCGTCGGGCGCGCCGTCGGTCTCAAAGACGGAGTAGGCCTGGCCGCCCACTTCAGTGCGGTAGGTGCGGCAGAAGGCGATGTTCACGTGTGCGTAGGCGAGCAGGTTGGTGAGTGCGGCGAGCACGCCGGGGACGTCGTAGTGCGCCACAAAGAGTGTGGAGTACATACCCGAGATGTCGACGCCGACGCCGTTAATGCGGCTGATGCGCATCTTGCCGCCGCCCAAGCTCTCACCGCGGACCTGAGCCGTGGCGCCCATATCGTCTTGCATGTCGATGTCCACGGTGTTGGGGTGGATGGAGGCGTCATCGCCCTTGATGTCAAAGTGATATTCGAGGCCCTGCTCGCGCGCGAGGTCGAAGGCCTGCTTGATGTTCTCGTCATCGGTGTCGAGGCCCAGGATGCCCGCGACGAGCGCACGGTCGGTGCCGTGGCCGCGGTAGGTGTGGGCGAAGGAGTTCCACAGGCCAAAGGTGACTTTGGTGATGCGACCTTCCAACAGGCTGGCGGCAACTTGGGCGCAGCGCAGGGCGCCGGCGGTGTGCGATGAGCTGGGGCCGACCATGACGGGGCCCAAGATCTCGAATGCCGAGGTCGTAGCTAGTGTTTGCGGCTTGCCTGCCATGGGTGCTCCTTCTCTATCCCGTCGTTCCGAGGGCTTTGGTATTTGGTCGCCTGCTCTACAGTCCTGGCTCGCACGGAGGCCACATTAAGTGGCCTCCGGCTCGTGCGGAACTCGCGATCGACCAAATACCAAAGCCCTCGGAACTTAGGATACATGGTAGAGGCGCTCATGCTGCAAAATCCATCAGCTGGAGACCTATTCTGTGCTCCATGTCGACTCATCTTCACCACCGATTAAATAAAAAAGAGGTACCGGTTGTTTCGGTACCTCTTTTTGGTGCGTTTCTATTTGGCTGTAGCTTTAGCCGCGTGCTTACAGGCCGCAGGCTGCTTTGAGTTCTTCGACTCGGTCGGTTTTCTCCCAGGTGAAGTCGGCGTCTTCGCGGCCGAAGTGACCGTAGGCTGCCGTCTTTTCGTAAATCGGGCGACGCAGGTCTAGGTCGCGGATGATTGCGCCCGGGCGCAGGTCGAAGGTCTTCTCTACGGCCTCGACGATCTTGTCCTCGGCAACATGTGCGGTACCGAAGGTGTCGACCATGATTGAGAGGGGCTTGGAAACGCCGATGGCGTAGGCCAGCTCGACTTCGCAGCGGTCGGCAAGGCCGGCGGCGACCACGTTCTTGGCGACCCAGCGCGCGGCATACGCGGCGGAGCGGTCGACCTTGGTGCAGTCCTTGCCGCTAAAGGCACCGCCGCCGTGACGGCCGTAGCCGCCGTAGGTGTCGACGATGATCTTGCGGCCGGTGAGGCCCGTGTCGCCCATGGGGCCGCCCACGACAAAGCGACCGGTGGGGTTCACGTAGATGTCGGCATTGTCCCACGGCATGTTCTCGGCGGCCATGACCGGGGTGATGACGTGCTCGATGAGGTCGGCCTTGATCTTGCCCATGTCCTCGATCTCGGCGGCGTGCTGCGTGGAGATGACGATGGTCGTGACCTCGACGGGCTTGCCTTCCTCGTAGTGCACGGTGACCTGGGTCTTGCCGTCGGGACGCAGATAGGCGAGGGTACCGTCGTGACGCACGGCGGCCAGGCGCTCGGCCAGGCGGCTTGCCAGGTAGTGTGGCATGGGCATGAGGGTCTTGGTCTCGTTGGAGGCATAACCGAACATCATGCCCTGGTCGCCGGCACCGATCAGGTCGATTGGGTCGGTGGTAGCGCCGGTCTGGGTCTCGAAGGACTCGTCAACGCCCTGGGCGATATCGGGCGACTGCTCGTGGATGAGGCTCATAACGCCGCAGGTGTCGCAGTCAAAACCGAACTTGGCACGGTTGTAGCCAATGCGGCGGATAACGCTGCGGGCGATTTCCTGTACATCGACGTAGGCCTGAGTGCGAATCTCGCCGGCGACGATGACGGTGCCGGTGGTCACGAGGGTCTCGCAGGCGCAGCGGACGTTCTCCACGTTGGCCGGCACGCCGTTGGGGGCGATGTAACCCTGCTCCTGGAGCTCTATTTCTTTGGCGAGGATTGCGTCGAGGACGGCATCGCTGATCTGGTCGGCGATCTTATCGGGATGACCTTCGGTCACCGACTCCGACGTAAATACAAAGGACCCGTGTTGGGGCGGGATGGAACGAAGTTCTTCTGACATGATTGTCCTTTCAAAAACGCGTCCCGGCGACCGTTACCATTCCGCCGGGCTCTGTATGCAAGGGCACATCATAGCGCGTAAATCCAACATTCACACCCTTTCCGCACCTACTCATTGGGGACAGGCTTAAATGACCAGCCATAAACTAAGAACGTCCCCAGCGACTGGTCATTTAAGTCTGTCCCCAATGAATGGGTCGGTGCCCTTTGTGCGGAGGTGGGCATTGTTGCTTTATACTGGTGCGGTTAGACATCCATCCTGCAATCGAGGAGATTTCCATGGCATCAGACGTTCGCGTCCGCTTTGCACCCTCACCGACGGGCAAGCTGCACATCGGCGGCGCCCGCACCGCTATCTATAACTGGGCTTTTGCTCGCGCAAACGGCGGCACGTTCATCCTGCGCATCGACGACACCGACCCCACCCGTTCCACCGACGAGAACACGCAGATCATCCTGCGCGCCATGCGTTGGCTGGGCCTGGACTGGGACGAGGGCCCCGAGGTGGGCGGCGACTTTGGCCCCTATGCCCAGACCGAGCGCCTGGACCTGTACAAGCAGGCCGCCCAGCAGCTTTGGGACGAGGGCAAGGCATATCCCTGCTTCTGCACCAAGGAGCAGCTCGACGACGACCGTAAGGCCGCGCAGGAGCGCAAGGACCCCTTCCAGGGCTATCAGCGCCGCTGCCGCGATCTGGATCCCGAGGAGGCACGCCGCCGCATCGAGGCCGGCGAGCCCTACGTCCTGCGCATCAAGGTGCCCGAGGACCGCGGCGACGTCGTCATCCACGACGCCGTCCATGGCGAGGTAACCTTCGATGCCAAGGAGCTCGACGACTTTGTCATCTTCCGCTCCGACGGCACGCCCACATACAACTTCGCGACCGTCGTCGACGACGCCATGATGAAGATCACCCACGTCATCCGCGGCGATGACCACCTTTCCAATACTCCGCGCCAGGTCATGGTCTACGAGGCCCTCGGCGCGCCCGTGCCCACGTTCGCCCATATCTCCATGATTCTGGGCGCCGACGGCAAGAAGCTCTCCAAGCGCCATGGCGCCACCTCGGTGGAGGAGTACCGCGACGCCGGCTACCTGCCTGACGCGTTCGTCAACTATCTGGCGCTGCTTGGCTGGTCGCTCGACGGCGAGACCACGATCATCCCGCGCGATGTCCTGGCCAGCAAGTTCTCGCTTGACCGCATTTCCAAGAACCCGGCGACCTTCGACCCCAAGAAGCTCGACTGGGTCAATGCCGAGTACATCAACGGCATGTCCGACGCCCAGTTTGCCGATGAGATCATGGTCCCCGAGCTGCACGAGGCCGGCATGATCGAGGGCAACGTCGAGTACGGCGAGGACTGGATCGACGCGCTTGCCTCCATCGTCAAGCCGCGTACCAAGATGCCGGCCGACGCCGTGACCGTCGCCGCCCCCATCTTTGCCACGGCCGAGACGCTCGAGTATGACGAGAAGTCCGTCAACAAGGGCCTGGCCAAGGAGGGCATGGGTGCCATTCTTGACGCCGCCAAGGCCGCGCTCGAGGGTGTTACCGAGTGGTCCGCCGAGGCCATCGACGCCGCGCTTGAGCCGCTGCCCGAGCAGATGGACCTCAAGAAGCGCGTGGTGTTCCAGGCCGTTCGCGTCGCCGTCTGCGGCAACATGGTGAGCCCCCCGCTGGGCGAGACCATGGCGCTCGTCGGCCGCGACGACTGCCTGGCGCGCATCGACCGCGCCCGCACGATGGCGCTGTAACAGTCGCGCAAACGTATGTATCCGAGCCCCGTTCACTCAGAGCGGGGCTCTTGTTTCTGTAGACGTATGGGATAGGAGGTGCTGGGGCCATGGCCGAGCAACTTTCGCTGTTTGGTTCGCCGGAACCGGAGGAGGTTCCGGTGAAGCCAGTGCCTGCCGCTGCCTCGGCTCAGCCTAAACCTGCACCTGAGCCCATCGCCGCCTATGCGAGCGTGGTTCTCGACATCCCCGCCCGTGCGCTGTCCGAGCCGTTTGCTTACGGCATTCCTCGGTCCCTTGCCAACGAGGCGCAGGTCGGATCCACAGTCCTGGTCCACTTTGGCAACCGCGCCGCCGCGGGCTATATCGTCGACATTGCGCCTGAGCTGGGCGACCTGCAGGGCAACAGCGCCCTCGACCCTGCGCGCATCAAGCCCATCGAGGCTATCCTCAGCAAACCGCTCTTTACCGCCGAGGCTGCTCGTATCGCACGCTGGATGAGTCGCGAGTATGTCGCGACACTTTCCGAGTGTCTCCGCCTGTTCTTGCCACCGGGTGGAAGCCCGCGCGTGGTCAAGGGCGACGACGGCGTGTGGACGGTTGAGCGCCCCGCCGTCAAGCCTATCCAAAACCGTTGGGTCATGCTTACGCCCGAGGGCTTCGACTATACGCCTCCCAAAACGGCGGTTCGTCAGCGTCAGCTCATCGAGGCGCTCCAGTGCGGACCGGTCACGACGCGCGACCTCAACCTGCTCTATAACAGCATGTCGGCGACTATCAAGGCGCTCGAAAAGCGCGGCGTCGTGGTGGTGGAGGAGCGCCGTGCGTGGCGTGGCTGCAGCGAGCAGACCACGCTGTCCTCGGCAAGCGGCAAGGCGCCGGTCGCACTCACCAACGGTCAGCAGCAGGCACTCGCGCAGATTGAGCGCGCTCGTCTGGACGCTCATGGCGACGTGGTGCTGGTCGACGGCGTCACCGGCTCCGGCAAAACCGAGGTTTACCTTTCGGCGATTGAGCGCGTGCTCGCGGCCGGCCGCTCGGCCTGCGTGCTGGTGCCCGAGATCTCGCTGACGGCCCAGACCGTCGGCCGCTTTCGCTCGCGCTTTGGCGAGACGGTCGCCGTGTTCCATTCGCGTCTTTCGGCCGGCGAGCGCCTGGACCAGTGGGATATGGTCGCCAGCGGTGCGGCCCGCGTGGTCGTCGGCGCCCGCTCGGCGCTCTTTTGCCCGCTTGACGACCCGGGCCTCATCATCATCGACGAGGAGCACGAGACCAGCTACAAACAGGGCTCCAGTCCGCGCTACCATGCTCGCGAGGTGGCTGCCGAGATGGCTCGCCGCTATCGCTGCCCGCTTGTGTTGGGCTCGGCCACGCCTTCTGCCGAGGCCCTCGACCGCTGCCGCCGCGGCACGTACAACGGTGTTACCTGGACGCGCGTCGAGATGCCCGAGCGTCCGGAACATGCAGTGCTGCCCACGGTCCGCATTGCCGACCTGCGCCGCGAGTTCTCGCACGGCAGCCGCTCCATGTTCTCAAAACCGCTGATGGAAGGCCTAGAACGCGTGGTCGAGCACCGCGAAAAGGCCGTGTTGCTGCACAATCGTCGCGGCTTTGCGCCGTTCCTTATGTGCCGCGAATGCGGCTGCGTGCCCACCTGCAACCACTGCTCCACCGCGCTCACGTACCACGAGCGCACCCATACGTTACAGTGCCACACATGCGGTTCGTCCTGGCGCGTGCAGCCGTATCCTGCGCCCACGAGTCGCTGCCCCAAGTGCGGCAGCCGTTACCTGGCAAAAATGGGTCTTGGCACTCAGCAGATCGAGGACGCACTGCATCAGATGCTTCCCGAGGACGTCGCCATCATTCGCATGGATGCCGATTCCACGCGCGGCAAGGATGCACACAAAAAGCTGCTCGAGCAGTTTGATGCGGCCGATTGTGCGGTGCTGCTGGGCACCCAGATGATTGCCAAGGGCCTCGACTTTCCCGAAGTCACGCTCGTGGGCGTGGTCAACGCCGACTTCGCCCTCAAGCTGCCGGACTTCCGCGCAGGGGAGCGCGCCTACGACCTACTGGAACAGGTGGCGGGTCGTGCCGGTCGCGGCGATCGGCCCGGCGAGGTGATCATCCAGACCTACCTGCCCGAGGATCCGGTCATTCGCGCCGTCGCCGAGCACGACCGTTCGATCTTTACCGACTACGACCTGGATCAGCGCCGCGACGCGCTGTACCCGCCGTTTGTTCGCCTGGTCAACATCTTGGTGTGGTCGGCGAACCGAGACGACGCGCAGGATTACATTGGGCGCATCGCAAAGCTCCTCAAGCGCTGCTGGCATGCCGCCGCTCCCGATTTTTTGCGGGCAGGGAGCGCCGTGCCCCAGGTGCTGGGACCGGCTTCGTGTGTAATCGAGAGAGCCAAGGACCGTTATCGCTTCCACCTGCTTGTGAAGTCGCCCGTGGGGTACCATGTCTCTGATGATATCGACGCCTGCCTCAAAGAGGTGGGCTCCGTGCGTGGCGTGAGCGTGAGCGTTGACGTCGACGCCTATGATTTGATGTAAAACCCGAAAGGATGGCCATGGAAGCCAACGGAATCGTACTTTCGCCCGACCCTCGTTTGCGTCAGGAGTGCGCTGTCATCGAGGAGATTACCCCGGCGATCGAGGCGCTTGCCGAGAAGATGAAGAAGATGATGTTTGAGAACGGTGGCTGCGGCCTGGCTGCTCCGCAGATCGGCGAGCTCATTCAGCTCGTCACCATCGACTGCGACTACACCGACAAGAACGACTATGACCCGTACGTGCTCATCAACCCTGTCATTGTTGAGCAGAGCGACCATCTGGTGCCTTTTAACGAGGGCTGCCTGTCTATCCCCGGCATTAGCTGCGAGATCGAGCGTCCCGACCATGTTGTCGTCGAGGCGTATGACCTGGATGCCAACCTGATCCGCTACGAGGCCACGGGCGACCTGTTCTGCGTGTGCCTGCAGCACGAGATCGATCACCTGCACGGCAACACCATGTTCGAGAGACTGAAGCCCATGCAGAGGCTCAAGGCAGTCAAGGAGTACCAGGACGCCCTGGCCCGCGGCGCTCGACCGGGCGAGACGGAGTAGGTCCCACCGTCCCCTTCCGCCGCAGGGCTTAGGTTTTGCTCCATGCTCAAACAGTCCTGCTCGCACGAAGAGCACATTAAGTGCTCTTCGGCTCGTGCGGAACTGCGCGTGGAGCAATAACCTAAGCCCTGCGGCGGAAGGGGACTGCGTTTTCGTGCTCCTCTTCGCCCGGGTGCCGTCGGGCCAGGGAGGGGCGTCTTCGCTGATAATTGCTTTGTTGGGAGAGCTGCTTTTATTGCGGCTCTTTCTTTGGTTTTGGGTATATTTGTTCTTGTTGAATTGTTATTGCGGATGGGCTGGGCACTTGGCTTTCCGCTGTTGTTTGTAGCCGTCTCGGCTCATTATTGAGAGGAGACTTACTTTTATGCGTATTGTGTTTATGGGTACGCCTGATTTTGCTGTGCCTTCGTTGACTTCGCTTGTTGAGGCTGGGAATGAGATTGCGCTTGTTGTTACTCGTCCTGATGCTGTTCGTGGGCGTGGTAAGAAGCTTGAGCCTTCTCCTGTTAAGGCCAAGGCGCTTGAGCTGGGGTTGCCGGTTGTTGAAGCCAATCGTATGACGCCTGAGGTTGTTGAGGCGCTTCAGGCTGCGCAGGCTGATATATTCTGCGTGGCTGCCTATGGCTGCATTTTGCCCGATGAGGTGCTGCATATGGCGCCGCTCGGTATTGTGAATGTTCATGCTTCGCTGCTGCCTCGCTGGCGTGGTGCTGCTCCCATTCAGCGTGCCATTCTTGCTGGTGACGAGGTTGCTGGCGTTTCCATTATGCGCATTGGGCATGGCGTGGATACGGGCGCTTATTGCGCCCAGGCGTCTACGTCGGTTGCCGGTAAGCATGCCGAGGCGCTCACGATGGAGCTTGGTGAGCTTGGTGGCAGGTTGCTTGCCGATACGCTTCCCTCGCTTGCCGATGGCTCGGTTGTTTGGACTGAGCAGGATGAGTCACTCGTCACGCATGCTGCCAAGATTTCCAAGCAGGAGATGCGTCTGGATCCGCAGATGGCGGCGCTCGATTGCGTGCGTCACGTGCTGGCTTCGTCCGACACTGCACCTGCCCGTTGTGTGATTGCCGGAAAGACCGTGCGCGTGCTCGATGCTGCGCCGGCCGACGTGTCACTTGGCGAGGGTACTGTTGCCGTCAAGAGCAAACGTGTTTACCTGGGCCTTTCCGATGGTGCGATTGAGCTGCTCGAGGTTAAGCCCGACGGCAAGCGTGCCATGGCTGCTTCTGCCTGGGCTGCCGGCCTGCAAGGTGTCGATCTGACGTGGGGTGTACTGTCATGAGCAAGTTGTCTCCCGCGCGCAAGCTTGCGCTCGATGTGTTGATGGAGGCCGACCGTCGCGGCATGTATGCGCGCGATGTGCTCTCCGCCCGCGCTACGGCCAAGGCCATCGACCAGCGCGATTCCGCGTTTGCCGCTCGCTTGGCGCTCGGTGTTGCCGCCACGCAGGGCATTTTGGATGAGTTGCTCGATCAGTTCCTTGATAAGCCCAAAAAGGTCGCGCCGCGCGTTCGTATGGCGCTTCGTATCTCGGCCTTTGAGATGCTCTACCTGCATACCCCTGGCCGCGTTGCCGTGAGTCAGGGTGTTGAGCTGGTTCGTAGCGGCGCTAAATCGGCCGCCGGTCTGGCGAACGCCGTGCTGCATAAGGTTGCGGACAACGTCGAGGACTTTGCCACCGCGGCGGATGCTGATGAGTCCGAGCGACGTTTGGTTCGCCTGTCTCGCCTGATGGGTATGCCGCGCTGGCTTTGCGCACGCATCATGGCGTCGTTCGATACGCCCGAGGGCGCGCTCAACTTTGCCGGTAATCTGGCGCCCGCGCCGCTCGCTTTGCACGAGAATGCCTTTGCGACCAAACCTGATCCGTATATTTCGCAGCTTGTGGCGCCGGTGTTTCCGGGCTGCCATGCGCCGGTCGATGCACAGGCCACCGTTGCGTCGGGTGTGTTTGAGCGCGCGGCTGCCGTAGCCTCGGACCTTAATGCCCAGCTCATCGCTACTGCGGCGACCCGTCCTGGGTGTTGCCTGGAGATCGGCGCCGGTCGCGGCACTAAGACCTATGTGATGATGTGCCAGGCCAAACGTGCCGGCTACGACCGTCAGCATACCGCGCTCGACCTGCATGATCGTAAATGTGATCAGAATCTCGCGCGCTTGCACAAGGCGGGTATTACGGGAGTTCGCACGGTCTCGGGTGATGCGTGCGAACTCGATGCGGTCCTCACGTCGTTCGATGCCATGCTTGGTAAACCTGCCCTGTTCGACACGGTGTTTATCGATGCGCCGTGCTCTGGCACCGGCACCATGCGTCGTCATCCCGAGATACCATGGCGTCTGACCGAGAACGACGTTACGACTGAACTGCCCAAGCTGCAGCTGACGATGCTCAAGGAAGCAGCCGCGCGCGTGGCTGCCGGTGGTGAGCTCATCTATGCCACCTGCTCGGTTTTTGATGAAGAAAACACGCAGGTTGTGGATACTTTCCTAGCCTCTCCCGAGGGTGCAGGCTTTACCGTGGCGCCGCTCTCCGAAGCCCAGATTCTGCAGCTCCCCGAGTTTGCCCAGGCCAAGAGCCTCGTCACCCTGCGCCAAAACGCTCGAGGCCTCTTCCAAAGCGTCCCCGTAAACGCAGATTCCTACGACGGCCACTTCTGCGCCAGACTGGTCCACAAGTAACAACTAAGTTGCGGTGAAATAGGGATTGAATAGCGGCTTCTACCCGCCAAACAGTCCTTATTTCACCGCAATTCAGGTTGTCCTGCGAGCGGAGGTCTCAATAGCGGTAAAGAGTGGGAAAAATGGCCCCGTTTCATGTTTGCTGCTATCAAAAGTAGGGCGGATTACGGGGCTAGATTGGTGATGCCCGACCACAGCAAAAATGGCCTAAATAAAACCGCAGGTAGATGGCTTGTTGAAATTTGCAAATTACCGGTATGGATAGAGGTTGTCAATTCAGCCTCGTAATCCGGCATAGCTTTGAACTGTTACAAACTTAGCGTCAGCCCGAAATCTCGTCTATATAAAATTTGCGGTGGAATAGTTCCTGTTTGGCCGTTGGCTGGGCCGATTCAGGAACTATTCCACCGCAACTCATAAGGAAACCTGGGCGTCGGGACCGCTTGTTGCTAGTGGTTATGCGGGCAGTTGGCTCAACAGCCGCTGGTGGCGCTGGTGCTGGAGCCGCCACTGCGCTGGTCGGTGTTGTAGAAACCGCTGCCGTCGAACTTAATGCCGCTGGCCGAGAACGTCTTGGATGCCGGGGCGCCGCAGCTGGGGCATACGACCTCGGGCGTCTCGGACATGGGGTGTTCAACCTCAAACACGTTGCCGCAGCTCGTGCACTTGTAATCGTAGCGCGCCATAATACTTCCTTTTCAGCACAAAGCGGGCAGATCACTCTGCCCGCAAAAATTCAAACGTCTGTAACTGTACCCTATATCGGGGGTTTTATCACGCTTCGCCCCAGAATCTATGGTTGTTGCGCAGGAGCTGTGCAGTTTTGTTCTCGGCGGCCGCAATGTCCGCCTCGTCAGCCTGCCAGGTCCAGTTGCCCGTGGCCACGCCCGGCACGTTCATACGTGCATCGTCGCCCAGCCCCAGCACGTCCTGCAGCGGCATCATCACGAGCGGGGCATCGCTTGCCAGGGCATTGCCCATGAGCTCGCCTGCCAATGCAATGCCGCTCGGCTCGTCGCCGCCCGCAAAGGAGCGCGTGCACCAGCCGGCAAGCGTCGAGGTGTCGTGCGTCGAGGTGTACAGGATCTTGCCCGGTGTGGGATGAATTCCGCAGCGAACATCGTAGTCGCTAAACTCCAGCACGTCCATGCCGGGGAAGCCGCAGGTCGAAGCCATCGCGCGAACGCCAGGCGTCAGATAACCCAGGTCTTCGGCGATAAAGTTGAGCGGACCCAGCTCGTCGTAGGCGGTCTGGAACAGGTCCTTGCCCGGTCCTGCAAGCCAGCGGCCGTCGGCACAGGCCTTGCCGGCGGGGATGCTAAAGTAGCTGTGGAAGCCCAGGAAGTGGTCCAAGCGCACGCGGTCGTAGAGCGAGAACGCGCGACGCAGACGGTCCATCCACCAGCGGTAGCCGTTCTCCTTCATGTAATCCCAGCGGAAGGTGGGGTTTCCCCACACTTGCCCCTCGGGCGCAAAGTTGTCGGGCGGCGCGCCCGAAATCTCAATCGCCTTGCCGGTGTCGGACAGCCAGAAGTTCTCGGGCTCACTCCACGCATCGGCCGAATCGTCCGAGACATACATGGGGATATCGCCGATGACCTCGATGCCCTTCTTGTGCGCATAGTTCATAAGCTCGCACCAGGCAAGGTCAAAGCGATATTGCATGTACGCCTGCAGCTCGGCCTCGTCGTGGAAGCGCTTGTCATCGATCAGGTGCTCGTTGTAGCGCGAGACATCCGCCGGCCAATCGTGGCGTGACAGTCCCTCAAAGTGCTTCTTTACCGCCATGTAGACGCAGTACTTCTCGAGCCAGTCGGCATTGCGATGTTTAAACGCGGTGTAGAGCGGGTCGGCATCCTCGCCGCCGCGGGCCTTCCAGGTGACGAAGTCGGCGGCCAGCTCCTCGTGGCTCTCGGGCAGCAGGTCGATATTGCCTGCAAAGGCCGAAGGACCGGCGTAGGGGGAGCGGAAGAAGTCCGTGGGATTGACGGGCAGGACCTGCCAGTAACGCATGCCCATGGCGGCCAGATGGTCGATAAAGCGACGCGTGGGCGCACCGATTGTGCCTGGCTTGCCGTCATCGGTCGGTACCGACGTGATGTGGCATACGACGCCCGCGCCGTGGTCGAGCGGCTCCTGCAGGCGCTTCTCGGCATGGTGATAGATGATCGAAGAGCCCAGCGGGTACAGGTCGAGTGTAACCGTGCCGTTGTGGATCTCGCACTCGTGGCCGCTGATCACGTCGCTTGCGCATTCGCCGAGCGCCGGGATCGTCACGCAGTGCGAATTGCGCAGGCTGCGGTTGATGATAACCGTCGCGGACTCGCCATTCTTGCCCGTGCGGTTGTATGCCAGCACCTCGTCGTTGAGCGCGAAGGCCTTGATTTCTCCGTCGACCATAAAGGGCAATGCGCGGCGGACGGCAGACGCGTTCTTAACAATAGCCAGCGTATCGAAGTCGTGCAGGTCTTCCTTCAAAGGCATCGTGCGGCGGTTGCCCGGATCGGTGAGGCCCTCCAAGCCGTACTCATCGCCGTAATAGATTGACGGCACACCCGGGAAGGTCATCTGCATGAGCGTCGCTAACCAAAAGCGGCTCTTGGCCAGGCCCATGGAGTTCTCGTCCAGGCGCCACTTGCTGCGCTCGCTCTCAGGCAGCTGCGACTCGTCGGGGCCGCCGCCGAGCACCGAGATGATGCGCGGACGGTCATGGCTCGAGAGCAGATTGAGCGCGCAGGACAGGGCCTCGCGCGGATAGTTTTCACGCAGCGTCTCGATGTCCTCGGCAGCCTGATAGGCGTTCTTGTAGCCCATCAAAAAGCCGATGACCATGTCGCGGAAGGGGTAGTCCATGGCAGAGTCTAGCTCGGAGCCCTGCAGGTAGCGGCGTAAATGGCCATAGCTAATCTTGTTGGAGGCGTCCTCCCAGACTTCGCCGAGCAGCAGCGCGTCGGGCTTCTCGGCGAGCACGGCCTTTTTGATGTCGGCCAGGAAGTCATCGGAAAGCTCATCGGCCACATCGAGTCGCCAGCCGTGGGCACCGGCGCGCAGCCATTTGCGAATCACGCCGTCCTTGCCCAGGAGCTTCTCGCGCACCAGTTCGGAGCTCTCGTTGATGGCGGGCATGTTGTCCACGCCCCACCAGCAGTCATACGAACCGTCTTCATGGAAGTAAAACGCATCGCGCCACGGCGAGTCCTCGCTCTGCCATGCACCGACGCCGGGATAGTTGCCGTAACGGTTAAAGTAGATCGAGTCGTCGCCCGTATGGTTGAAGACGCCATCCAGGATGATGGAAATGCCGAGCTTCTCGGCCGCCTCGCACAGCTCCGTAAAGTCCTGTTCGGTGCCCAGAATCGGGTCGATCTTGGTGTAGTCGGCCGTGTCGTAGCGGTGGTTGCTCGCGGCCTCAAAGATCGGGTTGAGGTAGATGGCCGTAAAGCCTAGCTCGGCAATCCGGGGCAGGTCATTTTGGATACCCTTGAGCGAGCCGCCGTAAAAATCCCAGGTCTTGATGGAGCCGTCTTCGGCACGCTCGTACTCGGGCGGTTCGTTCCAGTCCTCGACCATGCGGCGCTGGATTCCTTTGCGCGGTTTTTCGACCTCGGCAAGCGTGCGTTCGCGCCAGTTTTCGTCGCGTGCATAGCGGTCGGGGAAGATCTGGTAGACCATACCGCGCTCGTACCAAGTGGGACGGTTCTCGCGGTGCTTGTAGACGGTAATCTGGAAGGACGGAACCTCGGCGTAGTTGTAGGTCACACCCTCGCCACCGGTGCGACCTTGCGGTGCACCCAGGCGTACCTCGGGCTGGCCCTCGATATTGCAGATAAAGCTGTACCAGATAAGACAGGGCTCGGTGCACTCAAGCTCTACGGTAAATATGCCGTCGCCCTCGTGCGTCATGGGATACAGAGACTCACCGATTTCATCGACCCAGGTACGCAGGGTAAGCGTTGCCTGGTTGGGGTCGGCATCCTCCAAAATCACCGATAGCGAAACGGAAGTTCCAGTGGTCACAGCGCCAAACGGAGTACGAAACTGCGGCAGACGGCTGTTGTGAATCAATCTCATAATACGGTCCAGTTCAATAGAATCACGGCCTGCGGGCCATGGGCTTTACGCACAGGATGTAAGTATATCTGTTGTACACAGGCTGTATAAACAACATCCGTTTACCATCGGCGAACGGTTGTCCTAGAAAATCGTTTTACCATCCAAATTATCGCGATATTCAAAAACGCATATACCGATACTATTTGTAGTCAAACAAAAGTACTTCGGTTTACTACGATGAATTGGATGATCTCAACCACGGTCATTTTGATGATATTAAAACCGCAGGTAAAAGCGTTGCCAATTTCGTAGATTACTCGCCGTGGACGGCTGGAGCCATTTTGTCGTAGTAAACCGGTCCTCTTTTTAATATAGAAGTTCAACGCAAAAGAGGGCGCCTGGTTGGGGGCGCCCTCTTTTGCGTTGAGGATTTAGTTTTAATCGTCCGGATTAGCGGCGCTTGCGGGTGGCCGTTGCCTTGCGGACGGACGTCTTCTTGGTCGGGGCCTTTTCCTCGACCGGAGTGGTGGGGGAGACCGGAGCCTCCTTGGTGGATTCGGTCTTTGCCGTAGCCTTCGGAGCGGTCTTGACCTCGGCGGCCTTCGGCGCCGGCTCGGCCTTTACCTCGGCCTTAGCCTCTGCCTTGGGGGCAGCAGCCTTGGCCGTGGCCTTTTTGGTCGTCGTCGTGGCGCGCTTGCGCGTGGTGGTCTTGGCGGTCGGCTTGGCCTCGACAGTTACCTCGGCCTTGGGCTCGGCGGGCGTCTCCTCGACTTTGGCGGCCGGCTTTACGGCGGCCTTCGTCGTAGCAGCCTTGGTCGTCGTCGACTTCGTTGCCGTGGCCTTCTTGGCGGTCGCGGTCGTCTTCTTGGCTGCGGTCTTTGCCCGAGCCTTGGCCGCCGGCTTGGCCTCGACGGCGGCTTCAGCCTTTACCTCGGGAGCGACCTCGGCCTCGGTGGCCTTCTTGGCAGCGGCGGTCGTACGTTTGCGCGTGGTCGTTGCCTTGGCAG
>UQZD01000038.1:0-24057 GCA_900545485.1 uncultured Collinsella sp. | reverse complement strand
GAAGCTGGGGTTGTTGTAGTGGCTGCCGATGCGCGGCTCCAGGCAGACGCCGTCGATGACGTCGCGGGTGTTGAGGCCGCGGACCTCGCAGTAGGTGTCGAGCTCGTTGAAGTAGGCCACGCGCAGCGCCAGGTACGTGTTGGCGAAGAGCTTCACGGCCTCGGCCTCGGTGGTGCCCAGCACGAGCTCGGGGATGCCCTTGGAGCCGTCGGCGTTCACGCGCTCCAGCTCGGCGGGATCGGCGCCCTGCGCGAGCAGGCCGGCGAAGCGCTCGGCAGCCGCGACGGCGTCAGCGTCATCCTTCGGCGCGCCGACCACGATGCGGGAGGGGTGCAGGTTGTCGTATAGCGCCTTGCTTTCGCGCAGGAACTCGGGACTGAAGAAGATCTTGCTGTCGCCCAGCCTCTCGCGCAGGCCGGCGGTGTAGCCCACCGGGATCGTGGACTTGATGACGATCCAGGCGTCCGGGTTCACCGAGCGCACGGCGGCGATGGCGGCCTCCACGGAGCTCGTGTCGAAGAAGTTCCTGTCCGAGTCGTAGTTGGTGGGCGTGGCGATTACAGCGTAGTCGGCGCCCGCATAGGCCTCGGCCACGTCGACGGTGGCGTGCAGGTCGAGCTCGCGCTCCCCCGCCTTGGCCTCCGCCAGGAAGCGCTCGATCTCGTCGTCCTGGATGGGCGACACGTAGTTGTTGATCTTCTCGACCTTCTCGGGCACGATGTCCAGGGCGTGCACTTCGTTGTGCTGCGAGAGCAGGACGGCGAGGGACAGGCCGACGTAGCCGGTACCGGCGACAGCGATCTTCATGTCATTCTCCAATTGTCAAAGAACAGGTTAAAAATAGCCCCAATAGCTGTTGGGGCTTAATAGCTAGAGGCTCTTCCTCCACACCATCTTGTCGACGACGCCGGTGTAGCTCTGGATGATCTTGACCACCTTGGTGGACACGGTCTCGTCGGCGTAGTCGGGCACGGGTGCCTCGGGAAGCGACCCCTCCGCGTCGAGTTCGACGGCGGTGTGGACGGCCTGCAGTAGACCCTTCTCGGAGATGCCGGCGAGCGTGAAGCATGCCTTGTCCAGGGCCTCGGGGCGCTCGGTCGATGTGCGGATGCACACCGCCGGGAACGGGCGGCCGATAGACGCGAAGAAGCTAGACTCCTCGGGCAGAGTGCCGGAGTCGGAGACCACGGCGAAGGCGTTCATCTGCAGGCAGTTGTAGTCGTGGAAGCCCATGGGCTCGTGCATGCGCACGCGCGGGTCCAGCTGGAAGCCGGTGGCCTCTAGGCGCTTGCGGGAGCGCGGGTGGCAGGAGTACAGGATCGGCATGTCGTATTTCTCCGCCAGGGCGTTGATCGCGGTGAACAGGCTCGTGAAGTTGGCCTCGGTGTCGATGTTCTCCTCGCGGTGGGCCGAGAGCAACATGTAGCGCTTGGGCTCCAGGCCGAGCTCGGAGAGGATATCGGAGGCCTCGATCTTCTCCAGGTTCGCGCGCAGGACCTCCGCCATGGGAGACCCCGTGACGTAGGTGCGCTCGGGTGCGCAGCCGGTGTCCTTGAGGTAGCGGCGTGCGTGCTCTGAGTAGGCCAGGTTGACGTCGGAGATCACGTCGACGATGCGGCGGTTGGTCTCCTCGGGCAGGCACTCGTCCTTGCAGCGGTTGCCCGCCTCCATGTGGAAGATGGGGATGTGCAGGCGCTTGGCCGCGATGGCGGACAGGCAGCTGTTGGTGTCTCCCAGGATAAGGAGTGCGTCGGGCTTCACCTGGACCATGAGCTTGTAGCTCGCGGCGATAATGTTGCCCACGGTCTCGCCCAGGTCGGCCCCCACGGCGTCCAGGTAGACGTCGGGGTCGTCAAGCGACAGGTCGCGGAAGAAGATGCCGTTGAGCGTGTAGTCGTAGTTCTGCCCGGTGTGCGCCAGCAGGCAGTCGAAGTGGCGGCGGCACTTCTTGATCACCTCGGAAAGGCGGATGACCTCGGGGCGTGTGCCCACGATGATCAGGAGCTTTAGGCGGCCGTCGTCTTTGAAGTGAATATTTACCGTGTTATCCATTCGAATCCTTTCTCGGAGGAAGCCAATTCAACAGAGTCGCAATGGCAAGAGAATCATTGAACACCGTTCGTCGACCCTTATCGGGTCCTCGCCCTCTTCGATTTTGAGGCGACCGAGATGACGAGCCCGTGCTCGTACTCGTTCATCGAGAGCTTCCAACAAAGGAACGAGTAGACGGCAGCCGTGAGGCAGCCCGCGAGGAGCAACCCCGACCAGCCCCTGACGGGGAAGAGGCGGTCCAGGACAATGCTGAACCCGAGCGTGACCGCGGCAGGTAACAGCCAGCTCCCGAATGTGTCGGCGAAGAAGCTCTTGAGGTCAATCCCAAGGGAGTTCCTATAGATGACGTTCTGCCCGACGGTCCTCAAAAAGTAGGCGATGCAGATGGAGAGGCATCCACCAAGGGCGCCGAGGGGCACGGAGAGGACGAAACCAAGAACGACGTTGCAGGCGGCCATGGCGAGGAATACGAATGCCTTTGCTCGCACCTGCCCCGCCGCAGTGATCGCCGTGACGCCGACGAGCTGCGGAAGCTCGATGAGGCTGGGGATAATGAGCAGGAGAGTACACAGCCAGAGGCCGTCGTACCCGTTGCCCATCCAGCACTGGATGAACCAACCGCCGAGACCGAAGAAGCAGACCTCGATGAAGCCGATGATATACAGTTGCACCCTGCCGAAGCGGACCATGAGGGTCTGTAGGCCCTCACCAACGCCGACGACTGCGCGAGAGACCTTCGGCATGAACATGCCGTTCAGGGCGCTCGCAACCGTGTAGACATAACTCTCGAGCGACGAAGCGAGACCGAATAGCGCGACCTCGGAAGTGGTGGCGGTGATGGCGATGATGGACGGCATGACCGCGAAGATGAACCGTTGGCAGACCTGGCCGACCATGACCCACACGGAGAAACCGACCACCTCGCGGGCGAGCCCCGAGTCCCAGCCGGCGAGATCCGCCCTCGCCTTGGTGCCCCTATGGACAAGCACGAGTTTGGCGAGTGTGGTGACAACACTGACGGCAGCGTTGACGATAACGAGCGCTACAACCCCCCAGCCCATCAGGAGGGTCACGACGATGAGGAGCACCGTCAGCACCTTTTGGATGAGATTGCACGCGTTAAGGGCGACGAACCGTTCGTTGGCAGTTAGGATGCCGTTCAGGGGCGCGAACGGGAAGGAGAAGATGCTGTAGAACGCAACGATGACGAACAGCGTCTTGAAAACGGGCATCTGCTCTGGCGTGAGACCGGAGTAAAGACCATCGATATTGAAGAATACGACCACGAGGGCGACGGCGATGAGACAGGTTATCGCGATATAGGTCTTATAAACAATGCCCAGGAACATCCCGACGGCATCCTCTTTGCCCTCCGCATAGTACTTCGAGAGAAAGCGCGAGACGGAATCTCCGAGCCCGAAATCGAGCAGGAAGAAATTGACGACGGAGAGAGCGAGTGTGTAGAGACCGTAATCGTCCGCACCGATGCAAGAGATCATCCAAGGGGTGTAGATGAGCCCCGCAACAGTGTTGAAGGCAACGGCACCATAGGATAGAACGGCGCCGGCTTTGTATTGGTTAACTTTCACTGTTCTCTCTCCATTAATTCAGAAGGTTCGACAGTTTGCTCTTCAATAGGCACCCTTCGTCCTATGCAGTAGAGAGGAAGCAAATAGAACCAGAGAACTATGGTCATGTATTGACTCCAGTCACCGCGCTGTCCACTAATTACAACAAACACGGCAAAAATGAGGTAAGCGATAGTCCAGATGGACTGATCCTTACCCTCCTCCAATCGATTGTAATAGCTCTCATCAAGAACGGTGCAAACGACCCCCCAAATGAAAGGAGCCAAAAAAATACCGACAAGACCAAAAACAGCATATCCTTCTCCAAGGACGCTATTGCCAGCAGTTGAGTAACCCGTAGCAGCCAAACCAGGATTAATCTGCTTAAGCACCTGCATGCTAAGCGGCTCTGGCTTAAAATCCCAAATCGCTCGAGGAATAAAAGCAAATAGAGGCTTCAGATACACAACAGGATTAATCAAGTCGATGTGAGTACTAAGCAGTTCATTAAACCAGTGATAGCTAGAGCTAAAGTCAGCGCTTTCGAAAATATAATCAATATCAAAAATGGTTTTGAAGGAGATTGGCTCTCCCAGTCCAAAGCAACGAATGAAATTTAAAATAACCATCGCAAAAAGCAAAGCAATAATACTGAATGCTGTATAAACAACTTGCTGGTGTATAGAAGTATGTCTTAGACTAAAAATGACAAGCATTGCAATGATAGAAATCAAAAAGAGTCGCGTAAAACCAAATAATAGGGTCATAACGATGTATATCAAAAGAGATATAAGCGCACGTCTCTTGTCTTTTTCATTATTTGCAGTAACCCACAGAGCCAAAACGCACGGAACGAGTAGGTGGATTGCAAAAGTGAACGAGGATTCAATTCCTCCATCCCTCAAAGTAAGCTGCTTGGAGGTCATTTTTCCAGATAAAACCTGAGAGATCCCCCCTACACCAATTTGCGAGATTAGAAGCGCAACGCTAGCAGCAAGGAAAATCCAGAATAAAACCCAGGCAACGGATTTATTTGGAGCAATAACTTCAGATTTTGATGGCCTTTGTATTCCGCTCCTTTTCAATCGACCAATTGTTCCCCCAACTGTGAATGCGAGGATGCCAATAAAAGCATATAGATCAATTGTTGAGGCGTTTATATAGAGATGCTCGTCAACAGTAAGCGGATAGAGGACAAAAATCATGAAGTAGCAGAGCATCCAAACCGTAGAAGAGGATAGAAACCTGCCCCTACGATAGTTGGAAGCAAAATTAAATATAATAATTAATGCAATCAAAAGTTTCAAAGCTATGCCCTGTCGGTCTCATGTCCGATACTCATTCGTGCAATATCCGAATACAGGAAATGATTCTTCGAAATCTTTGCGACCTCGTTCATATCGCAAAGAACGTCGGGGCTTTCAATTCTCTCGATATCTGCCTTAAGGGACTCTGAGTCATCACCGCTTGTAAAAGCCGCGTTTCCCCCGCAATCGACATGCGTAGTTCCGTCCCAGCGCTTAATAAGTATTGGCTTGCCCATAGCGACAGCTTGCTCCCAATAAACAGAATGACGACCAGGGAAAACCACTAGATCAGCTACGGCGAAATAATCATAAGAGTCCGATGTGTTAGCCCAAGGCACATAAGATATGCGATCGCATGCAAGTCTTTTCTCAAACTCTGCCTTCATCGAGGGAACTACAGGGCCGAATACAAGAAGCTTTACATGTTTGCCCATCTTGGCGACAGCATCCATGAGAGCGAGAACCTGCATCTTAGCCTCATCGATCTTTCCACCTGTTACGATAATAAAATCGTTGCCGGCGTATCCAAAACGCTTCTTGGTTTTGACGATTGAAGCAGAGCCAGAAGCCCTATTCACTTCATCATCATCGGCACCCATGACAAGAAGCTGACACTTTTCCTTGGGAAGCCCGTAATTTTCCTCCAGAAATTCGACACGTGCGGGAAGAACTCCCCAAAATCGTTCTGTATAGGGCAGCGCAAGCTGGGCCTCATGACGCCAGATAATCCTATGAAGAATATGAAGCGAAACCCAGTTGCCAGCGCTGTTCGAATAATCTGCATGGCTATCAATGAATAGCTTGACGTTGGGGTGTGCCTTTACATAATTAACGATAATTGGCATATCGCCAAACTGGCAGCCGTGGCAGAAAATAATATCAGGCGAAGCGGCTGCAACCGCTTCGCCGGTTCCTATGTAGTGACGCAATCTCTGCAATTGAGGATTCGAATGTTTGTACTGCAGCCTTGTAACTTTAATGCCATTCTCGTTTAAATAGGAGTAAGACGATTTTTCAATGTAAGAGGTCTCTCCATTGCTATCAAAGGACTGCATAGAGGCAATTATCTCAACCTCATACCCAAGTTTCTTATGAAACTTGGGTAACAAATTCTCCTGATAAGAATAGTTATCGATATAGAAACTAGCCAAACAGATATGTAAGATTTTCATCGGCTGTCCTTAACGAAGCGCTGAATAAATAAATCAGGGTTATCAAATGAATTGCTTGCTTCAGTTAGGCGAGCGTCATCCCAAGTCCACCATTCCGACGAAATCAAGTCGGATATTTGACTACTAGAGAACCTATACCGAAGCAGGCGGGCTGGATTGCCGGCTACAATCCCATAGGCGGGCACATCTTTTGTGACAACGCTGCCTGCTCCAATAACAGCTCCAACACCGATTGAGACTCCAGAAAGGATGGTTGCCCCAGCCCCAATCCAAACGTCAGATGAAATAACGGTCTTATTTGTTATTGCATCTTTAAATTGGGAGAAATTTTTTCCCATCACGTTATTTCCTTCACAGAATACCGGTGAGGTCGAAACGTATGACATCTGATGGGACGCCCCGCCGATACGGCAGCAATCTGCAATAGAGCAGAATGAACCAATCTGCGCGTTAACCGTGAAGCAATCGTGCCCGATATAAGAATAACGAGCAAGACTAGTGTTGTTAAGTTGCGTACCGGAACACACGCGCGAGGTGCGGTGAATAGTGCAGTCGGTAATAGCCGGAGGCTGTAAAATTGCTCTTAGGCCCTTTGCGACATAGCGCTTCAAATCCATGCTGGACTAAACTTCCTCGTAAAAGGTGTCGGGGTTCTCGGGGTCGAAGGGCTCGTTGGCCCACATGACCGTCACGAGGTCCTCGGTGTCGGACAGGTTGGTGATGGAGTGCGTGTATCCGGGGATCATCTCCACGGCGCGCATGTCGGAACCCGAGACGATGTACTCGTCGACGGGGAACGGGTTTCCATCGGAGTCCTCCCCCACCTTCCTGAGCTTGATGCTCGCGGTGCCGGAGACCACCAGGAACCTCTCCCACTTGCTCATGTGCCAGTGGTTGCCCTTGGTGATGCCGGGCCTGCTCACGTTGACGGAGACCTGCCCGCGCTCCGGCGTGCGCAGGAACTCAGTGAACGAGCCGCGGTCGTCGATATTGGGCTTGAGGCCGTAGGCGAAGTGCCCCGGCTCGTAGTAGGGAAGGAACGTGCTCCAGAGCTTCTTGGAGAAGGAACCCTCGGAAAGGTCCGGCACCGAGAGGGTCTCGCGGCTGTCTCGGAAGCAGCCCAGCAGGTAGACGATCTCCCCCAGCGTTTTCACGTCGGTCCCGGGGACGTAGCAGAAATCATCACCTTCGATGCGCTCCAGCCCGTCGTAACCGCAGCGGTGCTCCTGCCCTAGCAGGGCGCCCAGCATCTCGTCGACGAGGTCGTCGATATAGAGGAGCTCCAGTTCCACGCTGGGGTCGTTGACGGTGTAGGGGCGGTCGTTCGCAATGGCGTCGCAGAAGGTGGCCACGGCGGAGTTGTACCGCGGGCGGCACCACTTGCCGTAGAGGTTGGGAAAGCGGTAGATGAGCACCGGGGCGCCGGTCCTCTCGGAATAGTTGCGGAACAGGCCCTCCCCCGCGAGCTTCGACTCGCCGTAGACCGATCCCTCGAAGCGGCCCGACAGGCTCGCCTGCGCGGAGCTGGAGAGCATGACGGGGCACTTGTTGCCGTGGCGCTCGAGGGTGTCCAGCAGCGTGGAGGCGAACCCGAAGTTGCCCTCCATGAAATCGGACTGGTCCTTGGGGCGGTTGACGCCGGCCAGGTTGAAGACGAAGTCGGCGCGGGAGCAGAAGTCCTCCAGCTCCTTGGGCATGGAGTCGATGTCGTACTCCATGACCTCGAGGGGAAGGAGTGACTGGTATTTCGCGCGGCGGTCCTTGCCGTCCCTTATGTTCTTCAGCGCGCAGCAGAGGTTCCTCCCGACGAACCCCTTCGCGCCTGTGACGAGGACGCGCACCCTACTGCACCGCCTCGTGCTCGCGGCCCTCCAGGGCCAGCTGCACGTACTCGGCGGTCTTGATCTTGGCGATGGTGCCCTCCACGTCGAGCCTCTCGGTGTTGTGGGAGGTGTAGGACTCGTCGGCCTGGGTCTCTACCTCCCCGTCAACGACGAACTTGTCGTAGTTCAGGTCGCGCGAGTCGCAGGCGACGCGGTAGTAGCCGCCCATGTCCTCGGCGCGCAGGCGCTCCTCGCGGGTCATGAGGGTCTCGAAGAGCTTCTCTCCGTGGCGGGTGCCGATCACCTGGGTGCCCACGCGGCCGAAGACCTCCTGCACGGCCTCGGCGAGGTCGCCGATGGTCGACGCCGGCGCCTTCTGGATGAACAGGTCGCCGGGGTTGGCGTGCTCGAAGGCGAACTGCACCAGGTCGACCGCCTCGTCCAGGTTCATCAGGAAGCGGGTCATGTTGGGGTCGGTGACCGTGAGCGGCTCGCCCTTGCGGATGCGGTCGATGAACAGCGGGATGACAGAGCCGCGCGAGCACATGACGTTGCCGTAGCGGGTGCAGCAGATGGTGGTGCGGCCGGCGCCGTTGCGGGCGTTGGCGTAGATGATGGACTCCATCATAGCTTTGGACTTGCCCATGGCGTTGATGGGGTAGGCGGCCTTGTCGGTGGACAGGCACACGACGCGGTCCACGCCCTCGTCGATGGCGGCGTGAAGCACGTTGTCCGTGCCGATGACGTTGGTGCGCACGGCCTCCATGGGGAAGAACTCGCAGGAGGGCACCTGCTTCAGGGCGGCGGCGTGGAAGATGTAGTCCACGCCGTGCATGGCGTCGCGCACGCTCTGGGCGTTGCGGACGTCGCCGATGAAGAAGCGGACCTTGGAGGCGAGCTCGGGCGACCTCTCCTGCAGGCGGTGGCGCATGTCGTCCTGCTTCTTCTCGTCACGGGAGAAGATGCGGATCTCGGCCAGGTCGGTGTTCATGAAATGCTTGAGCACGGTGTTGCCGAACGAGCCGGTGCCGCCCGTGATCATGAGGGTCTTGTCTTTGAATGTGGTCGATTCGGTCATCTATTTGCCTTCCTTACGTTTGGCCTTTGTAAACTCGTAAAAGAGGAATTTGGTATTAGTAACGAGGTAACGTTTGAAGAGTCGCTTCGGCTCCTGCATCAATCGATAGAGCCACTCAAGACTCAGGTTTTGCATCCACATCGGCGCCTCCGGCACCACTCCGGCGAGAACGTTGAACGCACCACCGACACCAATCATCAAAGGTTGTGGGCCACCTTTAAGCTCATGCATGAGGACTTCCTGACGGGGTGCGCCCAGCGCAATCCATGCGAAGTCTGCACCCGAATCAGCGATACGTCGCGAAAGGTCTCGCTTCTCGCTGTCAGAGAGCGGTCGGAAGACTGAAGGTTCCATGCCAGCGATTTCCAGACCCTGATATTCCTTTTGAAGTGAATTCTTGAGAGCGTCGAGATTCTTCCGCTCGTTACCGTAGAAGTAATGGCTCCATCTTTGCTGCGCGGAAATGCTGAATATCTCTCGCATCAGATCGGGTCCAGTTACACGCCCCATTGACTCGATTGTTTTACGCCCAACAACCGATAGGGGCTTACCGTCGGGAACGGACATGAGGGATTCAGCTTGGCAGACCCAATAGGAGGGGTCGTCATGAGCCATAACCGAGGTATGAGCATTTGAAACGCAAATATATTCACCATGTAACTCATCTATATGACGAGTAAGAAACTCGACACACTCAGACATATTGGTTCCCGTGATCGGAACATCGATTACGGGAACGCGCTTGAGTTCAGCGAATCTTGAATAGTCTTGGAGCATTAGCACGCACCCTTGCCGGTGATGACCTCGATCACCGTGAGGACGACGATCTTGAGGTCGGTGACAGGTCCGCGCTTGGCGATGTACTCCAGGTCCCGGCGGACCATGCCGTCGAACCCGGTCGAGTTGCGCTCCGTCACCTGCCACCAGCCGGTGATTCCGGGCTTCACGGCCAGGCGCTGCAGGTCGAACTCCGTGTACTCCGCGACCTCGTTGGGCAGCGGCGGGCGCGGTCCCACGACGGACATCTGGCCCAGGAACACGTTGAGGAACTGCGGGAACTCGTCGATGGAGTGCTTACGGATGAACTTGCCGATTTTCGTTACGCGCGGGTCGTCCCTCATCTTGAACATGGCGCCGTCGATCTCGTTTCGCCCCTTGAGCTCGGCGAGGCGCTCGTCGGCGTCCCTGTACATGGAGCGGAACTTCCACATGCGGAAGGTGGACAGCCTGCCGTCGCGGTGGGTCTGGCCCACGCGGATCTGGCTGTAGAACGGGTTGCCCTCGCTCTCCAGGCGGATGGCCGCGGCGAGCACCAGGCTCGGAATGGCGATGGCGGCCAGCACGCAGCCGCTGAACACGATGTCGAAGGCGCGCTTCACGGCACGGTAGCCCAGGCGCGTGCGGTCCCAGTCCTTCACGGCCTGCATGGCCTTGTAGCGCACGCTCACCTCGCCGCCATTCATGGCCTGGGCAACAAGCGCGGCCCCCACCGTCGCCTCTGCTGAATATTCAGTTTTATCTGACACTATTTCTTTCAAATCTACGTCCCCGCCCCCGGGGATCCTCCCTATCCCGTTAAAAAGTCGCCTGCAGCTAGGCGATCGCATTTTTAAGGTTTCGCATGACGCGCTGCTCGGCCGAAAGCACAGCAAGGCCAACGCGTGTAGTCACGCGTCGGCCGCACAAGTCGAGTTCCAAATAAGCAGTGCTCTTGCGTCTGTTAATGGTTTTGATCAGGCCTTCGTGGCCCAGCAGCGGACCAGCCGTCACTACAACCTGGTCGCCGTCCTTTAAGGCCTCGCTCATGGGCACTACCCTGTCTCCCTTATGGGTAAAGCTGCCAATGAGCTGGGTCTCTTCTTTTGCCAGCGGCACAAACTGACCGTCCTGGGCAAGCACCCGGGCAAAGTCGTCCATGCGCAGCAAATACTGTTGCACGGTGCGGGGATCTGCCGTATCGCAGATAAGATATCCGGGAAAGAGCGGCTTGGTCGTACTGACCCAGTCGCCGTGTACCTTGATCTCGGTTTGAAATTGGGGGTAAAAGAGCTCCTGCATGGTGCCAGCCGGTAACATGCGCTCGATTCGCTCGCGCAATACGTCTTCGCGACCGTTAATGACCTGGATCACATACCACACGAGCACCACCCCCTTGCTGTCTTACGTGCGGCTCGCGGGGTTTGGGTATGGCTTCGCCAGGGCGCTTGTGCGCGAAGGTGCTCCATATTCAAACCCTGAGCCCAGTCAGACAAGCACGTGGCTCTGCCCCACCGTAAACGGTATGTAAAGTGCAGTGGCTAGAGACGCGGACGTGTATCGCAAAAAGACCGCGACTCCAGCTGGCTGCGTGCGAACCAGTCAAGCGGGAACAAAACTGGACCGCACGCAAACAGCTATAGCACTGCTGCGATTTGTCATGAAATATCAATTCGAAAGAAAGCCTTGTAAGTGAACAAGAACAAATTCATTCGATGCGATACGCATGACGACTGTATTGGAGTTCGCGGTTCTTCTGGCACCGCCGTTACGGCCGGATGCTGATCGACCCTATGCTTTGCGGCTTGCTGGAGCCGTGAGCACAGTTGAACCCATGTAACGTTAGGTATCCTAGCACAAGGCGGCTGGAAACCGATTTAGGTCGTGCACGGCAACATATCATTCATTTGCGGTGCTTAAGGGGGTTATATTGCAAACTTGTTCACATTAACGCAGGTTTATGCGGGTACGGCTGTTGGCACGCACCGCCCGAGCTGCAACGCTGACGACGAGAAATGCAAAAAGGAATTAAGTTGGGCTAACAAACTATGTACAGAAGTGGGAAATAAGTTGCGCAACTTTTTGCGCCGCGAGAGCGCTCGTCACACAATGGGCACGCCCAACTATAGAGTCAACGCATTTTGAGACGGATTGTTGGACAACTTTTGGGAAGTGGTTGGGTATATGGGCGCTCAATTTCTAGAGCAGGGCTGATGGGCATCCCTGATCGATAGGAAAGCAGCAGGTACAGGATGGTTGGCTGGGCGCTAATATTCGCCTGGAAAGCGAGTGATATGATTCGATCTACAAGCTTTCGAATTGAAACGGCGGAATAAGCATGGGAAATCCCGTGATAACACTCAGGGACTTGATGCCGGTGGCACACCCCGAGAAGACCAAGGTTAAGTTCAACATGAACGCTGGTGACGTGAGCCTTCGCGCGTACGACCTGCTGCTAAAAGATACCTCGACCACCGAGAGGACCGATAGCAGCTCGCGATGGTACGAGATGAACGCGTGGCGGAGCGCGACAGGGCAGGCGAACAACAACCTCAATCATGCAGATTACCTGCTCTCGTTCGCCCAGTACTACACCTACGGGCCCGAGTACTTCATCTTCGGCGGCATGCACAAAGTGGAGAAGGTGGTGCCCGAGGTGCTGGGCGGCGTGGGCTACAAGCTGACGCTTCTTCCTGACTACGAGGCCTACATCAAGCGTCTTATCATCAAGTTGAAGAAGCCGATCGGACGCGATATCTACAACAAGTTCTACGAGAACACGATGCGAGACTTTGAGCCCGTTGTATACGAGTACTCAATGAGCCTGGGCAACGTGAGCCCCTTCCCCGGCTATAAGTACGTTCGCATCGACCACAAGACACTGCAGGCCGTCATCGCTAGCGTGGGCTCCGACTGGTACTGGGCGTTGGACAACGTGAAGGGCGTCTACTGCATCACCGACACCGCGACGGGACGGCTGTACGTGGGATCGGCCTCGGGCGACAGCAAGAAGGACGCAGGCGCGGACCTGGGTATCTGGCAGCGTTGGAGCGCCTATGCCAACCCCGAGGACCCTACGGGCGGAAACAAGGAATTTAAGGCCATCATGGCCGAGCACGGGGCTGGGTACATCATCGAGAACTTTACCTACTCCATCCTTGAGGTATGCGACACAAAGATGACTACTGCCGAGGTGTGCGAGCGCGAGAGTCATTGGAAGGACGTCTTGGGATCGCGCAAGTTCGGCATGAACTGGAATTAGGTGTGTACCATGGGTTTACTGCGGACGGTGAGGGATTGCGTTTACGGCATGGCCGTGGGCGACGCGCTTGGCGTGCCATACGAGTTTATGCCGCGTGGCAGCTTCACCCGCGATGACATAACGGGCCATTTGCAAAAATGCAGTTCAGGCCGCTAATTATCGTATGCAAATAAAAAGGCCACACCATAGGGTGGCCTTGCATTCACGGTGGTGGAGACGAGGGGGATCGAACCCCTGACCTCTTGACTGCCAGTCAAGCGCTCTCCCAGCTGAGCTACGCCCCCGTGACGAGAAGATACTATAGGGGAAGATCTTCGGGGATGCAAGGGAGAATTTTGAATTGGCTATCCTCCTTACGGGTTTTCCTGGGACGGCGGATAAAACCCTGATGCGATAGACCTTACTTGTAGAGGTAAGCGATGGCGGTGCCGGTGTGGATTTGGATCGTTGCCGTTCCTCTTACTATGTTGCTAATGCCCGTGTCGGCTAGCAGGCCCAGGGGGCTGTGATCTAGTTCCCACTCTAGACCGTGTTCGCTTATCTCTGTGTTGGGAGCTATAGCGATGATGGAGAAGGTTTTGCCTTCGGCGTTTTCGATGGTCCAGGCCTCGTCCTGGTGCAGGATTCTGGTCGTCACGTCGTCTTCTTCGATCCAGACGGGGGCGTCCGTATAGCCTGCCAGCAGCCCTAAAACAGACAAGGCCATGTCGGGACGGCCGCCGGTGGCACAAGTGGCCACCACTTCGGCACCCGGCCAGCGACGGCGGACCGAATCGAGCGCCAACGCCAGATCGGTATAGTCCTTGTACGGGTCGTGACGCTCTACCTCAAAGGCTTCGGCGGCATCGACCAGCGCGCGACCCGCATCGCTAACCGTGTCGGCATCTCCTACATATACATCGCAGCCCAGCCCTGCGCCCAGCAGCGCGTCGAGCCCGCGGTCCACGGCGACAACGTGGTCGCACTCCCCTGCCAGTCGACGCAGCAAATCCGCACTCGCCACCACGGGCGAACCACAGACCACTAATACCTTGCAAGCCACAGCTCTCGCCTATCCCTCAAACGCAAGCACGCGGGCCAAATCCAGGTCCTCATAGCTATCGATAAAGATGTCGCAGTTGTCGCGAACCTCGTCGCGCTCCATACGGCCGAGCGGGTCATAGATGCCCACGCGCTTAAAGCCGGCGGTGCCAGAGCTCTTAAGGCCAAAGACGGCGTCCTCAAACACCCACGTGTGCTCAAACTTGTGCCCGTGGCGCTCCTCCAGACGGCGCAGCGCCAGCTCGTACACATCGGGGAACTGCTTGGAGCGCCCGGCCTCGCCCGTGGTGGTCACAAACTCCATGTAGGCATCGAGCCCGGCGCCCGCAAGGGCGGACTGCACCAGCTCGGCCGGCGTGGACGTAGCCACGCACATGGCAATACCGGCCTCCTGTGCCTGCTCCAAAAACGCCAGCAGACCCTCACGGGGCGGCACCTTGGAGTAACCATCGATCAGAATATTGCTCAGTTCGCGATACAGTTCCTCGCCATTTTCGCCAATACCCCAGATATCGTGGTAGGCCTGGCACTCGTCCTCGAGCGACAAATGC
Organism: uncultured Collinsella sp.; assembly: GCA_900545485.1. Lineage (GTDB taxonomy): Bacteria > Actinomycetota > Coriobacteriia > Coriobacteriales > Coriobacteriaceae > Collinsella. Next base: position 9,447 of record UQZD01000038.1, on the reverse strand, counting down.
TCAAACTGGGCAAAATCGTCGACCGTCACGTCAACTCCGTGGCGGTGCAATAACTCGGGCTGGGCATAGGCCCAAACGGAGGTGCTATTAACCAGTGTGCCGTCGCAATCGAAAATAAAAGCAACACTTGAGGCAGCGGTGTGGTCCATAAACGAGCCTTTCGATGTCAAAGGGTAAACAACCTGCTAAAAACGTTTTACCAAACGTCAACCTAACTATCTAGAAACCCTAATTGGTAAAACTGTCAAGAGTTTTACCACGGCAATTCTGCAAGTGGTATAAACATGGCGCTTACCGATTAAACGCCACCGCAAATCCGCTTTCGTTCATAAAACTAACGTACAGGTGTTATCGTAGTTTTTGCCGAAAGTTCCACCGAGCACGCGAGGTGGAACGAATCATAGAACTATCGCCGTCCCTTCGATTCGTGCAGCCTTGGACCTTTCGCATTTAGTCACCAAGGCAACACGCTGCCGCGTCATGATGGGATCAAACGTGAGCGATAAAAAGCTAAAGCCAGCAACCAAAAAGCCTGCTACCCGTAAAGCCGCCCCGCACGCGCCGGAGCTCACCAAAGACGATGTCTACCTGTTTGGCATCGGTACGTGGGAGCGCAGCTGGGAAAAGATGGGCGCGCATCCCGATACGCAGAACCGTACGCGCGGCTGGCGTTTTTGCGTTTGGGCGCCCGATGTAAAAAGCGTCCATGTCATTGGTGAATTTAACGACTGGGATGAGCAAGCCAACCCGCTGGTGCCCGTGCATACGAGCGCTATTTGGGAAGGCTTTATTCCTGGCGCCGAGCAGGGCCAGCTCTACAAGTACCTCATCGAGACCAACGAGGGCGAAAAGCTCTACAAGGCCGATCCGTATGCCTTTAAGGCAGAGTGCCCTCCGGGAACGGCAAGCGTGCTGTGGACCCTCGATGGCTACCAGTGGAACGACGCCGCGTGGCTCAAGCGCCGCGCCGGCCATAACCACATGTCGCAGCCCCTTAACATCTACGAGGTGCATATTGGCTCGTGGAAGCGCCACGGCGACGCGCCGCAGGGCGAACCCGACGAGTACGGCAACTACCCCGGCCCCATGGACCCCTTCCCCGCGCAGCGCGGCGAGTTTTACACCTACGACGACCTGTCGGTGGAGCTCGTGGACTACGTGCGCGACATGGGCTACACGCATATCGAGGTCATGCCGCTTATGGAGCATCCCTTCGATGGCTCCTGGGGATACCAGACGACCGGCTACTACGCCGCCACGTCGCGCTACGGCAACCCGCAGCAGCTCATGCACTTTATCGATGCATGCCACGAGGCAGGCATCGGCGTGATCATGGACTGGGTGCCCGGCGGTTTTTGCGCCGACTCCCACGGCCTTGCCACCTTTAACGGCCACATGCTGTTTGAGCACGAGATTCACCCCAACTGGGGCACGCACAAGTTTGACTTCGCCCGCGGCGAGGTCCGCTCCTTCCTGGTCTCCAACGTACTGTACTGGCTCGAGAACTTCCACGTTGACGGCATTCGCATGGACGGCGTGTCCAGCATGCTGTACCTCAACTTTGGCATCGACGATCCCGGCCAGAAGAAGTTCAACAAGTACGGTACCGAAGAGGACCTGGACGCCAGCGCGTTTATCCGTCAGGTCAACTGCGCCGTTGAAGCGCACTACCCCGACGTGATGATGATGGCCGAGGAGTCCACCGCGTGGCCGCTCGTGACCTATCCGCCGCAGGACGGCGGCCTGGGCTTCCACTACAAGTGGGACATGGGTTGGATGAACGACACCCTGCACTACATGCAGACCGATTTTCCGTGGCGCCCCGGCAACCACGGGCTGCTCACGTTCTCCATCATGTATGCCTTTACCGAGAACTTTATTTGCCCGCTGAGCCACGACGAGGTCGTGCACGGCAAGTGCTCGCTCATCGGCCGCATGCCGGGCGACTGGTGGCGTCAGTTTGCCGGCCTGCGCACGCTGGCTTTCTACCAGATGACGCATCCCGGTGCCAAGCTCAACTTTATGGGCAACGAAATCGGCCAGTTTATTGAGTGGCGCTACTACGAGTCCATCCAGTGGTTCCTGACCGAGCAGTACGAGACCCATGCACACCATCAGGCCTTTATCAAGGCGCTCAACCACCTGTACACCGCCGAACCCGCCCTATACGAGCGCGGCTACACCGACGACGGCTTTACCTGGATCGACGCGGACAACTCCAAGCAGTCCATCGTGAGCTTTGTGCGTCAGGGCGAGAACGTCGATGACGATCTGGTGATCCTGATCAACTTTGACCCGGCAAGCTACGAGAGCTTCCGCGTGGGCGTGCCGCGCGAGGGCGACTGGGAGGTCATCTTCGATTCCGACCGTCCCGAGTTCGGTGGCAGCGGATACGCCGGCGAGGAACCCTACACCTGCTCGAGCGAGCCCTATCCCTGGAACGGGCAGATGGACTCTATCGAGATTAAGGTGCCCGGCCTGGCAGGCGTGGTGCTTAAGCGCCACGGCCCCAGCAGCTACAAGCCGCCCGTGGTCGAGGAGCCCAAGAAGGCGACGCGCAAGCGCACGTCCTCGGTGAAGCCCAAGACCGCGGCTGCTAAGAAGGCTCCGGTTAAGGCGAAGACTGCCAAGTCTGCCGCCAAGACCACGGCAAAGAAGGCAACCAATAAAAAGGCTGCTCCCAAGGCTAAGGCAGGCGCTGTTAAAGCATCCGGCAAGGATGCGTAACAAAGCCGTTACAGCTGTAATCACCCGCCCCGCGGGGGCGTAGGATACAAGTCAAAACCGTTCCGGGAGAAACATCCCCGGGGGAAAGGAACGTATGAATAAGATCTTCGACAACAAGCAGGAGTTTACCGAGCTCTATCGCGATGCCGTCATGAGCATCAGCGGCAAGAGCATCGAGGACGCCAGCGACCTCGACCGCTTTAACGCCCTGGCCAAGCTCGTGGCCGAAAAGGCCCGCACCGTTGCTACCAAGAGCGACGCCCGCGCCACCGCCGAGGGCAAGAAGCGCGTGTACTACTTCTCGATCGAGTTTTTGATCGGCCGCCTGCTCGACAACTACCTGCTCAACTTTGGCGTGCGCGACATGGTCGCCGAGGCGCTCGACGACATGGGCTTTGACCTGTCCGTCATCGAGAACCAGGAGCCCGATCCGGCGTTGGGCAACGGTGGCCTGGGCCGTCTGGCCGCGTGCTTCCTGGATTCCATGGCAGCCGAGGGCATTGCCGGCTACGGCAACGGCATGCGCTACCGCTACGGCCTGTTTAAGCAGGAGATCGTCAACGGCAGCCAGGTCGAGGCCACCGACGAGTGGCTCACCCACGGCTATCCCTGGGAGGTCCGTCGTCAGGACAAGGCCGTGACCATCAAGTTTGGTGGCCACGTCGAGGGCTTTGAGGAGAACGGCCGCACGTTCTACCGCACGGTGGACACACAGGACATCCTGGCCGTCCCCTACGACATCCCCGTCGTAGGCTATGCCGGCGAGACCGTCAACAAGCTGCGCGTCTGGGCCGCCGAGCCGGTCGAGGAGCACTTTGACCTTGAGGCCTTCAACCGCGGCGATTACGCGCTGGCCGACGCCGAGCGCGCCGAGGCCGAGGCCATCAGCGCCATCCTCTACCCCAACGACGCCGGCGAGCACGGCCGTCTGCTGCGCCTGAAGCAGGAGTACCTGTTTGTCTCGGCCGGCATCTACAGCCTGCTCGACACCTTTGAGAAGGAGCACGGCGAGAACTGGGAGCTGCTGCCGCAGTTTGTGGCCATCCACACCAACGACACGCACCCCGCCATGTGCGGCCCCGAGCTCATGCGTATCCTCATCGACGAGAAGAAGCTCGAGTGGGATGACGCCTGGAACATCGTGACGCAGGTCGTGAGCTACACCAACCACACCATCCTGCCCGAGGCCCTGGAGAAGTGGCCCATCGGCACGTTCTCCAAGCTCCTCCCCCGCGTGTACCAGATCATCGACGAGATCAGCCGTCGTTGGCACGAGTCGTTCGACACCACGCAGGAGGGCTGGCAGGAGCGTCTGCGCCAGACGGCCATCCTGTGGGACGGCGAGATTCGCATGGCCAACCTGTCCGTGATCTGCAGCCATAGCGTCAACGGCGTGGCCAAGATCCACTCCGACATCATCAAGAACATCGTGCTCAAGGACTTCTATGCCCTGACGCCCGAGAAGTTCAACAACAAGACCAACGGCATCTCGCACCGTCGCTTCTTTGCCGAGGCCAACCCCACCTATGCCAAGCTCGTAACCGAGGCCATTGGCGACGGCTGGCTCAAGGACGCCTTTGAGCTGGAGAAGCTCAAGGAGTTTAAGGACGACACCGAGTTCCTGAAGGCCGTGGGTGCCTCCAAGCGCGCCAACAAGGAGCGCCTGGCCGCCTACGTCAAGGCCGAGACCGGTCTGGTCATTGACCCCAACACCGTCTTCGATGTCCAGGTAAAGCGCTTCCATGCCTACAAGCGCCAGCTCATGAACATCATGAAGGTGATGGACATCTACAACCGTCGTATCGCCGATCCCAACTTCCACGTGACGCCGACGACCTTCATCTTTAGCGGCAAGGCCGCCTCGAGCTACACCTTTGCCAAGGAGACCATCCGCCTGATCAACTCCGTGGCCGACGTCGTCAACAACGACCCACGCGTCAACGAAGTCATGAAGGTCTGCTTTATCCCCAACTTCCGCGTGAGCAACGCCCAGCTCATCTACCCCGCCGCCGAGATCTCGGAGCAGATCTCCACGGCCGGCAAGGAGGCCTCGGGCACTTCCAACATGAAGCTCATGATGAACGGCGCCATTACGCTGGGTACCCTCGACGGCGCCAACATCGAGATCGCCGACCTGGCCGGCCGCGAGAACGAGGCCATCTTTGGCCTGACCGCCCCCGAGGTCGAGCAGCTCTGGGCATCCAACAGCTACTTTGCGTGGGATACGCTCAACGGCGACCGCGAGCGTCTGGGCCGCGTAATGGACGAGCTCAAGGACAACACCTTTGCGGGTCTTTCGGGCAACTTCGAGAGCATCTACAACGAGCTCATGAACAACAACGACCCCGACCTGGTCATGGCAGACTTCCGCAGCTACGTGGATGCATGGGAAAAGCTCACCGGCAGCTACGGCGACCAGGAGACCTGGAACCGCAAGGCCCTGCTCAACACCGCCTCGAGCGGCTGGTTCTCGAGCGACCGCACCATTCGCGAGTACCGCGACGAGATCTGGCACGCTTAAAGGCCGCGAGCTCCCTTTGCCAGCACGGCATTACTCGACGGGCGCGACCGAGCGCCGCGCCCGTCGCTAATGGGTTTAGGAACATCGATGACAGAAGGAGAAATCGATGAGTAAGAAAGAATGCATCGCGATGCTCCTCGCAGGAGGACAGGGCAGCCGATTGGGGGCACTCACCCAAAAGATCGCTAAGCCGGCGGTTAGCTTTGGTGGCAAGTTCCGCATTATCGACTTTTCGCTGTCCAACTGCTCCAACTCGGGCATCGACACGGTGGGCGTTCTGACGCAGTATCGCCCCTACCTGCTGCATGCCTATGTGGGCTCCGGCGAGGCTTGGGATCTGGACAGCCGCGACGGCGGCGTGTCGATTCTGCCGCCGTACGAGACGCAGACCGGCGGCGCCTGGTATGCGGGCACGGCCGACGCCATTACGCAGAACCTCGACTACATCAAGGCCAACGACCCCAAGTACGTCCTGATTCTTTCGGGCGATCACCTGTATCGCATGGACTACCGCAAGATGCTCAAGACGCACATTGAGAACAACGCCGACCTCACGGTGAGCGTTATGCCCGTGCCGTGGGAGGAGGCCAGCCGCTTTGGCATCCTGACCACCGACCCCGAGGACGGGCGCATCACCAAGTTCACCGAGAAGCCCGATAAGCCCGATTCGAACCTCGCGTCCATGGGCATCTACATCTTCTCGGCCGACGTGCTGATCGAGGCGCTCGAGGAGGACGCTCTGGACCAGCGCTCGAGCCACGACTTTGGCAAGGACATCATCCCCAAGCTGCTCGGCGAGGGCAAGCGCCTGTACAGCTACGAGTTCCACGGCTTTTGGAAGGACGTCGGCACCATCGCCAGCTTCCACGAGACCTCGATGGACCTGCTGGGCAATAACCCCGAGTTCGATCTGTTTGACAAGCACTTCCCCATCATGTCCAACATCACCACGCGTCCGCCGCACTACATTGGCCCGGACGGCCGCCTGGACGACTGCCTGGTCTCCAACGGCTGCAAGATCTACGGCACCGCTCGCCACTCGATCCTTTCGACCGATGTCATCATCGAGGAGCGCGCCGTGGTCGAGGACTCCGTGCTGCTGCCGGGTGCGCACGTTAAGAGCGGTGCGCACATCTGCCGCGCTATTTTGGGCGAGAACTCCACGGTCGAAGAGGGCGTGAAGCTCGGCTCTGTCGATACCACCAAGGATACGGCCGTCGTTGGAAATGACGTCGTTATCGGGAAGGGGGAATGATCCGATGATCAATCGCAAGGCCATCGGTTATATCACCGCTAACTACTCTTCGACCTACGGCAGTGTACTGCTCAAGGACCGCCCCATCGCGTCCGTTCCGTTTTTGGGCCGCTACCGCCTGATCGACTTCCCGCTGTCCAACATGATGAATGCCGGCATTAAAACCGTCGGCGTCGTCATGCCGGGTAACTACCGCTCGCTGATCGACCACGTGGGCTCGGGCAAGGACTGGGGCCTGGATCGCAAGAAGGGCGGCCTGTTCATGGTGCCCGGCAACGCGTATGGCACCACCAAGGGCGGCATGCGCTTCCTGCTGCGCGACATCATCTCCAACAAGACGCTGTTCCAGCGCTCGGACAAGCCCTATGTCGTGATGATGGGCACCAACATCATCTTTAACATGGACCTCAACACCATCATCGAGGCGCACGAGAACTCCGGGGCCCAGATGACCGTGGTGTACTGCAAGGCCACGCGCAACGTCGATGACGAGACCAAACTCGAAATTAACGAGAACGGTCGCCTGACGGGCGTGAGCGCCGGCGTCGTGTACGGCGACAACGCCTCCATGGACTGCTGCATCGTCAACCGCGAGACGCTGCTCGAGATCATCGACCACTACCAGGCCGCCGACTATCTGGACCTGCTCGAGGCACTCCAGGGCGACTTTGGCAACATCGACGTGTGCAGCTACGAGTACAAGGGCGAGGTCGTGGGCGTGTTTAGCGAGAAGTCGCTGTATCGCCGCAGCATGGACCTGCTCGACCAGACCGTGGCCGACCAGCTCTTCGATCCCGAGCGCCCGATCCTGACCAAGGCTCACGACGTACCGCCTTCGCGCTATGCGACCGGCAGCCACGCGTGCAACTCGATCATCTCGGCCGGCTGCATCATCAAGGGCACCGTGCGCAACTCGATTCTGTCGCGCGGCGTCGTGGTCGAGGAGGGCGCATCGGTGACCAACTCGATCATCAACCAGAGCTGCATCATCAAGAGCGGCGCCCGTGTTGAGAACGCCATCCTGGACAAGAACAACGTGGTCCCCACCAACACTGAGCTTCGCGGTACGCCCGAGAACATTCTGGTGCTGGGCAAGGCTCCGTTAACTTCCGACACCACCATCGTACGTTAACGTTGGCACCGCAACATCGCTCGTAACAGGTAGAATAGCCGCCCGGTTAGCGCCAGGCGGCTATTCTCGAATTGCAACATGGGAGACAATATGGCAGATTCCAGCAAAAAGATGCAGATCGTGTTTGCCTCGGCCGAGTGCGCACCGTTTGTTAAGACCGGTGGCCTGGGTGACGTGGCGGGCTCGCTGCCTGCGGCGCTTGTGCGCGCCGGTGCCGAGGTTATCGTGATGGTGCCCAAGTACGCCACCATCAAGGACGAGTACAAGGCGCAGATGGAGCACTTTGCCGACTTTTACGTGAGCCTGGGCTGGCGCAACGAGTACTGCGGGCTGGAGAAGCTCGAACACGACGGCGTCACCTATATGTTCGTTGACAACGAGCGCTACTTTGCGCGCGACTATCCGTACGGCTTCTTTGACGACGGCGAGCGCTTCGCGTTCTTCTCCAAGGCCATCACCGAGAGCCTGCAGCACCTGCCGGCCGGCTTTGAGTGCGACATCCTGCACTGCAACGACTGGCAGACGGCACTGGCGCCCGTGTTCTTGCGCGAGTTCTACCAGGGCCTGCCGCTGTACGACCGCGTCAAGACCGTGTTCTCGATCCATAACGTGGCGTTCCAGGGCCAGTTTAGCGACACCGTGATGGAGGACATCCTGGGTGTGGCGCATATTCCGGCGGCAGCTACGCAGCTGCGGTGCGACGCCTGCAGCATCAACTACATGCTGGGCGCGCTACACTATGCCGATGCCATCACCACGGTGAGCCCCACCTACGCGGGCGAGATCCAGACGCCCGAGTTTGGCGAGGGCCTGGACGGTGTGCTGCGCGAGCGTTCGTACGCGCTGCAGGGTATTTTGAATGGCATCGACGTCGCGGGCTTTGACCCGGCGACCGACAAGCGCATTGCCGCCAACTACACGGTTGATGACCGTTCCGGCAAGGCCGTGTGCAAGGCCAAGCTGCAGGAAGAGCTGGGGCTCGAGGTTCGCGACGACCGCCCGCTTATGGTGATGGTCACGCGCCTGACGCGCCAGAAGGGCATGGACCTGGTCATGTACGCGCTCGACCGCATCCTGTCCGGCGGCGTTCAGGTGGCCGTGCTGGGCACCGGCGACCGCGACTACGAGGACGGCCTGCGCTACTTCCAGGACAAGTACCCCGGCACCATGGCAGCGCGCATCGAGTTTGATCCGGCGCTGTCGCAGCGTATGTACGCCGCCGCCGACATGTTCCTGATGCCTTCGAAGTTTGAGCCCTGCGGCCTGTCGCAAATCATCGCCATGCGCTACGGCACCCTGCCCATCGTGCGCGAGACCGGTGGCCTCAAGGACACCGTGATCCCGTATAACGAGTTTACCGGCGAGGGCACGGGCTTCTCGTTTAGCAACTTTAACGGCGACGAGATGGGCGACGCGGTGTTCCGCGCGGCGCGCCTGTTCTGGGATAACCGCGGGGCGTGGAACCAGCTGGTAACGCAGGCCATGAGTCAGGACTTTAGCTGGACGCGCTCGGCCGACAAGTATCTGGACCTGTACTTCTTTATGCACCCGGAGATTGAGCGCCCGGCGGCTGTGGAGGCTGTTGCAGCTGTCGAGGAGCCGGTTACTGCTAAGGCCGAGCCTGCGGCGCCCGTTAAGGAGCCCGCTGCCGCTGAGGAGCCCAAGACCGAGGAGAAGCCGGCTGCCGAGGCCGAGGTCAAGCCCGCCGCGAAGCCAACCGCCAAGAAGACGACGACCCGCAAGACGACGGCTAAGAAGGCCACGACCACGAAGGCCGCTGCAAGCAAGAACACCGCTGCGAGCAAGACCGCC
>UQZD01000037.1:0-24751 GCA_900545485.1 uncultured Collinsella sp. | reverse complement strand
TGCAGACACAACATATTGTGTTTTCGAACATATGCTCGGGGGTGTTTTACAACATATTGGGGGTGGAATAGTGGGGCGGGGTGGGGGAAGGGGTGGGGAAAGGTGTTGAAAAATGGGGCGGTTCCCCATATTATTGATGACGTCGACAGGCGGGGTGGTTCCCCGCGTACGTGCCATCTGAGTAACCGAGGGGAGGGCGCACATGGGAATGACTGGTGCATACGAGCGCAACCTCGATGCAAAAGGTCGTCTATCCCTGCCTGCACCCCTTCGCGAGGAGCTTGGAGAGCACGTTCGCGTGTTCAAAGCCCTGGATGTCGATGCTCTGTACGTGTTCTCTGCCGAGGCCTTCGATAAGTGGGTCGAAGGACTCTTCGCGGGTCGTGAGGGCCACGAGGGTTTTAACCCGCGTGACATTAATGACCAGAAGCTCATGAGGGCGATCAACAAGCGCACCACGTCGATGGATGTGGACAGCGCCGGTCGTATCGGTCTTTCCGAGTCTCTCCGCAAGCAGGCGAACCTCGACCGCGAGGTCACGGTTGTGGGCAACTACGACCACCTTGAGGTTTGGGATCGCGCCGCGGCCGATGAGGACGATGACGATGAGGCCCTGCTGGACCTCTTCTTCTCGTAAGGGCAAGGCACGGGTAACGGATGGAGCGTGGGATCTTGACACAAGAATATCGGCATGAACCTGTCATGCTCGGCGAAGTGCTTGAGTCGCTGCGGCTAAAGAGCGGCTCCGTTGTCTGCGATTGCACCCTTGGCGGTGCCGGCCATTCGGTAAAGATGGCCGCGCAGGTGGGGGAGACGGGTCTTTTGCTCGGCGTCGATCAGGACGACATGGCCCTCGAGGCCGCTGGCGCCCGTCTGGACCGCGAGGTTCCCGGCGTTCCGCACCAGCTGCTGAAGGGCAACTTCGGCGACTTGGACGAGCTGCTTTGCTCGGCCGAGGTGCCCGGGGTCGATGGCTTCCTGTTCGATTTGGGCGTTTCGTCACCGCAACTCGATATCCCTGGCAGGGGCTTTTCGTATAACGAGGACGCCCCATTGGACATGCGGATGGATCCGGGTAATAACACCTTAAACGCAGCTGAGGTCATCAACACCTATAACGAACACGACCTCGCCCGGATTCTACGCGTCTACGGCGAAGAGAAGTTCGCCTCGCAGATCGCGCGCGAGATCGTGCGCCGCCGCGAGCAAGAACCGATCGAAACCACCGGCCAATTTGTCGAGATCATCAAGGCGGGTATCCCGGCTGCCGCTCGTCGGCATGGCGGACACCCGGCCAAGAAAAGTTTCCAGGCCATTCGCATCGAGGTCAATCACGAACTCGATGTGCTCGAACGAGGGCTTGATGCCGCCACCAGGTGGCTCAACCCGGGCGGACGTATCTGCGTCATCTCGTATCACTCGCTCGAGGACCGTATCGTAAAGAACCACTTTAAGGAGATGAGCCAGGGGTGCACGTGTCCGCCGGAGATTCCGGTGTGCGTGTGCGGCAACGTGCCGATACTCAAGGTCATCACCCGCAAACCCTTGGTTGCCCAGCCTGATGAGGTTGAGCGCAACCCTCGGGCGAGATCAGCCAAAATCCGCGTGGCGCAGCGTCTGTAGGCGCGACCGCGCGATATTGGACCTCCCGCTCGCGCCATAAACGAAGCTTAAACACACTACCAACGTACTCGGGATGGGAGGCGGCATATCATGGGCTACAACACTTCAAGCGCAGCACTCGCCTATGATATGAACGCCATGCCCGCCTATCGTGAGACGCCGCAGGCCCCCGTTGCTCCCCGTGAGCAGCGCAGGCCGCGCTTTGATGTCTACACGGGCGCGGGCCGTCAGGCAAACCAGGCGGTAAGCCCGGTTTTCATGAGCGTTCTTAAAACGTTTTGCATCATTGCGGCTATCTTCATGACGATCGGCGTCGCCCGCGTGGCACTCGCCGGCGTTACGGCCCAGGTGCTCAACAGCAACGCCGAGCTTACCAACACGCTCGAAAAGGCGACCGATGAGAGCTCCGATCTGGAGGTCATGCATTCGGTCTATGGCGCCGACACGCGCATTCGCGACCTTGCGGGCGCTTATGGCATGGTGGAGCCCAGTGAGAGCGTTACACTTGACTTTTCGCAGGATGCAGCCGCGGGCGCCAACGCGACCGCGACCGCTCAGTAGCAAGACGGTAGCTGAGTATGACAAATGACTATCGCCGCGGTTCCGATGGGGGCCGCGGTTCTGGACGTCCCTCGTCGCGGGGACGTTCTGGTTATCAAGGAACGGGTCGGCAATCTTACAACGCCGGGCAGTCCCGTGGCAACGACCCGGCGTCGCGACTTCGCGGCTCGGGCGGCCCTCAAGTGCATAACACCAGGTCGCGCAAGAGTTCGTCGACCGAATGGCTCACAGGCGCGCCTCTGCCTCGCCGCAAAGCCGTCATGAGCCTCATCGGGCTTGGCTTGGGCTTGGGCGTCTTTCGCCTTGCCGACTATCAAATTGTCGAAGCCGATAAACTGCGCGAGCGTGCCGATGCGCGCCGCCTGCTTGCGCAGACCCTCTATGCCAAACGTGGCACCATCTACGACCGCAACGGTAACGTGCTGGCGTCGTCGGTCGAATGTCGCAACATCGCCGTGAACCCGCAGCTTGTCGAGGATGTTGACAAGACGGTGTCGGCGCTGGTCAAGGCAACTGGAATCGATAAAAAGACCTGTCGCAAGCTCGTTGAGTCCGATGGAACCTGGGTGTATATCAAGCGCCAGGTGGACGAAGACGATGTTGCGGCGCTGGAGAAGAAGAACCTGCCCGGCGTGCTTTTTGAGCAGGCCATGAAGCGCGTATATCCATATGGCAATCTGGCATCGCAGGTGCTGGGTGTAGTGAATGTAGACAACGACGGCTTGACGGGCCTCGAAAAGCAGTACAACAAGCTTCTGACCGGCACGAACGGTTCTCTCGTACGCGAGCGTGCGAGGGACGGCAGCTATATCGCGGGCGGTGCCTATAAAAAGGTGGCTGCGGTCGACGGCGTTGACATCGTGACGACGCTCGACGTCAATATCCAGCGAGCGGCTGAGGATGCTCTGGCGGAGGCTGTCGAGAAGACAAAGGCCAAGAACGGCTCGGCTTTGGTCACCGACCCCACGACTGGTGAAATTCTCGCCGCCTGCTCGTACCCGACCTACGACCAGACCGATCTGGAGAACGCCAAGACCGAGGATATGAACTTGCGCCTGGTCACCGACGCCTACGAGCCCGGCTCGGTCTTTAAGACACTCGTGGCGGGCGCCGGCTTCGACTTGGGCGTCGTGCGATCGAGTACGTCGTTTGAGGTGCCGGCGAGCATCAAGGTGGGCGACGATACCGTCACCGATGCCGACAAGCGCGACTACGCCATGACCATGGATGTGCGCGAGATGATGCGCCGTTCGTCCAACGTGGGCTTTGTCCTGGTGGGGCGCAAGATCGGTGCCGACGACTTTGCCGCCTATGTGGACAAGTGGGGCATCGGTCACAGCTCTGGTGTAGATTTTCCGGGCGAGAGCCTGGGTATCGTCAAGGAGCGTGACCAGTATGACGGCGCCACGCTGGGCTCGATGAGCTTTGGACAGGCACTGTCCGTCTCGCCGATTGAGATCGCACGTGCCGTGGGCGGCATCGCCAACGGCGGCGTGATGATGACCCCGCACTTCTATAAGTCCAGCAAAGGCGACGAGAAGGACTGGGGCGAAGGCGAGCGCGCGATTTCGTTGGACGCCGCATCCCAGGTGACATCGTGCATGCAGACGGTCGTGTCCGAGGGAACGGGCGTTGGCGGCGCGGTTGATGGCTATGACGTGGCGGGTAAGACCGGTACGGCCGAACGAGCCGACGAGAACGGCGGCTACCTCAAGGAGAACTACATGTCGTCCTTTATGGGCTTTGCACCGGCACAATCGCCTAAGGTGCTGTGCTATATCACGCTCGACGGAACGCCGAGCGGCTCAGATGCCGCTGCGGTGCCGTTCCAGTCCATTATGGCCAACGCACTCGACGTGCTGGGCATTCCGCACACGAGGTAGGGGGTTACAATCTTTGGGGCGTGGTTTGTTGTCCCATATGAGGGGTGTTCACATGCCCTGCACCACGCATGCGCGGCGCTGGGATACAATACGCCGATAGCATTATTAGGTTTACAGGGGAGCTGCAATGATAGAGATCGCCGTCAACAACCTCGCGGCCGCAACAGGGGCCCGAACCGTGACGGGAGAAGCCGATCGGGTATGCCGCGGGTGCGTTATCGACTCGCGCCAGGTCGAGGAAGGGACGATTTTCGTTGCCTTTCCCGGTGAAAACGTCGACGGCAATGATTTTGCTTCCCGTGCCGTCCAGTCGGGCGCCGGCGCCGTCGTGATGACGCGTGAGCCCGAGGCCGAGCTGGTCTCGCTGGCGCAGGACAAGGGCTGTGCCATCTTGCTGACCGATGATCCCGAGGAGTTTCTGCTGCGTTTGGCGCACACGTACCGTCTGGAGCTTGGCTGCCTGGTCGTTGGTATTACCGGTTCCATCGGCAAGACGACGACCAAGGACGTGCTCGCCGCCGTGCTCGCCAAGCGCTATCGTGTCTGGGCCACCAAGGGCAATTTCAATAACCTGATCGGCATGCCGCTCACGGTGCTTTCCGCTCCGGCCGATACCGAGGTCCTGGTGCTCGAGATGGGCATGAACCATTTCCACGAGATTGAGCGCCTGTCCCAGTCCGCCAATCCCAACCTTGCCATCGTGAGCAAGATTGGTACCTCTCATATCGGCATTTTGGGTAGCCGCGAGAACATCGCCCGCGCTAAGGCCGAGATTGTCCAGGGTATGTGCGCCGCCGGCGACTTCTTGCCGTTGCTGGTTTTGGGCGGCGAGGACGACTTTACACCGTTCATTCGCGATACGTTCGCCCAGCCTGCTGGTATCGACGTGATGCTGGCCGGCGTCTCGGACGATGATGAGGTCCGTGCTCGCGACATTCGTGTTGATGACGAGGGCCGTCCGGTCTTTACGCTCGATTTTGGTCAGGGCGAGACGATCGATACCATGCTTGCCATCCCCGGCGTACAGTCCGTTCCTAATGCCGTTAAGGCCGCCGCGGTTGCCTATCGCTTGGGCGTGACGCCCGAGCAGATAGATGTTGCCTTTAGGGGCCTCACGATCACCGGTCACCGCCAGGAGATCAAGCGCGCCAAGAGCGGTGCCCGCGTCATCGACGATTCCTATAACGCCAGCGCCGAATCCATGGCTGCTGGCCTCGATCTGCTGTGCTCGCTTTCGTGCACGGGGTCTCGCATGGCGATCCTGGGCGAGATGGGCGAGATGGGCGATGAGGCTCCTCGCATGCATGAGCTCGTGGGCGCCTATGCCGCCGCCAAGAAGCTCGACATGCTGGCGTGCGTGGGTGGTGAGCTGGCCCAGCTTATGGCCGATGCCGCGCGCATGATGGGTATGGACGAGGACCGCATCCAGGTGTTCTCCGATTATCAGCAGGTGCTCGACCGCATGGGCGGCGCGCTGGAAAAACATGATGTTGTACTGGTCAAGGGTTCCCGCTTTGTTGAGCTTGACCGCTTTGTGGAAGGTGTGTGCTAGCCCATGTTCGGCAATCCCTCGTATCCAACGTATCAGGCTTTTTTGGGGCTTGGCATCGCCGCCGCCATTGCGCTGCTGCTCATGCCGTGGTGGATCAAGCTGCTCAAGGTCGAGGGTATCGGCCAGCAGGTTCGTGCCGACGGCCCCAAGCGTCATTTGGTTAAGCAGGGAACGCCCACCATGGGTGGTGTTGTCATCCTCGTCGCGATCTCGCTGACCTGCCTGCTGATGGGCAAGCTCACCACCGAGCTCGTGCTCGTGCTCCTCGCCACGCTGGCGACCGGCGTGCTGGGCCTGATCGACGACCTGACCTCCGTTACGCATGGGCGCTCGCTCGGTCTGACGCCTCATGCCAAGATGATCGGCCTAACCATTATCTGTGTCACCTTTACGGTACTTGCCGTCAACTGGTGCGGCGTCGCCCCCGAGATTCGTTTTCCCGGCGGCCTGACGATTGACCTCGGTGTTCTTTCGACCACCATCTGCGGCCTTTCGTTCCCGTGGCTCTACATTGTCTTTTGCTGGCTGATGATCGCCGGTCTTTCTAATGCCGTGAACCTGACCGATGGCCTTGACGGTCTTGCTGGCGGCACCTCCATGATTGCCATGCTCGCCATGGCTGCCATGGCGTTTTTGCACGGAGACGTGAACCTGTCCATCTTCTGCACCGCGTGTGCCGGTGCCTGCTTGGGCTTTCTGTGGTTCAACTGCTATCCGGCGAGCATCTTTATGGGCGATACCGGCTCGCTTGCCCTGGGCGCCGCGTTTGCCTGCACGTCCATCATGACCAACACCGAGGTCGTCTCCCTCATCATCGGCGGCCTGTTTATCGTTGAGACCCTGTCGGTCATGATTCAGGTTGTCTACTTCCACTTTACGCACAAGCGCGTCTTCCTTATGGCGCCCATCCATCATCATTTCGAAAAGAAGGGCTGGGCCGAGACCAAGGTCGTCATCCGTTTTTGGATTATCGCTGCGGCCTTTGGTGCCGTTGGCCTTGCTTTGTTCTTCCAGTTGGGATAGTGGTCTTTCATGCCTCTTGCTGATGTCTTTAGCCTGCTCGTTTTGGGTCAGGGCAAATCCGGTCTCGATGTCGCCCGCTGGGCGCTGGCACATCCCGAGCGCGTAAGCGCCGTTACCGTGTATGGCGGCGGCACCTCTGAGCCCAATGACGCCACGCGTGCGCTCGAGGCTGCTGGTGCGTCGTTTGTCTATGGGACCGAACAGGTCGAGGGCGCCTATGACGTATGCGTGACGTGCCCGGGCATCTCGGAGTTCTCGGGCTTCTTTAAGGCCGGGCGCGAGCATGCCGCCCAGATTATGGGTGAGCCCGAGTTTGCCTATCGCCTGTCGCCCGATAACTGGATTGCCATCACGGGTACCAACGGCAAGACGACCACCACGTCGCTGACTGATTATCTGCTCAAGGCTGCCGGTGAGGCCAGCGTAGCCGTCGGCAACATTGGCGAGCCGCCGGTCAACGAGATTGACGGACGAGCCCACAACGAGTGGTTTGTGGCTGAGCTCTCGAGCTATCAGATTGCTACGACCACCGAGCTCCACCCTCGCGTGGCGGTGCTGCTCAACATCACTCCCGACCACTTGGGCTGGCATAAGAGCCATAAGAACTACGCGCTTGCCAAGGTCAAACTGTTTGACAATATGGTCGATGACGATCTGGCGGTTGTCGACGTCGAAGACGCCGGCATTCACGAGTTCGATGAGTACATCTACACGCCGGGTCGTCGCATCTGCAAGGTCGCTTTTGACGAGCCCGAGGGCGAGGATGCCGCCTTTGTGCGCGACGGCAAGATGGTCGTGCGCCTGAAGGGCGTCGAGACTCAGCTTGTCGCCCCGTCCGAGCTCAAGATTTCGGGCCATCACAATGTTATCAATGCCCTGTGCGCTGCCACGGCTGCCCTGGCGGTCGGTGCCGATGTCGATGGTGTCTGCCGCGGTCTGGCCTCGTTCCAGCCGCTCGAGCACCGCGTGGAGCCGTGTGGCGAGATTGACGGCGTGCGCTACGTCAACGATTCCAAGGCGACCAACACCGATGCGGTCGAGAAGGCGCTGACGGCATTTCCCGATGACGACGTGATCTTGCTGCTCGGCGGCCACGATAAGGGCACGCCGCTCACGGACTTCGCGCGCGTTGTTATGGATAACGTACGCTCGGTCGTCTGCTTTGGCGATGCGCGCGAGCGTTTCACCGCCGCTATGGACGAGGCCGATGTCGATGGCGATGTGGATATCGCCCAGGCGGATGACCTGCGCGATGCCGTGGACGTTGCCCGTTCGTTGTCGAGCCGTGGTGACGTGATCTTACTTTCTCCTGCCTGCTCTTCGTTCGATGAGTTCTCGGGCTATGAGGAGCGCGGCCGCGTGTTTAAGGACTATGTGGCCCAGCTTGCCGCTGCGGCGAAATCGCAAATGGAATAGGGGTTGCCGGTGAGAGAGGAGAGCCCCCGACAAGGTATGAGGAGGCCCGACTCGGACCGTGCTTCCTCGCGGCGCAGCACACCGCGTTCCGGTCGCGGCGGGCAGTCGTTTAGCGAACGCTATATTGCCGGCGTTCCCGCCCGTATCATGCGCCCCCGTTTGATATTCATGGCCTGCTTGTTTACCTTGGTATGCTTTGGCCTGCTGATGGTGTACTCGGCGTCTTCGGTCGAGGCGCTGCACGAGAATGGCTCGGCGACGTTTTTTCTGGGTCGACAGGCCGCGTTTGCTGTGGTCGGTGTTCTAGCGCTGATTGCCATCGTGCGCGTTTTGCCGGACAGCTGGTTTGGGGAGGATGTGCTCAGGATCTTCCTTATCGGCATGATAGGGCTACTGCTTCTGGTGTTCTTGGTGGGCAGCGGCAGCCGTGGCGCCACGCGCTGGCTCAACATCGCCGGTATTCAGTTCCAGCCTTCCGAGTTTTTAAAGCCATTTGCCATTGCGTATTCGGCCATCATGCTTGATCGCTTCTTTTCGCCCGGTGGCAACATCAACGAATTCCTTCGCAAGATGGGCATCTACTTGGGCATTTCGCTCTTTCTGATCTTTATCCAGCCCGATTTCGGTACTGTCCTGATCATCCTGTTGACCCTCATGTGCATGGCGTTGTTTGCGGGTCTCGACCCCAGATTTATCATCGGCGTGCTAATCTTCGGCATTCTCGTGATCGTGATTGCGCTTGTTGCAGAGCCGTACCGTATGGTGCGTATTCAGGTTGCCTTGAACCCTTGGGCCGACGAGTATGGTGACGGCTATCAGGCCACGCTTGCCATCATGGCCTTTGCCTCGGGCGGTCTGTTCGGCCGTGGCATCGGCAACTCAACCATGAAGTACTCGTATCTGCCCGAGGCGCACAATGACTACATCCTGGCCATCATTGGCGAGGAAGTCGGTTTTGTCGGAACCGTGCTGTTCTTCTTGGTGTTTGCGATGCTGATCTATTCGGCGTTTCGCATTGCCGAGCAGGCGACCGATCGTCGGGGCGCGCTTATGGCGTCTGGCTCCGCGGTCATTCTCGCGGTGCAGTTTTTGATTAACGCGTTGGGCATCCTCAACGTGTTTCCCATGACGGGCAAGCCGTTGCCGTTTATTAGCTACGGCGGTTCGTCGATTATTGTGTCGCTTATGCTTGCCGGGTTGATCCTGCGCGTTTCGTACGAGAGCGCCCGTCGCGATGAGTACGACCGTCGCCGCGAGAGCTTTGCCGTTATGGATGAGAGTACCGCCGGCGTGCCCCACGTGCGCGGCGAGCGATCTTCGCGTAACGGTTTTACCGTCCTGGATGGCTCTGCGACCGAGCCGGCAGCCCGCCCGCGTCAGCGAACGGCGCCGCAAGGTCGTCCTCAGCGCCCCAGCCCTCGTAACGCGGGCGGCGGATATAATCGAATCGATTTGAACTCGGACCCGTCGGCGCGTCTGCGCACCGACGACCAGGGACCGCGTGTACGAAGGGACTACCATGACCGATAAGATGACCGTTGCTATTGCAGCCGGCGGCACGGCAGGACACATCAACCCCGCGCTCGCCTTGGCCGAAGAGCTGCGTGATCGTGGCCACCACGTTGTGTTCGTGGGCCAGTCGCGCAAACTCGAGGGTCGTCTGGTCCCCGAGGCTGGGTTTGATTTTGTGCCCATTACGGTCACGGGCTTCGACCGCTCCCGTCCTTGGACGGCGCTGACCTCGCTATGGCGTGTCAACAAGGCCAAGCGTGCGCTCGCCAGTTATTTCTCAAAGGTCGGCAAGCCCGATGCCGCCATCGGTTTTGGTGCCTATGTCGAGGTTCCGCTGCTGGGGTGGTGCAAGGGCGCGGGCGTTCCGTATCTGCTGCATGAGCAGAACTCTGTTCCGGGCCTGGCCAATAAGATGATGAACTCCCACGCCGCCCGCGTGTGCATCTCGGTGCCGGCAGCGCGCTCGGTCTTTGAACGCGAAGGTGACCCTGACCACGTGCTCATGACCGGCAACCCCGTACGTCGCTCGGTGATCGAGGGCGATCGCGCTCGCGGCCGCAAGGCACTTGGCGTTCCCGAGGACGCTACGCTGCTGCTCGTCTTTGGCGGTTCACTTGGCGCCCAGCACCTCAACGAGCGCGTGGTCTCGCTCAAAAACGAGCTGCTTTCGCGCAAGAACCTCTATGTGTTGCATTCGACGGGTGCCGACGGCTTTGAGGAGACCGAGCGCGCTTTGGCGCTGACGCCCGAGGAGGCGAAGCGTTACCGCGTCCAGCCTTACATCGACAACATGGGCGATATGCTGGCTGCTGCCGATTTGGCGCTCTCGCGTTCGGGTGCATCGAGCGTGGCCGAGATTGCTGCGCTCGCCGTGCCCTCGGTGCTCGTGCCGTATCCGCATGCGACGGCCGACCACCAAACCACCAATGCCCGTTATCTAGTCGACGCCGGGGCCGGTGTGCTCTGCGCCGATGCCGATATCGACAGTTCTGCCTTTGCCGATGAGCTGCTGCACCTGGTCGATGACGCGGCGGCGCGCGACGCCATGCGTCAGGCGGCGCGTGGTCTGGCTCAAGATAGGGCCGCCGCTCTTCTGGCGGATGCGGTAGAGGGTTTGCGTTAGTTAGACGGGATATCGTCGGTCGCCCTCGCGCTGATGCGGTAGGTGCGGTACAGTTAACGGGTTACAGGCAGTGTTTACGCAAGGAGTACACGAGCACATGGCTGATTCCCAGACTGCAACCTCCGCGCCCGAGTTTAAGAGCGCCCACTTTATCGGTATCGGCGGCGCCGGCATGAGCGGCATCGCCCTCGTTCTGCACGAGCGCGGTTATACCGTTACCGGCTCTGACCTTAAGACGTCACGTTATATCCGCCAGCTTACGCGCGCTGGTGTGAAGGTGCATGTGGGCCATGAGGCCGCCACGATCGACGAGGTCAAGCCCGACGTGGTTGTTGTCTCCACCGCTATTCCGGAGTCCAACCCTGAACTCGTGCGCGCTCGCGAGCTTGGTATTCCCGTGTGGCCCCGTGCCAAGATGCTCTCTGCTTTGGGCCACGGCTACACCACCGTCGCTGTTGCCGGCACGCATGGCAAGACCACCACGTCTTCGATGTGCGCCACCATGCTCGACCGCATGGGTCTGGATCCGAGCTTCTTGATCGGTGGCATCGTCGAGGGCTATGACACGAACGGCAAGAACGGCTCGGGCGACTATTTTGTCGCCGAGGCCGACGAGTCCGACAGCTCCTTCCTGTTCCTGAACCCCAACGTAGTCATTGTGACCAACGTCGAGGCCGACCACCTCGATCACTATTCGGGTATCGAGGAGATCGAGGCGACTTTCGCCAAATTCATGAGCCTGGTGGGCGAGGACGGCACCGTCATCGTCTGCGGCGAGGACCCGCATCTGGTCGAGCTCGCCAAGTCGACCGGTCGCCGCGTGCTTTCCTACGGCTTTGCCGAGAGCAACGACATCGTCTGCATGCACCCGGATGTCAAGGGTATCCAGAGTGACTTTATCGTTCGCTTTGAGGACGGCACTGAACATGCTGTAGAGATCAAGAGCAATCCCGGTCGCCACAACATGCTCAACGCCACGGCGGTGCTCACCGTCGCCCATGTCCTGAGCCTTGACATCGACGCCGCCGCCAAGGCGCTCTCGAGCTTTGAGGGCGTCCGTCGTCGCTTTACCCACGTGGGCGATATCGATGGCATCACCGTGGTCGATGATTACGGCCATCACCCCACCGAGATCAAGGCGACGCTTGCCGCCGCTTCGTCGCTGGGCTACAAGCACGTCGACGTCGTGTTCCAGCCGCACCGCTATTCGCGCTTGCAGGCCCTGTGCGACGACTTTGCCGATGCATTTGCCAATGCCGATAAACTGCTGCTGATTGATGTGTTCTCGGCTGGCGAGATGCCCATTCCGGGCGTCACCTCTAAGATGCTCGCCGATACCGTGCGCGCCAAGCATCCTGGCAAGGAGGTCGTGTACTGTTCCAGCCGTCTTGAGCTTAATCAGGAGCTCGAGCAGATGGTGGGCGAGGGCGACCTGCTGCTCACTATGGGTGCCGGTGACGTTACGACCGTCGGTCCCGAGTTCATTGAGTATCTGACTGCCAAGAAAGACGCTTAAGTCTAATGGGTCTGTTTAACGCCGTCATGGCGCTCTCGGGCATGATCGACACGGATGTGATCGAGGACGAGCGCCTTGCGCGTCATACGAGCTATCGTATCGGCGGCAAGGCCGACCTCTTTGTGACGTGCCATAGCTATCATGCCCTTCGCCGCGCCGTGGCGGTGCTCGATCGCGAGCAGGTGTCGTGGGTCATCATCGGCAAGGGCTCCAATCTGCTGGTTGCCGATGGCGGTTATCGCGGCGCCGTCATTTCGCTCGGACGTGAGTTTCAGCGCACGGTTGTTGCCGATGACGGTTGTACGCTGACGGTCGGTGCGGGCGTGATGTTCGCGCGCCTGGTCAACGATGCCCTGTCGCGTAGCCTCTCGGGCCTTGAGTTTGCCGTTGGCATCCCTGGTTCGGTCGGCGGTGCGATATCTATGAATGCCGGCACACGGACCGAGTGGATTGGCTCGCTGGTTGAGGATGTCGTAACGTTTGACCCGGCATCCGGTATCAAGCATTATGCGGGGTCCGAGATCACTTGGGGCTACCGCGAATGTAGCCTTCCCCGCAATGAGATCATCCTCGAGTGCGTGCTCAAGCTTAAACCGGCGCCCAAGGCCGACATTCGCGAGCGCATGGAACGGTACCTGACGAGGCGCAAGCGTACGCAGCCCATGGGTCGCGCGTCCTGCGGGTCGGTCTTTCGTAACCCGCCCGATGCGAGTGTGGGTAAGCTTATCGAGGATTGTGGATTAAAGGGTTTTTCGATTGGCGGCGCGGAAGTTTCGCCCGTTCACGCTAATTTTATCGTTAATAACGGAACTGCCTCGGCCGATGACGTTGCCGCGGTTATCAGACATGTGCACGGAAAGGTGAGGGAGGCGTATGGCATCGAGCTCAGACCGGAAGTTAAATTCCTCGGCTTCTAGAGCATCGAAACCCACCTTCCGCCGCGCCGGAGGGCGTTCCGGCGCGCCTGCCAAACCTCAACGCAATACCGTCGCGCACTCTAAGTCTGTCGGGCATGCTCGACAGACCAGTCGTCCGGTCGTCGGCTCGCAGCTCGGTAATCGTCCGGCCGCAAAAAAGTCCTCGCGTCCCTCGGTGACGTCAAAGCCTGTTATGGGCGCCAAGCCTGCCCGTCCCATGGCAACTCCTAAGCCCTCGACGGGAACTAAAGCGCCGCGTCCAGGTCGCACGCTGGGCGCATCGAAACCGCGCTCGCTGACATCGGTGCCGGCTACCGCCAAGAAGCCTTCGGGTAAAAAAAGCGTCAACCCGTTGTCTTCACTTGGGGCGATGGTAAATAAAACATCAGACGCCGCTTCTGTCGTTACAGGCAAAGGCAAAATCGTGGGCGGCGTTCTGGCCGTCTTGGCCGTGCTCGTCGTCGTTGCCATCGTGGTGATTAACTCTGGATTGTTTACCGCCACTGATATTCAGATTCAAGGCAGCGAGCATGTGACGAAGCACGATGCTATCCAGCTGATCGATTTGCCCGAGGGAACGTCGCTTTTTAACGTCGATCCCGACCAGATTACCGAGGACCTCAAGCAGAACCCGTGGGTCTCGGGCGTGGATGTCCAGCGTCAGTTCCCGCATACGCTCATCATTACGCCTATGGAGCGCAAGGTCATCGCAATTGCCTATATCAGCTCCGATGACCTAGCCTGGGCCATCGGGGATGATGACACCTGGATCGCCCCGCTGTCGACGTCGGTCGAAGTGGACGACCAGGGCAACGTCATCACGACAGGGCAGGGCTCAAATACCCTGACCGGAATCGATGCCGCGCTGGCGCTCGCTAAGCATTATGGCGCGGTGTTGTTGACTGATGTCTCGGCGGATGTCGCTCCGGTTTCCGGCCAGGCAGTGAGCTCCAAGGCCGTTAAGGCTGGCTTGGATTATGTGCGTGGTTTTTCGAGCGAGTTCTTGGGACAAGTCAAGGATATTTCCACGCCTTCGGTCGAAGCCATCTCGGCAAACCTCAATAACGGCATTGAGGTGTCGCTGGGCGATTCGGACGATATCGCCAAGAAGGAACGCGTAGTCACCAAGTTGCTTTCGCAGGTAGAGGGCGTAACGTATATTAATGTGCGCTCTCCGGGCAACTACACATTTAGGAATGCTCCGACCTCGTAGCGCTGGTTGATTCTTTGTTGAGGGGTCATACCACGCCGTTTATCTGGTTTGTTTGGTTTTCACGGTCAATTATTTGACTGATACGTTCATAATGTGCAAACATAATACGGTTTACCTTTGCATTTACTTTCAACCTGAAGGTTAATGTGCGCAGGGGTCGACCCATGCTATGGCTATAACCTTTGTTCGGAGGACCGACATGCACGAGACAGAGATCAACAACTACCTTGCCGTCATTAAGGTGGTCGGCGTCGGCGGCGGCGGTACCAACGCGGTCAATCGAATGATCGAAGAGGGCATCCGCGGCGTCGAGTTTGTTGCCATCAACACCGATGCTCAGGCACTCGCGATCTCTGATGCCGATATCAAGGTGCACATCGGCACCGACCTTACCCGCGGCCTGGGCGCCGGCGCCAACCCCGAGGTTGGCCGCAAGGCTGCCGATGAGTCCCGCGACGACATTGCCGAGGCGCTTGCTGGCGCCGACATGGTGTTCATCACCTGCGGCGAGGGCGGTGGCACCGGTACCGGCGCTGCTCCCATCGTTGCCGATATCGCGATGAACGAGGTCGGTGCACTGACCGTCGCCGTCGTGACCAAGCCCTTCACCTTCGAGGGCCGCAAGCGCAAGAAGAGCGCCGAGGAGGGCATTAAGACCCTCTCCGATTGCGTCGACACCATGATCGTCATCCCTAACGATAAGCTGCTCGACATCGCCGAGAAGAAGACCACCATGCTCGAGGCCTTCGCGATTGCCGATGGCGTCCTTTCCCAGGGCACCCAGGGCATCACCGACCTCATCACCGTCCCCGGTATCATCAACCTGGACTTCGCCGATGTTAAGACCATCATGAAGCAGGCCGGTACCGCCATGATGGGTATCGGTACCTCTTCTGGGGATACCCGTGCCGTCGACGCAGCCCAGCAGGCCATCTCCAGCCCGCTGCTCGAGAGCTCCATCGATGGTGCCACACGCGTGCTGCTCTCCATCGCCGGTTCCAAGGACCTGGGCATCCAGGAGATCAGCGACGCCGCCGACGTTGTCGCCAACGCCGTCGACCCCGAGGCCAACATCATCTTCGGTACCGTTGTCGACGAGTCCCTGGGCGATCAGGTGCGTATCACCGTCATCGCTACGGGCTTCTCCGACTCCAACGTCAACCGTCAGGACGAGCTCTTTGCTGCTCAGCAGTCTCAGAGCAAGGCCGCTGCCTCCGCTGAGCCGCAGCGCACCGCTCCGGCCACCAGCCCGGCTCAGGCCGCTCCGACCCGCAACGTCGGTGGCACCGAGCTTCCTAACTTCGGCAACGATCAGTTCGAGCTTCCCGACTTCCTGAAGCGCGGCAGCTTCTAAGTCGTTCTTTGCATTGTTGTGCACAGGGGCGTGTCCGTATGGACGCGCCCTTTTTATTTCGACTTTGTAAACTAGAACCTCCAATCTCTTTACGTTCCCTTTACGATTGCCTCCAGCGCAGCAGGTATCCTTTTAGAGAAGTATGACAGCCGTATAAACGCTGGCTGTAGCGGCGATGCCGCGGTACTTGTGTTATTAGGAGGCTTTAGTATGGCAGCACGTGCGGACAAAGTTTCGCGTGTCGACCATGATGGAGTTACGTTGGTGGAAGGCGCGACATCCGATGTTCGCTTTGCCTTCACCGAGCGCGCCGGTGGTGTTTCCGAAGATGCGTACTCCTCACTCAACTTGGGCTCGCATGTTGGCGATGATCCCTTTGCTGTTCAAGAAAATCGTCGTCGCGCGCTCGAGGCTATGGGTGCCGCCGAGTGCGAGCACAACCTGCTCGTTCCCAATCAGGTCCATGGTGACCATATCGTTGCGGTGACCTCGAACGGCGCCGATGACCTTGAGGACGTCCGCGAGCAGATTGCCGAGGGCTGCGATGCCATCGTCTGTACGGCGCATAACGTACCCGTGCTGCTCTGCTTTGCCGACTGCGTTCCCGTGGTGCTGGTGGCCCCTGGCGGATTTGCCGTGGTGCACTCCGGTTGGAAGGGCACGATTGCACGCATTTCCGCCAAGGCGTGCCAGGCGCTTTGCGATGCTGCCGGTTGCGATGCGAGCGGCGTTTCCGCCTATATCGGCCCCCATATCTTGGGTGACGAATATGAGGTATCCCAGGAACTCATGGATCGCTTTGCCGCCGAGTTCTCTTGCATCGATGCGAGTACCTCTCGCATGCTCGATCTTTCCGCTGCCATTCGCGAGGCGCTGGTAGATGTCGGTGTCGACGCGGATAATATCGTGGATACCCAGCTTTCGACCGTGCGTCAGAACGACCGCTTTTATTCCTACCGTAACGAGAACGGCACCTGTGGGCGCCATGCTGCGATCGGCGTGATGCTATGAGAAAGATCGTATCGGTCCTGAGCGGCGCTGTGCTTACGCTTACGCTGTGCGCCTGTTCTTCGGGATCTTCTACCTCTTCCATTACCGTCGCCGGCTCCACGACCTGCCTTCCTATCGCCGAGATTGCGGCCGAGGGTTTTAAGGAGGAGACCGGCATCGACGTGCTCGTTTTCGGTTTGGGTTCTTCCGCTGGCATCGAGGCCGTCAGCGCCGGCACGGCCGATATCGCCAGCTCCTCCCGTGGACTCAATGCCGACGAACAGGATCTGGGCCTGACTCCCATCGTCATTGCCCACGACGGTATCGCGGTCATCGTGAACGACGATAACCCCGTCGATAACCTCTCGACCGAGCAGCTCCGCGATATTTACGCCGGCAAGATCACCAACTGGAAAGAAGTCGGTGGCGAGGACCTGAGGATTCAGGTCATCAACCGAGATGAGGCGTCCGGCACGCGTGAGGCCTTTCGCACCATCGTGATGGACGGCACCCCGTTCGATCGCCGCTCGGCCGTTCTTTCGGGCACGGGCCAGGTGCGCGACGTGGTATCTCGTTCGCGCGGTGCCATTGGCTACATTTCGCTGGGCTTCGTCGATAGCCTCAACGCCAAGACCTCGGTCAAGGCCGTCTCGGTCAATCATGTTGAGGCGTCCGAGAAGACGGTCGCGAGCGGCGGCTATCCCATCTCACGCGACCTTTACTTCTTTGTGAAGGGTGCGCCTTCGCAGCAGGCGCAGGATTACATCGACTACGTGACGTCCGAAAAGATGGACAAGCAGATTCGTGAGGCGGGCTTTATCCCCGTCACCAACGACGAGAAGGGGAGTGAGTAGCATGGAAGCACAGGAAAACTCCCAGACTGAGCAGAATGTTCAGACGCCCAAGAAGCGCGAGCTGGCGCTCGTATCGCGCAGTACCTATATCAAGGAGAAGGCGCTGCAGTGGATCTTCTTTGCCTGCGCGTTCTTGGCGGTCGTTACCGTCATCCTGATTTTTGTCTTTACCACGTACTCGGCGCTGCCCGTCTTTACCGACATCGGTCTGGCGGACTTCTTTAGCTTTACGTGGGCGCCCTCTGAGGGCCACTACGGCATCATGTCGCTGCTTGCCGGCTCAGGTCTGGTGACCGTCGGTGCGCTCGCCATGGGCGTGCCGCTAGGTGTGGGTACGGCCGTATACCTGGTCGAGATCGCCGGCAAGCGCGTGCGCAAGCTCATCAGCCCTGCCGTCGACCTGCTGGCCGGCATCCCTTCTATCATCTACGGCTTTTTCGGCATGATCATCATCCGCCCGTTTATCGCACAACTGACCGGTGGTCTTGGTTTTGGTGCGCTGACAGCGTGGTTCGTGCTCGCCATCATGATCGTCCCTACCATCACGACGCTTACCATCGATGCCCTCAATTCCATTCCCATGGGCATTCGCGAGGCATCGTATGCCATGGGTGCTACTAAGTGGCAGACCATCTATAAGGTCGTGCTACCTGCCGCCAAACTGGGTATCGTTGATGCCATCGTGCTGGGTATGGGCCGTGCCATCGGTGAGACCATGGCCGTGCTCATGGTCGTGGGTAACGCTCCGGTTATTCCCGACAGCATTGCGAGCCCCATCTCGACGCTCACGAGCCAGATCGCGCTCGACATGAGCTATTCCTCGGGCCTGCACCGCTCGGCGCTGTTCGGCATGGGCGTGGTCCTGTTTATCATCTCCGCCATGCTGGTGGGCATCGTCCGTCTGATTTCCAAGAAGAAGAGGGGGTAGGCTATGTCCGATTCCGTTGACACGACGGTCGATACGACCTCGTCGCGCGGGCGCATCAAGCGTGCCCTTTCCCACGGTAAGAAGGGCCGTATCAACAAGGACCTGTCAAACAAGATCATGCTCGGCGTGTTCCGCGCCGCGGCCTACATCACCACGCTTGTGCTGGTCGCTATCATCGCCTACGTGGTTGTTAATGGCTTACCGCATATTTCGCTCGACTTTATCTTCGGTTGGCCCCAGGGTGTCAACGCCGAGGGCGGCATTTGGCCTACGATTGTCTCGACCGTCTACGTGACGGCGCTCGCCATGCTCATCTGTACGCCGGTCGCCGTGCTAGCGGCCGTCTATCTGGCCGAGTACGCCAAACAGGGCAAGGTCGTCGAGCTCATCCGTTATGCTGCTGACGCTTTGGCCTCGGTGCCCTCCATCGTTATGGGTCTCTTTGGCTACGCCTTGTTTGTCGAGGCCATGGGTCTGGGCCTTTCGATGGTCTCGGCTGCCCTGGCGCTGGCGCTTCTGATGCTGCCTATCGTTATGCGCACCACCGAGGAGGCTATTCGCGCCGTGCCGCGCTATATCCGTTGGGGCGCATATGGCTTGGGCGCCACTAAGTGGCAGGTCGTTTCCAAGATCGTGCTTCCTTCCGCCTTTGGCCGTATTGCCACGGGCATCGTCCTTGCCATCGGCCGTGCCATTGGCGAGACCGCGGTTGTACTTTACACCATGGGCCAGGCCATCAATCTACCTATTTCGCCGCTCGATTCCGGCCGCCCCATGACGGTCCACCTGTACCTGCTTGCCAACGACGGCATCAACATGAACGCAGCCTACGGCACCGCGCTCTTGCTGATGGTGATCATTTTGGCCTTCAACCTGTTTGCGCGCTTCCTGTCGCGCAAGCGTCGCTAGTTAAGGAGTCCCATGTCCGTTTATCAGTCCGCTCCCACGTTGGAGCAAGCGGCCATTACGGCCAAGGATTTCAACTTTTGGTACGGTGACTTTCATGCGCTGACGGGGCTTGACCTCAACATCGCCAAAAACGCCATCACCTCCTTCATTGGCCCTTCGGGCTGCGGCAAGTCGACGTTTTTGCGCTGCATCAACCGCATGAATGACCTGATCGAGGGCACGCGCGTCGAGGGCACCATGACGCTCGACGGCAACGATATCTATGCCGAGGGTGTCGACCCGGTCGACCTCCGTCGCCGCGTGGGCATGATCTTTCAGCAGCCCAACCCGTTTCCCAAATCCATCTACGAGAATGTCGCCTTTGGCCCTCGTCTGCAGGGCGTGACTAGCAAAAGCGACCTCGATGACATCGTCGAAGAATCGCTCAAGCGCGCCAACCTCTGGAAAGAGGTATCCAATCAGCTCAACAAGGATGGTTTGGCGCTCTCGGGCGGTCAGCAGCAGCGTCTGTGCATCGCGCGCGTGCTTGCGGTGCAACCCGATGTCCTTCTGATGGACGAGCCCTGCTCCGCCATCGACCCCACGTCCGTCTCTAAGGTCGAGGATCTGATGGCCGAGCTGGCGCCCGAGATGACGATCATCATCGTCACGCATTCAATGCAGCAGGCAGCTCGTATTAGCGACTACACCGCATTCTTCTTGCAGGAAGTTGCCGGCGAGCCCGCCACGCTCATCGAGTATGGTCAAACCGACGCGATCTTCACCAGCCCGGTGGACTCGCGGACGGAAGACTATATCACCGGCCGCTTTGGCTGATCGGTGCGACTAGTCCCAAGCCGATCGGATCTGGTCCGGTGCGTATTCACTGTGCGGGCGGCATGACCGCACCCAACTGATTGGAGTGAACCATGCGTAAACTGTTTTCCCGTCAGCTCATCGAGGCCCGCCACGAGATGCTGAGCATCTACGAGGCCGTCGATCTGGCCCTCCACGATGCCGTTAAGGCCTATGTGACCGACGACCGCAAGCTCGCCACCAAGACCAAGAAGCGCACGCTTTCGATTGACGCGCGCTGCGCCAACCTGGAGGCCGTGTGCTACAACCTGATCGCCACGCAGTCGCCGGTCGCCTCCGACTTCCGCCTGCTTCAGACGATCATCTACGTCGACTTTAACCTGCAGCGCATGACCGATAAGGTCCGCCAGATCTGCCGCGCCACGCGTCATATGATCAAGGCCGACATCTCGCTGCCCAAGGAGCTTGTCGGCACGGTCGAGGCTGAGGCTGAGGCTGTCTACCAGGTGCTGGGCTCTTCGCTTTCTGCGCTCGTCACCAATGACATGTCCATCATCTGCAACCTGGCCGTCGAGGACGAGCCAGTGCACGCCGCCTACGAGAAGTTCTTCCGCACCTTTAACCGTATGGATACGGGCGATTTTATGGACGATGACAGCAACTATGACGACCTGCGCCGCGCCATCATGGTTTCGCGCTACCTCGATCGCATCGCCTCGATTTCCATCGATGTCGCCTGCCGTCTGACCTTCCTGTTGACCGGACAGCGTATGACTGCCGGTGATATCGCCCGTACGGATGAGGATGAGCTCGAGAGCATGCGCGTGCCTTCGGGCGAGGGCGTCATCATGAGGCCCGCCGTCGACGCGCGTTACGTTGCCAAGGTGCCCGCTAACGAGGTCAGCGAGGGTCTTCGCTACCTGCTCGATCATCTTGAGGATGAGGACGATGGCGAGGACGACGAGGAGTAAGTAACCCCGTTCGTCGAAAGATTGTAAATACCTAAGTGAGCGCGGCCTTGCACATGCGGGGCCGCGCTCTTGCGTTAGCATGGGACTACTTGTTTGGCTGTCAGCGGAGGCGATTGGCAATGGATAACTATTTGGACTTGATGCGCGCTCGCCGCGAGCAGATTCTGGAACGTTTTTATGCGGCGCTCGATCGCGCAGGCCGCCCCCACGACGCCGCGCGCCTCATTGCCGTGTCAAAGACCGTTGGTGTCGATGAGACCGTTGCCGCCATCCAGACGGGGTATCGCCATTTTGCCGAGAACCGCCCGCAGGAGCTGGTTCGCAAGCTCACGGGTCTGGCGGAGCATCCGGAGCTGCCCGAGGTGCGCTTCGATATGATCGGGAACCTGCAGACCAATAAGATCAATGCGGTGCTGGGCTCAGCCGAGCTGATTCACTCGGTGGGTTCGCTGCATCTGGCGCAGGCGATCTCGAGCCGTGCTGCCCGCAAGATTGAGGCAGGCGAGCTCGCCGGCCCTCAGCGTGTGCTCATTGAGGTCAATGTGAGTGGTGAGGAGTCGAAGGGAGGCTTTTCGCCCGATGAGATTCGCGCCGCCGCGGGCGAGCTTGCGGAACTTGAGGGAATTTGCGTACAGGGGCTTATGACTATGGCGCCCCGGGGGAATAAGGATGTGGCACGCCGCACCTTTGCGGGGCTTCGTGAGCTGAGGGATGAGCTGGAGGCGGCGCATCCCGATTTGAACCTGCCTGAGCTTTCCTGCGGCATGAGCGAAGACTTTGAGCCTGCCCTTGAGGAGGGCTCTACGCTCGTTCGCCTGGGCAGGGTAGTATTTAGCCCGGAGTTTGCAGTAAAATAAGGCTCTGAAGTGCGCACTGATTATCGGGGCGCCTGCACTAAACCGCGAGAGGACACAACCATGGGCTTCCTTGACGAGATTAAAAATAAGATGCACCTGGGCGGCCAGCAGGGTTACGACCAGGGTTATGGCCAGGACGACGACTACGGCTACGATGATGGCTATGACGATGGCTATCAGGGCAACGGCTACAGCGGTGCTTCGGGCGAGGGCTTCTACACCCAAGACGAGCCGAGCAACGGCCTGCTTGGTCAGACGCGCCGTGGTGAAGCTGAGTCGGTTGCCGTGTATACACGCTCCGGGCAGCTGGTCGGCGATGACTCCCGCCATGCCACGACGTATAACCCGCCTTCGCGCTCGCAGGACAGTGTTGCGAGCGGTTATCGTCCTGGTGCCTATGACACGCCGTCGAGCTACGCCGAGAACACCCGCGCCCGTGCCGCCGCTGCGCCCGCGTCTGCACCGAGCGATGCCTCGGCCTATGCGAGCAATATCATCAACGCCACGCCGCAGCTGCCGGCCTATGTCCTGCGCCCCGAGAGCTATGACGACGTGGAGACCGTGGTTCGCCGCGTTCGCACCAAGCAGCCTGTCGCACTGATTTTTGTGGGCGTACGCACCGAAGTTGCCAAGCGCGTCTTGGACTTCTCTTACGGCTTTGCCTGCGGTCTGGGCGCCACGGTCAAGGAGGTGGGCGACCGCGTGTTCATGGTGTTGCCCGCCGGCTGCGAGGTCAAAGATTCGGACCTCAAGAAGCTTCGTGCCGACGGCTACCTTAAGTAAAGACAAGACGAGGAGATTCCCATCAACATCTACACTATCGTCCAGCTGGTCAACACGCTGTTCAACTTCTATTCCACGCTTATTGTCGTCTACTGCTTTATGACGTGGATTCCGATGAAGCAGGGTGGTTTGCTTCAGGATATTGCCGCGGTGCTCGATAGCGTGTGCGGTCCGTGGCTCAACCTGTTCCGTCGTTTCATCCCGCCAATGGGCGGTATCGATTTTTCGCCGGTCGTTGCGATTATTGCGTTGCAGTTGGTGCAGAGGCTGGTTCTGCAGCTTCTTATAGGTATACTCGTGAAGAACTGACTTAGTAACTTACGTCGGGCGTGTAGCGCCGAGGCGATGAAAAAGGAGACTTGTTATGGCTATTACCCCTGCAGACATCCAGGCTCAGACTTTCTCTGAGGCCAAGCGTGGCTACGATCCTGCCGAGGTCGACGTCTTCTTGGAGACGCTGTCCTCCGAGGTTGACGCTATGCTCGCTAAGATCGTCGACCTTAAGGGTCGTCTGACTGCTACCGAGCAGCAGCTTGCCGATGCGCAGGCTCAGCTTGCCCAGGCTCAGGATGCCCCCGCCCAGGCCGTTCCTGCCGCCCCCGTGGCTGCTCCCGCCCCTGATTTCTCCGCTCAGGAGCGCCAGATTTCCGCTGCCCTGATCGCTGCCCAGCAGACCGCTGAGACCATCGTCAACGATGCCAATGAGAACGCTGAACGTATCCGCAACGAGGCTGACGCCAAGGCACGCGAGGTTATCCGCCAGGCTCTGACCGAGAAGCAGGCCGAGCTCGAGGAGATCGATCGTCTCAAGGCTTCCCGTGAGGAGTTCAAGGCCGAGTACCTCAAGCTCATCCAGCACTTCATGGACGATGCCCAAAACTCCTTCCCGGGCGACCTCATGGCCTCCACGCCGGTCGGTTCCGCCGCTTCTCCTGCGGTGACTGTTCCCGCCGAGCCGCTGCCCGTCGCTGACCCGGTTGTCCCTGTGGCCGATCCCTTCGCCCCGATCGACAACTTCGCTGCCGACGACCTGGACTAACATTCGGCCTACAATTTAGTGCCTAGAAAGGACCCGCAGCTTGCGGGTCCTTTTTTATGACTGTACCGGGGCGCGCAACATAAAAAACCGAGCCCTGCACATAGTGGCGCAGAACTCGGCGAACCGGTGAGCGGTCAAGGATAGGTTTTAGGGCATGTCCCAAAATCTACTTGAGGAGGAAGTCGGAGAGGGGAATGGTACGGGCCTCGCGATGCTCGGGATCGGCGATGTGGTCGGCAGGATATCCGCAGACGAGCATGTGATAGGGATAGACGCCCTCGGGCAGGTTGAACTGCTCCTGTGCCACCTCGGGCTTAAAATGGCATACCCAGCACGTTCCCAGGCCCTGTTCGGTGGCCTCCATCATCATCTGATCACACACGATGGACGTATCGATTTCACTGGAATTCATCTGGTCATACGGGCGCACCCAAGCGTCTTCGGTAACGCTACAAATAAGGAAGATGAGCGGAGCGCCAAAGATAGATCCATCACGAGCAAACCGAGGCTGACAAGCAGCAGCCTTCTCCAGAAGCTCAGGCGTATCCAACACCATCACACGGGTTGGATGATTATTACAAGCAGAAGGAGCAATACGCCCAGCCTCAACAACGGCATCCACCACAGCCTGCTCCACAGCCCGATCTTCAAACTCACGACAAGAATACCGACCCCGAGCCAGATCCAAATAAGACATACAAGCCCTCCAACAATTAAAAATCAAACAAACCCAAAGTAACCCAAACAGTACCCAAAGCAGCAATCAGCCAAACGCTCATCAAGGGCCAAAGTATCCGAACGGGTACCAAAGGTCCCTTCAGCCAAACCCCATTGCGCTAAAACTATCAGCCAAAGTTCCAATGGTGATACGTAAGGCGAAGGGCCGGCACCTGTTTGCTTTCGAACGACTCTGCTACGCAGCCGGAGTGAGA
>UQZD01000036.1:0-24974 GCA_900545485.1 uncultured Collinsella sp. | reverse complement strand
CCTGCCTTGTTTTGAGAAGTTCGCGGAGCCCACTTTTCAAAACAAGGCAGGCACCCCGGCCCCGCCGGCAAATAGCGGACACTCCGCATGCAATCTATGCAAACAAACAAGTACGCTTAGCTACATTCGGTAAGCTCGAGCACGCTGCCCTTAACGATAAGCGCCGGCTCCAGGACGACCTCTTCGGCACGCCTGCCGCCCCTACCGGCAAGACGCTTGGACATGCAGCCAAAAGCATGCTCCGCAAGGACACCAGGATCCTGCTCAATCGCGGTCAGCGCCGGCTCAAAGAGAACGTCGGCCGCCGAGTTGTCATAGCTCACCACCGAGATATCGCCCGGGATGCTCTTCCCCATCTCGTGCAAGCGCTTGAGCAGACCGAGGGCGATGTTATCCGAACTTGCGAACACAGCGGTGGCATCAGTTGCGAGCACCGCCTCCGAGGCCTCATAGGCACTCGGAATGTAGTACTCGCTCTCAAACTCCAAACGTGCGTCGATAGGCAGGCCAACCTCGCGCAGCGCGCGCTCATAGCCGGCAAGTCGCTTACGCCCCGTATTGGAACGGCGCGCGTTAACCAAGCAGGCAATGCGACGGTGGCCCTGCTCGATCAGATAGCGAGTGGCCATGTAGCCACCCATCTCGTGGTCGAACATCACCTTGTCGCACTCGAGCCCCTCAATGGCACGGTCGACCATCACGGCAGGGATAGGCAGATGGCTGACTTCTTCGCGCAGGGCGCGGTCGTCGGAGAACTCGTCGCCTACGACCAGGAAGACGCCATCAACGCCGCGCGTCACCAGCTGGCGCAGCAGCTCCAGATCGTCATCGGCGCTTCCGCCCGAGCTGGTAATGAAGAGCGCATAGCCGTCCTCGCGGCAGCGCTTTTCCAGGCTACCGGCGAGCGAGGCAAAAAAGCGGCTCTCGATGTTAGGGACGATAAGGCCCAGGGTGCGCGACTCGCGCATGACCAGGCTGCGCGCGATCTGGTTGGGAACATAGTGGTTGCGCGCCGCGACCTCTTTGATGAGCTTGCGGTTTTCTTCCGAGATGCGACAGGGCCGATTATTGAGCACAAGCGAGACCGACGAGGGGGAAAGCCCCACCTCCTGGGCGATCTGCTTGAGGGTGACTTTGTTGGCCATCTCGCTCCTTCCGGGTTTACGCGCAATCTCTTGAAAGTATAGCGACTACCCCTCTACCTCGGTGATAAACACTTTACCAATCCGGTAGACGGCTGTTTTATCGCCGCCAGCGCACCAAATCCGTCCGGGTGGGGTATATTGCAATCGATTGATGACAACGACCACCAAAAGGCGGATATTCGTATGCACGAGAACGACTTTTTTAACGAGGACCTGCTGTGCGCGCTTGCTGGCGTTGCCGGCGAGGACAACGTACTGATGAGCGAGCCCATGCGCGAGCACACCACGTTTAAGATCGGCGGCCCGGCCGACGTCTTTGTCACGCCCGATACCGAGCAGGGCCTCGTCGCCACGCTCGATACCTGCTATCGCTGCGATCTGCCCCTCACCATCGTGGGCAACGGCTCCGACCTACTCGTCGGCGACAAGGGCATCCGCGGCGTCGTCGTGGCGCTGGGCGAAGGCCTCTCCGACATTACGATCGACGGCACGCACGTCACGGCGGCAGCCGGCGCGCTGCTTTCCGATGTCGCAGCCGCGGCAGCCGAGGCCGGTCTCACCGGCATGGAGCCCATCTCGGGCATCCCCGGATCGGTCGGCGGCGCCTGCTACATGAACGCCGGTGCCTACGGTGCCTGCATGGCCGATGTGCTGGAGTCCGTGCGCGTCTACAAACCCGCTCGCCAGCTCGACGACGGCACCCGCGGCAGCGGCAATATCATCGAGTTCGATGTCGACGAGCTCAACCTGGGTTATCGAAAGAGCCGCATCGCCGATGACGGCTT
The DNA here is from genome assembly GCA_900545485.1 of uncultured Collinsella sp. Classification (GTDB taxonomy): domain Bacteria; phylum Actinomycetota; class Coriobacteriia; order Coriobacteriales; family Coriobacteriaceae; genus Collinsella. The sequence continues at coordinate 23,044 of UQZD01000036.1, read as the reverse complement.
TATCGTGCTTTCGGCCACCTTCAATCTCGCCCCGGGCAACGCCGCGATGATCAAGGCCGACATGGACGACTACCGCCAGCGCCGCGAGGACAAGCAGCCGCTCGACATGCCGAGCGCCGGCTCCACTTTCAAGCGCCCCGAGGGTTACTTTGCCGGCAAACTCATCATGGATGCCGGCCTGCGAGGACACGCCGTTGGCGGCGCGCAGGTAAGCGAAAAGCACTGCGGTTTTATCGTCAACGCCAACCACGCCACCGCCGCCGACGTTGACGAACTCATCCGCCACATCCAAACAACCGTCAAAGGCCAATTCGACGTAGACCTAGAACCCGAAGTCCACCGAGTAGGCGAATTTTTATAAAAAGAAGGCCCCGAAAGGGGCCTTCACCATATTTATTCAGATAACCCAGTCCGGTGTGTCGCGCTCAGGACCCGAGAGGGCCGGGACAGTCCGAGAGGCATAAGGTTGATCGCGAGTTCCGCACGAGCCGGAGAGCACTTAATGTGCTCTCCGTGCGAGCAGGACTGCCCGAGCAGGCAACCTTATGCCTCTCGGACTGTCCCGGACCAAACCGCCGTTACGACAGTGCAATACCGCCAAGCCAGCCCCAGCGCACGCCAGAGCCAGTACCATAAAAGCTAATAAACGAGTCAAGCGACTTAGACGTAATGGCGCCCTCGTTGCTCATAACGATACCGCCGCCAACGTAGATACCCACATGACCGTAGATAAGGCCCGGAGCACCCGTGCCGCTGTGTGAGGAATCGGCCACGATCATGCCCACCTGCAGCGCCGAGCGGTCGGAGCTATAGCACCAGGCGTTGAACATGTCACACGCGTTGCCGCCAAAATAGCCCACGCCGGCGTTACGGAAGACATTGGTAACCCACGCCGCGCACCAGTTCTGACCCGGCGAAGGCGTGGAGTAGCACGCGTTGACGACGGCCTGCTGTTTGCCCGAGCCGGCATTCTGTTGCGGGGTTCCGGGCGCATACGATCCGCCACCCGAGCTTGAACCACCCGAGTAGGAATTGTTCTTGTTCGCGGCGGCAGCGGCAGCGGCGGCCTTCCTGGCAGCCTCCTCAGCCTGGGCGGCAGCGAGGATCTCGGAATCGCGCTGAGCCATGAGCTCCTTGACGTCGTCGGAAAGACCGTTCAGCACGGTCTGGACTTCTTGCTGCTTGGCCTGCATATCCTGCATCTGAGCCGTCTGCTGGTCCTTGAGTTTTTCCAGGTCGGCCTTTTGTGCTTCGAGCTCGGTCTTCTGTGCGTCGAGCTCAGCCTGAATCGTCTGGATATCCTCGATGGCATCGCGGTCGCTCTTGTTGATCTTCTCAACGTAATGCGCGTTGGCGACGAGTTCCTCAAACGAGCCAGAGGCCAGCAGCAGCGACAGGATGTTCGTGCCGCCGGACTTGTAGCTGGCGGCCACGCGATCGGAAAGGTCGTTGCGCTTCTTCTTGAGCTCGGCCTTCTTTTCATCGATCTGGGCCTGCGTGTCGTCAATCTTGCCCTGGACATTCTCGATGTCGTTGAGGGTCTGGGCATTCTTGTTGGCCAGCGCCGCATACTCATTTGCGATGCTGTCGAGCTGGGCCTGAACCTCGTCGAGTTGGGCCTGGGCGGCATTCAGTTTATCGGTGGTTTCTTTGGAAGCCTCCGCCGCATGGGCGCGAGCGGGCAGGCCAAAAAGAACCGCCGCAGAAGCGGCGCCGAACAGAGCCTTGAGGGCAGTGCGGCGCGAGAGCTCCTGGGAAAGGATGGAATCGCTGTTTGGTGACATATGTACTCCGTTACATGTTTATTTATATGTCGCTCAACTCATACATATTAGCGTACATATGGCGCGTCCCAACGATTTCCACGAACGGCAGGAAACTACAAGGTCAGCGGCTCGTAAGCAAATGCCAAAGATCAGGTTATGCGTACGCAAGCTCTTCTATGAGTACGTTAGCACAATCCTCTGCTTTTCCTACAGCGCACGATTTGGGTGTCCCTGCCTGCGCTATACTCCCCTGAAGAAGTGTTCCTGATTCGATAGGAGACTACATGTCCAAAGCACTCGACCCCAAAGACACCTGCGTCCTCGTTACCGGTGGCGCCGGCTTTATCGGCTCGCACACCGTCGTTCAGCTGCTCGAGGGTGGCTACCAGGTCGTCATCGTCGATGATCTCTCCAACTCCAGCGCCGTCGCCGTCGACCGCGTCAAGACCATCGTGGGCGACGAGGCCGCCAAGAACCTCACCTTCTACGAGGCCAACGTGCTCGACCGCGATGCGATGAACAAGATCTTCGATACCCATCAGATCGACCGCGTCATCCACTTCGCCGGCTTTAAGGCCGTCGGCGAGTCGGTGAGCAAGCCCGTCGAGTACTACCACAACAACATCGAGAACACCCTGGTGCTCGTCGACGTCATGCGCAACCATGGCTGCAAGTCCATCATCTTCTCGAGCTCCTCGACCGTCTACGGCGACCCGGACAACCCGCCCGTCACCGAGGAGGATCCTAAGAAGCCCGCGACCAACCCCTATGGTTGGACCAAGTGGATGATCGAGCAGATCCTTATGGACGTCCACACCGCCGACCCCGAGTGGGACGTCGTGCTGCTCCGTTACTTCAACCCCATCGGCGCTCATCCGTCGGGCCTGATCGGCGAGGACCCCAAGGGCATCCCCAACAACCTGGTGCCCTATGTCGCCCAGGTCGCCGTGGGCAAGCTCGAGGCCGTTCAGGTCTTTGGTAACGACTACCCCACCCCCGACGGCACCGGCGTGCGCGACTACATCCACGTGTGCGATCTGGCCTCTGGTCACGTTGCCGCCCTTAACTGGATGAACGGCAAGACCGGCGTCGAGATCTTTAACTTGGGCACCGGCACCGGCACCTCGGTACTCGAGGTCGTCGCCGCCTTCTCCAAGGCTTGTGGCAAGGAGCTGCCCTACGTGATCCGCGAGCGCCGCGCCGGCGACATCGCTGCCAACTGGTGCGATGCCTCCAAGGCCGAGCGCATGATGGGCTGGAAGGCCCAATACGACATCGCGGACATGTGCCGCGATAGCTGGAACTGGCAGAGCCACAACCCCAACGGCTTCGCCGACGCCGAGTAGCAAAAACCTACATACCGCTCTTGCCCCGATCTCACGTTGTGAGGTCGGGGCTTTTTTCATGGCATGTAACCATTCGCCGAAAATCGACCAACTTTTTTATCTTGCCTGTACATGTTTAAACAACATGTTTTACAATAGGCGTATCGAATCAGAACATCGGAGGCGGACTGCACACCCATCGGCAGGCCGACCCCACAACAAGAAGGTTGGTGAGCGCATTCATGGAGCGTGCAAGCGGCGTCCTCATGCCCGTCTCATCTCTGCCCGGACCATACGGAATCGGCGGCTTTGGCTGGAATGCCTACGACTTCGTCGATTTTCTCGCCTCGTGCAAACAACATTACTGGCAGATTCTGCCCCTTACGACGACCAGCTATGGCGACTCGCCCTATCAGTCGTTCTCGGCCCGCGCTGGCAACCCCAACTTTATCGACTTTGCCGAGCTTATCGAAGCAGGGTATCTGGAGCAGCGCGATATCGATGGCGTGTATCTGGGATCCGACCCCAGCAATGTCGACTACGGTGCTATCTTTGGCGGCCGCCGTCAGATTCTCGACCGCGCCGCCGAGCGCTTTGCCGCCGACAAGCCGGCCGATTTCGATGGCTTTATCCAGGCCAACGAGGACTGGCTCATCCCCTACTGTGAGTTCATGACCGTCAAAGAGGAGTGCGGTCTCAAGGCGTTTTGGGAGTGGCCCGCGGAGCTCCGCACCCGCGGCGAGGCTTCCGCCAAGGTCTGCGCCAACCATCCGGCGCGTATGCTCTACCACCAGATGACGCAGTACTTCTTCGATCGCCAGTGGAGCCGCCTCAAGGCCTATGCCAACGAGCGCGGCATTCTCATCATCGGCGACCTGCCCATCTACGTCTCGCGTGACTCCGTCGAGATGTGGGCGACGCCTGAGCTCTTTAAGATCGACGCCGCCGGCAATCCCGTGAGCGTCGCCGGCACGCCGCCCGACCAGTTCTCGGCCACCGGCCAGTACTGGGGCAACCCCATCTACGACTGGGACGCCATGGAGTCCGACGGCTTCTCCTGGTGGGAGGGCCGCATTCGCGCCGCCCTCGACATGTACGACGTCATCCGCCTGGATCACTTCCGCGGCTTCGAGGCCTATTGGGAGGTGCCGTTCTCCTCGCCCGATTCGTCCTACGGTTCGTGGACGCAGGGTCCCGGCCTCAAGTTCTTCAAGACGCTCGAGGAAAAGCTCGGCACGCTGCCCATCATCGCCGAGGACCTGGGCTTCCTCACCCCCGGCGTCATCGACATGCGCGACAACTCGGGCTTCCCCGGCATGAAGATCCTGCAGTTTGCCTTTGAGGGCACCAACTCGTACTACCTGCCGCATAACTACATCGCCAACACCGTCGCCTACGTGGGCACCCACGACAACGAGACGGCGCGCGGCTGGTTTGAGGGAACGGCCACCCCGCGTCAGCGCGAGCAGGCAGCCCTGTACACCCATCAGCAGGCCGGCGAGCCTATCACCGACGCACTCAACCGAACCATCGCAGCCAGCGTGAGCGACACGTGCATCTACACCATGCAGGACCTGCTCAACTTGGGCAACGAGGCGCGCATCAACACCCCTGCCACACTGGGCGGCAACTGGACCTGGCGCATGCTCGACGGCGCCATCACCCGCGAGCTCGAGCACAAACTCACCGACTGGACCGAGACCTACTTCCGCATCCCGTCGGAAGCCGAAATCGAGCTTCCTCAATAGGAGCTACCGCGCCTGACCCCTCCCCACCGTGCGGACGCGCTTGCTTTTCCCGCGCGAGGCCACCCCAATCCCCTCGCGCGGGCTTCTTATGAATTGCAGACATGAAACAACCCATCACAGGAGAAAACATGCCCCAAATTAACCTCATGGAACTCGCCGAGCAGTCTTTTGGCACCTCGCTCGAGCAGCTCGACGACCGTCGCATTTACAAGCTGCTGGTCAAACTCGTGCAGGAGCGCTCCGCCGCCCGCCCGCTCAACAACGGCAAGAAAAAGCTCTATTACATTTCCGCCGAATTTTTGATCGGTAAGCTGCTCATCAACAACATGATCGACCTCGGCATCTACGACGAGGTTAAGGACCAGCTCACCGCCGCAGGCCACGACCTCAACAAGATCGAGGAATTCGAGGTCGAGCCGTCACTCGGCAACGGCGGCCTGGGCCGCTTGGCCGCATGTTTCCTGGATTCCATCGCCACGCTGGGCTTGACCGGCGATGGCGTGGGCCTCAACTATCACTACGGTCTGTTCCGTCAGCGCTTTGTCGACAACCAGCAGAAGGCCGTCCCCGACGAGTGGCTCGGTGAGCAGGACATCCTAGTCGACGATGACCGCTCCTACACCGTCGAATTCGGCGATTTTGCCGTTACCTCCAAGCTCGTCAACATCGATGTGCCCGGTTACGGCCAGCCCACCAAGAACCGCCTGCGCCTTTTCGACCTGGCGAGCGTCGACGACGGCCTGGTCCCCGGCAGCTCCATCGACTTCGACAAGACCGAGATCGCCAAGAACCTCACCTTGTTCCTCTACCCCGACGATTCCGACGAGCAGGGCCGCCTACTTCGCATCTATCAGGAGTACTTCATGGTGAGCAACGCCGCCCAGCTCTTGATCGACGAGGCCGTCGAGCGCGGCAGCAACCTGCACGATCTGGCCGATTACGCCGTTGTCCAGATCAACGACACGCACCCCACCATGGTCATCCCCGAGCTCATTCGCCTGCTCACCACCGAGCACGACATCGAGTTTGACGAGGCCGTTACCATCGTACGCTCCATGGTCGCCTACACTAACCACACAATTCTTGCCGAGGCGCTCGAGAAGTGGCCGCTCACCAGCCTGCAGAAGGTCTCCCCTGCCATCGCCGACATTATCGTCAAGCTCGATGAGATCGCGAAGGCCGAGCACGATGACCCGCGCGTCGCCATCATCGACGAGCACGACACCGTCCACATGGCCCACATGGACATCCACTTTGGCTTCTCCATCAACGGCGTAGCCGCCCTCCACACCAAGATCCTGGAGGACACCGAGCTTCATCCGTTCTACGAGATCTATCCCGAGAAGTTCTCCAACAAGACCAACGGCATCACCTTCCGCCGCTGGATTCATGGGGCCAACCCCGCGCTCGCCAGCCTGCTCGACGATGTGATCGGCACCGACTGGCGCAGCACCGGCGATCTGAGCAAACTCGCCAAGTTCGCCGACGACAAGGACGTTCTTGAGCGCCTGGCCGCCACCAAGGTCGAGGCCAAGGCCATCATGCGCCAGTTCATGGCGCTCGAGCAGGGCGTGACCATTCCCTCCAACGCCATCATCGACGTCCAGGTCAAGCGCATCCACGAGTACAAGCGCCAGCAGATGCTCGCGCTCTACATCATCTGGAAGTACCTCGATATCAAGAACGGCAACAGACCTAAGCACCCCGTCACCATCATCTTTGGCGGCAAGGCGGCGCCTGCCTACACTATCGCGCAGGACATCATCCATCTGATCTTGACGCTGTCGCAGTGGATTGCAAACGACCCCGACGTGGCTCCCTACCTGCAGGTTGTCATGATCGAGAACTACAACGTCACCGCCGCCGAGCGCGTGATCCCCGCCGCTGATATCTCTGAGCAGATCAGCCTGGCCTCCAAGGAAGCGAGCGGCACCTCCAACATGAAGTTCATGCTCAACGGCGCCCTAACCCTGTGCACGCTCGACGGTGCCAACGTGGAGATTGCCGAGCTCGTGGGCGACGAGAACATCTATACCTTTGGTGCCTCGTCCAAACAGGTCGAGCAGCTCTACGCCGACGGCACCTACAACGCCGGTGCGCTCTACCGCAAGCCCGGCATTAAACTGCTGGTGGACTTCATCACCAACCCGGCCTTTATGGCGACCGGCAACGCCGAGCGCCTGCAGCGCCTGCACGACGACATTAAGGGCAAGGACTGGTTTATGGCCCTGCTCGACATTGAGGAGTACATCCAGACCAAGGAGCGCGTGTTGGCCGACTACGAGGACCAGGACGCCTGGATGCGCAAGGCGCTCATCAATATCGCCAACGCCGGCACCTTCTCGTCCGACCGCACCATCTCCCAGTACAACGACGAGATCTGGCACCTGAACTAATTTCGCTTCCCTTACCCATCCTCTTGAGAAACGGAGTCGTGGCAACACGGCTCCGTTTTTTGTGCCCGCGCGTTACCCTGTGACCCGACTCGGCCAAACAATCTCGATCTGTAACAACTGCTCGGTAAAAACGGTCCCAGTTGTTACAGATCGAGACAAACGACCGGCCAGACAACCCCAACACAAAGAAAGGCTCCCCTCTCGCCCAGCGGACGGGAGAGGAGCCTTATATGTGACCGCGGCAAAAGGATGGCAATACCGCAGTCGCCCAAAGGGAGGGTCCGGATGCACCGGGCCTAGATAAGGTTCTTGCCAGACACCTTATCGAAGAGATGGGTCGCGTTCTTCTCGAACTTGAACCAGATGGTGTCGCCCGCCTTGAGCGCGCCCTTGGCCTCGAGGTCGACGACGGGGATAATCAGGACAAACTGGCCGTCGGGAGCGGTCACGTGGACATGCTCGGTCGAGCCCATGAGCTCGGTCACCTCGACGGTGCCCTGGAGCGCACCCTCCTCGTCCTTGTCGGCAAGCAGGATCTGCTCGGGACGCACGCCGGCCGTAATCTCCTTCACGTCGCCGCCGTCCCAGTTGAGGGCAAGCTGAGCGCAAGTCTCGGGGGCGAGCGCCACGTTCATATCCTCGGTCTTGACGGTAAAGCCGTTGCCCGAGCGCACCAGCTGGGCATCGAAGAAGTTCATCTGCGGCACGCCGATGAAGCCGGCGACGAAGATGTTCGCGGGATGGTTGAAGACCTCCTGCGGCGTGGCGATCTGCTGGACAACGCCGTCCTTCATGACCACGATGCGGTCGCCAAGGGTCATGGCCTCGGTCTGGTCGTGAGTAACGTAGATGAAGGTGCCCTTGATCTCGTGGCGCAGCTTAATGAGCTCGGCTCGCATCTGGTTACGCAGCTTGGCGTCCAGGTTGGACAGCGGCTCGTCCATCAGGAAGACCTTGGGGTCTCGCACGATGGCGCGGCCGATAGCGACACGCTGGCGCTGGCCGCCCGAAAGCGCCTTGGGCTTACGGTCGAGGTACTCGGTAATGCCCAGAATCTCGGCAGCAGAGCGAACCTTGCGGTCGATCTCGTCTTTGGGGACCTTCTTGAGCTCAAGCGTAAACGCCATGTTCTCGTACACCGTCATGTTGGGGTACAGAGCGTAGCTCTGGAACACCATGGCGATGTCGCGGTCCTTGGGCGCCACGTCGTTGACGCGCTTGCCGTCGATGAGCACGTCGCCCGAGGTAATGTCCTCCAGGCCGGCGACCATGCGCATCGTCGTGGACTTACCGCAGCCAGAGGGGCCAACGAGGACGACAAACTCCTGGTCGTGAACGGTGAGGTTAAAGTCCTCCACCGCAAGCACGCCGTCCTCGGTAACCTTGAGGTTGTGCTTCTTCTCCTCGGTCTTCTTCTTTTTGCCAAAGAAACCCTTCTTTTTGGACTCGTTGTTGGGATACACCTTCTGAACATGTTTGAGAACGATCTCGGCCATGTCTTTACCTTTCGATATGCGGCGCCACGCTGAGGGGCGCCGCAGAAACTTGCAAAACAGTTACGGCATCAGCCCTTGACGGCACCTGCCACCACGCCGTCGATGATGTACTTCTGACAGAGGATGTACATGATGACGATGGGGATAACGACCATCATGATGCAGGCCATCATGGGGCCGAGCTCGACGTGGCCGTAGCCGCCGCGGAAGTACTGGATCAAGATAGGAATGGTCTTGTACTTGGTGGAGTCGAGCGTAAGGTAGGGCAGCAGATAGTCGTTCCAGACCCACATGGTCTCGAGGATGCCGACCGAAAGATAGGTGGGCTTCATGATGGGAAGGACGATCTTAAAGAACACCTGGACCGGGTTGCAGCCATCAATCATGGCCGCCTCCTCAATCTCGAGCGGAATGTTCTTTACAAATCCGGCGAACATAAAGACCGCCAGGCCCGCGCCAAAGCCGAGGTAGATAAAGCAGATGTTGAACGGCGTGTTGAAGCCGATGCGGTCCGCCAAATTGGACAGCGTGAACATGAGCATCTGGAAGGGCACGACCATCGAGAAGACGAACAGGTAATAGAAGAAGTTCGAGATCTTGCTGTTGACGCGCACTACGTACCAAGCACACATGGAGCAGCACACCAGAATCAGCACGACCGACGTGACCGTGATGATGAGCGAGTACATAAATGCCGAGGCAAAGCCCTGCTCGTTAAGGGCGTGCATGTAGTTTGCGAGGCCGTTGAACGTCTCGGGCGTGAGCAGATCGAACGCCGTGGTGGTGCTGATTGCGGTCGCTTTCTTAAAGGAATTGAGCGCAATCATGAACACGGGGTAGATCCACGCGAGCGACAGAATCGTAAAGAAAATCGAGAGCGCGCGGTTGATAACCTTATCGCGTTTCATTACTGCTGCACCTCCTTGGACCTCGTGGCCTTAAGCTGAATCATGGAGATGGCTACGACCAGGATGCAGAAGATAACCGCCTTGGCCTGACCGATGCCCTGCCATGCGATACCGGCACGCGAATAGAACGTGTTGTAGATGTTCAGGGCGAGCATCTCGGTGGAGTGCGCGGGAGCGCCGCCGGTAAGGGCGAGGTTCTGGTCGAACAGCTTAAAGCCGTTGGTGATGGACAGGAACAGGCAGATGGTGATGGTCGGCATCAGGTTAGGGATCTTAACCTTCCAAAACGTCTGCCATGCCGTGGCACCGTCGACCTTGGCGGCCTCGATGTAGTCGGACGGAATGGACTGCAGACCAGCGATGTAGATGATCATCATGTAGCCGACCTGCTGCCACAGGGTCAGGATGATAAGGCCCCAGAAGCCAGCAGCAGAGTTAAGAGCGATGAGCTGGGCGCCCACGTTGGAGAGCAGGCAGTTGATCAGAATCTGCCAAATGTAGCCCAGCACGATGCCGCCGATCAGGTTAGGCATAAAGAAGATCGTACGGAAGATGTTGGTGCCTTTGAGCGCCTTGCGGGTGAGCGCCTGCGCAATGGCCAGGGCGATCACGTTGATGAGCACCGTCGACAGGAAGGCAAACGCCACGGTAAAGAAGAACGACGTGGCAAACTGCGGATCGGACAGTGCGCGCACGTAGTTCTCGATACCGACAAAGTGCGTGTTGTTGATGGTAATAAACTGGCAGAACGAGAGATAGAAACCCTGGATAAAGGGGATCACGAACCCGATCATAAACGCCAGACACGTGGGCAGCATAAAGAGCGGCCACCAGCGCTTGAGTGCTTTGCCCATAGAAGGGTCCTTTCAATATGCAGGGGGCGGGCAAACCAACGTCTGCCCGCCCCCTGTCGCTAATCAGATAGCTTGGGCAGCAACTGCTTACTCGGAAGCAGCCTTCTCGGTCTTCCAGCCATCGACGAAGGCGTTCTTGACGCCGTCCCACTTGCTGTTGTCGGCAGCATAGGCAATCAGAGCCTGCTTGAGGTTCTTCTTCCACTCCTCGGAGGGGATGTAAACGAAGTCCCAAGCGACGGTCTTCTTGCCGTCCTTGGCCATGGCAACGGCCTGCTGCGAGAAGACGTTGGTGGTCTCCTTAGCGCTCTTGAACGGGGCAGTCAGACCCATCTTGTCAGCGATGATGCTGGTGGCGGTGTCAGAAGTGACGCACCAATACATGAAGTCCTCGGTGGCCTTCTGGGCATCCTCGGAAGCCTGGGAGCTGACGCACCAGTAGTTCTCGCCGCCGGAGCACAGACCCTGGTTCTCCTCGCCGTCGACACCGATGTAGATGGGCATCATGCCAATCTGATCGTCGGTCATGCCGGCCTTGGTGAGGTCAGCGTAGGCCCAGGAGCCGTTCTGATAGAAGACGGCCTTGCCGGTTGCGAACTCGTTGGTGGCGTCGTCGCCGGTCTTGGAGGCAAGCTGCGAAGGATCGCAGGTGGAGTCGGTGATGTACAGGTCGAAAATCTGCTTGAAGTTGTCGAGATACTCGCCCTTGATCTCGTCGTCCTCCTGGTTGTGCTCCTTCTCGAACTCGTAGTAGAGCGGGAGGTTGGCGAGGTGGGTGGTGTAGCGCCAGCTGGAGGAGTCATCCATGCCAGCAGAAGTGAAGGCACCCTCAATGCCAAGCTCGTCCTTGCGGGCCTGGATGTCGTCGGCACAAGCCTTCAGCTTGTCGAAGGAGTTGATGTCCTCGGCCTTGTAGCCAGCCTTCTCGAGCAGCTGCTTGTTGTAGATGATGCCGTAGCTCTCCTGGACCCAGTCGATACCCAGATCCTTGCCATCGGACTGCAGAGCCAGGGAGTCGTCAATGAGCTCACCGCGGAGCTTGGTATCGGACAGGTCGGCGCAGTAATCCTTCCAGTTCTTAAGGCCGGTGGGGCCGTTGACCTGGAACAGGGTCGGAGCGGAGCTCTTGGACATCTCGGACTTGAGCTTCTCCTCGTAGGTGTTGGAGGCAGCGGTCACGATCTTGACCTCGACGCCCTTCTCCTTCTTATAGGCCTTGGCGATCTCCTTCCACTCCTTGTCGACCTCGGGCTTGAATTGGAGGAAATAGACCTCGGCAGCGTCACCAGAAGCAGAGGAGCCGGAGCCGGCGGAGCCGCCGCAGCCTACAAGACCAAGGCCCAGAACCGCAGCCGCGGAACCAGCGAAGCCCAGGAACTGCCTTCTGCTCATTTCGTTCTTCATTACAATCCACCCTTTCACACCGTGGCGGCACCCTTTGCCGCCGCCTTCGGAGATTGGCTCGGGGACTTTGCCCCTTTTGCTGATTTGTACAATACGCTATTTGGCTAGTTGTTTGAACAAGTATTACTAGAGCGGTAGAAAAACATCGGTGAACGGTAATTTCAACTTGATACTTGACAAGTTTTGTATAAACAATTATTTGTTATCGAATGCGGAGAAAACGCCCGGTCAAGCCGATGCATCGTCGGTTTGACCGGGCGTTTTCTCTTTGAGGGCATGAGTCTCGTCAGGCTGCGAGCTAGCCGGCTATCGCTTGGAGTTGACGCGGTAGTGGAAGATCTCAGGATGCGTGCGGGCATGCGTGACCTCGAACAAGATGCCGTCCGAGGTGTACGACTGGCTCTCCATGACGGCGACACAGTTGTATTTGCCAAGGTCCAAGTAGCTGCAGTCCTCATCGTTGGCAAGCTCGACGCTCACTGTACGGCGACTCGCCATCACCTTGACGCCGCGTTTGTGCTCCAGATAGTCGTAAATTGACTTTGCGGCGATCTCGGGCGTCAGACCCTTGGCGATCGACTCCAAAAAGTAACCATGGTCTACTTGGCGCGCATTGCCGTTAAGGCTTCGGACACGCACCACGCGAATCAACTCCTCGCCCACCTTAAAGCCCAGGCGACGAGAGAGTTGCTCGGTGCAGACCAGATGTTCAAAAGACTTAACGTCCGTCGATGCAACGGCATTGTTGCGCTTTGCAAACTCGCCAAACGACTCGACTTCCTCGAGCGCGCCCAGCATATCGGTTTCGCCTTTAAGCCAAATGACGCGCACGCCCTTGCCGTGTATGGGCTGCACAAACATCCCGTCGGCCAGCATACCCAAGGCGCGACGGACGGTATTGCGAGTGCATCCGAACTCCGCGGTCAGCTCGGCTTCGGTTGGCAGCATCTCCTGAAACGCATAGGTCCCATTAATGATGCGCGAGCGTATTTCTCGGTAGATTCCTTCGTATATCGCTTTTGGCATTGTTTCACCTCTACATTATTCATTTCCGGCTAGGCACGATAGCATTTCTTAAAGTTGTTTAAACCGAATATCGGTAAAGCGACAGGATTTAACCGTTGACGGTTTCTGTCATGCCCAAATCGGTTTCGCTCAAAACTGCCGGTACGACAATCGTCTGGTCCTCTACAATGAATCCATTGTTTAAACGTTTCCCCACGCGCAACGCGCCTCGATATTCGGAAGGCAGAACATGCTGCAAAAAATCCAACGCTTTGGCGGGGCCATGTTCGCGCCCGCTATGCTGTTTTCTATATCAGGCCTCATGGTCGGCGTCTCCGCTCTCGCAACGACTGCGGACATCGTCGGCGATCTCGCCGTATACGGAACCCCTTGGTACGTTTTTTGGACCATCATCCAGCGCGGCTCGTGGACGGTCTTTAAACGCCTCCCGCTCCTTTTTGCCGTAGCGCTGCCCATCGGTCTTGCCCAAAAACAACCGGCTCGTTGCTGCCTCGAGGCTCTCGTCGCCTATTTTGCCTACTGCTTCTTTTTGAGCGAGATCATTAAGCTGAGCGGAGACAACCTTGGACTTGAGTACCCGTCATCTTTGACCACCGCCAGCGGTATCACCGTCATCGACGGCATCAAGACGCTCGACACCGGCATTATCGGCCCGCTGGCGGTATCGGCAACCGTCGTCACCATCCATGACCGCTTCTACGATGCCAAGGTTCCCGATTGGCTCGGCACCTTCTCGGGCTCCTCGCTGGTCTACCTCATCAGCTTTTTTGCCGTGTTTGCCCTTGCCGCTATCTCGGCCGCCATCGTGCCCTACGTATACGATGTAACCGATACGCTGCGTCACGCGCTTGCAGGCGTCGGTCCCTTTGGCGTGGGCATCTTTGTCTTTTTAGAACGAGCACTCGAGCCCTTTGGCCTGCACCACCTGCTCTACATGCCGATCTACTACGACAACCTGGTCATTAACGACGGCATCTACGCCACGTGGAGCAGTTTGCTCCCCATCCTCTCCCATAGCACGCGCCCCCTTAATGAGCTTGCGCCGTGGGCCGGTTTTACCGCCACCGGCTGGGTCAAGCTCTTTGGCCTTCCTGCCATCGCAGCTGCGTTCTACTCCACCGCAAAACCCGAGCGCCGCGCCGGCCTCAGGGTCATCCTTGCTCCCGCCATCATCGCCTCGGTGGTTTGCGGCGTTACCGAGCCACTCGAGTTTCTCTTTATGTTCACCCACCCCGGGCTCTTTTTGCTCTACGCCGTCTTATCGTCTTGCCTTGCCACAACCATGAATCTCTTTGGCATCGTCGGCATCTTCTCGGGCGGCCTCATGGAGATGGCAGCCTTTAACTTTATTCCGCTCATGCGCACACATGCCGGTGCCTATCTTTTGGCGCTCGGTATCGGCCTTGCCTTTAGCCTCATCTTTTTTGTTAGTTTTCGAGCACTCATCTTGGTCTATGACCTTAAGACGCCGGGCCGGGAGGATCATGTCGCCAATCGCGCGGCAATCGATCGTTTAACGGAAAGCGGCTTTGCCAAAGAGCAATCTCCCAATGACGAGGTCGATAGTCGATTCGATCAAGATCACGTCCTCGCTGAGCGGGTAATTCAGCTTTTAGGTGGCGTTGGCAATATCGTGGGCGCAACCAACTGCGCCACGCGCCTGCGCGTCGAGGTCGCAGACCCTTCCATCGTTGCAGATAACGCGTCGTTTGTCGCGGCGGGCGCCAAGGGCCTCATCATTACGGGCAAGACCGCCCAGGTGATCATCGGCATCTCCGTTCCCCGCGTTAAAGAGCATTTTGACCAGATCATGGGCCTCGAGCCGGGATTTGTGCCCACCACCTCGGCCTCCCCTGCCGCCAGCGCAGCCTATAAGCGCGGCGATATTTGCTTCTTCGATATCGACGGAACGCTCGCCTGGCAAGACCCTCGAGTGGCACAAGAGCTTCCCGAGAGCGAGCGTGACCTGTCCCCTTATCCCAACGAGGCGGTTTCGCAGGCAATCCGCGAGTTTGTCGCCAACGGCAACATGGCCTTTATCTGCACGGGACGTACCCTCAGCTGCATCCACCCCAAACTTCTTGAGCTGCCCTGGACCGGCATCGTCTGTCTTGCGGGCGGTTACGCCGAGATCAACGGACACGCAATTCGCGATCTGTCGATGACGCCCGGTATGCTGCAGCGTCTTGCCCCCTACCTTGAGCAATCGGGCGAGGTCATCCGCTTTGAGGGCCTCAACGGCGTCGTGCGCATGAGTGCCGATGCCCCCGATGCTCCCGGATACGCGCGCACCCTGGGCGACGCAGTCACGCAGCTGCAACATTACAGTGTCTACAAGATCTTGATGTCTACATCGCTCGCCAACCACATCGCTCAAGATAAGGCACTTGAGCCGCTGCTGTGCTTTAACGAGCTCGAACTCGAGGTAACCGAAATCTCGCCCCGCGAATGCACGAAGCGCAGGGGCATCCAGTCTGTACTCGACGCCCTCGATCCCCACCACGGAACCGTATACGGCATCGGCGACGCCAGCAATGACGTCTCGCTGATGAACGCCGTCGATGTCGGTATCGCCATGGGCAATGCGCCGGACTATCTCAAAAAGCGCGCCGACTACATCACCGACTCGGTCGACAAAGATGGCGTCGTCAAGGCGCTCGAGCACTTTAGGCTTATATAAGCAGCCGGCACGCGCACGCGTCCCGTTTCTCCAAATCGCCAAAACAGACGCGCCGGCAACTCCAATGTGGCAATATGGTATCTGCACACCGCAACGATGTAACCCAAGAAAGAATGCGAGAACCCGTGTCCAGTCCGTTTACCAGCTTTTTAGCCCAGCACTTTGACCAGATTAACGACTATCTGGCCACGTTCTTTGACGGACAGGCGACCTCTGCCGATATCGAGCGCTACCTGTACGCGCCGCTCTCGGCTTTTACGGCCAACGCCGGCAAGCGCCACCGCCCGCTTATCTGTATGCTCGCCGCAACCGCAGTGGGCGGTAGCTTTGAGAGCGCCCGCAGCGCCGCGGCAGCCATCGAGCACTTCCAGTCGGGCGCGCTGATCCACGACGACATCGCCGACAACGGACAGCTTCGTCGAGGCAAGCCCTGCATGCACCTTACCGAGGGCACGGGCCTTGCCATCAATTGTGGCGACCTGGCGCTCGCCATGGTCACCAAGACGGTTCTCGACGACCCCACGCTGGAGTCCGACGTGAAGCTGCGCGTGCTCCACGAGCTTACCGAGATGATCGTCCGCACCATCGAGGGTCAAGCGCTCGACCTGGGTTGGGTCCGTGACGGGCGCTTTGATATCTCGGTTGATGACTACCTGGACATGGCGACGCACAAGACCGCGTTTTACAGCGGAGCCACGCCGCTTGCCGCCGGAGCCATTATCGGCGGCGGCAGCGATGAGCAAATCGAAGCGCTGCGCGCCTTTGGCCTGCACACGGGCCTTGCCTTTCAGATTCAGGACGACCTGCTCAACCTTGTCGGCACTAAGGAAGCCGCCAACAAGGACTTCCGCACCGACATCACCGAGGGCAAGCGCACGCTTGTCGCCGTTCATGCCCTCTCTGATGAGCGCCACCACGACGAGGTCGAGGAGCTTCTTTCCTCGGGCACCGATGATCCCGCGCAGCTCGCACGCGCCGTGGATATCTTCCAAGAGACCGGCTCCATCGATTATGCCCGCACTTACGCGCTCGACCTGACCGCTAAGGCCAAAGCGGCCATCGAGAACGTTGAGCTTGATCCGCACGCACGCGAGCTGTTCCTCTCCATGGCAGATTTCTTTGTGGAGCGCCTTAACTAACGGGGGTTATAAAACCTGTCAGCAGCGTATTTAGGCACAACTTGCTACACTGTTGAGTGCATGTTTATGCATCCCTTTGCGTTGTCTATCCGACAGACGCTCAAATAGTACAAATGGTACGCCGAAAGGGGTTCGTTCATGGAACCTATTACAACGGGCATGCAAGGAGCAGCCGTCGAGGACGTGCAGTCTCGTCTCCTGCAGCTCGGCTACACGATCGATGCCGCCGAAGTCACCGACAAGCACTTTGGAGCCACCACTGAGCAGGCCGTCAGCACCTTCAGGCTCGACAGCGGCCTTGCTGCCGGTCATGCCGTCGATATCCCCTGTTGGAGCGCCCTTGTAGACGCTTCGTATAAGCTGGGCGACCGCACCCTCTATCTGCGCATGCCCAATTTCCATGGCGCCGACGTGCAGGCCCTGCAGCGCGCTCTCAACGTTTTGGGCTTTGCCTGTGGCGAAGACGACGGCTACTTTGGTCCGCATACCGAGGCCGCCCTGCAGCAGTTCCAGGAAAATGTCGGCCTGTTTGCCGACGGCATGGCCTTCCAGGACACCTACGCCTACATCAACCGCCTGCACCATGTGTGGGAGGGCAAGCCCTCGGTCACCGAAGCCGAGTCCCGCATCGGTTTTGCTCGCGCCGCCAACGTGCTCGAGCGCTTCCAGATTGCCGTTATCGGCGAGGACCCCATCGCACGCAGTGTTGCGTCGCGCATGTGGAATATCGCCACGGCAACGACCGACAACAGCGGCATGATGCTCTGCGACTCCGAGGTCCCAACCGACGTTGACCTGGTGCTCGAAATTGCAAGCGACGAGCTGCCCGCCGACGCCGCACCGCGCGCCACGATTGCCCTCGCCGAGTGCCACAACCTGGCCCAGCGCATCCGCACTGCCAATGTCGCCGCGCAGCAGAAGCCGGCTCGCATTCGCATTGAGCTCACAGGCATGACGCGCTACAACGGCACCTTCACGGCCAGCGACGCGCAGACACTCGCCGTACGCCTGCTCGACGGCGTTTGCGATGCCCTCGCAGATTAGGTAAACTAAACGAGTTGCTTTTGGGCAACACCACACATTGGGACGTAGTTCAACGGTAGAACTCCGGTTTTTGGTGCCGGCTGTTGGGGGTTCGAATCCCTCCGTCCCAGCCATTAAAATTGAGCGCCCTGAGTCCATAACGGCCCAGAGCGCTTTCTTGTGGGCAAGCGGAGGGATTCGAACCCGCAAGGGTGCGAAGCCGAGGAAACGCGAAGGCGCCCCAAGCCCATTAGGACCAAGAGCGCCTTACATCAAGAAAATATCAGCCCCGTTCCGAAAAGCGAGCCGTCATCTACAAAATGGCGTGTGGCCCCGACGGGCCGGGCATTAAGTTTGTCGCGAGTTCCGCACGAACAGGAGGCCACTTAACCTCGATGTTTTGGACGTGACAGCGAGAGGGGCCCTGGTATGGCAAGGTGACGTGAAACAAGGCGGCGCTGACCTTCTGGTCGCGCCGCCGAAGTTGAACGTCAGATTGCCGTGCCAGGGCCCCTCGCAGCGTCAAGAAGTCCGCCGTTCGGTAGAACGGCGGAATCTAATTGTTCAGCATGCGGTCGAAGCTTCCCGAGTCGCCATCCCGATAGTCTGCGGTCATCAGAATCTCCTGCGGAATGCGCCCGCCCTCGCGCAGCACGTTGCGGAACTGCACGCGCGTAACCATGGGCAGATCCTTGATCGTCGCCGCCAGGTTCTGCGGCACGCCCTGGTTGGCAGCCGCGGGCTCGCACTCGCCGCCGGCCTTCACGCGACGCTTATGCTCGGCGAGCATGGCGCGGTACATGCCGGCATGCAGGCGAATCTCAACCACATTGGCATTGCGAGTCTGCTCGACAATGCGCGCGCCCTCGCGATCGATATCGCCTACGTAGTAGACGTAGTTAAAGCGATAGCCAATCTCAGCCAGATAATCGTCCAGGGCATGCGAGACGCTCGCCTTGCATCCGCCGCCAAAAATCACGCCGCCCACCTTGATGCCAAAGAGCTTGGCGTGCTTGCGGCCACGCAGCAGCTTGACGATCTCGTCGTAGGTGTCCAGGTTCTCGACCATAATGAACGGCTTGTCGGCGCCCAGCGTAAAGAAGCCCGTAAAGTGCACGGGGCGATTGGGGGCGACCTTGATCGCCTGCATGCTGATGCCCTTTTCGGTCATACGCCTGATCAAGCGCTCACCGTGCTTGCCGTCAAAAGCCTTCTCGTCGTTAAGGATCTGGTAGGCACGCTGGCGGCGCGAGGCAACCGGCGTATCGGCACCTCGGTTCTGCTCGATCCAAGCCTGGATGATAGCGATTTCCTCGGCAATCTTGCGGTTGGACATCTCGTTATGCTGAGTGCGCTGCGGAGCCTTTTTGCCGTCCTTGCCCTCGACCTTTACAATCTGTGTCTGCTGCTCCTTGATCTTAGAGAGCGCCGTAGGCGTAGGGACAACCTTGAGCAGCTGCCTGCCTAAAACGCGGGCAAGGGCAAACGCCGAGACCTCGCCGCGGACGGACGACTTGGGCTGCTGGGCAGCAGTATCTGCTGCGGCAGACTCCGGCTTCTTCTGAGACTTGCGCTTAGAATCGCCCTGGGAATTGCGCTCGTGCTTCGGCATAGACGCCTGCTTCTGCGGACGATCGAACTTGCTCTCCTTCGCCGGCTGGCGCTTAGGCTGCCCCGAAGAAACCTCGGCCTTCGCATCCTCGTTCTGCGGCGTGGTCTTCTCGGCTGCAGTCTCGGCATGGGAACTGCGGCCCCCACGATGGCGACGGCGGCGAGGCTTGCTCGACGCGCCCTGCTCCGTCTGCTCATCAGTAGGCTGCTGGCCCTTGGCCTCGGCATCAACCTCAAGCTGCGGCTCAACAGGCTTTTGCTCGCGAGCCACCGGCTCAACGGCCTTCTCGTCCTGGGTGGTCGAAACCGACTCGCCCTTCTCCTGACGCTTTACGGGATACGCACGTCCCGCAAAACCACGTCCGGGACGGCATGAACCCGGAGCCTTCTTGGCCGGTTCATCGGACGCGTCAGCAGCCTCGACGGAATCCTGGACCTCGCATGCGGCACCTCGCTGCTCGGCCTTAAAGTGGGCACCGCGGCGACGCTTGGGCTCCTGGATCTCAGCATGCTCTTGAGCGAGAGTCGGCTCCTGCATCCCGACGGGCTTTTCCTCGACGGCCTCAGCATCCGTCTCACCCTTTTGAGCAACGGCGCGACGGAAGCGCTCCTGCTGGGCGCGGCGCTGCGCATCGCGCTTGCCACCCCCGCCAAAACCGCCGCGTCCTGCCTTGGCCGTAAAGGCACGCACGACGTTCTCATCGAGCAACTCATCGGTATCGACATGCTCACGCGGAGCAGCTTCTTCCACAGCAGGCACGTCAGCGGAATCCTCGACGACAAAACCCTCGACGGACTCGGCAGGCTGCTCCTGGGCATCGCGGATCTCGGCATTGATGGTATAGAACGCCGGGCGCCCGTTAATGCCGCTACCCTCGATCTTGGTCACGATCTTTGCCGCGATAAGCTCATCGCGCATCGCCTTGGTGTCGCACTCCTTATCGACGGAGCGGAAAATCTGCGCCAGCGCACTCGACTTAATCTTGAGCGCCTTGCGGCAAAGCAGGTCGTAGGCAACCAGCTTGGCACGCTCGGCAGAAAGCGACGTCTGGCTGCTCAGACGCTCAGCCAGGGCATCGACATTATTTTGGTTATCGGAATATACCGTCTTGGCCACGGGGCCCCTTTCATATGCACACATATACGTCCATATGGTACAACGCGCGCCCTTATCCATGCAAAACATCTGCGAGAACACTCGAGCGTCACCCGCTTTTGCATGAAAAAAAGACCGAGCCCGCGAAGTCGCGGACCCGGTCTTTCCGAGTCATATAGATGTGACGTTCAACGCGTCAGGTCGACTAAGCCTTGGCGGCCTCGGCGTCGACGGGAGCCTCGGCAGCAGCAGTGCGGCCATACTCGGCCTTGCCCATCTCGGACCACTCGGGATCCTCGTCAGGCATGGAACCGGCCTCCTTGCCGAAGAACTCCTTGAGGCAGTTAACGGCAACGATGAGGCCCAGGACCATCAGCAGAACGGCAAAGACGAGCTGCAGGCCCTTGGTGGCGGCAACGGAGACGGCGGCCGTGGTGGCGGTAGCCGGGATGGTGCCGAAGAAGCCGTAAGCCTGGACAGCGGCCATACAGCCCATGGCGCTCTGGACCAGCGAGGTGAAGGTGCAGCAGAGCAGGAAGACGACGGGCACGTAGAGCATCCAGCCCTTGCGGCCGGTGCACTTGCAGAACACGGCGAGGGTGATCATGGTCATGCCGCCGAGCAGCTGGTTGGAAGCACCAAAGAGCGGCCAGATGTTGGCATAGCCACCAAAAGCGAGGGCGAGACCGGGAAGCAGGGTGACGACCGTGGCGAACCAGGGGTTGCCGAGGACCTTCATGTAGCCGGCCTTGGACTCGATGGCCAGGGCGTCGTTGGTCTGGGCAAAGAACTCGGAGAACGAGGTGCGGGCGATGCGGGCGACGGCGTCGAGCGAGGTCAGGGCCAGAGCGGAAACGTTCATGGTCATAAAGACGGTAGCGAGCGTGCCGTCAACACCGAAGGCCTGCATACCGCGGGAGATGCCAGCGGCGAAGATCTGGAACGGGGTGGAAGCGACGCCGGCGTTGAGGGCGCCGGTACCGGCGGTGTTCATGTCGGAGAACATGATGCCGGCGACGATGATGGCAAGGATGCCGACGAAGGACTCGACGATCATGGCACCATAACCGACCTTGACGGCGTCCTGCTCCTTCTCGACCTGCTTAGAAGAGGTGCCGGAAGAAACGAGGCTGTGGAAACCGGAGAGAGCACCGCAAGCGACGGAGACGAACAGGACCGGGAACATCATGCCGGAGGCAGTGGAGAAGCCGGTGAAGACCGGAGCGGTGATAGTGGCCTGACCGTTGACGCCCAGGACGACGATGCCGAGGACAGCGCAGACGATCATGACGATCATCATGATGGAAGTGAGGTAGTCACGCGGGGTCTTGAGCATCTGGATGGGCATAGCGCCAGCGAAGACAAGGTAGACCATGACGACGGCGAACCACTGGAACTTATCCAGGTAGACTGGGAACTGCATACCGACGGCGAACATGAGAACCATGAGGACAACGCCGGTGACGAACTCGGCAGCGCCGGTGAGGTTGAACTTCTTCTGGGCCCAACCAAAGGCGATAGCGACGAAGGTGAACAGGATGGAGATGGTACCAGCGCAGCCGGCGGCATAGGACTTGGTGAAGTCGATGGCACCGGTAGCAGCACCAGAAGCGTCAACGGCCGGGGTGAACATGAACGTCTTGCAGACCATGTCGGTGAAGGCGGCGATGACGATGATGCAGAACAGCCAGCAGAACAGCAGGAACAGGCGACGGCCGGTCTTGCCGATGTACTTCTCGATGAGCTGAGCGAGCGACTTGCCGTTGTTCTTCATCGAAGCGTACAGGGCACCAAAGTCGTGGACGGCGCCAAAGAAGATGCCGCCGATGAGGACCCAGAGCACGACAGGCAGCCAGCCAAAGGCCATGGCGACGATCGTACCCGTGACAGGGCCAGCACCGCAGATCGAGCTGAACTGGTGCGAGAACGCGGTGAAGGCGGAGACGGGCGAGAAGCTCTTGCCGTCCTTCATACGCTTGGCCGGCGTGAGGGCCTCTTTGTCAACGCCCCACTTGTTGGCCAACCAGCGGCCGTAGCCCAGATAGCCGCAGGCGAGCACCGCCGCGGCCACAACCATGAGCAAAACTCCGTTCATTACATTTCCTCCTCTAAAAAGAACTTCCTAGACATAAAAAATGAGGGCCGTCGGTTGCGCTCGACGGCCCTCATCTTCATCAGCCGCCCGTTATCGTACGGGCTAGCTGTATGTGCTAACCCGCATCAGATAATTACTACGCTGATAATGTTTAGCTGATGCGTGAACATGTCTAAGAAATCCTCTTCAATCATGATGTGAACGATCCGTGCGTGTTCACATCCCCCAGTGGTTGAAAAGGAGTATGAAACTTTAGTTACCTAAAGTCAACGCAAATATGTAATGAATTTTCAACTTTTTTTGAATTTCTCGGTATAAAACGCCGCTGACCTCGGACTTTACCGAACGACAGTTTTTGCTTGAGAGATGCTCCTCGGGGGCGGGGCGGGCGCCTGCCGCCATATATGAACTTTCCTGCTCAGACAGTCCTGCTCACGACGGAGGCCACATTAAGTGGCCTCCTGTTCGTGCGGAACT
>UQZD01000035.1:0-25065 GCA_900545485.1 uncultured Collinsella sp. | reverse complement strand
GCGCCGCACCCATCACCAGAAGTTTATTCCACAGGACCAGATCGCCGGGGACGGCTTCCTTTAGACGCGTGAAGTCCTCGAGCCAATGCTTAAGCGCCTTGCAGCGAGCCGCCACCTCGGCGCCCTCCGGCGTAAAGCGGCGGAACGTAAGGCCCACGCCAATACCCACCAGCACAATCGGCACCGAGATAACCGCAGCGATAATGTTCGCCTGTGCACCGTCGGTAAAGATGATGGATCCCGCGGGAACAAAGGCGATCAGAATACCAAGAACCAGGCAAAACACCATTGCGACAATGCCGTCCGAGGCAACGTACTCGCTATCGGCCAGCTTGCCCTTAACGGTGTTCTGATAGTCCTCGAGCTTGTCGCCCACGGGTGTAGCGTGCTGCTTGACGTAGTGCTGTAGCTCGTCAAACGTGCGCGAGCGGTCGCCGTTCTCGTCGGGCTTAGCACCGGCAAAGAAGACCTTGAGCACCATGTGGTCAATGCCCTTGGCCGACTTCCAGCCCGCATCACTCACCGTCACGCGATACGTCTGCTCTTCTTTTTCACGCCCCAACAGACCCTTCTTGGCCTTGGTCACGGTCGCCTGCTCCAGCTTGATTACACGGTCGTCAGTGAGCTTCATGAGCGTGGCGATATATGCCTGATCGGGCACCTCGTTCCAGCTCATGAGGGCCGAAAGCACGGCGGGATGGTCGGCCGAAGGCACATCGCGGAAATATTCGTCCTGAAAAAGCGGCTTGGGCTTGCGCTTACGCAGCTTGAGCACAACGATTGTGCCGGTAAAGGCCACCGCCGCGACAACACTTAGCACGGCAAGTGCATTGGCAATCATGCGAGCGTGAGCGCGGCGGGCGTTAGCTTCGTCGGCCCATTCCTTCTCTTCGCTCAGGATCGTTGACATTCGCTCTTCACTCGAAGCGGAAAGCCAAGGCACCCAGTCGCTGGGGAAGGCGATGCGCGCCTCGGCGAATTCGCCCTGATGCACGCAGGGAATGGCATAGGTGACCATGGGCTCGTCCGCATCGAGCGATACGTCGCCCGTCAGCGGGCCGTGGCCCCATGCACGGAAGTTATCGCCCTTGACGGCCGCCGTCCCGGCAGCGGCATTTGCGAAGTACACTTCCATCTCGACATCATCGGAGTCCGCGGACCAGCCGTCGCCCACAAATTTCCAATAGAGCTCGGCGGTATCGGACCAGTTCATAACCGCACCGGTCATGGTGTAGCTCACGTAATAGATCGCGCTGTCGCCACTCTCGTGGGGGCTGAACACCTTGATTCTTGCGCCGTCACCAGTCTGCTCGACCGTATAGACGCCAGAGTCGCCCTTGTTCGCGCTGTCGACTTTGTTAAACGCGGTGTCCTCTTCCTCAACGCTCAGCACATCGACGCCCGCCGTGCCGCCCTGCTGGTTGGTGCCCGCATTGATCTCCCAAAACACGCCGTTAATGTCGTCATCGAAATCAAACTGGCGTCCCTCGACAACGGTCAGCGAGCCGTCGGCCTCAACCGTGGCGCCGATATAAGTTTGGGTCATGGAGTAGCCGTCGGCACGTGCAACGGCGGGCAACAGCAGCAGTGCGCACGCGACGAGCGCGCAAATGGAAGCAAATCGCGCAAACGGGCGGCGCTGCTTGCTGACTTTGGCGGCGAGGGTGTTCATAGGCACATCCTTTGTCTGTAAAACCAACAGCGCCATTGTCCCACGTTTGCGGGTACACATGACGAACATCTGGGCCAACGGAACGTCAAATGGGACAAAAGTCCCACCCGAGCCTGGCACTTAGGGACGTTCCTTATCTGCCGACAGTTTGGGACACTCTTTGGTACGGCCTGCGCCAGCAATAGATACCATTTCACAGCTCTGTCACAGGTGTAGCGGCTTTGTGTGGGCGCGGCGTTAGCCGATTAAGCCGGCGAGCGAGGGGCATAAAGCAGTTGAGCGAAAACGGTTTGCCCCTTTCCCGTTCGCTCGAGGATCATGTCCCCCTTTTCCGTGGAAACCCCGGCAGTTGCGAAGAGCTGCCGGGGTTTCTGTCGTTTGTGAGGCTAAGTCGGTGCGCAGCAATCGAGACCTTGAGCCGCAAACCAGCCGCGTGCAATGCGGGACTCGACAACTTGCGGACCGCAGTGACGCCTCCCCATCGCGCCCCGCGCTATACTCGTCCGCATGGATATCAACGCACGCAACATAGCAACGCCCGTCGCGGACGCGTCAACGACGCAGCCCGTCTCCGTTCCCGCGCCCGTCGCGGGGCGCTTTGCCCCGTCGCCATCGGGCCGCATGCACCTGGGCAACGTGTTCAGCTGCCTGTGCTCGTGGCTTTCGGCCCGCAGCCAGGGCGGCAGCATCGTGCTGCGCATCGAGGACCTGGACGATCGCTGCAAGCGCCCGGAACTTGCCGCTCAACTGATTGACGACCTAGCCTGGCTGGGACTCGAGTGGGACGAAGGCCCCTACTACCAGCACGATCGCCTCGACCTGTACGAGAGTGCCTTGCGCCGGCTGCAAGACGCCGGCCTCACCTACCCCTGCTTTTGCACGCGCGCCGAACTCCATGCCGCGAGCGCGCCGCACGCCAGCGACGGCACGCCCATCTACCGCGGCGCCTGCCGAGGCCTTTCTGCCGAGGAGGTTGCTCGCCGCAGCGCTCTACGCGCTCCGGCCACGCGCCTGCGCGTGCCCGCCGTCGACGACCTCGCAGACGATGTGGTCGAATTCGTGGACCGCACGTATGGCGCCCAATGCGAAGCACTCGCCACCGAATGCGGCGACTTTTTGGTGCGCCGCAGCGACGGCGTGTTTGCCTACCAGCTGGCCGTGGTGGTCGACGACGCCGCCATGGGCGTCACCGAGGTCGTACGCGGATGCGACCTGCTGGGCTCCACGCCGCGCCAGATCTATCTGCAGCATCTGCTGGGACTTCCCACACCGCACTACGCGCACATTCCGCTGCTCATGTCGCCGGATGGCCGCCGCCTTTCCAAGCGCGACCGCGATCTGGACCTGGGCGAGCTCCGCGCACGCTTTGGCACGCCCGAGGCGCTGCTGGGATGGCTCGCCGGACAAACGGGCATCGCGCCGGACGCCACGCCGCGCACCGCCGAGCAGCTGGTCGGGCACTTTAACTGGGACGTCATCCGCGCACACCGCGAGAACATCACCATAATGGCCGAGTAGCCAGCCACTCCACCTCTACGCAACATCCCAGGGCTGGAGTTCGTCGCCCAGGCGAACGATGCAGTCGTAGAGCACGGTATGGCGCTCGGCCGGGTTGGCATCCCGATGAAAATGTCCGTAATACCAGCGCTTGTAATCCAAGCGGTCTTCCAGCTCATCGAAAAATGCCGTAAGCCGGTCAACGGCGGGGTAATTCCAGCCGGGCGCCGGATAGAGCGTGGGCGAAAGCAAGCGCGTGGAGCAGGTATGGGTGATCACGTAGTCGACCTTCCAGTCCACACTATCGAGCTTTGCCCGCGCCTCCTCAAAGTTGCGCTCGTCCGGCAGCTCCTGCGGCCACCAGCTGGAATACGGAATGCGGTATTCCTTATCCACGCTCGTGGCACCGCCCATGGTAAAGATTGTTGAATCGTCAAGCTCAAAAACCTCGCCACGCGTCAGGCGCCGTATGGGCGAGGTGTCCGACAGGCGCTGCGTCAGACCACCATGCCACAGCTCCATAGGGCGCTCCGCCCAATGGTCGAAGCGTTCGTGGTTGCCGTCGACGAACAGCACGGTATAGGGACGCGATTCCAGCCAAGCGATATCGGCGCACTCCTCGGCAGAGAAATCCCAGGGAAAGCCAAAGTCGCCCGCAACAATCAGATAGTCGTCACTCGTCAGACTATCCCCAAGATCCCAGTCGCGCAGCTTTTGCATGTCGACGCCACCGTGAATGTCGCCCGTCACATAGACCGTCATCGGATCGCCACTTCCCTCTTATAGGTTTCGAGATCGTGCTCGATCTGCTCGTTGCCCGTGGCGTTGACCCACCACGGCCACTTGACGCAGCTCACCGGCTCGTCTACCTGCGCAAACCACGACTTGAGCTCCTCCAGGCTCACCGGGGCGTAGCTGTTAGCGTCCGCGCCCACGTCATAGCGCAGCAGCCCCTGTCTGAGGTTGAACTTGTTGTACGCGCCGCCGCAGCTGTGGATATGCCCGTGCAGATGCCAACTGCCGTGCGACATGCCCTGCCAGTCGACCATAGGATAGTGGCTCAGCACGATTTTTTGGCGGTCGATCTTGAGCACGCAAATGGGCGGCTCGACGATAAAAGCACCCGCTACGGCAGGCTGCGTCCAGTCTTTGTCGTGGTTGCCGGGCAGTAGGTGGACGCGCTTGCAGACAATGCTTTTACGCAGCTCGCAGGCGTCTTGGACCGTCATCTTAAAGCTGAAGTCGCCCAAGATGTAGAGCTCGTCATCCGCAGCGACCTTGCTGTTAATGTTAGCGACCATGGCGTCGTTCATCTGCGCAACAGTCGACCACGGTCTATCGCTAAGCCGTAGCATGTTCTCGTGCCCAAAGTGAGTATCGCTGGTAAACCAGATCACGGGGACCTCCTGTTGCTGCGGGGTATCCATCCCTTAGGGCTTACCCTTCATTCTTCCATCCAAACGGGTCAAGTACCCAAAAAATCAGATCGAGCACGCCGCCAGTTATCATGGCGCCGGCAAGGGCCATGCAAACGTGCAGAGAGCTGACACTTCGGAGCACGTCGAACGGCCCCAGAACAGCCAGCAGCGCGACCGTTGCGGCGGCAAGGCACAACGCGAGGCACGGCCCCGCGTCCTTGACGCACTTCTTTGCGAGATGCTTGGTGTTGTCACTCATCAATATCGAACTCCTTAGAGGGTCGTTGTTCAGATGCATGCTGCCACGACAGAGCAGGGCGACAGGGTAAGTGTCACATGTCGTGCGGACACGTGTGCAAGCTCATGCCAAACTGCCAACCCCAATCGTCATACATCTAAAACACGAACGATCGATCTGCTATCCTGGCGCCAACATAGTCTTTCGAAAGGTTTGGCCGGGATGACTACGCAGCGACAGATTGATATTGAATTCGACTCGCTTACACGCGAGAACGATTCACCCAAGCTCATCGCCAACTCGAAGGCGACAGGCGGAACACTACTATCCGTTATCAAGGAGCAGCTCTCAGCCTGCGGCTCTTTTGACTTCTGCGTAGCGTTTGTTGCAGACGGCGGCCTTCAAATCCTAGTCGAGACGTTCCAGGAGCTCAAGCAGCGTGGCATTAAGGGCAGGCTGCTCACGTCCACCTATCTCAACTTCAACTCACCCGATGTCTTTCGCAAGCTCCTGGAATACGACAACATGGAAGTTCGCGTATTCCAGGGTAATTTGCATGCCAAGGGATACATTTTTGATAAGGGCGAAACCAGCACGGTCATCGTCGGTAGCTCCAACATGACGCAGACCGCCCTCACCTGTAATAAAGAATGGAACGTGCTGTACCAGACTGTCGAGAACAGCCGCCTACTCGGCGAACTGAGGAGCGAGTTCAATTCGTTGTGGAACGACACCTCAACCGTTTTGCTTTCCCGAGACTGGATTGAGAACTATGCCGCATATCGATCGGCACGTCCGTCAAAGCCCAAATCGAAACCGCCGTTCCAGGCGGCCGTTTGCCCAACCACGAACGACCTCGAAGAAATCAAGCCCAATAAAATGCAGCAGCGCGCCCTTGAGGCGCTCGGTGTAATCCACCGCAAGGGCGAGACCCGCGCCCTGTTGGTCTCGGCAACCGGCACCGGCAAGACCTTCCTTTCGGCGTTCGACGTGCTCGCAACTAAACCCCGGCGCGTCCTCTTTCTTGCGCACCGCCGGCGCATTATCGACGCCTCCCGTGCAAGCTACGAACGCCTCTTAGGTAGTACCTATACGTTCGACACCTATCAAACTGGCAAGAATATAAGCAATGCTACCTGCGTGTTTGCCATGTGTTCTTCGGTCGCCAAACATCTGAGCGATTTCCGTCCCGATGAGTTCGACTACATCGTCATCGACGAGGCCCACCGCACGGGATCCCAGGGTTACCAATCCATCATGTCGCACTTTACGCCTCGGTTTTATCTGGGCATGACCGCTACACCCAATCGCACCGACGGCTATGACGTCTTTGCCCTTTTCAATCACGTCATCGCGTTCCAGATCACGCTGCAGGACGCTTTGGCCGAGGAGATGCTAGCCCCCTTCCATTATTTTGGCATTCACGATCTGGAGATTGACGATGAGACAATCGAAGATACCGCCCTGTTCGGGCGCTTGACGTCCGATGAGCGCGTGCGTCACATCACCGAGAAAATCGAAGAGTATAGCGTCACCAAAAGCAACCGCAGGGGCTTAATTTTCTGCAATCGAAACGCCGAGGCCGAAGAACTGTCGCGCAAATTCAACGCTCTCGGATATCGAACGGCTGCGATTAGCGGTCAAGATTCCGATGAGGTCCGCGATGCCGCGATCAGCCGACTTGAAGCCGGCGAGCTCGAGTACATTTTCTCGGTCGATATCATGAACGAAGGCGTCGACATCCCCTCGCTCAATCAGATCATCATGCTTCGACGCACCGACTCCGCAATCATCTTTATTCAACAGCTCGGACGAGGTTTGCGCCTGAATGATGGCAAGGAATACGCACTGGTGCTCGACTTTATTGGCAACTACCAGAGTAACTTCTTGGTGCCCATCGCGCTTTCGGGTGACAAGACGTATAACAAAGACCGCCTGCGCCGTCTTGTCCAAGAGGGCGATTCGGCGATCCCCGGATGCTCGACCGTAAGCTTCGATCGTATTTCCGAGGCACGCATTTACAAGGCCATCGACGGCGGCGATTTCACCTCCGTCAGGTTTTTGAAAAACGAATATCTCGACTTGCGCCAAAAACTAGGCAAGATTCCCTCGCTGC
This sequence comes from uncultured Collinsella sp., assembly GCA_900545485.1. Classification (GTDB taxonomy): domain Bacteria; phylum Actinomycetota; class Coriobacteriia; order Coriobacteriales; family Coriobacteriaceae; genus Collinsella. The sequence goes on along the minus strand of UQZD01000035.1, from coordinate 18,124 downwards.
TCGAATTTGATCGTAACGGCTCCATCGATCCGCTGCTTATCTTCAAGAATAGCGGCCTGGGGTCCTACCACGCATTTCTTTCCAAATACGAGCCGGACTACACAGTCCATTTTTCCTCTGATCAAACCAAGATTCTCAAATTTATTTCTCAAAAACTTGCCGCGGGCAAGCGATTCGAAGACCTCTATTTGCTTCAAACGCTCGTCGAAGCCGGACACGAGGGCTATCGGCATATGCGCGAGGCCGCTCTTAGAAACTACCTCGCACAGCTTAAGGACAGCGCCGTTAGGTCGGCAATCGCTGTCCTTAAGGGCGACTTTGCCACTCCTAAGGATTTCGTTTCCCTGCTTATTGACGACGGAACCGGACCTCGTCTGACCGAAGTGTTTGCGAGCGCCCTGCGCAACGCAGAGTTCAAGCGTCAGATTCTCGAGGTGCTGGATTTTGGCATTGCGCGCAACCGACTCGACTATGCCGAGACGTACGAGAACACAAATTTCGTTCTCAATGCCAAGTACACATACGAAGAGGTTTGCCGCTTGATGAACTGGGAAAAGAACATCAACGGCCAAAATCTTGGCGGCTACTTCTACGACGAAAAGACCAACACATTCCCCGTGTTTATTAACTATGACAAGGCACCCGACATTAGTGAGTCAATTCAGTATGAAGACCGCTTTGTTTCGCCGAGCAAGCTAGTTGCAATCTCTAAGAACAACCGCACGCTCAACTCCCCCGAGATTCTGCGACTGCAGGCATGGCCAGAAAACGGCTTGAAGACGTATTTGTTTATGCGAAAGAACAAGGACGATAAGGGTGGTAAGGAGTTCTATTTCTTAGGCGAAATGCATCCGACCGGCGAGTTCGAGGCTATTAAAACTAAGAGCAACGACAACGCCGTCGAAATCGAATATGAGCTCAACGCACCCGTGAGGCAGGACATTTACGAGTTTATGCTCAGCGATCTTAGTGAAGCCGAGTAACAAAAAAGGAGCGAGGCGCCATGCGGCGCCCGCTCCTTTCTTACTTAAGCCCGAGTTTCTTTTCGAGTTCCCTAACGACTTTAACGTCCGCCGGAAGCCAATCGACATCCCACAGGTTATTGGTATCGAGCCACTTCATGTCCTCGTGAGCGTGCTCTTTGAACTCCCCCGAAAGGATGGTAGCTAGGTAGCACTTCATCGACAGATGGAACGTCTCGTAATCGTGTTCGACCGTGCAAAGATAGTCAAGGTTACCGATCGTGACCTCGAGCTCTTCTTGAATCTCGCGCACGATTGCCTGCTCGCCGGTCTCGCCCGGCTCGAGCTTGCCGCCCGGAAACTCCCAGCCGTCTTTAAACTCGCCATAGCCGCGCTGGCAACTCAGGATTTTTCCATCCTTCTGAATAATCGCTGCTGCAACATTGATTGATTTCATAACTAGTCATCACCTCTCCAGTTGAGCCCAACCAGTATAGGTGATCGACCGCCCGCCATGTCCCAGTCGCCTGAAAACCGCCCACTCGACCAACCCTTGACGCCGTTTTGCACAGGCACCCCATCCCCCGCTATCGAGGTCTAATACTTTTCCCACCGCCGCGCAAAAACTCATCCAACATTAATTTTGGCTCAAGAATCGCTTAATCTATAACCTGCACTATAGAGTTCGACCAAGGGCGGGGCGGCGCCGCGCAACGCAGGCCGCCGAACGCTACGCTCACGCCCGGGCAGATCGCCCGGCGTCGCGCCCATCGAACGAAAGGACAGGTCATGGACGACCTCGAAAAAGTTGAAACCATCCGCACCAAGTGCAACGTGAGCTACACCGACGCCAAAGCCGCGCTCGACGCCGCCGACGGCAACGTCCTGGACGCCATCATTTGGCTCGAGTCGCAGGGCAAGACCCAGACCACGTCGGCGCACGCCGCCACCGAGTCCGCGCCAGTCGATGAGCCCTCGGCCGAGATGGTCGCTGCGCAGGCCGCCTACGAAAAGTCGAGCGAAAAGACCGACTTCTCTAAGAAGATGGACAGCGTGTGGGAGTACCTCAAAAAGCTCTTCCGCCTGAGCCTGGACACCAAGTTTATCGCCACGCGCCGCGACGCGATCATCCTCAACATTCCCATCCTGATCCCCATCGTCGCGCTGTTTGCCTGGGGCGCCACGATATGGCTGATGCTGATTGGCTTGTTCTTTGGCATGCGCTACCGCATCGACAGCGACGGCGACGTGCCCGGCAGCATCAACAACCTTATGAATCACGCCGCCGACGCCGCGGACGACATCAAGCAAAATCTGAACGACGACAAGTAATCGCAGACGGGGGCACGTATGGCACGAATCCTGATCGTAGAGGACGAGGAGAAAATCGCCCGCTTTGTGACGCTCGAGCTGGAGCACGAGGGCTACCAGGTGGAACATGCCGCCGACGGCCGCACCGCCGTGGACCTGGCGCTGGAACGCGACTACGATTTGATTCTGCTCGATGTGCTGTTGCCGCAGCTCAACGGCATGGAGGTCCTGCGGCGCGTACGCAAGCACAAGGATGTGCCGGTGATCATGGTCACCGCGCGCGATGCCGTGATGGACAAGGTGGCCGGGCTCGATGCCGGCGCCGACGATTACCTGACCAAGCCGTTTGCCATTGAGGAGCTGTTCGCACGGATCCGCGTTGCGCTGAAGCGCTCGGAGGCCGTGAGGGCGGCTTCGGGCGTTGGTGGCGCCGGTGCCGGGACGGGCATGGCGGCCGGTGCGGACGGAGGCGCCGCTGCGATACCCCCGGTCGGCGACTCGACCCAGGTTTCCGTCACGCCCTCCCCCGCCGCGCTTACCGTTGACTCGGTTGCGCTCGACCCCAACCGCCGCGAAGTCACGGTCGGCGGCTCGCCCATCGCGCTCACTGCCCGCGAGTTCGACGTCCTCGCCCTGCTTATGGCACATGCCGGCACCGTGCTCACGCGCGAGCGCATCGCGCACGAAGCGCTGGGCTACGAATACGTGGGCGACACCAACAACGTCGACGTGCACATCGCGCACCTGCGCGCCAAGATCGAAGACGCCGGTGGCGCCCGCATCATCCAGACCGTGCGCGGGGTGGGCTATGTCTGCCGCGCGTAACGCCGAGGCCAGGCGCGTCACCTCCATCGCCCGTGCCATCAACTGGAGCTATATGTGGCGCCGCCTGATGAGCTACGTCTGGCTCGATCTGTTGCTGGTGGTGATTGCGGCGGCGATCCTCGTCTATGGATACAACCAGACGCTGCCCGACAGCGCATTTACCGCAGGCTGGATTCCCGGCGCCACTGTTCACGGCATGTCGCTGACGCCCGCGTGCGGCTGGGACCCGACAACGCTCGCCTATACCGTCGAGCTTGCACGTACCACCAAGACCTTCCCCCTCGCGCAGGACCTCGTCGCGTTATGGCCTCTCTACCTTGTCGTTGTGGGTTGGCAGGTCATCAGCGTGCTCAACATGCTCGGCGGCGCGAGGCGCGTACGCCGCACCATGGCGCCTCTCAACGATCTGGCCTTGCGCGTGGACGAGCTCGGCCGCATGCAGCTCGCCGGCGGCAAGATGGAAACGCTGGAGCAGGCCATCGAGCGCGCAAGCGTCGACTCGCCGAGCGTCACCACCGGCGACGCCGACCTGGCGAGCATCGAGGTCGCACTCAACCGCCTGCTGCGCCAGATGCAAGAGGCCAAGCTGCAGCAGATGCGCTTTGTCAACGATGCAAGCCACGAGCTACGCACGCCCATCGCGGTGATTCAGGGCTACGTAAACATGCTCGACCGCTGGGGCAAAGACGATCCGGACGTGCTGGCGGAGTCCATCGCCTCACTCAAAGCCGAAAGCGAGCACATGCAGGAGCTCGTGGAGCAGCTGCTGTTTTTGGCGCGCGGCGATGCCGGGCGCACGGTCCTGCGGCGTGCGAATACCAACCTTGCCGCACTGGTCGACGAGGTATGCGAGGAATCGCAGATGATCGATACCGAGCACACGTATCGGCTGGCCTTTGACGCTGCGCTTGTCAGCGACCCGCGCTGCGACGCGCCCGTCGACGTGGCGCTCGTGAAGCAGGCTCTGCGCGTGATCGTGCAAAACGCCGCCAAGTACTCGGATGCGGGAACGACCGTCACATTTGGCGTAGCGCCGGATGCGGGCGCGGGCACGATCGACATAAGCGTTGAGGACGAGGGCATCGGCATGAACCAGGAATCCGCAGCTCACGCGTTTGAACGGTTCTACCGCGCCGACAATGCACGCGATGCCGGCGCACAGGGCTCGGGTCTGGGGCTTGCCATTGCCAAGTGGATCGTCGATAGCCATGGCGGCGTCATTGGCGTGACCTCAGTCGAGGGCGTCGGCAGCCGCTTTACGATTCGCCTGCCGCGCTAGGAAGCCCCTCGGCATAAATAAAGGGATAGGGCCACACGGCCCTATCCCTTTTTGCTAGCTATGGCAGCTTGTGCGCTACTCGCGGCACAGATGCACGGCGAAACCGGCGAACTCGCGCTTAAAGTACACGAGCTTGGTGCTACCGTCGGGCAGCAGCGCGCGCGACTCTTCGTTGACCTCGAGCCCGCGCTCGGCAAACCACTTCTCGGCCGCATCAATGTCGTTGACGGCAAAGCCGATGTGGCCCTTGGTGCCACGACCATTCTGCTTCATGACCTCGACCAGCGAATCGTTAAAGTACGAAACCGGGGTCTCGATAACGGGCAGACCCATCATCGTCGAGAACAGCTCCGCGATCTCCAGGGCGTCTGCCGGGTCGGTGGCGTTAATGCCCACATGGGCAACGCGCATGCCAAAGAACTCGACCGGATTGGCGTTCTGCTCACTCATGCAGTCAGCGCCTACTGAGCCATGACGTCAAGAACGGCCTTCTCGGCAGCGACGCGGTTCATGCCGGTCATGAAGGGCACGCCGCTCACGTACGGGCAGGTAAGGCCCTCGGGGGCAACGGTGGTGGCGATCAGCAGATCGGCGCCCTCGTCGCAAACGTCCTTGGCCTCGGAGATGGCGCACTGCACGATCTCGTACTTGTCGGCGTAACCGTTGGCGTCGAGCATGGTGGCGACCTTCTGGGCAACGAGCGTGGAAGTAGCAGCGCCAGCACCGCAAGCCAAAACAATCTTCTTCATAGGTAATGTCTCCCTTCATGGTTTACTTTAGGTAAGTGTACCGCAGCGAGCGATGGCGCTCGGCCTCGATGCGCTTTTATGCCAGTTTGCTTGCACGCCGCGTATAATACATCTAGTACGTGTTGTCATACCGTTCGCTTTACGAGCGACTAAGGACTCTAAAATGCCCGATTCCCGCACCCTCTGGACCGCTGTCGTCATTATTTGTATCGCCATATCGGTGTTCTTTAGCGTAAAAAAACGCACCACGTTCAAGCGCCTGCAACAGCTTATGGCTGCCAAGCAGTGGGACGAGTTCGATCGCCTGCTCGACAGCAAGCTCACCAGCATGCTGTACCCGCGCTACAACCGCGACTACCTGCGCCTGAACTCCTATCTGCTGCGCGAGGACCACAAGCGCGCCGACGAGATGTTCGATTTGCTGCTGGGGCTCAATCTGCCCAAAATGCAGCGCGTCGACCTGGTGATCAAGGCCTTTAACTACTACGTTGGCCAGGAGGACCGCAAAAAGTCCAAGGAGCTGCTGCACGAAATCAAGGGCTTTGAGGGCGGTCAGGCCGAGGCGGTCGCACACGAATGCCAGCTGATGTACGACACGATGATCCTCAAGCGCCACAACGACATTCCCGAGCTAGAGCGCATGCTCAAAAAGGCCGGTGACGACAAGGTCAAGAGCTGCCGCCTGGAATACCTGCTGGCTCTGCAGTACCAAAACAAGGGCGACGATGCCAAGTTCCAGGAGTTCCTGGAGAAGTCGGGCCGGCACTCGATGGCTGTCAACGCGTAACGGACGGCTTGTGCTAGACTTCTAGTCTTACGGGGGCGTGGCGGAATTGGCATACGCAGGAGACTTAAAATCTCTCGCCGCAAGGATTGTGGGTTCGAGTCCCACCGCCCCTACCATATGGAGCTTTCGGGCCCGTGTCCCCAAGGGATGCGGGCCCGTTTCTTTTAGATGCCGTCATCCGCAGAACAGTTAATTTGAGACGTAGCTTTTGCGACCGCTCATATCAACGCAAGGACCGTCCCCAGGTGCCGGCAGAAAAGGAACGTCCCCAAGTGCCGGCTGTTGAGTTGCGGTGGAATAGATCCTGTTTAAACCGTTTACCAGCTTATTTAGGAACTATTTCACCGCAACTTATTTAGAGGGTGCTGAGAGCGGGGGTCCAGGCGATGGTGGGGGCGGCGCCGTCGAGAGCCTCGTTGATGGTGGCGGCCATGCCGGCGAGTAGGCTGTTCTCGCTTACAGTGAGCGTCTTGTAGCCGCCGGCTCGCATGAGCTCGCGGATCACCACGGCGCCAGCCAAGATCACGCCCGCGCGTTTGGGCTGCACGCCTGGCAACGCGGCAATGCCTGCGACATCCAGCGCAGACATGCGCTCAATAGCGGCCGAAACCTGATCCAGCGAAAGCTCGCGCAGGTGCACAAAGCTCGAATCGTACGGCTCCAGCTCGTGGATCAGAGCCACCAGCGTAGTCACCGTGCCGCCCACTGCGACCAAGCGTTCGGCGCGCTCAAAGTCGCTGGGCAGGCCCTCAAAATAGGCGGCGAACTGCTCGCCTGCCCACGCGGCAGCGGCAGCAAGCTCGCCGTCCGCAGGCGGCAGCGCCGAGAAAAACCGCTCGGTCACGCGGCGACAACCGATGTCCAGCGAGCGCGTTCCCTCCAGTGCAAAGATGCCGCGCTCCGGCGCATAGACGCCCGTCGCGAGCTCCGTGGATCCGCCACCCGAATCGGCAACAATGATGCGCTCGCCGGCAAAGTCGTGTGCCACGCCAAAAAACGTCAGGCGTGCCTCGACCTCGCCCGGAATCACCTGTGGCTCAAGCCCCAGATCGCGCAGGCCGTCCAGCAGCAGCGCGGCATTGGACGCATCGCGCGCGGCGCTCGTGCACGTGGTGCAGATGTACGCGGCCCCAAAGGCACGGGCCTCATCCACAAACATGTGACACGCAGCGAGCACACGCTCGACAGCCGCCTCGCAAAAGCGACCCGTCGCGTCCACACCCTCGCCCAGGTCGGTAATCTCGGTATGCTTGGACGATTCCACGATCGCCCCGCCCTCGACCTGGGCCAACACCAGTCGCGACGACACCGTTCCCAGATCGATCGCCGCTACCTTATATCGTTTGAAATCTGCCATTGCCGGCTCCCCTCCGGGCGCTATTTGCCGTTGGACACGACCGTCTGGCCCTCGACACCGTTAAACCCAAACAGCATGTCGAGCGCCTGGATGTACCACGGGGCGTCCTTACCGACTTCTTCGATTTCCTTGGCAACTTCGCTGGCCTTCTTGGCGTTCGACGACTTCTTGCTCGAAGACGAATCCGAATCGTCGTCCAGGCCCTGCACTTCAATCCTCTTCTCGCCGGGCATCACCAGGCCCAAGTCCTCGGATGCCGCGTCCTTGATACCCTCCTCCGAGAGCAGTTTGTCGACGCTTTTTTGCAGCTCATCATTGTATTGCTGACGAATCTCGACCTGCTTGGCCAAGATATCGCTCGAACGCTTTGCCACGTACAGATCGCGCACGGGAAAGTACAGGCTCACGAGCACCAGGGCAACGACAATGCCGATGAATAGCCCTCGCTGAGGACCGTGGGTAAAGTCGTAAATTGCCTTGATCACTGCATTGTCGTTGGCGTAGTGCATAAAGTCCGAGCCGGAAAGACGGCTTGAGGGACGGCGCGGTTTGTCGGACGCCTGGGTCGAAGGGCGCGACGCTTGCTTGGAACGCGATGGGCGCACCGGACTATCCGAGGAACTATTTGGCTGAGCATTGGGATGCGAAGTCGCCGGCGAGCTATACCTGGAGCGATCAGCACCAGCATAACCAGACCCGCCAAGCTGTGCGGTACGCGCACGGCGAGGCGACGGCTCACGCGAACCGGCGGAATAGTACCTGTTGTCGTAAATCTGATCCATGTGCGCCTTGTGCGGTTGAGGTTTGTTTGCGCTAAGTATTCTAGTTATAGCACGAGCGTGCGCACCACCTTCGACAGCCTTTGCTCGACATAAAAAAGGCGCTGAGCCATATGGCCCAGCGCCCACAGCGCTTTGCGGCGTCCAGCCAAGGCGGGGGCGGAACCGAGTCAGCCTCCCCCTCGCCAAATTCGCCCGTTTAGCGAATGTTGTAGAACGCGGCCTTGCCGGCGTAGCGCGCGCTGCCCTCGAGCTCGTCCTCGATGCGGATGAGCTGGTTGTACTTGGCGATGCGGTCGCTGCGGCACGGGGCGCCCGACTTGATCTGGCCGGCGTTGACGCCCACGACCAGGTCGGCGATCGTGGAGTCCTCGGTCTCGCCGGAGCGGTGGCTCACGATGCAAGCGTAACCGGCCTCCTTGGCGGTCTCGATGGCCTCCAGCGACTCGGTGAGCGTGCCGATCTGGTTGACCTTGACCAGGATCGCGTTGGCGGCACCCAGCTCGATGCCCTTCTTGAGGCGCTCGGTGTTGGTGACGAACAAGTCGTCGCCCACCAGCTGCACCTTATTGCCAATGCGGCGGGTAAGCTCGACCCAGCCGTCCCAGTCCTCCTCGGCCATGCCGTCCTCGATGGAGATGATGGGATAGGTGTCGACGAGCTTCTCCCAGTAATCGACCATCTGGGCGCTCGTGTACTCAACGCCCTCGCCCTTGAGCTCGTACATACCGGTCTCAGCGTTGTAGAACTCGGTGGACGCCGGATCCATGGCGTACATAAAGTCGACGCCGGGCTTAAAGCCGGCCTTCTCCACGGCCTTGGTGATGTACTCGAACGGCTCGGCATTGGTCTTAAGGTTGGGGGCAAAGCCGCCCTCGTCGCCCACACCGCCGCCCAGGCCGGCCTCGTGCAGCACGCCCTTGAGGGTGTGGTAGACCTCGGCGCACCAACGCAGGCCCTCGGCAAAGCTCGGGGCGCCCACCGGCATGATCATGAACTCCTGGAAGTCGACGTTATTGTCGGCATGCACGCCGCCGTTGAGAATGTTCATCATAGGCGTGGGCAGCAGGTGGGCGTTGACGCCACCCAGGTACTGGTACAGCGACAGGCCCGCCGACTCGGCAGCGGCGCGGGCAACGGCCAGCGACACGCCCAGGATGGCGTTGGCACCGAGCTTGGTCTTGTTGGGGGTACCGTCCGCGGCAATCAGCGCGGCATCGACAGCGCGCTGGTCGAAGGCGTCGAGGCCCACGACGGCGTTAGCGCACTCGTTGTTGACGTGCTCGACGGCCTGCGAAACGCCCTTGCCCAGATAGCGGCCCTTGTCGCCATCGCGCAGCTCGCAAGCCTCAAAGGCACCGGTCGAAGCGCCCGAAGGCACCATCGCGCGACCGAAGCTACCGTCCTCGAGCACAACCTCGACCTCGACGGTGGGATTGCCGCGGCTGTCGAGCACCTCGCGACCGTAAACGTCCAAAATATCGCTCATGTTGTCTCCCTCTCACTTGGAAACGTAGTGGATGCAAGCGACCGGCTGACCGTGCACCATCGGTGCGTCTCCGTAAGTTAGCCATGTCGCACTTTTTGCATTATGCCCTAAGTTAGCCGAGGGATACACTTGATTTTCGAAAAATTTAGCGGGAACGATGAGGCATGTCAGCCCGTCGTTCCCGCAGTCTTACTCCTCCGCCTTTGCGGCATCCCACAGGTCGTTGAGGCCGTGGGTCGAAAGCTCGGCAAGATCCACGTGGGCATCGGCCGCCATCTGCTCCATCGCAGCCCAGCGACGGCGAAACTTGGCCGTGCTGGCGCGCAGGGCGCTCTCGGCGTCGATACCCTCCTTGCGCGCGACGTTGACCAGGGCAAAGAGCAGATCGCCAAACTCCATTTCGCGCTCGGGCGAGCCAGGGGCCTCGGCCTCAAACTCGGCACGCTCCTCGGCGACCTCGTCCCACACATCCTGGACCGTCTCCCACTCAAAGCCCACGGCAGCCGCCTTGCGCGACACCTTCTGAGCCTGCATCAGCGCCGGCAGATGCGTGGGCACGCCGTCGAGCAGGCCCTCGGGCGCAGCCTCGCCTGCCGCCACGGCCTTGTCCTTGGCAGCCCTCTCGGCAAGCTTGACCTCGTCCCAAATCTTGAGTACCTCGTCGGAACTGTCGGCATCTACATCGCCAAACACGTGCGGATGACGGCGGATGAGCTTGGCATCGATATCACGCGCCACGTCGGCCAGCGTAAACTCGCCGGCGTCCGCCGCAATCTGCGCATGCAGCACGACCTGCATGAGCACGTCGCCCAGCTCCTCGCGTAGGTGAACCGCGTCGTCCGCCTCGATGCAGTCGAGTGCCTCGTAGGCCTCCTCGATCATGTTCTTGCCGATGCTGCGGTGCGTCTGCTCACGGTCCCACGGGCAGCCGTCGGGCTGACGCAGACGCCAGATAGTCTGCACCAGATGTTGTAGCTCGGCCGACGCGTCGACCAGCGTGGACAAATCGCGCGAGCCCTCGGCATTTTGCTGAGCCATGTGCTGCGCCATGGTTATTCCTCCTCCAGGACCACGTGGCGGAACGCGCCGCCCTCGTAGATGCCGTAGCTGTGCGAGCCGTCCTTGGGGATGCTCACGCTACCGGGGTTGAAGAGCCACAGGCCCGGGTGCGCGGCGCTTTCCTCGTTGACCTTGACGTGCGTGTGACCGTAGACGAGCGCGGAGCCCTCGGGCAGCGCGGGCGCGTGGTCGACGCTGTTGTGCATGCCGGCGCCAAAGACGTGGCCGTGCGTCAGGAACAGCTCACGGCCGGTTTCGTCAAACAGCGTGGCGTAGTCGGCCATGACGGGGAAGTCGAGGACCATCTGGTCGACCTCGGCGTCGCAGTTGCCGCGCACCGCGATGATGCGGTCGGCCAGGGCGTTGAGCAGCGGGATTACGCGCTTGGGGGCGTAATCGCGCGGCAGGTCGTTGCGTGGACCGTGGTAGAGCAGGTCGCCCAGCAGCACGATGCGGTCGGGCTGCTCGGAATCGATGGCGGTGACCAGGCGCTCGGTCCAGTATGCCGAGCCGTGGATGTCGGAGGCGATGAGGTATTTCATGGTGGTCCTTTCGAATGGGGTTGATATGGCTGGGCGCAGGATGTCGCCACCAGCCGCGTTATTCAAATCGCAGTGCCACGGCTTGTGCCGCCTGCATCACGCGCTGGAGCGGCACATTGTGCTCGCGGGCGAGACGGGCGCAGTCCTCGTACTCGGGCGCTGCACGCTCGCTGCCGTCGGGCAGGGTTGCCACTTTAACGGACACCTCGCCCCACGGCGTCGTCACCTGCTCAAAGCGGCGTGGCAGGCAAACGCGCTCCATAACCTGGCGACGGATGCCGTTGGTCGTGGTTTCCAAAAAGATAATCGTCTGCAGGCGTTCGATATCCTCATGCGAGCAAATCACTTGCAGCTGCCAACCGGGGCGGCCTTTCTTGCAATAGAGGGGCAGCCAATGCACCTCGCGCGCACCCGCCTCGCGCAGGCGGTCGGCAGCGTAGGCGAGCACCTCGGGCGACGCGTCGTCGATGTCGCATTCCAGCTTGACGATGGTCTCGGGCGCATCGGTCTCGCGGGACAGCGGGGATGTGCTATCGCATTGCATACGGTCCGGATCCTTTCCGCGCGGGCTCGTTTTGTTCATCCAAACGCTAGCACATTGGACGTGGCACAGACGTGACTTTCGTCCGTCGCCGCCCTCGCTCCTATCCAAACATGTACATCAGCCTCCAAACATGTCATTTTCTGCAGCTTTTGGAGGCTGATGTGCATGTTTTGAGAGCGCAAGCGAGGCCGCACCGCGCACCCTTTCCAGTCGATTTCGGCCCCCCCGGTGCGCTCGTCGCATCGGGGGCCGCGCCATTACAATGGAGCGGTTTCGCCAAATGCAAAGGAGTCGCCATGTCTGCTTGCCCGCTGGTCGATTGCCACACCCACACCTCGTTTTCGGACGGACATGCCTCGTTTGAGGAAAACGTCCGCGCTGCCGCGGCCGCCGGCTGCCGCGTCATGGTCTCGACCGACCACCTCACCTTACCCGCCAGCATGGATGCCAACTGCGAGGTGCAGGTTGTCGAGGGCGACCTGCCGGCACATCGTCTGGCTTTTGAGGATGCCCGCAAGCTTGCCGCGCAGATCGCGTCGGAGCTCGAGCTTATCTATGGCTTTGAATGCGATTGGTACGAGGGCTGCGAGCCTTTGGTTGAGCGCTGGTCCCGGGGCGCCGTCGTGCGCCTGGGCAGCGTGCATTGGATTGGCAACCCAGGCGATATCATGGCCGGCGCCGCGGGTACGGCGGGAACGGAAAACGTCGCTCGTCCCGATACACCCGATTCCCTTTGCGGTTGGATCGACGACGACACCAACCTGCACGTTTGGGAAAACCTGGGGGTACGCGGCGTGTGGGAGCGCTACGTCGACGACTGGTGCCGCGCCTGCGAGAGCCCGCTCAACTTTGATGTAATGGCTCACCCCGACCTGGTCATGCGCTTTTCGAAGGAAGGCTTTGCGCCCGACTTTGACCCCGCACCGTTTTGGCAGCAGATGGCCGAGTGCGCGCACGATACGGGCCGCCGCGTTGAGGTCTCGACGGCCGCACCGCGTAAGGGCTTGGACGACTACTACCCCGCAACCGGTCTTTTGCGCTGCTTTGCCCATGCCGAAGTGCCGATCACCTTTGGCTCGGACGCGCACCGCGCCTGCGATATCTGCTGGAGCATCCGCGAGGCTCAGGCCCATGCCTACGACTGCGGCTATCGAACCTTCGATATCCCCCACGCCACCGGAGAATGGGAGTCCACGCCCCTCGCCTAAGACCAGTCGTTGGGTAGTCATTGGGGACGTTCTTAAGCGACTAGTGGCGGCGAGCGTTGAGTTCGCCGGCCAGTTCGTCGAGGGTGATACCGTAGCGTTCGAGCGTTACGAGCAGATGGTAAATCAGGTCGCCGACCTCGTAGCGGATGTGGTCGTGATCGTTATCCTTGCAGGCCATGATGACCTCGCTCGCCTCCTCGGCAATCTTCTTGAGCAGCTCGTCCTCGACGTCGGTCAACAGACGAGCGGTGTAGCTCTCCTGTGGCGACGCATCGCGACGACCGTGAATCACCTCGGCCAGACCCGTCAGCGTCTCGCCGATATTTCCATCCTGAACATTTGCGGTGCGCACACCCATAGTTCAATCCTTTCTGGTTGGCCAAGCGCCTGGTCGAGCGCCCACCCTACGCGAGTTTCTTAAAGAAGCAGGTACGGTTGCCGGTGTGGCAAGCCGGGCCCGGAGAGTCGACCTTGACCAACAGCGTATCGCTATCGCAGTCGGCCCAGAGTTCCTTGACCTCCTGCATGTTGCCGCTCGTCGCACCCTTGTTCCAGAGCTCCTGGCGGCTGCGACTCCAAAACCACGTGGTCCCGGTCTTGAGCGTCAGCCCCACCGATTCCTCGTTCATCCAAGCAACCATAAGCACCTCGCCAGTGTCATACTGCTGAACCACACAAGGAATCAGCCCGCGGGCGTCGTACGTAAGCTTTGAAGGATCGGTTGTCACCTGTTCCATTTAGAAATCCAATCTCACGGGAATTCCCTGCGAGGCCATATACTCTTTGACTTCGCGGATGCTGAAGGTTCCAAAGTGAAAGACGCTGGCCGCCAGCACGGCGTCGGCCTCGCCCTCGATCACGCCCTCGGCAAAATGCTCGAGTGTGCCCACGCCGCCGCTCGCGATGACGGGAATCGGCACCGCGCGGGCCACGGCGCGGGTGAGCGCCAGGTCAAAGCCGGCCTTGGTTCCGTCGCGATCCATGCTGGTCAGCAGGATCTCGCCGGCACCGCGACGAGCCGCCTCCTCGGCCCACGCCACCGCATCGATACCCGTGGCGTTGCGGCCTCCCGCGGTAAAGACCTCCCACTTGTCGGCACCGGATGCGCCAGGCAAACCGACGCGCTTAGCATCGATCGCCACGACCACGGCCTGGCTGCCAAACGCCGCGGCGGCCTGGCTGATCAACGACGGGTCGCGCACTGCGGCAGAGTTGAGCGACACCTTGTCGGCACCGGCGGCAACCATGGTGCGCATGCCCGCCAGGTCGCGAAATCCGCCGCCCACGGTATAGGGAATGGCGAGCTCCTCGGCCGCGTGCGCTGCCATCTCGATGGTCGTCGCGCGGTTGTCGCTCGTCGCGGTAATGTCCAAAAATACGACCTCGTCCGCACCCTCGCGGTCGTAGGCGCGAGCCAGCTCCACCGGGTCGCCCGCATCGCGCAGGCTCACAAAGTTGACGCCCTTGACCACACGGCCGTCCTTAACATCCAGGCAGGGAATCACGCGCTTGGTAAGCATGGGCTACTCCTCCCCTCGGGCGGCGGCCAGCGCCCGGGCCAGCGTAAAGTTGCCCTCGTAGAGTGCACGACCGGTAATGGCACCTTCAATCGCGCCCTCACCCACCGCGGCAAGCGCGCGGATATCGTCGAGCGTCGAAATACCGCCCGAAGCCACGACGGGAAAGCCCGCGACCTGCGCCACATGGCGATACGCCGCCACATCGATGCCCGTCTGCATGCCATCGCGCGCAATATCGGTATAGACCAGATGTTTAAAGCCCAGCTCGGAAAGCTGCGCCACGGCGTCGTCGAGTGCCACGCCCGCGCCGTCACGCCAGCCGTTCACCTTGACCTGGCCGTCGCGCGCGGCGATATCTGCCACCAACAGCTCGCCAAAGCCTTGGGCCGCCACCTCGGCAAAACCCGGCTCGGTCACGAGCACGGTGCCGAGTGCGATGCGACGCGCGCCGTAGCCGGCCAGCTCGTCGATGCGCGCAAGCGAGCGAACGCCGCCGCCCACGTCCACAGACAGGCCGTCGACGCCGCAGATGGCCTCGATCGCTGCCGAGTTAGCAGCGCACGCGTCCCCGTCCTCGCCAAAGGCAGCGGACAGGTCGACGACGTGCACCCAGCTCGCGCCCTGCTCGGCAAAGGAGCGGGCAACGGCCACGGGGTCGTCGGAATATACCTTGCAGCGGCTCCGGTCGCCGCGCTCCAGGCGCACGACCTTGCCGCCGATCAAATCGATTGCGGGAAACAGAATCATCGGCTGGCCCCCTCGACGATGCTCACGAAGTTCTTAAGAATGCGCTGACCTAGCGCAGAGGATTTCTCGGGATGGAACTGACAGCCCCACACGTTGCCGTGGCGCACGATGCACGGAAAGCTCCGCGTATAGTGCGTGCGCGCCAGCACGTCGGCGGCATCGGCGTCGTCTGCCACCGCGTAGCTGTGGGTGAAGTACATGTTGGCATCCTCGGCAAAACCGGCGAGCAGCGGGTCGGCCGCACCGGCAGGCGTCATGTGCACCTGGTCCCAGCCCACGTGCGGTACCTTCAGGCGGCTCGACTCCAAGTGCGTGCACGAACCGCGCATAATGCCCAGGCCGTCGACCCAGGGGCCGCCGGCCTGCTCGGGGGCGTTGCCGTCGGCGACCACGCTCTCGTCCGCAGGCACGCCCTCGTTGCCGCGCTCAAAAAACAGTTGAAGGCCCAGGCAGATGCCGAGCAGCGGAGTTCCAGCGGCAACGGCGTCGAGCACCGCGTCCGCCTCGCCGCTCTGGCGCATAAAAGTGATCGCGTCATAGAACGCGCCCACGCCCGGGATGACCAGGCCGTCGGCGTTGCGGATCTGCTCCGAATCGTCCGACGTGCAGGTGACGGCACCAGCGCGCGCAAGCCCGCGCACGACGCTCGACAAGTTGCCCTTGTGGTAGTCGACCACTACGATCTTCGGTTCGCCCACGCGACCCTCCCTTATCTCATTCAAAACCTGTCCCTTTTTGGCAGGTTACAGCGAGCCCTTGGTGCTGGGGATGCCTTGCACGCGGGGATCGAGCTCGCAGGCGCGGCGCATCGTGCGGCCCACGGCCTTAAAGGCCGCCTCGATAATGTGATGCGAGTTACCGCCCGCCAGCTCGCGCACGTGCAGCGTGAGCCTGGCATCGCGCGCAAAGGCATAGAAGAACTCGACGGCCAGCTCGGTATCAAAGCTACCCACGCGCTCGGTCGGCACGGGCAGCTCGCAGTAGGCCTGCCCGCGACCCGAGATGTCAACGGCAGCCATCACGAGCGTCTCGTCCATGGCGATCGCCGCATCGGCAAAGCGCGTAATGCCCGCCTTGTCGCCCAGTGCCCGGCAGAACGCCTCGCCCAGCACGATACCCGTGTCCTCGACGGTGTGGTGCGCATCGACCTCGACGTCGCCCACCGCGCGCACCGTCAAATCAAACAGACCATGACGGCCAAAGGCGTTGAGCATGTGGTCGAAAAACGGCACGCCGGTCGAAATATCGCACGTACCGGTTCCATCCAGGTCGAGCTTGACGACAATATCGGTCTCACCCGTCTTACGGGTTACCTCGGCATAACGGCCCATCTACATCTCCTCCTTCACCAGCGCGGCAAACGCAGCCAGCACCTCGTCGTTTTCCTGCGGGGTACCCACGGTAATGCGTAGGCAGTCCGCGAGCCCCGGCGCGTAGCTAAAGTCGCGCACCAAAATCGAATACTTGTCGCGCAGGCGCTCGCGCACGCGCGTGGCATGCGGCGTGCGCACGAGCACAAAGTTCGCCGCGCTCGGCCATGCCTCCACGGGCAGGCCCTCGGCAGCCATCGCGCGCAGAGCGGTCAGCTCGTGCTCGCGCTCGGATGCGACCTGCGCCACCACGGGCGCATAGGCATCACGGGCACGCACACAGGCAAGTGCTGCCGCCTGGCTCAGCACGTTGACCGAATAGATCTGGCGAATCGCCGCGAACACGTCGATGACTTCCGGCGCCGCGACCACGTAACCCAGACGCGTACCAGCAGCGCCAAACGCCTTGGACAACGTATGCAGAATCACCAGGTTGGGATGCTCGGCAATAAGCCCCTGCGCCGTGGTGGCCGCGCCAAACGAATCGTCGGCAAACTCAACGTAGGCCTCGTCGACCATGACCACGCCGGGGCACGCATCGCACAGCGCCGCGACAAAGTCGAGCGGTGCCACGTCACCCGTGGGGTTATTGGGCGAGGTCACGATGGCCAGGTTGCACTTCGGCGCCGCCGCGAGCACAGCCGCCTGGTCGAGTTCAAAGGTCGCCGGGTCGCGCCACACATCGCGCACCTCAGTCTGACAAAGCGACGCAAAGAACGCATACTCACTAAAGCACGGCGGGCAGTTGAGCAGGGTCCGTCCCGCGCCGCCAAACGCCAGCAGGTAGTTATAGAGCAGCTCGTCGCCGCCGTTTCCCACGCAGATGTTCTCACGCGCCACGCCATGCCAGGCAGCAAGCTCATCGCGTAGGTCGTTGGACATGGGGTCGGGATAGCGGTTGAGCGGCGTGGCAGCCAAGGCCGCATCAACCGCCTCGCGCACGCCAGCAGGTACGGGATAGGTGTTCTCGTTGGCCGAAAGATTGATGCGCGTGGGCGTAAAGTTGGGATCGTAGGGCTCGATACCGGCCAAGTAGGGCTGGACGAGCTCCTTCATGCGGGGCGTCAGCTCGGCCATATTAGGCCTCCCCGCCGGTCGCGCCAGCGCCATCCGAGCCTGCAGCCGCCAGGTCCACGCCCTCGGTGACCGTCGCGGTCGTATCACCCGGCCAGGCGACCTTGGTCAGGTCGGCCGCAGCCAACGACTCGGCACTCACGGCATCCTCGCCCTGCTCCAGCACGCGACGACGCAGGGCGGCAGAGAGCGCGTGCGCCCACAGGCCCTCGGCCTCGGCCAGGCGCTGCGTAGCGGGAGCGTCGGAGAGCAGACCCTCGGGCGTATAGCAAATGACGCTCGAGCGCTTAACGAACTCTTCGACCGAAAGCGGGTTGGAGAACATGGCCGTGCCGCCGGTCGGCAGCGTGTGGTTGGGGCCGGCAACATAATCGCCAAGCGGCTCGGAGCTCCAAGCGCCCACAAAGATGGCGCCGGCGTTGCAAATGCCGCCAAGCAGGCCCATCGCATCCTTGCAGTGCAGCTCCAGGTGTTCGGGCGCCACGGTGTTCACGGCCTCGACGGCGGCAGCCATATCGGCGG
>UQZD01000034.1:0-26863 GCA_900545485.1 uncultured Collinsella sp. | reverse complement strand
CCGCCCCTTTTGGGGCGGCACGTTTTTGTGTGGGGACTGGTTGGGACGGCACCGTTTATGGGTGGGGTACACTGGGTAGCGACTTTTAGTTTATCTACTACCTGATGGGGTGTTTTTATGGGTAAGAAGTCTCGGGCTCGGGTTGCTGCGGCGGGAACTCGCAAGGATCCTGGTCGTCGGGTTGCCGAGGGTAAAAAGGCCGATCGTGCCGAGAAGGACAAGAAGGTCGGCGCGCATGCTCATCCTGAGTGGGCGCCCCATTTGAATTCGGCTAGTGAGGATTTGACTGCCAAGTTGTTTACTCTGGTCGAGGTAATTTTGGGCGTGGTGCCCCTTGTGGTTATCGGTTTATTTTTGGCTTCGAAGGACGCTACGAGTGTCGATAAACTCACCGAGGTCTTTTCGCAGGAGCCCTCGATAGTGGTCACGTTTATTTCTGCGTGCTTGCAGCCGTTTGTGGCGTACATGCTGTATATGGTCTACCGCAAATACTGCGAGGGCGACGCTGGTTTTGTCGCCGGCAACCTGATCGGTCTTTTGTGCTCCGAGATTTTACTGCTCAATATCCCGGGCGTCATCGGTATGGGCATCTTGCTGTGGCGTGTTTGGCGCAACGTTGCCCCGCACTTTGAGAGCTGGTTGTTTGAACGCCGTGCAATGGGCGTGCTGGCAGACATCGCCGGGTCGCTCGTGATTCTCGTCTTGGCATTTATGTGCGCCACCGCCGCCCGAGGTCTCGCAGGCATGTAGTCTGTCCTCACCGACCACGGAGCGCAGGGCGGGGAAACCTTTGCCTCTCGCTCACGGCTTCGCAGGGTCGCGCGAGGCAAAGGTTTCCCCGCCCTGCGCTCCGGCGTTGAGTCGTCGCATGCTCGTTACAGAAAAGCTGATAATAAGTTTGCGTGCCGCCCTTTTTGGGGCGGCACGTTTTTGTGGGGTCCCGGTCTCCACAATTTTCGTCAAGCTTTTGGTTAGATTTTGGTCAGTTGGCGTAAGGGTGGAAGGCCAAAAGATTGCTGGCGAAAAAAGCTCAGAGAAAGTGCTGGTAGGGGAGTTGTTGAGCTTTTCGACAGCTTTTGAGCAAAAGAAACTTTGTGGCTATTGCCGGCGATTGCGTTGTCGCGGTCATGGCGGTGCGGGATGCTGGTCGTAAGCATCGAATGCTCCGATTTTGGAGGCCAGCATGGATCTGTTTCTTGAGACTCCGCAGCAACAAGCTGAGCGCATGCTGCGTCAGCAGCAACGACTCATGGAGATGCAAATGCAAGGGGCGGCAGCCCAGCCCTTTGCGCAAAATGTCGTGCCCGCTGCTGTACCTGCAGCTGTGCCCGGGTGCGAATCGGCACCAGAGGCCTATTCCGTACAGCAAGATTCATATGCGCAGGAGCTCGCGTTCGACAAGCGTCGTGCGCGTCGTCGCCGCGTGGGCCAGCGCCTGCGCACCTTGGCGATGATCGTGCTCATTCCGCTAGGACTTGCGGCGATTTTCTTGGTCTCGTATGCGCTCACCTGCATCCTCAACGGTGCTTCGCCCAGCGAAGTGCTCCAACATCTGTCAGCCCTCGGCCAGCGCCTAGGCGACGTCATGACAACCATTCGCACCGGCTGGGAGAGCTAGCGTTTTAGCGTCCGCGGCTCTAAGAGAAATTTGTCTGCAAGGCAGTGAGTGATCCGTGTGTGTGGCGGGGTAAGATTGATCGCGGTTTTGATTGGTGCTCGATTGGGTTTGTTGGGCGGAGTTTATGTCTGCTATTGATATTGTGCTTGTTGTGATCGCCTTGGTGGCGGTGGGGGTTGCTGTGGCTTGCGCCCTCCAGCTCAAGAGCCTGCGTGCCGAGTTGCGGGAGCGTGGCGGCAACGACGCGGAGACGCTCGCGGCGCTCGAGCAGGCCAACAGCACGCTCGATGCCCTGAACGTCGCGCTGGCCGAAACCCGCCGCACGGCCAATGCCATCGCGCAGCAGCAGACGACAGATGCAGCCGTGGAGCAGCAACGTTACCTGACCATCGCACGCGAGTTCTCGCAAGCTGGTGACCGAATGGATGACCTGCGCCGCGAGACGGCCCAACAGCTCGGTGCCAACCGCGAGGGCATCGAGCACCGCCTGGACAAGGTGCGTGAGACGGTCGATGCCCAGTTGGGCGCCATTCGCAAGGACAACAACGTGCAGCTCGATCAAATGCGTGCGACGGTGGACGAGAAACTTTCCCGTACGCTCAACGACCGACTGTCTGCATCGTTTAAGCAGGTGAGCGACCAGCTCGAGGCCGTGTACAAGGGCCTGGGCGACATGCAGTCCATCGCCACCGGCGTGGGCGACCTTAAGCGCGTGCTGGGCAACGTGAAGGCGCGTGGCATTTTGGGCGAGGTGCAGCTGGGTGCAATTCTGGCGGACATCCTTACACCCGACCAGTATCTGGAAAACGTCGCCACCAAGCCCGGCGCCTCGGAGCGCGTTGAGTTTGCCGTCAAGCTGCCAGTGGACGAGGGCGACCCCGTGCTGCTGCCGATTGACTCCAAGTTTCCGGGCGACGCGTACGAGCACTTGCTCGACGCACAGGAGTCGGGCGATGCTGAGGCCGTCGCCGCCGCACGCAAGACGCTCGATATGATGGTGAAGCGCGAGGCTAAGGACATCTGCGAAAAGTACCTGAGTGTGCCGGCAACGACCAACTTTGGCCTCATGTTCGTGCCGTTTGAGGGGCTGTACGCTGAGATCGTCAGCCGCCCCGGGCTTATCGAGACCCTGGGCCGCGACTATCACGTCAACGTTGCCGGCCCTAGCACCATGGCGGCCATTCTCAACAGCTTGCAGATGAGTTACCAAACGTTTAAGCTGCAAAAACGCACCGATGACGTGCTGCGCGTGCTCTCCGCTGTCAAGGCCGAGCTGCCGCGCTATCAAAAGGCGCTGCGCCGTGCCCAGCAGCAGATCGAGACCGCGGGCAAAACGGTCGAGGGCATCATTACCACGCGCACCAACGTCATGGAACGCAAGCTCAAGGACATCGACGCGCTGGAAGACGCCGACCAAGCCGATGAGATCTTGGGACTCACGCCCGCGGGCCTTCCCACAGACCAAGAAGACGAGGACTAATTGCAACAAGACGGTGGGGCACCGGCGCAAACGCGGGCGCCCCACCGCTTTTCGTATCGCACTTGTCTGAAGCGTGCTCCAATGTGCAACAATGGCGTTTCGTCCTATCAGACGCGAAAGGAAGCCCATGTCCCAGAGAAGCACCAGCCCGCTCAGCCGCTCCACCGTGCGCCGCACGCTGCAGCGGTTTTGGGGTGTCACGCGCACGCAGCCGCTGATTGTCTTTCTCTCGGTATTCTCGTCGGCGGGCTACATCTTTTTGCTGACGTTTGCCAATACCTATGTGATGGCCCTCATTGTCGACCGCGTTCAAGCCGGTCCCGTGGCGGGTGACCAGGTGTTTGAGGTCTTCGGCCCCTATATCCTGGCGCTCGTACTCGTTAACCTGGTGGGTCAGATCCTCTCCAAGTTACAGGACTACACCGTCTACAAGCTCGAGATTGCAGGCAACTATCACCTGGCGCGTCTATGCTTCGACACGCTCTCCAACCAATCCATGACATTCCATACCAGCCGCTTTGGCGGATCGCTCGTGAGCCAGACGAGTCGTTTTATGAGCGGCTACACGGGGCTGGTGGACGTGACGGTGTATTCGCTCATCCCCACCATCACCTCGGTCATCTGCACCGTGGCCGCACTCGCCCCGGTGGTGCCGACGTTTACCGTGATCCTGGTGGGCATTATGGTCGTCTACATCGCGTTTGTCTGGCTTATGTACAAGCGCATCATGCCGCTTTCGGCCGCGACGTCCGCCGCGCAGAACAAGCTCTCGGGCGTGCTCTCCGACGCGGTCACGAACATTTTGGCCGTCAAGACCTGCGGGCGCGAGGACTTTGAACGCGATCTGTTCGACGCCGCCGATCGTGCCGCGCGCGACGCCGAGACGGTCTCGATGCACGCCATGATGCAGCGCAACTTTACGACCTCGGGCCTTATCGTCATCACCATGGCCGTGGTGAGTGTGTTCGTGGCGGGCGGCAATGCGTGGTTTGGCATCTCGGCCGGCTCGCTCGTCATGATCTTTACCTACACCTATAACCTCACCATGCGCCTGAACTACGTAAGCTCCATGATGCAGCGCATCAACCGCGCGCTCGGCGATGCGGCCGAGATGACGCGCGTGCTGGACGAGCCGCGTCTGGTGGCAGACGACGAGAACGCTCCCGAGCTTAAAGTGACCGAGGGCGCGATTGATTTTGAGCACCTGAGCTTTGCGTACCGTGACGCTGCGGCGGGCGAGAGCGTGTTCGACGACCTGACACTTCATGTGGCGGCGGGCCAGCGCGTGGGCCTGGTGGGCAAATCGGGCTCGGGTAAGACGACGCTCACCAAGCTGCTGCTGCGCCTGGACGATGTTCAGGGCGGCCGCGTGCTCGTGGACGGTCAGGATGTCTCGCGCTGCACGCAGCAGAGCCTGCGCCGCCAGGTTGCCTACGTGCCGCAGGAGGCGCTGCTGTTCCATCGCTCCATTCGCGAGAATATCGCCTACGGCCGCCCCGACGCCACCGACGAGCAGATCCGCGAGGCGGCTCGCTTGGCCAATGCGACCGAGTTTATCGACCGCTTGCCTCGTGGCTTTGACACCATGGTGGGCGAGCGCGGCGTCAAGCTCTCGGGCGGCCAGCGTCAGCGCGTGGCTATCGCCCGCGCCATCCTAACCGACGCGCCGATTCTGGTGCTCGACGAGGCGACCTCTGCCCTCGACAGCGAGTCCGAGGCGTTGGTGCAGGAGGCGCTCGAGAACCTGATGCGCGGCCGCACCTCCATTGTGGTGGCACATCGCCTGTCCACCGTGGCGGCGCTCGACCGCATCGTGGTGCTGGCGGACGGCGAGATTGTCGAGGACGGTACGCATACGCAGCTTGTCGAGGCAGGCGGCGAGTACGCAAGCCTGTGGGGCCGCCAGACCGGCGCATTTTTGGAGGCGTAAAGACCCCATACGTGGGACAATCGTGCCCATAGGTTTGTTATGCCGCTGAAGCGAGGAGTCGTTATGCCACGCGAGACCAATGCCGCCAAACGCGAGCGCGCCGTTGAGGTGTGCGAGCGCCTCAACCGTCGCTATGGCCCGGTCGAGTGTTTTTTGGACCACGAGAATCCCTTTAGGCTGCTCATCGCGGTGCTGCTCTCGGCGCAGACGACCGACGCGCAGGTCAACAAGGTGACGCCGAAGCTGTTTGCCCAGTGGCCCACGCCCGAGGCCATGGCGGGGGCGAGTGTAGCCGATGTGGCCGATACCATTAAGTCACTTGGCTTTTATAAGAGTAAGGCCAAGCATGCCGTGGAGGCCGCGCAGATGATCGTTGCCGATTACGGCGGCGAGGTGCCGGCCGACATGAAGGAGCTCGTCAAGCTGCCGGGTGTTGGCCGCAAAACGGCGAACATCGTGCTCAACGTGGGGTTTGGCATTGTCGAGGGCATCGCGGTCGATACGCACGTCAACCGCATCGCGCACCGCCTGATGCTGAGCCCCAAGACGCATGCCAAAGAGCCGCTCAAGACCGAGCAAGACCTGCTCAAGATTTTGCCGCACGAGTATTGGGAGTCGGTCAACCACCAGTGGATCACTTTTGGTCGCGAGATCTGCGACGCTCGCAAACCCAAGTGCGACGAGTGCCCGCTGGCGGATTTGTGCCCCAGCGTGCGCGTTTTGGGGTAGCTGTTTGGCGTGCGCTGGCGTGTCCATCTCATGCGCTACCATGACAGGCAATGAAATCCGCCGCATACCCGCCGAGCTTGCCCCGGCGGGCTTTTGGCGTTGCAATGCCGGAGGAACAGCATGCTCATTCACCGTATAGCCGCGCAGCTCTACACTGCCGAGGCCTTGCAGACCGTCGAGGCCGGACTCGATGCCGGCGAGGACGTGACGCTGGCCGTGTCGCAGTCGGGCCGTACGCTTATGGCGGCCGCCCAGTTTGCGCGCCGTCCGCGACCGACGGTCTACATTGTGAGCGGCGAGGACGCGGCCGATCGCGCCGCACGCAGTCTGGCCGCCTATGTGGGCCTGGAGCACGTGTGCCGCTTTCCCGAGCGCAAGGACTACCCTTGGCGCGAGCAGGCGCCCGACGACGCCGTGGTGGCCCAGCGCTGCGAGGCGCTCGGGCGCATCGTGCGCGGGGACAACTGCATCATGGTCGCCTCGGCCCGTGCGCTGCTGCGCTGCGTGCCGCCGGTCGAGAGCCACTACTGGGAGTCCACCACTTTTGCGGTGGGCGAGGAGATTCCTTTTGACGAGGTGCCGCAACGTCTGGTGGGCATGGGCTACACCAATGCCGGCGCCGCCGACGCGCCCGGCCTGTTCCGTGTGCACGGCGACACCGTCGAGGTGTTTCCCGCGCAGGAAAAGGCGCCCGTGCGCATTGAGTTCTTTGGCGACGAGATCGACCGCATCCGCCGCATGGTGAGTTCAACGGGCCAGACCATCGGCAACGAGGACAGCATCGAGATCTTCCCCTGTCGCGAGCTCGCACTCACCGACGAGGCCGTCCACAACATGCATGTGGCGCTCTACCGCGCCAGCCAGGACGACAGCAAGTTGGCGGCGCTGCTCGAGATGGTGGATGCGCGCATCGTCACGCCTGAGCTCGACCGCTTTTTGCCGGTGATGTACGGCCAGACCGTGAGCCCGCTGTCGCATGTGAGCGGCAAGGCGCTCGTGGTGCTGTCCGAGCCGCGCTCGCTGTTCGACGATTGCCTGCGCGCCTACGAGGATATCGAGGCGCGTGCCGGCGAGGCGGGGGTCGACCGTCTGGATGGCCTGTACGTGCGTGCCCAGCAGCTCGACTTTGGTGCCCAGCAGCGCCTGAACTACGTGAGCCTCATCCGTGCCGGCGGTGCGGTGACGGCCGAGCTCAAGATTGAGCAGCCGGCCATCGCAGGCTCGGACAACCGTTTTATGACGCGCATCCAAGAGGTCATGGGCAAGCGCTATGCCTGCGTGTTTGCCATCCCCGACCGCGGTGCGCGCGAGTCGATGGAGCTCACCTTTGGCGACGAGGGCATTACCTTTGAGGAATCGCTGACCGCGGCGCCCGAAAACGCCGGCGCTATCGGCGACCGTGTGCGCGTGGCAACGGCGGATTCTGCCGATCGCGCCGCCCGCCAGGAGGCCCATGCTGCAATTCGCGAGCGCAAGGCAGATGCGCTCAACGCTCGCTCACTCGAGGCGGGTGCCGCCCAGGCTGCCGCCGGTGCCGCCGTGCCCACCATCTCGCACGGACGCGTAACCTTTGTCGATGCCGCCCTGCCGCAGGGCGTGGTGGTGCCCGATGCCAACCTGGCCGTGTTCTCAATCGCCGACCTCAACGCCCGCATGGACGCCAACCGCGCGCGCAGCCGCCGCAAGGTGGACATTACGCAGATCACCTTCCCGTTTAAGCCGGGTGACTACGTGGTGCACGCTACCCACGGCATCGCGCTCTTTAGCGAGATCGCGCGCCAGGAAGTGGGCGGCAAGGAGCGCGATTACTTTTTGCTGGAATATGCCGACGGCGACAAGCTCTACGTGCCGTTGGAGCAGGTCGACCGCATCACACGCTATGTTGGCCCCGACGGCGACAAGCCGCGCCTGACCAGGCTCAACACCGCCGACTGGACGCGGGCCACCAACAAGGCGCGCAAGAACGCCAAAAAGCTGGCGTTTGACCTGGTCGATCTGTATACGCGCCGCTCTTCGATTACCGGTATCGCCTGCCCGCCCGACACGCCCGAGCAGATCGAGATGGAGGAGAGCTTTCCTTACGACGAGACGCGCGACCAGCTGGAGGCCATCGCCGACATTAAGGCCGACATGGAGGCGCCCAAGCCCATGGACCGCCTGCTGTGCGGCGACGTGGGCTTCGGCAAGACCGAAGTCGCCCTACGCGCGGCCTTTAAGTGCGTGGACTCCGGTCGCCAGGTCATGGTGCTCTGCCCCACGACCATTCTGGCCCAACAGCACTACGAGACATTCTTTGAGCGCTTTGCCCCGTTTGGCCTGGAGGTCGAGGTGCTCAGCCGCTTCCGCACCCCGGCGCAGCAAAAGCGCGCGCTCAAGGCGTTTGCCGAGGGCACGATTGATGTGCTCATCGGCACGCACCGTCTACTTTCGGCCGATGTGAACCCCAAGAACCTGGGCATGGTGATCATCGACGAGGAGCAGCGCTTTGGTGTGCAGCACAAGGAGCAGCTCAAAAACCTGCGCGAGCAAATCGATGTGCTCACGCTCTCGGCAACGCCTATTCCGCGAACCATGCAGATGGCCACAAGCGGCGTGCGCGACATGAGCCTGATCACCACGCCGCCGACCGGGCGTCGTCCCGTGATCGTGCACGTGGGGGAGTACGACCCCGACGTGGTGAGCGCGGCGATTCGCCTGGAGGTGGGCCGCGGCGGTCAGGTGTACTACGTGTCCAACCGCGTCAAGACCATCGACGATGCCGTGGCGCGCGTGCACGAGGCCGCGCCCGAGGCGCGCGTGGGTGTGGCACACGGTAAGATGAGCCCGCGCGAGGTCGAGGACGTGATGATCGAGTTCGCGACCAAAAAGATCGACGTGCTTATCGCCACGACCATCGTGGAGAGCGGCATCGACAACGCAACGGCCAACACGCTCATCATCGAGGACTCGCAGCGCCTGGGCCTGGCGCAGCTCTACCAGCTCAAGGGCCGTGTGGGCCGTTCTGCCACGCAGGCCTACGCGTACTTTATGTTCCCGGGCGAGCTACCGCTCACCGAGGAGGCAACGGCGCGCCTGACCGCACTTTCCGAGTTCCAGGACCTGGGCAGCGGCATGCGTATCGCCATGCGCGACCTGGAGATCCGTGGTGCCGGCTCGCTTATGGGCGCCGAGCAGCACGGCAACCTGTCGAGCGTGGGCTTTGACCTGTTTACGCAGATGTTGGGCCAGGCGGTAGCCGAGGCGCGCGGCGATGACGACGCCGACGTGGAGGCGGCGAGTGTAGGCATTAACCTGCCGGCCGATTACTTCTTGTCCGAGGAGTACCTGCCGGCGGTGGATCAGCGCGTGCTCGTGTACCGTAAGCTCGCAGCGGCCGAGGACCTGGAGAGCATCGATGAGGTGCAGGAGGAGACCGAGGCTGCGCATGGCGAGCTGCCGCTGGCGGGACTCAACCTGTTCAATCGCGCACGAATCCGCATTCGCGGCGAGCGTCTGGGGCTCGAGAGCGTCACGCTCAGCGGTGGACGCATTACCTTCCTGGGGGTTGACGTGCCCAAGAAGGTGGCCTTTGAGCTTAAGACCCGCTATGGCGCGGTGAACTTTCCCAAGAGCCGCAAACTGTCGGTGCCCTACAAGGCGGGCGCCGGCGCGGGCAGCGGTCTGGGTCGCGGTCTCGACGCCAACGACGGCATCGGCCCGGTGGCCGCGGCACTCATGCTGCTGCAGCAATTGGGTGCGAGCGACGACGACTAACGGGTCGACGCTGCAAACGCCCCATTTGGGCAATCTGGTTCCATCGAAAGGAAAGCATGTTCGGATACATCTATAAGAAAGATGTCGCCATTATCGCGGCCGTCCTGTGCCTTTGTTTGGGCGTGGGCAGCTTCTTTGATTATCAAATCTCGAGTGCGCTGTTCAACATCGGCAGCATGTACGGTCGCTTTGTCGAGGCGGCCGGTGAGCTGCCGTTCGAGCTGACGGCGAGCATCGCGGGCGTTATGCTCGTGCGCTCGGCACGCCCCGATTCCAAGGCGAGCAAGTGGCTCGCTGCGCTGGGCGTTTTGATCAACGTGGGTCTGGTCGGCTACGAGATTATCGGATCGCTGCGCGTCGGCGGCAAGCTTATTGCGTTTCAGCTGGTTCTGACGTTTGCGTTGGTCATCGCGGCCAACTTCATCGCCTACCGCCTCACGCGCACGACCGAGCCCGACGAGCTTACGCGCTGGGCGTTGATGGTGCTGGCCGTGTGGGTCGCTCAGGCCATCATCCTCAACGTCATTGTTAAGCCGTTATGGTCGCGCCCGCGCATGCGCGTGATCGAGGTCACGCCGGGGCTCAATTTTCAGCCGTGGTGGGTGATCGGCAACCCCGACAAGTGGGCCTATATCGCCGCCGGCGTGATTAAGGACGGGTTCAAGTCGTTTGCGAGCGGACACACGGCGCATGCGGCGATCGGCCTTATGCTCGCCGGGCTTCCCGCGGCAGCCTTTAAGGAAAAACCTTCGCGTCGCCGCGTGATCTTTTGGGCGGCGGTTGTTGTTGCAGCGTTCGTCGCCTTTGGGCGCATCGTGATCGGCGCACACTTTTTGAGTGACGTGAGCTGCGGTTTTGCCCTGGTACTGGCACTTGAGTGCCTTGCCGCACGCATTGCCTATCCCAACGGCGTACAATAGCTCCGTTTGAATTATCTGGCCGATACCCGGTAAGAGAGGATTGCCATGCTCGCGTTTAACAACGACTATTCCCACGGCGCACACCCGGCAGTGCTGCAGGCGCTCGTCGACACCAATATGGAGCCGCAGCCCGGTTATGGTACCGATGCACACACCGAGCGTGCCAAGCAGCTTATCCGCGAGGCCTGTCAGACCCCCGATGCCGACGTGTTTTTTCTGGTAGGCGGCACGCAGGCCAACGCGACGGTGATTGATATGCTGCTTGCGCCCTACGAGGGCGTCGTTGCTGCCGAGACCGGCCACGTCGCCTGCCACGAGGCGGGCGCCATCGAGTTTGGCGGCCACAAGGTGCTCACCATCCCCGGCTACGAGGGCAAGATGCACGCCGAGGACCTCGAGAACTATATCCAGGTGTTCTACGAAAACGAGAGCTACGAGCACACGGTGTTCCCGGGCGCCGTGTACGTGAGTCTATCGACCGAGTACGGCACGCTGTACTCCAAGGCCGAGCTCGCGGCGATTCATGCGGTATGCCAGAAGCGCGAGATTCCGCTGTTTGTGGACGGTGCTCGCCTGGCCTATGCGCTGGCGGCCGATGAGTGCGACATTACCCTGCCCGAGCTGGTGCAGCTGTGCGACGTGTTCTACATCGGCGGCACCAAGTGCGGCGCGCTCTGCGGCGAGGCTGTGGTGTTCTGCGGCATGCACGCTCCGGCACATCCCATTCCGCGCATTAAGCAGCACGGCGCGCTGTTGGCCAAGGGTCGCCTGACGGGCGTGCAGTTTGAGGCGCTCTTTACCGACGGCCTGTATTTTGAGATTGGTCGCCAGGCGATCGAGACGGCTCAGGCGCTGCGTCGTGTGCTGCACGAGCGCGGCTATCAGTTCTTTTTGGAGACGCCCACAAACCAGCAGTTTGTGATTCTGCCCAACGAGGACATGGCCCGCATTCGCGAGCATGCGGCGATCGAGTACTGG
Organism: uncultured Collinsella sp.; assembly: GCA_900545485.1. Taxonomy (GTDB): domain Bacteria; phylum Actinomycetota; class Coriobacteriia; order Coriobacteriales; family Coriobacteriaceae; genus Collinsella. The sequence goes on along the minus strand of UQZD01000034.1, from coordinate 15,455 downwards.
GAAAAGTACGACGAGACCCACACGGTGGTGCGCTTTTGCACCAGCTGGGCCACGACGCAGAAGGACATCGACGCGCTGGCGGCTGTCCTGTAGGTTGATGTGATGACGAGGGGCCGCCTTGCGCTTGGATTTGGTGTGGGGCGGTCTTTGCTTTTAGAGGGGGAGGGGTTGTATGACCGAGATGTCCGAGCCGACGATCCGCCTGGCGACGCCCGAAGACGCACCGTCGTTGCTTGCCATCTATGAGCCGTATGTGCGCCAGACGGCGATTACCTGCGAATACGAGGTGCCGAGCGTTGAGGAGTTCGCCGGGCGCATCGAGCGCACGCTCAAGCGCTATCCGTATCTGGTAATGGAGCTGGACGGGCGTCCGGTAGGCTATGCCTATGTGAGTCCGCTCAACAGCCGCGAGGCATACGACTGGTCGGTCGAGACATCGATCTACCTGGCGCGCGACGTGCGCCACGGCGGGCTGGGCCGCAAGTTGCACGACGCGCTCAAGCAATGTCTAATCGCGATGGGCATCACCAACATGTGCGCTCTCATTGCCGTGCCGCACGACAAGGACGACGAATACCTGACGCACAACAGTCAGGATTTCCATGCCCATATGGGATATCGCCTGGTGGGCGCCTTCGATCGCTGCGCCCAAAAGTTTGGCCGCTGGTACGACATGTGCTGGATGGAGCTGGTCCTGGCCGAGCGCGTTCCTAACCAACCTAAGCCAACCTGGTTCCCCGACCTCCCCAAACCTACCATTTAGGGATAGGTTTATTTTGGCAGGTTAGCCGATGGGCTCGGTGTATTTGGCGCGGTCGGTGCGCTGGATGCGCTTGGAGACATGGAGCGGGCGGCCGTCGGTGTCGTAGACGTAGTCGGTGATCAGGATCAGCGCCTGCCCACGCTCAACGTTGAGCAAAAACGCCTCGTTTTGCGAGGCATAGCACACCTCAAAGGTCTTATGTCCCTGTGCCGGCGCGCGATGGAATTCCTGGCGCAGCGTGGCGTAGAGCGAACCGTTGATATCGCGGTCGATGAGTGCTTCAAAGCTCGGTGGTAGATAGGTGGTCTCCAGGCACAGTGGCGCATCGTCCAGATAACGCAGACGGACAAGTTTGACGAGCTTGCTGCCCACGGCGGCATCAAAGAACTTGGCTATGCTGCCGCCCGCCTTGGTAAAGCCCGAGTCCACCGTGCGCGTGGTGGGCTTCATGCCCTGACCCTGGACCTGCGCCGTATAGCTCGAAAACACCAGGTTGTTCTCGTGGAGCGCCGGCGTGTCGGCCACAAAGGCGCCGCGCCCGCGCTCGGTTCGAACCAGACCCTCATCAACGAGCACCTTAAGGGCATGGCGTACGGTGCTGCGCGACAGCCCCGATTCGTCCATGAGTTCCATCTCGGACGGCAGCTTGTCTCCGCGTGCGTAGGCGCCGGAGGCGATACGGTCGCGCAGCATGCCCGCCAAGCGCTCGTATTGGGCCAGTTTCTTTTTAGACGAAGCGTTCATACGATCAACCTGTATCTAACCTGTATGCGAATCTAATCAAGCATGTATTCAATACAACAACAAAACCGCTGGTAGCTAGTTATCGAAAACCGCTTCAGCAAATTTTCTAAGACAAATATAGCATACAACTAGTCGACATAGCCAAAACATGTATGTAACTTGTATGCCATCGAGAGCATCAAACGAGAAGAAAGGCTGATGCACGATGACTACTCAGGAACAGGTTAAGGACGTCGTCTCCCAGGTTTTGGCTGACAAGGCTGACAAGGGCGGCATCAAGCGCGTCGTGTGGATTGGCGCCGGCGGGTCCAACGGCGGCAACTATCCTGCCCAGTACTTTATGGAGCACGAGGCCACGCAGGTCGTGAGCTCCAGCTATACCAGCAACGAGTTCGTGCACGCAACCCCTGCCTACGTTAACGAGAACACCCTGGCCGTCGTCGTGTCCATGCGCGGCACCAAGGAGACCATCGTCGCCGCACAGGTCGCCAAGGACCACGGCGCCAGCACCATCGCCATCTATGTTGACGAGTCCGGCCTCACCGAGGTCTGCGACTACAAGATCCAGTATGACAGCCTGGCCGTCGACGAGTCCTGCATGGGCCGCACCAACTCCGCCGTCGTGACCATGATCGCCATGGAGCTTACGCAGCAGACCGAGGGCTATGCCGAGTACGAGACCGCCATGGCCGCCTTCGACTTGGTCGACCCTATCTATCGCAAGGCCGTCGAGTACACTCGTCCGCTCGCTGCCAAGTGGGCCGAGCAGAACGCCGACAAGCCCTGCATCAACGTCATGGCTCAGGGCCCGCTCTTTGGTGCCGCCTACGTCTTTAGCATCTGCAACGTGCAGGAGATGCTGCAGATCGACTCCTGCACCATCAACACCTGCGACTTCTTCCACGGCCCCTTCGAGATTCTGGACAAGCGCACCTCGCTGTTCCAGCTCATCAGCGTCGGCCGCAGCCGCTGCAACGACGAGCGCGGCATCCGCTTCGTCAACCAGTACGGTGGCGAGCGCGTCTATCAGCTCGACGCCAAGGAGCTCGGCCTCAATGACATCAAGGACAGCGTGAGCGAATACTTCAACCACCTGATCTTTGCCCCGATTCTCAACAACGTGTACATGCGTGCGCTCTCTGCCGTCACCCACAAGGACTACATGACGCGCCGCTACATGTGGAAGTTGGACTACTAGGGGATATTGGTTCCGCCGTTCTACCGAACGGCGGACCGGCCGACGCTGCGCACCCGGCATTTGGCCAATCTGCCGTTCAATTTCAAAGGCGCGACCAGAAGGTCAGCGCCTTTTCATTTCACGGCACCTTGGCTCAAATGACGGGCGCTCGCTGATGTTGCCAAAACGTCGGCGTCGCCGTGCTTGTTAAGGGATTGGTGTATTGGGGACAGGTTACTTTGCACCAAGTTGGCGCATATGAACCTGACCTCTTTGCACCAATGGGTTGTAGCGGTAGAGCAGATTTTCCCGTCTGCCGATTTGTGTCTTGAAAAATGTATATAACGACTATAACGTAGTGTGAAACATATTGGAAACAATATCGAGGAGGCTGCGTTGAAGAAGAGCAATCTGGGCTATGTGCTGGTGCTGATCGCCGCGCTTATGTGGGGCAGCATCGGAATCTTTGTAAACGGCATCTCGGCCATGGGCGTTTCGTCCCAGAGCATGGCTGCCTTTCGCTTGTTGGTCGGAGCGCTTATCTTGGCGCCGGTCCTGATGTTTATGGGCTGCCGTCCGGGTGAGGGGTCTACCGTGGCTCAGGGTCCGCTGGCCCTGTTTAAGGCAAGCCCTAAAGAGCTTGTTCCCTGCGCGCTTGTCGGTATCGTCGGTTTAGCCGTCGCCAACACCTGCTATTACGAGTGCATGGGCGAGGTGGGCATGTCCACGGCCTCGGTGCTGCTCTACACCTCGCCGGTGTTTGGCGTCGCGCTTGGCCGCGTGCTTTATCGCGAGGACGTGACCCCCAACAAGCTCGTCGCCATCGTCTTTAACATTGTGGGTTGCGTGCTCGCGGTGACGAGCGGCGACCTGTCTGGTTTCCATTTCTCGGCTTGGGGCGTCGCGTCGGGTGTGATCGCCGGACTTTGCGGCGCGTTGCTGGCTGTGTTTAGCCGCATGGCCACCAAGACACTGCATCCGCTGGCGGTGACGTTTTGGGGCTTTGTTTTTGGCGGATGCTTTATGGCGGTGCTTTCGGCTCCGTGGTCCGATGTAGCCGCGGCAATGTCCCCGCAACTCATTCTGCTGTTCGTAGGCTTTGGCTTTATTCCGACGGCTCTTGCGTACATCTTCTATATGCAGGGCCTTTCGATGGATCTTGAGACATCGAAGGTGCCGGTCGTGGCTTCGTTCGAAACCGTGGCGACCGTTCTGGTCGGTATTGGCATCTACGCCGAGCCCGCCGGCGCGATCAAGGTCCTGGGCATCGTGCTGGTGCTCGCGTCCATCCTGATTATGAACACCAATTTTTCCAAGCTGCGCAACAGTGCCTTTGTCGGCCATATCGTTGAGAGCATGACCTTTAAGCCCAACGCGTGGTGGACGGAGAAATCGCAGGACATGGATCTGTTCCGCGAGCGCACGGGCATCGCGCTGGAGCCCACCGTGCAGGAAAGCCCCTGGTACTTCGTGCGATAGGGGATTGGCGAGGCGTCTGATCTGGGGTTATCCAGCCAGCGTCGATCTGCCCTGCACCAACGTTTCGAGTACGTTAAACCCGTCAACGGTCGATTTTCACCCGCGAACGGTCTTTATACTAATTAGCAATATAAGCAACGTATAAGACGTTATAATGACCATAACGAAAAGGAGGAGGCAAGATGAATCAGATCATTCTCGCATCTCATGGCGGCCTGGCCGCAGGCGCCAAAGACACGCTCGAGATGGTTCTCGGCGACGTGTCGAACGTCCACGTCGTGTCGCTTGCTCGTGACGACAAGGAGCCCATCACCAATAAGGTGGACGCCATGATCGCCACGTTCAACGCGGACGACACCGTCTATGTGCTGACCGATATGCTCGGTAGCTCGGTCAACAACAACATGGTCGAGCTTTCCAAGAACGGCACGAAGTTCACGGTTGTCAGCGGTTTCAACATCCCGCTGGCGCTCACGCTCGCTATGAGCCCCGTCCCCGTCAAGGGCGCCGAGCTCGCGGCCCTCATCAATGAGGCCCGCACCGGTCTGACCAACCCCAACGCACCGGTCGAGGCCGCCGCGGCTCCCGCCAAGAAGGTCAAGGCGTCCCGTCACAGCTCCGGTCCCGCCAAGATCGTCCTCGCACGTCTTGACTACCGTCTGCTGCACGGCCAGGTCGTCTTTACCTGGACCACCAAGGTTCAGGCCGAGCGCATCATCGTCGTCGACAACGCTGCCGCCAACGATGACATCAAGAAGGGCGCTCTTAAGCTGGCCAAGCCCCAGGGCGTGCGCCTGAACGTCTTCACCGTCGAGCGTGCCCTCGCCAAGATGGATAAGCTCAACACCCTCGGCGAGCGCGTCATGTTCGTCTTTGGCAACACTGCCGAGATGCTGCAGTTCTGCCAGGGCTACAAGCTCGACGCCATCAACCTGGGCGCCACCGCCAACCACGACGGTGCCGATCAGGTCGGCGGTAAGGACAGCTCCGTCTTCCTCGACGCCACCCAGAAGGCCGACGTCAACCAGCTGCTCGACATGGGCATTAAGCTCTACGTCCAGCAGACCCCTACGTATCAGAGCGTCGACATCGACGCCAAGCTGTAATCAACCAGGCTTTTGCCTGACTGAAAGGAGAAGGGTATGAATACGTTCATCAGTGCGGTGCTCGTCGGCCTCGTCGGCGTGTTCTGCATGTGGGACTCCCGCCTGCTCGGTCGTCTTAACTTCGAGCAGCCCCTCGTTGGCGCTACGCTCGTCGGTCTGCTGCTGGGCGATGTGCCCACCGGCCTTGCCGTCGGTGCCGCCGTCGAGCTCGTGTCCATGGGCCTGGTGCAGGTCGGCGCCGCCGTTCCGCCCGATATGGTCCTGGGCGGCATCGTGGCCGCTGCCTTTGCGTGCCTGACCGATGCTTCCGCCGAGACCGCCATGACGATTGCCGTCCCGGTCGCCGTCCTGGGTCAGCTCCTCGGCATCGTGTTCCGTTCCATCATCGCCGCCCTCACCCATGTGGCAGATAGCGCGATCGATAACGGAAAGTTCAAGACCGCTTACCGTATGCACATCTGCGCCGGCTCCGGTCTGTACGCCGTCATGTACTTCCTGCCGATCTTCCTCGCCGTCTTTGTTGGCACCGACCTGGTTCAGGCCATCGTCAACATGGTTCCCGAGTGGCTGTCCACTGGTCTTAACGTTTCGACCAAGATCATGACCGCCTACGGCTTGGCCCTGCTGCTCACCATGATGATCAAGAAGGGTATGACTCCGTTCCTGTTCATCGGTTTCCTGCTCGCCGCTTACCTCAACCTGTCCGTCATCGCGGTCGCTCTGATCGGTGTGTGCCTGGCTGTCGTCTTCATGGGCTTCAAGTTCAACGGTTCCCATGCAGCCGCCGGTGTCGATTCCGACTACGATCCGCTCGAAGACGACGAAGACTAAGGAGGAACACACTATGGCAACCGCAACCAAGGACGTGTCCCTGAACAAGAAGGTCAGCCAGTTCTTCTGGCGCTCCTGGGCCATCCAGGCCTCTTGGAACTACGAGCGTCAGATGAACATGGGCTTCCTCTACGGCATGGTTCCCACGCTCGATCGCCTCTATCCGGACGAGTCCGACCCCAAGCAGCTCGCTGCTAAGAAAGAGGCTTACCACCGTCACATGGCGTTCTACAACTGCACCCCGCAGACGAGCGCTTTCATCCTGGGCCTCTCCGCCTCCATGGAGGAGGAGTACGCCAAGGATCCCGAGAACTTCGATCCCGATTCGATCAACGCGGTCAAGACCTCCCTCATGGGCCCGCTTTCCGGCATCGGTGACTCCTTCTTCCAGGGCACCATCCGCGTTATCGCCTTTGGTCTGGGCGTCCAGCTGGCTCAGCAGGGCTCCATCATGGGCCCGATTCTGGCCATGCTCATCTCCATCGTCCCCTCTGTGCTGATCACTTGGTTCGCAGCCAAGATGGGCTATCAGGGCGGCCACGAGTACCTGAGCAAGCTTCAGGGCGGCGACCTCATGGAGAAGCTCATGTATGTCTGCGGCATCGTGGGTCTTATGTCCGTGGGCGGCATGATCGCCACGCTGATCGGCGCCACCACCCCGCTGCAGTTCGCTGAGGGCACCGTCGTTATCCAGGACATCCTGGACGGCATGATGCCCCAGATGATCTCCCTTGGCCTCACCGGCCTTATGTACTGGCTCATCAAGAAGAACGTCAACACCGGTTGGCTTCTCGTGATCGCCATCGTGGGCGGCATCGCCCTCTCCGCGGCCGGCATTCTGGCCTAGTCGCGACCAAGCGCCTAACCGCTTTCCCCCGGGGGCCTGCCTGACATCCCATACCCCAGGCAGGCTCCCATCCCCAAAATGTGTCAAAGGGACTGTCCCTTTGACACATCCTCAACGGGCCGGCGACTCGGTCCAAACCACGGTAACCCTGCGAGCGCCCGGCAATGTGGCGCCGCAAAAATCGAAAGGAATGTGTCAGATGTACGAGATCGACCTTAACCTCCCTAAGCAGATCGTCGCTGACGTCCTGTCCAACCACGAGATCCACAGCGTCGCCTTCGTCGGCTGCGGCGCTTCCATGTCCGACCTTTACCCCGCCAAGTACTTCCTGGCCAACAACACGGACAAGCTGAACGTTCAGATCTTCACCGCTAACGAGTTCAACTACGACACGCCTTCCTGGGTCAACGAGCACACCTTCGTGATCACCTGCTCCCTCGGTGGCTCCACGCCCGAGACCGTCGAGGCCAACAAGACCGCCAAGAAGCACAACTGCCCGGTCGTCTCCCTCACCAACAAGGCTGGTTCCGCTCTGACCGTCGACGCCGACCACGTCATCGTTCACGGCTTCCACGCCAACTACGCTGCCAAGTGCGAGAAGCCCGGCTACGCCATCGCTCTTGCTCTCGAGATCCTTCAGCAGACCGAGGGCTATGACCACTACGAGGACATGATCACCGGCCTCACCAACATCTTCGATCTCTGCGAGAACGCCGCTCAGCACTGCAAGAAGCTCGCCAAGAAGTTCGCCGAGGACTTCAAGGACGACAAGATGATCTACTTCATGGCTTCCGGTGCCTCCGAGAAGATGGCTTATTCTCACGCCGCCTTCCTGTTCACCGAGATGCAGTGGATCGACGCCGCCGCCTACAACACCGGCGAGTACTTCCACGGCCCGTTCGAGGTTTCCACCGAGGGTAAGCCCTACGTCTTCTTCATGTCCGATGGCGCTACCCGTCCGATGGACGCCCGCGCCCTCACCTTCCTTGAGCGCATGGGTGCCAAGGTCGCTCTGATCGACTCCAAGGACTACGGCCTGGCTGACGCCGTGCCCGCGAGCGTCATCACCTACTTCAACCCGCTGCTGCACCTCGCCGTTATGCGTGAGTACGGCAACCAGATCGCCGAGGCCCGTCAGCACCCGCTGACCATGCGTCGCTACATGTGGAAGCTTTCCTACTAATCACAAGTAAGTAGACCTTACGGGTTGATTGAGAGGGGATGGGGTTTGCGCCCCGTCCCCTTTTTTGCTATCGAAAGGAGATACGTATGATCAAGGCAGTGCTGTTTGACATGGACGGCGTGCTGGTCGATACCGAGTGGTTCTACAACCGTCGTCGCGTGGCGTTTATGGAAGAGAAGGGCTTTCACTTTGACGAGATCCCCGATCTTTCGGGGTCTAACGAGCCCGCCATTTGGAAGTCGCTGGTACCCGACGATGTTGAGCTGCGCGAGCGCCTGCGCGTGGAGTACAAGCAGGTCTACAGCCCGGACCATCCCGTTCCGTATGCCGAGCTGCTCAACGAGCAGACGGAGCCGGTGATGCGCAAGCTGCACGAGCGCGGCGTGAAGTGCGCCATCGCAAGCTCGTCCTATCGCGAGCTCATTGACGAGCTGGTGGGGATTGCCGGTATCGCCGACGTGCTGGACTACACCATCAGCGGTCACGAGTGCAGTGCGTTTAAGCCCGACCCCGAGATCTACCTGCGTGCCATGGAGGCGCTGGGGGTGGAACCTGCCGAATGCCTGGTTATCGAGGACTCGCCTTTGGGCATCGAGGCCGGCAAGCGCTCCGGCGCCCGCGTCCTGGCGCTGCGTCCGCACGAGGGTGTCAACCTCGATCAATCGCGAGCCGATGCCGTTATCGATAATCTGACCGACATTTTGGCCGCTTTGTAGCGTCAATCCGCCGCGAGAAGCACTGATTCACGCGTCTTTTGCTGCGGATTGGCTTAATTTGTCATCTATTTGGATCCGTTTGGCTTCGATTCGGACTAAGTGAGTAGACTTTTTGGTGCAAGACGAGCACAAAGCGTATCTGCTCTAGTAAAACCGCAGGTCACAGTGGTGGCGGTTTTGGGTGTGCTCTGCAGGTCGCGTAAAGTCTACTCACTTGTAATTTGGGCCTTTGGTCGTGGGGTTGCTGGTCCCGCTTTGGTTGTCGAGAGAGGGTGAATTGAAGCGCCCCCGCACGCTCCATGCTACAATCGCGGACATACCCCACAACTACATCTGCCTTCGAAAGGAGCCTGCGTGGCGAACGCCATCGATCAGCTCACGGACCGAGTGCTCGTACTCGGCCGCCTCACCATCGTCCGCCGCGCTATTACTGCCGTGGCGGTCACAATTTCTGCCGTTCTCCAGACATTCCTGATCCAGGCGTTCATTCAGCCCGCCGACTTGCTTCCGAGCGGCCTCACCGGCGTTGCGGTCCTGCTCGATCGCGTTACCTCGCTGGGCGGCGTTCACATCGACATCTCGCTCGGTATGCTCGCGCTCAACATCCCCGTGGCGCTCCTATGCTGGAGCGGCATCAGCAAGCGCTTCGTCATCTTCTCGATGATGCAGGTCGTGCTCTCGTCGCTGTTCCTCAACGTCTTTCACTTCGCTCCATTTTTGGGCGACAAGATCATGCTAATCATTTTTGGCGGCGTGGTCTCGGGTCTGGGCGCTGCCATCGCACTTAAATCCGGCGCATCCACCGGCGGCACCGACTTTATCGCGCTGTGGGTTTCCAACCACACGGGCAAGACCATCTGGGGCGTCATCTTTGGTTTCAACTGCTTTATCCTGGCGATCTTTGGTTTTATGTTTGGCTGGGACAAGGCGGCGTACTCCATCGTGTTCCAGTTTATTTCGACCAAGACCATCGACAGCTTCTATCGTCGCTACGATCGCGTGACGCTGCAGATCACGACGCGCAAGGCGGACGAGGTCATGACCGCCTATGTTGACCATTTTCAGCATGGCATTAGCTGCGCCGAGGTCATTGGCGGATACAGCCGCGAGAAGATGTACCTGCTGCACGCCGTTGTATCGACCTATGAGAGCCAGGACATTATCAAGCTGGTGTGCGACATTGATCCCGGCGCCGTGATCAATGTGTTCCACACGCTCAACTTTGTGGGCGGCTGGTGGGGTGGTCATGTCGACGAGCCCATGCCCACGGCCGTACCCGATCCCGACAAGCCCGCACGTATGGCCAGCAGGCGGGCGCACCTCTGCGAGCAGGACAGCCTGCAGCAGGATGACGGGAAGTAGGGTTTTGGCATTTTGCCGGCCAAGCGTAGTCCATCCGAATGAGCCCCTCGAAAGCCTCGTTGCTTTCGAGGGGCTCTCGTTTGCCCAGGTAAAACCTACCAAAATGAAGCTGTCGCTTTTTGGTAGGGAGGGTGTATCGTTTTATCAATATGAGGTAACATGAAACTAGACGTTATATACGTATTAGTTATTTCGATATTTCGATAAGAGTGATCAGATATGCCCGCGCCCAAAAATGCACCGCTTTACCAGCAGATTTACGATGAAATCAAGGATGCGATCGAGAAAGGTGTTTATGCACCCAAGGAGCGTATTCCGTCCGAGCTTGAGCTAGCCGAGCAGTACGACGTGAGCCGCATTACGGTGCGCCGCGCCGTCGAGGAGCTGTGCTCCGATGGCTACCTGGTTAAGCAGCAGGGCCGTGGTACCTTTGTCTCCACGCCACACATCAATCGTCAGTTCCACGCTTCGACGCTGCAGACGTTTACCGCGCTGTGTGCCAGCAACGGCATGAAGGCGGGCGCGCATGTGGTCGATCGCCAGATTGTGCCGGCACGTCAAAATGAGATGGAGTTCTTTGGCCTGCAGAAGGACGCGCTGCTGCTGCACATCAAGCGCGTGCGTACAGCCGACGGCGAGCCCATCTTTGAGGAGAACATCTTTGTGCCGTTTGACGCCTACCGTGAGCTGTTGACGGCCGATCTTGAGGACAAGTCGATTTTTGCCGAGGTCGAGCGTGTTGGCGGAACGCCGATTGTCTCGGTTGGCTACCGTACGGTCGAGGCCGTTCGAGCTAACGCCGAGCAGGCGGCCGAGCTGGGCATTGCTCCGCACGATCCGCTGCTCAACCTGCGTGCCGGCTTTACCGGTCCCGATGACGAGCCGGTTTTGATGGGTAAGCAGTACTACGTGGGATCGCGCTACGTTATGGTCATGTAAGTTACGCGGTTTTACCAAACCGCGTAACGGCTCGACGCTGCGCCTTTGGTTCCGCCGTTCTAACGAACGGCGGACCGGTCGACGCTGCAAACGCCCCTAAGCGGCAATCTGCCTTTCAACTTCGGCGGCATGACCAGAAGGTCAATGCCGCCTTGTTTCAAGGCACCTTGCTCGCTCTGGCGGGCTTTCGCTGACATTGCCAGAACATCGACGTTGCCGGGCCGGCACTTGGGGACGTTCCTTTTCTGTCGGCACCTGGGGACACTCCTTAGTCATTGGGGACGCTCTTAAACGACTAGTCTGGGCGGCGGCCGTGTGCTGCTGTCCGCGTGGCGGCGTATAATCGGCGGCAGATGACTTGGACGTTAGGAAACCATGACCGATAGCATGCAGCAGATGGCGCTCGACACGCTCGGCGCCTATTTTGGCTACACCTCGTTTCGCCCGGGACAGGACCGCATGGTCGATGCGATCCTTGCCGGTCGCGATGCGCTGGGTGTTATGCCCACGGGTGCCGGCAAGTCCATTTGCTACCAGGTGCCCGCGCTCATGCTGCCCGGCATCACCTTTGTGGTGAGTCCGCTGCTGTCGCTTATGGAGGACCAGACCCGTGCGTTGCTCGCGGCGGGTGCGCGACCCAGCTATCTCAACTCCAGCCTTACTCCGGCCCAGCAAAACACCGTGCTCAAGCGGGCGCGCGAGGGCCGCTACCAGCTTATGTACGTGGCGCCCGAGCGCTTGCTCGAGCCGCGTTTTTTGGCCTTTGCGCAGGAGGCTGCGGGTTCCGCCGGCATTGGCGTGCCGCTCGTGGCCATTGACGAGGCCCACTGCGTAAGCCAATGGGGTCAGGATTTCCGCCCCGCCTATCTGCAGATTCGTGAGTTCATCGATTCCCTGCCGCAGCGCCCCATCGTGGCGGCGTTTACCGCCACGGCGACCGAACGCGTGCGTGCGGATATTCAGCAGATGCTCGGCCTGCAAAACCCTGCGACGGTGGTGACGGGCTTCGATCGCAAGAATCTCTACTTTGGTTGCGAGGAGATGGGCGACAAGGCCAAGACTGCCTGGGTGCGCGACTATGTGATCGCGCATTCGAGCGAGAGCGGTATCGTGTATTGCTCGACCCGCAAGACGGTCGATGCGCTGGCGGGCGAGCTTGCCGAGGCGCTGGGCCCCAGCGGCATTCGCGTTGGCCGCTACCATGCCGGCATGGGCAACGACGCCCGTCGCCAAAGCCAGCGCGCCTTTATCGACGACGATATCCAGGTGATGGCTGCCACCAACGCCTTTGGCATGGGCATCGACAAGCCCAACGTGCGCTACGTGATCCACAACAACGTGCCCGAGAGCATCGAAGCCTACTACCAGGAGGCGGGCCGCGCCGGCCGCGATGGCGACCCGGCCAGCTGCTACTTGCTGTGGAACGGCAACGATTTTCGCATGCGCCGCTTTCTGATCGACCGCGGCGATGCTGCCGATGAGGCGCTCGACGACGAGCAGCGCGCGTGGGCGCTCCAGAATCGATATCGTCTGCTCAGCCAGATGGAGGGCTACTGCAATACCACCGGCTGCCTGCGCGAATACATGCTGCGCTACTTTGGCGACGAGGCCGCGGCCGAGCATGCCGCGGCCAGTACGGGCGGCACCGCCACGGACGACGTCGAGAGCTGCGGCAACTGCAGCAACTGCCTCACGCAGTTCGAGGTCGAGGACGTCACCGATATGGCCCGCGCCGCCGTGCGCTACGTGGCCACGCGTCCCATGCGCTTTGGCAAGTCGCTCATCGCCGATGTGCTCCACGGCGGCAACACCGAGCGCATTCGCCAGATGCATCTGGACGAGGACCGCGGCTACGGTGAGCTGTCGAGCGAATCGGTCGGGCGCATCAAGGACATCATCGGCCAGCTGTGCGGCCGCGGTTATCTGGCCACCTCGCAGGGGCAGTACCCGGTCGTGGGGCTGGGTCCGCGTGCCGTCGAGGTCGAGGATGAGGCGTTCGCCTTTACCGTTAAGCGTCGTGCGTCCAAGCGCAAGGCCTCGGCCCGCGCCCGCCGCGCCGTCGATCTGCTGCGCGAGGAGGCCGAGCTGGATCAGCGCCCGCGTGTTGGCGACGATGCCGAGCTGTTCGAGCGCCTGCGTGCCCTCCGCAAGGAGATCTCGACGGAGCTGGAGATGGCGCCGTACATGGTCTTTTCCGACAAGGCCCTGCGCGGCCTGTGCCGCCTACGCCCACAGACGCGCGACGAGCTTATCCAGGTCAACGGCATCGGCGAGAAAAAGGCCGACGCCTTTGGCGAGCAGTTTATGGCGGCGATTGAAGAGTTTGAGTCCGAGCATGCACGGAATGGAGCATAACGATGGCATCCGATGATAAAACCGAGCGCACTGAGGTGTCCGCTGTGCCGCTGTACCAGCAGGTTATGGACGACCTAAAGGGCGAGATCGCGCGTGGCGTGTACGCATCCGGCTCGCGCATTCCTTCCGAGATGGAGCTCGCGAAGTACTACGGCGTGGGACGCATCACCGTGCGCCGCGCCATCGAGGAGCTGTCGCGCGCGGGGTATCTCAACCGCCAGCAGGGGAGGGGCACGTTCGTGTGCGCGCCCAAGCTCAAGCGCAAGATTGTCCAGAAGGGTGATGTTCAGAGCTTTTCCGAGGGTTGCGCTGCCAACGACATGGTGCCGGGTGCGCGCCTGGTATCGCGCACGGTGGTTGCGGCGACGCGCGAGGACGCGGCGTTCTTTGGCGTAGAGCCCGGCTGCGAGCTTATCGTGGTCGAGCGCGTGCGCACGGCCGACGGCATCCCCGTCATGCTCGAGAACAACGCCTTTGTGCTGGCTGACCATCCCTATCTGCAGACACTTGCCGATAAGGACCTCACCGATAACTCGATCTTTGCGCTCGTTGCCGAGCATTCGGGCCGCGCGCCGCTCAAGTCCGGCCCTTGCACCGTGGAGATTGCGCTTGCCGATGCTCAGGCGGCCCCGCTGTTGGAGGTGCCGGTCGGCGAGCCGCTCTTCTATATGGAGGCGTACTTTACCGATGCGGACGAGCGGCCCTTGCTGCTCGGACGCCAAAAGATCGTGGGCTCGCGCTACGTGTTCGACATCTAACGTCCATAGATAGAACAACATAGAATAAGTTTGGTGAAATGACTTCACGAGCGTCGTCGTGCGTGCTATAAATAGGACAACATAGAACGACCGCAGGTACGAGCTGTCGTCGTTCAAAACCGCCACACAAGGAGGAGCATCACCGTGAACGCACGCGATCTGGTTCAGGAAATTATCGAGCGCAAGGGCAAGATTGAGAACGTCTTTTGGATCGCCTGCGGCGGTTCGATGATCGACCTGATGCCGGCCAACGAGCTGCTCAAGCGCGAGGCCACCACGTTTGCCTCGACGGTCTACACGGCGCGCGAGTTTTGCCTGATGGCTCCCAAGAGTCTTGGCGAGAAATCACTCGTCATCGCCTGCAGCCACAGCGGCAATACGCAGGAGGTCGTCGACGGTTGCGAGATGGCGCTGGCAGCCGGCGCCGAGGTCGTGGCCATGACCGACTGCGAGGGCTCCAAGATTGATAACGGCAAGTGGACCACCTGGGTCTATCCGTGGGGCGAAGGCGTGCCGCAGGCCGAGGTTCCGCAAGGCATCGGCGTCCTGATGGCTGCCGAGCTGCTCGACCAGCAGGAGGGTTACGAGGCACTCGCCGACATGTAAGCCGGCCTTAAGCAGATGGATGCGCTGTTGCCCGCTGCCCGTGAGAAGGTCAACGCCGAGCTGGGCGATCGCTTTGCCGAGCTCTGCCAGCAGCATAAGTTCTTCTATATCCTGGGTTCCGGCCCCAACTTTAGCCAGACCTACGCCATGGCGATTTGCTCGCTTATGGAGATGCAGTGGCAGCACTGCTGCTACATCCACTCCGGCGAGTATTTCCACGGTCCCTTCGAGGCTACCGAGCCCGGCGTGTTCTACTTTGTGCAGCTCGGATCGGGCGAGTGCCGCCCCATGGAGGAGCGCGCGCTGGCGTTCCTCAACACGCACACCGATACGGTTATGGTGCTCGATGCACTCGAGTACGGCGTGGGCGAGGTGCCCGCCAGCGTGCGTTCGTACCTGGAGCCGATATTCTTCTACAACATGAGCTGCGAGCTGCGCGCCGCCCGCGGAAAGGTGTTCGACCACAGCCCTGAGATTCGTCGCTACATGGGCATCGAGCAGTACTAGGTAACGGGAAAAGCATTCACCTTCGATTCGCAAGCGAACAGCGTGCGTAAAAAGCGGGCCGCGCCGGTGGGTTTCCGGCGCG
>UQZD01000033.1:0-26967 GCA_900545485.1 uncultured Collinsella sp. | reverse complement strand
GGCTCCCGCAGAGGCTCCCGTCGAGGAGGCCGCTGCCGAGGCCGAGACCACCGAGGCTGCTGAGTAAATAGCTCGCCGCGGAAACACTCGCATTCATGGCATAAGGGCCGCGCATCCATTTGGGTGCGCGGCCCTTATCTTTTTATTGTTGTAAGCTAACCCGTCTCCATTGCACCAGGTTGGTGCGAAGGGGACAGGTTGGTTTGCACCAAATGGCAGAGACGCAGCGTTTTCCCAGATAAAAGCCGCCAAAATAAACCAGTCCCTTATTGGCAGGCTGTCGTAGTTATTACGTGGTCGAGCGTGTCGACCGCATAGGCGGCGCCTTGTTTGGCTAAAGTACAGATATCTGTGTTTAACTCGTCCAAGGTTTCATGCCACGGGCGATGGCCAAAAAGGAAAACAACATGGGATTCATGTCAAAGCTGCTGTCCTTTGGATCCGATAAGGACCTCAAGCGCTACTACAAGATCGTCGACAAGATCAACGGTCTTGAGCCCCAGTTTGAGAAGATGACCGAGGAGGAGCTCCGCGCCCAGACCGATAAGTTCCGCGAGCGATACGCCAACGGCGAGTCGCTCGACGACATGCTCCCCGAGGCCTTTGCCACCGTGCGTGAAGCTTCCAAGCGCACCATGGGCATGCGTCACTTTGATGTACAGCTCATCGGCGCCATGGCGCTGCACGAGGGCCATATCGCCGAGATGAAGACCGGCGAAGGCAAGACCCTTGTCTCCACGCTGGCCGGCTATCTCAACGCTATCGCCGGTAAGGGCGTGCACGTCGTCACCGTCAACGACTACCTGGCCAAACGCGACTCCGAGTGGATGGGCCGCATCTACAAGTACCTAGGCATGACCGTCGGTCTGCTGCAGAACAACATGCCGCTCGAGCTGAAGCGCCCAGCCTACCAGGCCGACGTCACGTACGGCACCAACTCCGAGTTCGGTTTCGATTATCTGCGCGACAACATGGTTACCCGCCCCGAGCAGCGTGTTCAGCGCGGCCACAGCTACGCCATCGTCGACGAGGTCGACTCCATCCTGATCGACGAGGCCAGAACGCCGCTCATCATCTCGGGCGCCGGCACCAAGTCCGCCAGCACTTACAAGGACTTCGCGCGCGCCGTGCGCGGCCTTGAGCGCGGTGAGGACGTCTCGCACGACATGCTCACCGCCACCGAGGACGTGGAGCCCACGGGCGACTTCGTCATGGACGAGGCCAAGCATACCATCGCCGCCACCGAGCGCGGTCTTAAGAAGATTGAGCGCCGCCTGGGTATCGATGACATCTATGCCGATCTTTCCGGCCAGCTGGTCAACCACCTGCAGCAGGCGCTGAAGGCCCAGTACATGTTCCACCGCGACAAGCAGTACGTGGTCACCAACGGCGAGGTCAAGATCGTCGACGAGTTCACCGGTCGTATCATGGAGGGTCGCCGCTATTCCGAGGGCCTGCACCAGGCCATCGAGGCCAAAGAGGGCGTGCTCGTGCGCGAGGAGAACCAGACCCTTGCCACCATCACCCTGCAGAACTACTTCCGCCTGTATGACAAGCTCTCCGGCATGACCGGTACGGCGCTCACCGAGGACGCCGAGTTCCGCGAGATCTACAAGCTGCCCGTCGAGGTCATTCCCCCCAACAAGCCCGTGCAGCGTGTTGACCACGAGGACCTGGTCTACCGCACCATTCAGGCCAAGTACAACGCCGTCGCCGACGATGTGGAGCGTCGTCACGCCAAGGGCCAGCCGGTCCTGGTGGGCACCGTCTCTATCGAGAGCTCCGAGAAGCTGTCCGCCGCCCTCACTAAGCGCGGTATCGCGCATGAGGTCCTTAACGCCAAACACCACGAGCGTGAGGCCCATATCGTGGCCCAGGCTGGTCGCTATGGCGCCGTGACCATCGCTACCAACATGGCCGGCCGTGGTACCGACATCTTGCTGGGCGGCAACCCCGACGAGCTGGTGCGCGAGCGCCTGGAGTACGAGGGCTTGACCATGGAGGACGTCACGCCCGAGCAGCTCGAGCAGTTCAACGCCGAGGCCAAGGAGACCTGCAAAGCCGAGCGCGAGCGCGTGCTTGCCGCCGGCGGCCTGACCGTTATCGGCACCGAGCGCCATGAGTCCCGTCGTATTGACAACCAGCTGCGTGGCCGTTCCGGCCGTCAGGGCGATCCGGGCGAGACCCAGTTCTACCTGTCGCTTGAGGACGATCTGATGCGCCTGTTTGGCGGCGACAAGATGGACCGCGTCTCCAAGATGATGGTCACGGCCGATATGGGCGACGACATGCCCATCCAGCACAAGATCATTTCCAAGGCCGTCGAGAGCGCCCAGCACAAGGTCGAAAGCATCAACTTCTCCATGCGTAAGAGCGTCCTTGAGTACGACGACGTCATGAACAAGCAGCGCCAGGTCATCTACGCCGAGCGCAACAAGATTCTGGACGGCAAGGACCTGACCGATCACATCACCGAGGTCATGCACGATACCGTGTACCGCTGTGTTCAGGAGTTCTGCACCAAGGACAGCCACGAGGGCGAGCGCGATCTTGAGGGTCTGCGTAAGTGGGTCGTCGAGCTGACCGGGCATATCGATACCCCTCAGTTCCCCGACGAGGACTTTGAGGCCCTGGCAGCCGATGTCCTGGCCTATGTTGAGAAGTGCTACAACATGAAGGCCGAGCGACTGGGCGAGGACCTGATGCGCGAGCTCAATACCCAGGTCATGCTGCGCGTCATCGATACGCGTTGGATGAACTACCTGCAGGAAATGGACTACCTCAAGACCGGTATCGGCCTGCGCGGCTTTGGCCAGCGCGACCCGCTGGTTGAGTATAAGACCGAGGCCTACGGCGCGTTCCAGATGCTCGTCGATACCATGTACGAGGATTACCTGCGCACTGTTCTGCGCATTGAGCTCAAAGCTGCCCCGCAGGCTGTGGAGCACAAGGAGGACCCCGCCCTTAAGGGTGCGCACTTCTCTGGTCCCGCCGAGGTCGATGGCGACAACAGCGATTCGGTACTGCGCAAGCAGGCTCAGGTGCAGGCCCGCACCGCCGTCCAGGGTGGTCCGGCTGCCGTTAACAACGGTGGCAAGGTGACGACCTACCGCAAGTCCGAGAGCGATGACCCCTATGTCAACGTGGGCCGCAACGACCCGTGCCCTTGCGGTAGCGGTAAGAAGTTTAAGTATTGCCACGGCAGGAATCGTTAATGTCCGAGACTCTAGAGGTAACGCCCGCCGAGTTGGACGCGTTTGCGGACCGACTCGGCGAGGTCGAGTCGTATCTCCATTTGGACGAGAAGCGCACCCGCGTAACGGAGCTCGAGGCCAAAAGCGTCGCCCCGGGCTTTTGGGACGATGCCGATGCAGCTCGCGCCACGATGGAGGAGATTGCGCGCGCCAAGGAGGACATCGCCGCCGTGGATACCGCGCGCGGAGAGCTTTCCGATGCTCGCGCCGCGTTGGAGCTTGCCGAGGAAATGGGCGATGACCCCGATGCCGCTGCGCTGCGTGAGGAGGCTGCCGCCACGGCGGAGCGCCTATCCCGCGCCATCGACGAGCTTGAGCTTGCGAGCTGGTTTACCGGGGAGTTCGACCATGGCGACGCGATTGTGACCATCAAACCCGGACAGGGTGGCTTGGAGGCCCAGGACTGGACCTTCATGCTCTTTAAGATGTACATGAAGTACTGCCAGCGCCGCGGTTGGAAGGTCACCATCAACGATTGCCCCGCGGCCGAGGTCATCGGCATCGATCGCGCGACCTTTACCGTCGAAGGCAAGGATGCCTTTGGCATGCTTCGTGCCGAGGCCGGAGTTCACCGCCTGGTGCGCATTAGCCCCACCGACGACAAGAAGCGCCGTCAGACTACGTTTGCCGGCGTCGAGGTCATTCCGGTGCTACCCGACGATATCGATATCGAGATTAATCCCGATGACATTCGCGTCGACGTGTACCACGCAAGTGGCCCGGGCGGTCAGGGCGTCAACACCACCGACTCCGCTGTGCGCGTGACGCATTTTCCCAGCGGTATCGTGGTCACGTGTCAAAACGAGCGAAGCCAGATTCAAAACAAGGCCGCGTGCATGCAGATCCTCAAGGCGCGTCTGTACGAGATTGAGCTCGAAAAGCGCGCCGAGGCCCTGGACGAGATTCGCGGACCCAAGACTACAATTGGTTTTGGTAACCAGATTCGCAGCTATGTGCTCTACCCATATCAGATGGTTAAGGACCTGCGAACGGGTGTTGAGACCAGCAACGTCGAGGCAGTTCTTGACGACGGCGATCTGGATTCGTTTGTAATTGGCTATCACCGTTGGGCTACCGGCAACGCTGACGCGGAGACCCCGTCTGCCTAAATCGCTCGGTTTATGTGAAAATGGATAAAACCCTCCGAGCAGGGTGGTTTTGTATCCAGAACATACCCTGCACAGGGGTGGTTTTTGTCCGGCGAATCGGTAGAATCGAATACAAGAAGAAGTTCAAAGCGCATCCGATGGGGTGCGCTTTTTTGAGGGAGGCAGCATGGCATATCGTCTGGACATCAAGCGCATTCTTTCGATGAACTTCTTTCACGATCTGCCCCAGATCATGTTGGGGTGTGCCTTGGCCGCCATCGCGACCGACCTGTTTTTGATTCCCAACGGTCTTGCTGCCGGTGGCGTTACGGGCCTTGCGACTATTATCCAGGCGGTCGGTGCAGCGCGAGGCGTGTCGCTTCCCGTCGGTATCCAGACCATCGTGATGAATGCCTTGCTGTTGCTGATCGTTATGCGCGAGGGCGGCATGTTCTATGTGGTGCAGACGGCGACGGGCTTTGTGCTGCTGGGCTTCTTTACCGACCTGTTTGCCCCGTTTGTAGCACCTCTGGCAGATGCGGACCTGATGCTTCCCGCTATGTGGGGCGGCATTATTACGGGCATCGGTTACGGCATGGTGTTGCGCGCCGGCGCCAACACCGGCGGCTCGGACACGATTGGCCAAATCATCTCGCGTAACACCTCGCTGCCGGTGGGCTCGACCGTCATGGCAATCGACGTTGCCGTTTGTGCGGCATCGGCCCCGGTCTTCTCGCTCGAAAATGCTCTGTATGCAGGACTATCGATGGTGATCAGCGGCTATGTGATCGATGCCGTGGTCGATGGCGGCAATAAGCGTCGTATGGTGCTCATCATCTCGGACAATTTCCCCGATATCGCGGCCGACATCATGTATGGTCTGGGACGCGGCTGCACCAAGTTTAGGGCGACCGGTATGTATTCGGGCATCGAGAAGCCGGTGATCATGGTGATCGTTAGCCGTCGAGAGCTCAACACCCTTAAAACGATCGTGCGCGAACGCGATCCTCACGCCATTGTGACGGTCGCCGACGTTACGGAAGCCTTCGGTGAGGGATTCAAGGATATTAACGCGTAGGGCCGGCTTCGTTCCATCCAAAAGACGTTCACATTGATAAACCGTTTCATCTGCGGTTCTGCCTGCTAAATTGTTCAAATACTGATAAAAAACTCTGGTAAAGCTATCAGTTTCCAGCATAATGAATGACGTACGTGCATTGCGGCTGTGTTGGGATTACCTTCGGTGCCGTGCGCATCTTGTCTTAAGAGGATGAAAGGAAGGCACAATGAGCGACGAAGAGCTCAAAAAGGTTGCCAACGAGGTAAGGAAGGGCATCGTCACCGGCGTGCACGCTGCCAAGTCTGGCCATCCGGGCGGTTCGCTCGGCGCTGCCGACATCATGACCTATCTGTACTTTGAGGAAATGAACGTCGACCCGGCCGATCCCCGCAAGGCCGATCGCGACCGCTTTGTGCTCTCCAAGGGCCATTGCGCTCCGGGCCTGTACGCCGTGCTCGCCGAGCGCGGGTTCTTCCCCAAGGAGGACCTCGAGACGCTGCGCCATATTGGCAGCCACCTGCAGGGTCACCCCAACATGAACGACACTCCGGGCGTTGACATGTCCACCGGCTCGCTCGGCCAGGGCATCTCCGCTGCCGTGGGCATGGCCGTTGCCGCTAAGCACTGGGGCGATACTTACCGCACGTACGCCCTGCTGGGCGATGGCGAGAGCGAGGAGGGCCAGGTCTGGGAGGCCGCCATGTTTGCCGGCAACCAGCAGCTCGACAACCTCTGCGTGATCGTCGACCACAACGGCCTGCAGATCGACGGCCCCGTCGAGGAGGTCAACGACCCCATGCCGCTGGCAGACAAGTTCCGCGCCTTCAAGTTCCATGTGGTGGAGCTCGCCGACGGCAACGACTTTGACCAGATTCGCGCCGCCTTTGCCGAGGCCCGCGCCACCAAGGGTCAGCCGACCGCCATTATCGCCGAGACCACAAAGGGCAAGGGCGTCTCCTTTATGGAGAACCAGGTGGGTTGGCACGGTAAGGCCCCCAACGATGAACAGTTTGAGCAGGCCATGGCAGAGCTCACGGCCGCCGGAGAGGAGCTCTAGGATGGCAGACGTCAAGAAAATCGCCACGCGTGTAAGCTACGGCGAGGCCCTCGTCGAGCTCGCCAACGAGCACGATGATTTTGTGGTCCTCGATGCCGATCTGGCCGCTGCCACGCAGACCGGTAAGTTTAAGGCCGCCTGCCCCGATCGTTTCTTCGATGTGGGCATCGCCGAGAGCAACCTGATGGGCGTCGCCGCCGGTATCGCGACCACCGGCCGCGTTGCCTTCGCGAGCAGCTTTGCCATGTTTGCCGCCGGCCGCGCTTTTGAGCAGGTCCGTAACTCCATCGGCTATCCGCACCTCAACGTCAAGATTGGCGCCACGCACGCCGGTATTTCGGTGGGTGAGGATGGTGCCACGCACCAGTGCTGCGAGGATATCGCCCTTATGCGTGTCATTCCCGGCATGACCGTCATCGTTCCCGCCGACGACGTCGAGGCCCGCGCCGTGGTCCGCGCCGCCTACGAGTGCGACGGCCCCGTGTACATGCGCTTTGCCCGTCTGGCCTCGCCGGTCATCAACGACCCCGAGACCTACAAGTTTGAACTGGGTAAGGGCATCGTTATGCGCGAGGGCGCCGACGTTACCATCATTGCCTGTGGTCTGATGGTCGGCGAGGCCCTCGAGGCCGCCGAGCAGCTCGCAGCCGAGGGTATCGACGCTGAGGTCATCAACATGCACACCATCAAGCCCATCGACGCCGACCTGGTCGTTAAGAGTGCTACCAAGACCGGCCACGTCGTGACCGTCGAGGAGCACTCCGTGATCGGCGGCCTGGGCAGCGCCGTTGCCGACGTCCTGTGCGAGCAGTGCCCGACGCCGCTCAAGAAGATCGGCGTCAACGACACGTTCGGCGAGTCCGGCCCGGGCGCCGAGCTCCTGCACAAGTACGGCCTGGACGCCGCCAACATCGTGGCGACCACCAAGGAGTTCTTGGCATAAGGCAGGAAGAGGCAAAGCATCGCTTCGACAACCGCAAACAAGCCAGAACAGGGGCGTCCTCAAAGAGGGCGGCCCTGTTTTATATTTCAGCTAAATCAGAGCCGCACCAAGCGAGGCTTTCTCCGGGAAGAGAGCCCAGTACAACAAAGTGCAATTCAGACCCTTCCAACTTTGTATATGCAGTACCCCAAGATAAACGCGGCCGGAGGGACCAGGCCCCGCCATGCTTCTTATGTGCAGCAAAGCTAATGCTGCTAAAATACTAAGCGCTCATGTAGTTTAAACGCACGACGATAAGGAGCACCAGTGGGTAACCACTTCCGTACCTCCGGTGCGGGCGATGATGCCCCCAAGACGCAGGCAGGCGTCCAGGGCAGTCGTTTCGCCACTCCGGATTCAGAGGGCCAGCCTGTTGCTCAGGCCCCCGCTCAGCCGGCAGATCAGGCACAGCCGGCATCCGATCCCTTTGCCTACAATCCAACCAGCGATGTCGCGCTTTCCGGCACGGCGGGTTTTGAGCCCGTTCAGGCCGTGACCGCTCGCGTGGAGCAGCCTCAGGCTGGTGCCGCCACGCCGCAGCCTACCATGGCCGGCATTCCCGACCCCATGGCCCCTGCGACGCCGGCTCCTCAGCCTGCGCAGTCCGGTCTCTTTGCCGCTATTCCCGACCCCACGCAGCCTGCTGCCCCGGTGGTCGAGAGCGATCAGGCGGCCGAGGTCGCAAGCCTCGATAACGCGCTCAACAACCCCGATTTTACGTCGGTGTTTGCGCCCATCGATCCGCAGGCCAGCCGCAAGAAGATGGCCAAGCAGGCCGGTGTCGAGCCCGTTATCCTTATGGAGCATGTCACCAAGATCTATCCGGCACAGCCCAACAAGCCTGCACTCGACGACATCAACATCGAGATCTATCCGGGCGAGTTCGTCTTCCTGGTCGGTCACTCCGGTTCGGGTAAGACCACGCTGCTGTCGACGCTCAACCGCGACGTCAAGCCGACGAGTGGCCGCATCCTGGTTGCCGGTCAGGACCTCATGAAGATCAAGAACCGCAAGGTTCCGTTCCTGCGCCGCCAGATTGGCGCCGTGTTCCAGGACTTTAAGCTTCTGCCGCAAAAGACCGCCTACGAAAACGTGGCGTTTGCCCTGCAGTGCATCGGCAAGCCCAAGGGCGTCATTCGCAGCCAGGTGCCCGAGGTGCTGCGTCTGGTCGGTCTGGCCGATCAGATGGACTCACTGCCCGACCAGCTTTCCGGTGGCGAGCAGCAGCGCGTTGCCGTCGCCCGCGCTATGGTCAACCGTCCGCCGCTGCTGATTTGCGACGAGCCCACGGGTAACCTCGACCCGGCGATCTCGCTGGGCATCATGAAGCTGCTCGAGCGTATTAACCGCACCGGCACCACCGTGATCGTCGCCACGCACGACCGCGAGATGGTCGATAGCATGCACCGTCGCGTGATCGCCCTCGAGGGCGGCCACGTTATCCGCGACCAGGAGAGGGGAGGTTACGGCAACTATGGCACCAACTAACGTGGGCTACTCCTTCAAAGAGGCAATCAGCCACTTCTTCCGTAACTGGACTACCTCGCTCGGCGCCGTCATCACGATCTTCCTTTCGCTGTTTATCATCGGCCTGTTCATCATGGGCTCCGCGATGCTGAACTCCGTGATCGGCACCGTCGAGGATCAGGTTGTCATCAACGCGTTTATTAGTGATGACGCTGATCAGGCCGATGTTCAGGCTTTTGAGGCCGAACTTAAGACGTGGAATAACGTCAAGTCCGTGACCTATAAGGACAAGGACGACGCGCTGGCCGAGTATACGAGCAAGATGTCGGGCAACGCCGACGCCACCATGAGCGCGCTCGATGGCCAGAACCCGCTGCCGGCTTCCTTCGCTATTGAGATGGACGATCCGTCCAAGGTCGAGAGCACGGCAGAGAAGCTCAAGAAGGATGCCGATTTCCAGAAGATCGCGGATGACGGCGACGTCAACGCGAGCGTGCTGTACGGCCAGGAGGAAGTGAGCCTCCTGTTCCAGGTGACCAACTACATCCGCATCGCCGCCGTGGTGCTCGTTGGCCTTCTGACCTTTATCGCATTCATCTTCATCAACAACACGATTCGCCTGTCCATCACGGCGCGTCGTCGTGAGATTGCGATTATGCGTCTGGTCGGCGCCAGCAACGGCTTCATTCGTGGCCCGTTTATCACCGAGGGCGTACTGCAGGCCATTTTGGGCTCGCTGCTTTCCATCGGCGTTCTGGAGCTGCTGCGCAATCTGATGATTCCGCGTCTGCAGGAGAGCATCGGCTGGATGTCGTTTGCCCTGCCGATGCAGTACTACCTGGTGACCTATGCTGCGTTGATTCTGGTCGGCGTGATTATCGGTCTCTTTGGTTCTGCCATCGCCATGCGCCGCTACCTGCGCGTGTAGGCATGCCTGGAATTCATCCCTTCCAACGGGTCGTCTCTTATGGGGCGGCCCGTTTTTTGTCCCCTAGGGATCATTTGGGTAGACTCTTGGGATGTAACCGACAATCGATAGTTAGGAGGCGCCATGGGGCGCAATAACAAGCATAAGCGTGGAGCTCGCAATAAGCGCGGGCCGGTGCGCAGCGAACGCCGTCCGAGCCTGACCGGGCGCGTGCAGCTCCATGAGCACAGTGCCTATGTCATAACCGAGAATGGCGACTACAAGGTCATGGGTCGCGGCAAGCGTGAGATCATGGACGGCGATACCGTTGCCGTGAGCATTAAGAACAACCCGCACGGTGAGCGGCGCGCCGTGATCGAAGGCGTGGTTGAGCGCGCAGCCATAAGCGTGGTGGGTACGTACCAGACCGCCGGTCCGCTCGGTGTGATCGAGCCGCTCGATTCGCGCCTGAAGGCCGACTTCTTCATTCTGCCCGAGGATACCTCGGCAGATCGCCTGGGCGTCCACCCGGGTGATGCCGTTGTCGCGCGCATTTTGACCTACCCGACGCGCCTGGAATCGGGCACTGTGACGATCGAACGCCGCATTGGCGGAGATGACGCGCCCGATTTGGGCGTTCAATATGTGATGGCGCGTTACGGCTATACCGATAGCTATCCCGAGGCCGCGCTAGACGAGGCCGAGGGGCTTTCGCTCGATGTGTCCGCGGCGCTTAAGGACCCGCTCCGCCGCGATCTGCGCGACCGCTTTGTCATCACGATCGACCCGGTCGACGCGCGCGACTTTGACGATGCCATTTCGCTGGAGCGCACGCCCGAGGGTGGCTATAAGCTGGGTGTGCATATCGCCGACGTTTCACACTATGTGGCTTGGGACGGGCATATTGATCTTGAGGCTCGCCATCGCACGACATCGGTGTATCTGGCCGATCGTGTGCTTCCTATGCTGCCCGAACGCCTGTCCTGTGACCTGTGCTCGCTTCGCCCTGACGAGGACCGTCTTGCGTTTACCGTCGATATCGAGCTCGATGCGCAGGGCCGCGTGCGGCATTACGATCCGTACCCCAGCGTGATTCGCTCGCGTGTGCGTATGGACTATGACGGCGCCGAGGCGCTGCTGGTGCGTGCCGGCGCGGTTGAGTATTCGGTGCTGGAGGGTGCGGCCGAGGATGTTGCGGCTGCCGAGACCTCGCGCGAGGAAGCGCTTGAGCGCGGTCTTGCGTGCGAGGAGACCGCTCGCGGCTACAACATCGACCTCGGCGATTTCCTTGTCGCCGCTAACGAACTCGCCGAACTTCGCCGTCGTATTCGTCGCGCCCGCGGCTCAGTCGATTTTGACACGGCCGAGATTCGCGCTCTATTGGATGAGGACGGAGTACCCGTGCAGATTGTGGCGCGTGAGCGTTCGTGTGCCACGTCGCTTATCGAGGAAGCCATGCTGCTCGCCAACGAGTGCGTTGCAGAGTGGCTGGCAGACCGTGATATCGAGGCCTGCTATCGCGTGCATGAGGATCCGAGCCCCGATAGCCTGCACGGTGCTGCCGTTGCGCTGGCGCAGCTAGGCATCATCGACGATCGCCGTGCTGCCGGTATTGCCCTGGGGAGTCCCGATGAGCTGCAGGCTGCAGTCGATGCTGCCGCCGGTACGGCCAACGCGCCGCTCGTCAACACGCTGCTTCTGCGCAGCATGCAGCGCGCGCTGTACAAGCCGCGCAACGAGGGGCACTTTGCGCTCGCCGCGCCGTGCTACTGTCACTTTACGAGTCCCATCCGTCGCTACCCCGATCTGGTGGTGCACCGCGTACTCAAGCTGCAGTTGGCCTATGAGCAGCTCGGCGGCAAGGACGCCTTGGTCTGTACGCCGCGGCTGATCGGCAAGGGGCGCGAGTCGCTGCCGCGCATTCTGCCGCAGATCTGCCGCGCATGCAGCGATGCCGAACGCGCTGCAGATGCCGCCAGCCATGCGACGCAAAAGAATAAGATTGCCCAGTACTATGAGGACCGTCTGGGCGAGCGCTATGCCGGAACCGTCTCGTGGGTTAGCAGTATGGGCCTCTTTGTGCGCTTGGACCTGACGCAGGTCGAAGGCTTGGTTTCGATCAAGAGCCTGGGCAACGAGTGGTTCGAGTTCGACGAGGACGCGCTTACGCTGACGGGCGCCGACACGGGGACTCGCTATGAACTGGGCCAGCGCGTGATTATCGAGGTCTCGCGCGTCAATACCACGCGTGGACACTTGGACTTTAAGCTTATCCATTAGCTAAATCCCAACTCGTGGCGGGAGAGCGGAGGGCGGTCTTTCGGGGCCGCCCTCCGCATTTGAATCGTGGCTACCTTGCCGTCTGCTCGGCTGCCCGCTTACCTGCTATTTGAGAGGTAAAACCTACCAAAATAAACCTGTCCCTTTTTGGCAGGTATACAAGAAAGCGGGGATGAGATGGCGACGGTGTACGGTTATGCGCGGGTGAGTTCGCGCGATCAGAATCTGAATCGGCAGCTGGATGCGCTGGGCGCCTATGGCGTGGGCTCAGCGAATATTTATGCCGACCATGCGAGCGGCAAGGACTTCGATCGACCGCATTATCGCGAGCTGCTACACGTCCTGGGAGACGGGGACGTGCTGGTGGTGCTTTCTATCGACCGACTTGGTCGTAATTACTCCGAGATTCTTGAGGAATGGCGACGCATTACCAAGGAGCTCGGGGTTGCCATTGTGGTGTTGGACATGCCATTGCTTGACACGCGCTTCAGGGCCAGCGGCGCGCCGGATGTGACCAACACCCTGATTGCCGATATTGTGCTGCAACTGCTGAGCTACGTGGCGCAGGTGGAGCGCGAGAATATCCATCGGCGCCAGGCGGAGGGAATTGCAGCGGCGCGGGCGCGAGGGGTCCGTTTCGGTCGACCTCGCAAGCCGTGCCCTCCTCAGTTTGAGCTGGTGCGCGATAGCTATGAGGCAGGCGATATTACCCGCAGCCAAGCAGCAAAGTGCCTGGGCGTGTGCGTGGGGACGTTTGATCGCTGGATGCGCGAGGCGGGGTAGGGGTTTGCGTCGCTTTGTCGCTTCCTGTTGCGATTCAAATTTTGATACGGTGACGATGTCATTTGGGGCTACACTCGCTGATATTCAAAATAAGGAGGTTGGCCCTTGGCGCGCGTAAAACAAATAATCGGATGGACCGCGATCGTTCTGTTCGCTGTAACGCTGGCGGGCATCTGGGTGCTGACGGAGCAAAATGCGGTGGAGACGTCGTTGCTGAGCGAGTCCACCGCGCGTGTGGTGGAGGGTCAGGCTACGGGCGTTCAGGCCGTCGATGCCACGGATGAAGCCCAGACGGAGAACGGAATGACCGGGGGCACCGATTCGGCTGCCTCGAATGTCCGGTCTGGCCGACTTGCTTCCATTCGCATATGGGCGGGCACAAACGTCCGTCGCGTTGCCCATACCGTAGAGTTTTTCTTCGTCGGATTGTTCGCCTCGGTGGTCGTGGTTTGCTTTTCCAAGCGTCCGTGGAGCGTATGCTCCCGTTGCGTGCCCGTATTGCTCTTTTGCGCCGCCTGCTCCGTTGGCGATCAGGTACATAAGATCTTTGTTCCCGGCAGGCATTTCGACGTTATCGATTTAGGATTCGATGCTGCGGGCTATGTCACCGCCATGCTGTTGGTATTGCTGGCGGCGGCGTTGGTGCGCCATGCGACTCGGCCGATCGGCGCCCATGCGAGGCGCTAGCCTTAAGACGAGACATCGCGACTGCCTATGCTTCGACATCGACTACAATAACGGCTGCTATCGTGAGCGGTCGTCGATGCGCAGTTTTCCAGACACCTGTTTTCTCTAAGAAAGGAAATCCCATGGCGGTATTGTTTGTTGAATATCCCAAGTGCTCGACCTGTAAGAAGGCCAAGGCATGGCTGGACGAACATGGGGTAGAGTATATCGACCGCGATATCGTTTTGGACAATCCCACGGCTGATGAGCTTGCGACCTGGATTGCTCGTTCGGGGCTGCCGGTGCGGCGCTTCTTTAATTCGTCGGGCATGAAATATCGAGAGCTGGGCCTGAAGGCGCGTCTGGATGCGGGCATGACTGATCGGGAGTGCTACGAGCTGCTGGCGACCGACGGCATGCTGGTCAAGCGTCCGCTGCTGGTGGGCGACGACTTTGCGATTCCCGGCTTTAGGGAAGCGGCTTGGGCCGAGGCGTTACTGTAGCGGCTGCGGAAAGTGCGTCCCGTTTTGTGTGCTCAGAGTGGGACGTGTTTTCCACCGGCGGGCTCGCTCGGCTCAATCCTCGAGCTGTGCCCATTCGTGCGGATCGTAGACCTTTACGTGCTTGTTGGGCTTGCCGCTCCAGTACTCCTCGTCCATAAAGGGCAGATATGCCTGAACGCCGGGGCAGATAAAGGGAATCCGCTGCTGTTGCAGTCGCTCGCGTTGGCGCTGCTCCAGGTGCGCCTCGGATATGACGGTCGGCATACCGGATAGCTCGACGAGGCTTGCCTGGATTCGCTTAAGGTCGGGGAGTCCCGCGTGCCATGACACCCGCATGATCAAAAAGGATGCACGGCGGTATTTTGCCTGCATCACCGTGATGGCGGGGCGCAGTGTGGGATGGATTTTGTCCCGTTCGGGCCAAAGGTCAGCAGTGATCTCAAGGCCCAGGGTCTCCCATAGGTAATCAAGCTCTTCGTCCATGGTGCCTCGATATCCGTGCAATGATGACGGTTCGATTGTGCCATCAGCCGCGAGTGCTGCATTGTTGTAATCTACCAGCGGTAGATGTGGGATGTTTTACGGGCTTTGGCGCCGTAGGTGTCGCTGGTGCTTCACAGGTCCTTCACGTGTTGGCCGTATTTGACTGAATTTCAAAAAAGTCAAAATTGGGGCTTGCGTCACGGCGAGACTTCCCGTATATTTCTTTCTTGCGCAAAGGCACAGCCGAGCGCAGCGATGCAGTCATTGGGATGTCGTCTAATGGCAGGACAGCGGATTCTGGTTCCGTCAATGGGGGTTCGACTCCCTCCATCCCAGCCATTGCATTTGCTACATATGGCCCGTTCGTCTAGCGGTTTAGGACGCCGCCCTCTCAAGGCGGAGATCACCAGTTCGAATCTGGTACGGGCTACCAAAATTGAACGCCCGGGCCTCGTAAGAGACCCGGGTTTTGTGTATTGACCGTATATACGGCGCCTGCCGTGTTTCGCTCAGATCGAGGAGTAGCCATGGATCTGCCCATCAGCTTGCAAGACATCACGTATGCCGAGAACTATCTGGCGCAGGGCGACCTGGCTACGGCGACGCCGCTGCTGGAGCGTCTGGTGGAGCTCGCCGAGGAGTATATTGATGCTGAGTGCAAGACGGAGGAGAAGCGTCAATACTTTAGCTTCGATAGCAAGTTTGAGCGCTTGGCCTATCGCCGCGTGGAGAAGGATCCGCGCGAGCTCGTGCAGGTCGAGGTGCCGTTTGACCGCCTGTACTCTGACATGGCGTTTGCCTACATTCGCCAGCAGGATTATGTAAGCGCTCGTAATGCCCTGATGCAGGCTGTGCGTTGGGACCCCATGAACTGCAACTATCGCTTGGATTTGGCCGAGCTGTTCCGTGCACTCGAGGACAAGCAGGAATGGGCATCGCTCTCGTTCTCGGTGCTGGAGCGTGCAAGCGATGGCAAGTGCGCCGCCCGCGCTTACGCCAATCTAGGTCAGTACTTCTTGGAGCCCGAGACCGAGAACGTTTCGGCTGCCGTGGGCTGCGCGCGTCTGGCGCTGCGCCTGGCGCCCAACGATGCGCATACGACGCGCCTGCTCAACAAGATCCATACCACCTATCCGGATGCCGCTGATGAGAGCGACGACCACGTGATGGGTGAATTGGCCCTGCAAGGCGTGCCGACCTCGCCTTCGGCCGAGATTGCCATCTGCCTGATTATGTGCGCGACCGATGCTGCAAGCGACGGCGACAAGCAGGAGGCGACGCGCCTGACGGTACGTGCTCGCGACTTGGTGGGCGAGGAGGCCTGCGCGGCGATTATCAAACTGGTGCGCGAGAGCGATGCCGAGCTCAATGCCGAGCGCAAGGCAAAGCGCGAGACTGCGGGCTCAAACGCCGATGGCGCCAAGGAGGCCGGCGATGCCCAGTAAGCGCGAGCGCAAACTCATTTCCAAGAATCGCTCGGCACATCACGAGTACTTTATCGATGAGACGTTTGAGTGCGGTATTGAGCTGAGCGGCACCGAGGTCAAGTCGATTCGCGAGCGCGCCTGTCAGATCACTGACACTTTTGCGCTGATTCGTGGCGGCGAGTGCTGGCTCGTCGGACTGCATATCCACCCTTATAGCCATGGTGGCGTGTGGAATCGCGATCCCGACCGTCGGCGTCGTCTGCTGCTGCACCGCAAGGAGATCGACTTTCTTGACGGCAAACTTCGCAACCGTGGTTATGCGCTGGTTCCGTTGGAGCTCTACTTTAATACCGACGGCCGCGTAAAGCTGCTGCTGGGTCTGGGTCGCGGCAAGAAGCTCTACGACAAGCGCGAGGACATGGCCAAGCGTGATGTCCAACGCGAGATCGACCGCGCCCTTAAGGAACGCAACCGCTAGGTACTCTGTATAAGTTGCGGTGGAATACGGACTGTTTTGCCTGTTTGAGGGGCTATTCAGTCCCTATTTCACCGCAACTGCGGGCGTCTCATCTTTCTTACTGTTCTGACACATATGTCTCAAAGGCGGCGTCCGTTATGGGTGCCGCCTTTTTTGTGGGTACATACATTCATGAGGTTCCAACCCGAGCTAGGGGAGTGATCGTTATGGATAAAACTGCGTTCTTTACCATGCCGAGCGGTCTGTACGTGGTGAGCGCTGCGGCAGACGGGCTGCGCGCCGGCTGCGTCATCAATACTGCGGTGCAGGTGACGTCCATGCCGCCGCGTATTTCGGTTGCCGTGAACAAGGACAATGTCACCTCGGGCGTCATCGCATCGGCCAAAGCGTTCGCGCTGACCGTGATCGGTCAGACCGCCGACATGCTCTACATCGGTAACTTTGGGTTCCGCACCAGCAGCGATTATGACAAGTTTGCCAAATACGAGACCCGCGAGACGGCTCTGGGCATGCCCTATGTGCCCGAGCACGCGGCGGCCCTGTTTAGCTGCCGTTTGATCGACACTGTGGATGTGGGAACGCATCTGCTGTTTATTGGCGAGGTCGAGGATGCCGAGCGCCTGAGCGACGAGACGCCGCTGACGTACGACTACTATCACAAGGTGCTAAAGGGCAAGACGCCGCCCAAAGCCTCGTCGTATCAAGGCTAGAAATGTTCTAAAAATACTTGCATTATACTATTGAGAATATATACTAATAAGTAAGTACACCAGCAGTCACGTTCGAGAGGAGAACATCATGGCTGAGGAGAAGAAGACGTATAAGTTTGTGTGCACCGTTTGCGGTTACGAGGTTGAGGTCGACACGCCCGAGCTGCCCGAGGATTACGTGTGCCCGGTGTGCGGCGTCGGCCCCGATGAGTTTGAGCTCGTCGAGGAGTAACTCGTAGACACACGGCGATTAGCCATACAGAGCTCTGTCCAAGGGTCCCGGCTGGATATTCCGGCTGGGACCCTTTTGATTTATCTGACGGTTTAAAACGGCCTTACGTGTTACAGATTGAGACGTTATATCTGGACAGCCACGCTATCCCAATTACATCCCCGTTAGCAGCACGATGTCGAGAATCGTCACGATGACGCCGATCCCTACGAGCAGCGCGTTGAGCGGGCGCGAGTTGGCGTATTTGCCCATAACGCGGGGCGAACTGGTGAGTCGTATGAGCACAAAGACCGTAATCGGCAACTGAAGCGACAACAATGCCTGACTCCAGATGAGACCCTCAAAAGGATTCGGGACGATCAGGCACGCCGCCACTGCGCCGACGAAACAGACCGCCACTCCAATCGATGAGTGCCGGTCGTGGATGTCGTATTCCTCGTCGAACATGCCCGCGGTGATGGTTCCCGCCGCCATGCCCGCTGTCACGCTGCTCGATAGTCCCGCGAACAGCAGCGCTACCGCAAAGATGGTCGAGCTCGCCGGGCCCAAGATGGGGGAGAGCGTGGCCGCTGCGACGGCGAGGTCGTCTACGACAATGCCGTGCGCAAAGAAGGTCGTTGCGGCCAGGATGACCATGGCCGAGTTGATCGCCCAGCCCACGCCCATCGAAAAGAGCGTGTCGAAGAGCTCATAGCGCAGACGCTCTTCGATAACCTGCTCGCCTTGGCCTTCGAAGTGCATGGATTGGATGACCTCGGAGTGCAGGAAGAGGTTGTGGGGCATAACGACCGCGCCTAGGACACTTACGATAATCGCGGCCGAGCCGGTGGGCATACGGGGTGTGATCCAGCTTGTGGCGGCTTGCGGCCAGTCGACGTTGACTAGTGCAAGCTCGGCCAAAAACGAAAGTCCTACCACGCCCACGAAGGCGATGATCCATCGCTCGGCGCGTTTGTAGGAGCTTGTCATGAGCATGGCAATCGATGCCGCCGCGACGATGACGCAGCCGGCGCGTACGGGCAGGCC
Source organism: uncultured Collinsella sp. (assembly GCA_900545485.1). GTDB lineage: Bacteria > Actinomycetota > Coriobacteriia > Coriobacteriales > Coriobacteriaceae > Collinsella. The sequence continues at coordinate 8,564 of UQZD01000033.1, read as the reverse complement.
AAAGAGCATTTGAAGCGCGATCGCACCGCCCAGGACTTCGGCCATGGCGGTGGCGATGGTCGCGAGGTAGGCGCTGGCGAGCACCGTGCGCCCAACGAAGCGGGGGAGAAAGCGGGTCGTGGCCTCGGCAAGGCAGGCGCCCGTGGCGATGCCCAGGTGCGCCGCGTTGTGCTGCAAGACGATCAGCATAATCGTGGACAGCGTGACGATCCACAGCAGCGCGTAGCCAAACTGCGAGCCCGCGGCCATATTGGAGGCCCAGTTGCCCGGGTCGATAAAGCCGACGGTCACGAGCAATCCGGGGCCGATATGCCGTGCGATGTCGAGTCCTCCGTGACCGCCGGTGCGTCGGGAGCCAAAATGTTGTTTGAGATGGTTGAGCATGGCTGGTTCCTACGTTGGGGTGGCGTGGCGCTGCACTTGGGTTGCGCGGCGCCACGCCCTGGGTTTAGGTTTGGGCTACTTGTGCGCCTTGCCTTGGTTGGCCACGGCGTCGATCTTGGCGGCGATGGTCGCCGGGTCGCCGATGTAGCGCTTGTCGAGGACGTTGAAATCGGCATCGAAGGTGTAGACGAGCGGCACGCCGGTGGGGATGTTGACCTTGAGGATCTCCTCGGGCGTGAGGTGCTCGAACTTCATGACGAGAGAGCGCAGGGAGTTGCCGTGTGCGGCGATGAGTACGCGCTTGCCGGCGAGCATCTGGGGGCGAATCTCGTCTTCGAAATAAGGCCAGGCACGGGCTATCGTGTCCTTGAGGCACTCGGTGTAGGGCAGCTGGTCGGGTGCGACATCACGGTATTGCTCCTGGGTGTGGGGATCGCGCGCGTCGTTCGGCTCGAGTGCCGGCGGGCAGATATCGAAGGAGCGGCGCCAGATGAGCACCTGTTCGTCGCCGTGCTCCGCCGCGGCATCGGCCTTGTTGAGACCCTGCAACGCGCCGTAGTGGCGCTCGTTGAGCTTCCAGGATTTGATGACGGGCAGCCACTCGCGATCCATTTGGCCGAGCACGATGTTGAGGGTGTGGATCGCGCGCTTGAGGCGCGAAGTGTAGCAGACGTCAAAGTCGAAACCGGCTTCTTTGAGGGCTCGACCGCCTGCGGCGGCTTCTTCGCGGCCCGTGTCGGTGAGCTCTACGTCGGTCCAGCCGGTGAACAGGTTGAGTTTGTTCCACTCCGACTCTCCGTGGCGGATAAGGACGAGTTGGATCGTCTGCCGGTCTGTCTGGTTTGCCATAGGGGCCTCCTTAATGTGGCACGGCATGCGTGCCGTTTGTTTGACGCCGCAAAGGATACCCGTTTTAGGCTCAAAAGTTAACCAAGACTAACAAAATTGTTGTATTTGAATAGGATGGTGAAAGGGGGGTTACCGAAATGTCTTAATCTGTAACAAATAGGGATGGAAATTGGGTCTAGGTGTTACAGATCAAGACAAGAAGAAATGGTCCTATGGAATATCTCGATCTGTAACAGTTAGCTGCAAAAACCGGCCCTTCATGTTACAGATTGAGACATTCGGAACCGTCTCTCGAAAACATCTCAATCTGTAACAGTTAGTCGTCGAAATTGGGTCTTCCTGTTACAGATTGAGATGTTTGAAGAGGTGAGTTTGCAGGCCGAACTTGGGGCCTATGTTGTCGCCCTTGAGGTCGGCGGTGTCCACTCATGGGGCGTGCGTTACGCGATTGTTTCGAAACGGGTGGGAAACACAACGGGCCGGCGATGCTCCTAGTATGCCTATTCAATTGACTGTCTAAATATCTAGGGGAGGATCGCGATGCAGGCAGATTCCGCTCAGCAGCAGGGCCTTTATCGCCCCGAATTCGACCACGATGCATGTGGCATCGGCGCACTTGCCGATATCAACGGTGAGCGCCATCACCAGATTTTGGACGATGCGCTGTCCATTCTGGTCAACTTGGAGCACCGCGGCGGTACGGGACTCGAGAAGAACACCGGCGACGGCGCTGGCATCTTGTTCCAGGTTCCGCATCACTTTTTCCGTAAAGAGGCTCAAAAGTGCGGCCAGATTCTGCCGGCAGAGGGCGACTATGGCGTGGCCATGCTGTTCTTCCCGCAGGACGACAAGGGCGTAGAGGATGCCCGTCGCGTGTTTGAGGAGGGCTGCGCCGAAGCCGGCGTGCCGCTGCTCTTTTGGCGCGAGGTGCCGGTCGATCCGCACGACCTGGGCGAGACGGCCCGCGCCTGCATGCCCACTATCCTGCAGGCCTTTCTGGGCCGTCCTGACGACACGCCGGCGGGCGACGCCTTCGAGCGCCGCCTGTATGTGTGCCGCCGCACCATCGAGAAAAAGGCCGACGCCGAGTTTGCCCTGCGCGACAAGATCTTCTACGTGTGCTCCATGAGCTCGCGCACCATCGTGTACAAGGGCATGCTGGTCGCCACGCAGATGCGTCGCTTCTTCATCGATCTCAACGACGCCGCCGTCAAGACGGCCGTGGCGCTCGTCCATTCGCGCTACTCCACCAACACCACGCCCAGCTGGGAGCGTGCGCATCCCAACCGTTTTATCATTCACAACGGCGAGATTAACACCCTCAAGGGCAACGTCAACTGGATTCGTGCCCGCGAGCCCAACCTGTACAGCCCCGTGCTGCAGCATGATCTTGAGCGCGTGATGCCGATCATCAACCGCGAGGGCTCCGACTCTGCAATTCTGGACAATGTGCTCGAGTTTTTGGTCATGAACGGTCGCCCGCTCACGCGTGCCGCATCCATGCTGTTGCCCGAACCGTGGGACCACAACGACAGTCTGAGCGAGGAGCGCCGCGCCTACGACGCCTACCAGTCCATGCTCATGGAGCCCTGGGACGGCCCGGCGGCCATCGCCTTTACCGACGGTCGCACGCTGGGTGCCGCCCTCGACCGTAACGGCCTGCGTCCCGCCCGCTACTATGTGACGCGCGACGGTCGCTTTATGCTGGCAAGTGAGGTGGGCACCATCGAGGTGAGCCCCGAGAACATCCTGACGAGCGGCTGTCTGGGGCCGGGCCAGATGCTCGAGGTCGACTTTGCCCGCGGGCGCGTCATCTACAACAACGAGCTGCGCGCCCGCTATGCCAAGGAAAAGCCCTACCGCGACTGGATTTCCGAGGAGACGCTGACCGTTGACGCGCTTGATGAGCCCGTTGCGACAACGCCCGCCGAGGACGCCGAGGTGCCCGCCGCCGTGCGCATGGCTAAGCTCGGGTATCACTGGGATGATGTTGACGAGGTCGTGCGCCCCATGGCCCAGCAGGGCAAGGCCCCGCTCGCCTCGATGGGTATCGATGCGCCGCTGGCCTGCCTGTCCAAGAAGACGCGCTCGTTCTTTGACTACTTCTATCAGCTGTTCGCTCAGGTCACGAATCCTCCGATCGATGCCCTTCGCGAGCATATGGTAACTTCGACCACGCTCTACCTGGGCAACCACGGCAACCTGCTCGAGGATTCCCGCACGGCCTGCCAGCTGGTTCGCTTGGAGCGCCCGTTGCTCAACGAGGAGGAATTCGACCGCATCTGCGCCATCGACCGCGTGGGCTTTAAGACCCGTCGTTTCCGTGCCGTCTACCGCCGCGATGCCGGCGAGGGCGCGCTGCAGGCTGCGCTCAAACAGCTTGCCGAGGACGTCGAGGCTGCGGTCCGCGACGGCGTGAACATCGTGGTGCTGAGCGATCGCGCCGGAGCGGACGAGGTCCCTGTGCCGTCGCTGCTTGCCGTGGGCTGCGTGCACAACCACCTGATCCGCGCCGGCGTGCGTACCTTTGCCGATATCGTGGTGGAGTGCGGCGACGCCGTGTCCCCGCACGACTTTGCGGCACTGGTGGGCTACTCCGCGAGCGGCATCTATCCGTACAACGCGCATGCGTGCATCCGCGATCTGGCGGCACGCGGCGACCTGGCTGTGACGGCCGAGCAGGGCATCGCTAACTACAACAAGGCTGCGACCGCCGGCATCGTCTCCATCATGTCCAAGATGGGCATCTCCACGGTGCAGAGCTACCATTCGGCGCAGATCTTCGAGGCCGTGGGCTTTACGCCGGAGTTCGTCAACGCGTACTTCGCCGGCACGGTGAGCCGTGTGGGCGGTATGGGTGTCGAGGACGTCGAGCGCGAGCAGAACGAGCGCTACGACGCCGCGCTCGCTATCCTTAAGAGCCCGGCTCCCGAGCAGCTGCCCACGCTGGGTCTGACCAAGTGGCGCCCGCTCGGCGGCGAGGATCACCTCATCGATCCGCAGACTGTCTACTTGCTGCAGACCGCCTGCCGTGAGGACAGCTACGACACCTTTAAGGAGTACAGCGCCCGCCTGCACCGCACGGGCCGTGCCGTGCGCCTGCGCGACTTGCTCGACTTTGATGCCAGCGGCCGTACTCCGGTGGCGCTTGACGAGGTCGAGCCCGCGCTCAACATCGTCCGCCGCTTTAACACCGGCGCCATGTCGTATGGCTCTATTAGCAAAGAGGCACACGAGTGCATGGCCATCGCCATGAACCGCCTGCACGGCCGTTCCAACTCCGGCGAGGGCGGTGAGGATCCGCGTCGCGAGACCCCGCTGGCTAACGGTGACTCCAAGAACTCCGCCATCAAGCAGGTAGCAAGCGCGCGCTTTGGCGTGACGAGCCGCTACCTGTGCAGCGCCTTCGAGATTCAGATCAAGATGGCCCAGGGCGCCAAGCCCGGCGAGGGTGGCCACCTGCCCGGCAAGAAGGTCTACCCCTGGATCGCCGAGGTCCGTCAGTCCACGCCCGGCATCGGCCTGATCTCGCCTCCGCCGCATCACGACATCTACTCCATCGAGGACCTGGCAGAGCTGATCTTCGATCTTAAGAACGCCAACCCCGGCGCACGCGTGTCGGTCAAGCTGGTCAGCGAGGCCGGCGTCGGCACCATCGCCACTGGTGTTGCCAAGGGCGCTGCCGACAAGATTTTGATCAGCGGCCACAACGGCGGCTCGGGTGCCGCTGCTCGCGATTCCATTTGGCACGCCGGTCTGCCGCTGGAGCTCGGTCTTGCCGAGGCCCAGCAGACGCTGCTGCAAAACGGCCTGCGCTCGCGCGTGGTGCTCGAGGCCGACGGCAAGCTCATGGACGGCACCGATGTTGCCGTCGCCTGCCTGCTGGGTGCCGAGGAGTTTGGCTTTGCGACCATGCCGCTCATCTCGATGGGCTGCCTCATGCAGCGCGACTGCCAGCAGGATACCTGCCCCGCCGGCATCGCTACGCAAAACTGCCGCCTGCGTCGCGGCTTCCGCGGCAAGCCCGAGCACGTTGAGCACTTTATGCTCTTTGTTGCCGAGCAACTGCGCGAGGTCATGGCGAGCCTGGGCTTCCGCACCGTCGAAGAGATGGTCGGCCATCCCGAGTGCTTGCGCCAGATTGAGGTCCCGGGCAACCGCAAGGCTAACCTGCTGGATCTGTCGCCCGTGCTGGCGAGCGCGACCTGTGAGTTTGGTGCCCACATCCCGGGTGCCGACGGCCGTCACTTCCTGCCCCAGATGGCTGCGGACAGCGAGCTCGAAAAGACGCTCGACTCCACGTTGTTTGTGCCCTATACGGCCGATGCCCGTGCGCACCTGCGTCCGATTCGCTTCCGCGCCGATATCGCCAACGTCAACCGCTGCGTGGGCACCATCTTGGGCAACGCGGTGACCAAGGCGCATCCCGAGGGCCTGCCCGCCGGCTCCATCACCATCGATTGCGATGGTTCGGCCGGTCAGAGCTTTGGCGCCTTCCTGCCGCGCGGCATTACGCTCAACGTGTGCGGTGACGCCAACGACTACTTTGGCAAGGGCCTTTCGGGCGGCGAGGTGTCGGTGCGCCCCAACCCGCATGCGACCTACAAGTTCGATGAGAACATCATCGTGGGCAACGTTGCGTTCTTTGGCGCCACGAGCGGCCGCGGCTTCATTAACGGCCTGGCAGGCCAGCGCTTTGGCGTACGCAACTCCGGTGCCACCGTGGTGGTCGAGGGCTGCGGCAACCATGGCTGCGAGTACATGACGGGTGGTCTGGCGCTCATCCTGGGCGAGGTCGGTCAGAACTTCGCCGCCGGCATGACAGGCGGCGTGGCCTACGTCTTTGACCAATATGGCACGCTCGATGCCCGTGTGAATCACGAGAGCGTTGAGCTCAAGGTCCCGACGGCCGGCGAGCTGGCGCAGATCCGTGCGCTCATCCAGGAACACGTGGATGCGACGCAGAGCCCGCGCGGCATTAAGCTGCTCTACAGCTTTGAGACGATGAGCAAGCACTTTGTGAAGGTCATTCCGACCGAGTACGAGCGCGTGCTGGCGATTGTCGCTGCGGGTGAGGCTGCCGGCAAGACGCATGCACAGGCTGAGGAGCTGGCGTTTGACATTGTGACCGGTCGCGCGAGTGCCGCGGATGTTGCTCGCTTCGATGTCGCGGGCGGTGCTGCGGGTGCTGCGTCCGTGGCTGCCAGCTCTGTTGCTTCGACCAAGAAGGAGGCGTAAGTGCCATGGGTAAGCCTGGTGCTTTTCTTGATATCGATCGCGTGACCCACGAGCTTCGCCCCGTGGAGGAGCGCATCCATGATTTTGATCCGCTGCACGTGGAGCTCGACGACGACGCGCGCCGTGCCCAGGCGAGCCGCTGCATGATGTGCGGTGTGGCGTTTTGTCAGATGGGCGCGAGCTTTGGCAAGGCACGTCCGAGCGGTTGTCCGCTGCACAACCTGATTCCCGAGTGGAATGAGCTGGTGTACCGCGGCCGTTGGGACGAGGCCGCCGAGCGCCTGTCACTCACCTCGCCCATGCCCGAGTTCACGAGTCGCGTGTGCCCGGCGCTGTGCGAGGCCGCATGCAACCTGGGCTCGGTCGATGGCCAGCCCACGACGATCCATGACAACGAGCGCGCGATTAGCGACCATGAGTGGGCCAACGGCGGTCCGCACCGCTTTGAGCCGGCAGGGGAGGGTGTACCCACGGTTGCCGTGGTGGGCTCCGGTCCCGCTGGTCTGGTGGCGGCATGGGAGCTTGCGCGTCGTGGCGCCCGCGTGACGGTGTTTGAGCGCGACGACCGCCCGGGCGGTCTTCTCATGTACGGCATTCCCAACATGAAGCTCGAGAAGTCCGTGGTCGAGCGTCGCGTGGCGCTCATGCGCGAGCTGGGCATTGTGTTCGAGCTGAGTGCCGACGTGAGCGATCCCAAGGTTACCGCCAAGCTCGACGACTTTGACGCCGTCGTGGTGGCTGCCGGCGCCCGTGCTCCGCGTGGGCTTTCGGCTGCGAACATTGATGCCCCGGGCGTAGTGTATGCCGTGGACTACCTGACGGCTTCGACCGTCTCGGTGCTCGATGGCGGCGACCCCGCGGTGAACGCGCGCGGCCTGGACGTTGTGGTCATTGGCGGCGGCGATACCGGTAACGACTGCGTGGGCACCGCGGTACGTCAGGGTGCGCGCAGCGTGCGCCAGTTTGAGTTCTTGCCGGCGGCGCCTGATGCGCGCGCGGCGAGCAACCCCTGGCCGCAGTGGCCCAACATTAAGAAGACCGACTACGGCCAGCAGGAGGCTATTGCTGCGATGGGCGGCGAGATGCGTGCCTGGGGCGTGGATACGCTCGAGGTGCTGCTGGACAAGAAGGGTGCGGCTGCGGGTCTGCGCGTGGTCGATTTGGACTGGTCGGCGGGAAAGCCCGAGCGCATCGCGGGCTCCGAGCACGAGGTGCCGGCCCAGCTGGTGCTCATCGCCTGCGGTTTTACGGGTCCCGAGCATGGCGTGTTCGACGCCGTTGGCGTGCCTGTTGCCACCGCTGGTCGTCCACTGCCGGTGATGGCTGCCGAGGGCTCGCACCTTGCGGCCCGTGTCGACGGCGTCGCCGCGGATGCCGCGCCGGTGTATGTGGCGGGTGATGCTCGCAACGGCAGCTCGCTCGTGGTGAACGCCATGGCCGACGCCCTGGCCTGCTCAGCCGAAGTCGCCGACGCGCTGGAGCTGTAAAGTAGTCATTTAAGAACGTCTCCAATGACTAGTCATTTTTTGTCTAGTCGTTGGGGACACTCTTTGCGAGCGATTTGCTCGTTTATCGACGTACGGGTGTTCATTTGCCGACTTCTTGGGCTGTGGTCACCTGTTGTTTCTGTGGTGGCTGCGGGCACCTGTCTCAAAAGGGCGGGTTGGCTGCCTATGTCTACCTGCGGTTTTGTTGCGGTACGCTTATTCGGTCAAGTGTTCCGTCAAGTGTTTGGTTAGCATCTGGTTTGCAGCAGAGGGCCTCTTTTGCCTGCACTGACAGTGGTTGCCCACCCTCCTCGTAAGCTCAAATTGAGGTCCATCAGTTTGAGGAGGATGCCATGACTGACCACGCTTTAGATCAAGCGCAGCTGGCCGAAGCCGTCGGCAACGATATTACCGACCTGGCTCACTTTTGGATGCTGCGGAAGTTTCAATTTCTGGAGCCGGCGCGCGAACAGTTCGAGATCATTGTCGACCCGTGGCTCAGCTATTGCACCGAGCCTTCGCAAAACGAAATCATGGCCTACAACATGGCATTTACCGATTGGCTGCTCTTCGAGCGCCCCTATCGCCATGGCAAGACGCTGCTCG
>UQZD01000032.1:0-28145 GCA_900545485.1 uncultured Collinsella sp. | reverse complement strand
CCCAGCAGGTCCCACGGCCGGCGCCTCTAACTGGCACAAGCCGCTGCAGATGGAGATTCCGGCCGTCGACCCGGCACTGCCGCACAAGATGCAGCTCAAGCACTTTGTGAAGGTTGTCCGCCGCGAGGTCGAGCCCGTCGTGACCCCCGCCGATAACGTCAAGACGCTCACGCTTCTCAACGCCATCAAGGAGGCCGCCGAGACCGGCCAGCTCGTCGAGCTGTAATGCCTTAAGAGCGGGCCGCGGCAAACTCCCCGCCGAGCGCCTCGGCCCGCCACCAACAAGCCCCTCTTCTTTGCCCCGCGAGCAGCCTCCTGCCCGCGGGGCATTTTGCTACCTTGCCGATGATTTTTCTGGGGCGGGGGCTATTTTGCACCTCGGCTTGATTCGTTCGCCACGAAATGGGCCTATCTACTACGTTTAACCGACCACCCTTAACCATACAGAATTTCGCGAAATAAAAACCGCAGGTAGACGGCTTGCGTATTTTCGGAAAACCGGGGGATGGTCGACCCATACGGTTCAAACGTAGTAGATAGACCGTTTTCGTGGCGCGGCCCCAAAAACAGTCTTTTGGGACGGGTGGTATCCTTGGTAGCCCTGTGCTGCAAACGCACCTTAAACGCAAGGAGTCCCATGGATCTTATCGCCCAGCTCACCCGCGAGCTCAACCTTAAGGCCGCCAACATCGAGGCAGCCGTCAAGCTCATCGACGAGGGCAACACCATCCCCTTTATCTCGCGCTACCGCAAAGAAGCCACGGGCGGCATGGACGACGTCGCCCTGCGCGCACTCGACGAGCGTCTGTCTTACCTGCGCAATCTTGAGCAGCGCAAAGAGGACGTCATTCTGCTCATCGACGCCCAGGGCAAACTCACGCCAGAGCTTGAGCAGCAAATTCGCGAGGCCACGCAGCTCCAGCGTGTCGAGGACCTCTACAAGCCCTACCGCAAAAAGCGCATGACTCGCGCGCAGAAGGCCCGCGAGGCAGGCCTGGAGCCGCTTGCCAACATGATCATCATGCAGGCCTCGGCCAAGGGCAGCGCGCTCGATGCCGCCGCGGCCTACGTCAACGAGGACGCCGGCTTCGACACGCCCGAAAAGGCGCTCGCCGGGGCGGCGGACATCGTGGCCGAGACGGTGGCCGAGGACCCCGAGAACGTCGCCGACCTGCGCGCCTTTACGCAGAACACCGCCGATATCGTCGTCGAAGCCACAGACCCCGCCGAGAAGACCCCCTACGAGCCCTACTACAACTTTGACGAGCCGCTGCGCCGTATACCCAACCACCGCGTGCTGGCTATCGACCGCGGCGAGCGCGAGGGCAAGCTCCGCGTGCGCGTGAACGTCGACGGCGCCGCCGCCACGGCACGCCTCGGCAGCCGTTGGCCCCGACGCCAGGGCGTATTCGCGCCCGTCTTCGATGCCGCCATCGCCGACGGCTACAAGCGCCTCATGGCCCCCTCGCTGGAGCGCGAGGCCCGCGCCAAACTCACCGTTCGCGCCCAGACCGAGGCTATCAACGTCTTTGCCAAGAATCTCGAGGGCCTGCTCTCGGCACGCCCCGTCCGTGGCGCCCGCGTGCTCGCGCTCGATCCGGGCTACCGCACCGGCTGCAAGGTCGCCGTCATGGACGAGACCGGCAAGCTGCTCGACCACGGCGTGGTCTACCCCACCAAGCCGCGCCACGACGTCGCCGGCACCAAGCGCGAGCTCGCCCGCCTCGTCAAGAAGGACAGTGTCAACACCATCGTCATCGGCAACGGCACCGCCAGCCGCGAGACCGAGGAAGTCGTTTCGGAGTTCATCGCCGAGCAGGCGCCCAGCCTTCGCTACACCATCGTTAACGAAGCCGGCGCGTCGGCGTACTCCGCCTCCGAGCTCGCCAGCCAGGAATATCCCGACCTGGACGTCACCGTGCGTGGCGCCATGAGCCTGGGCCGTCGCCTGCAAGACCCGCTGGCAGAGCTCGTCAAGATTCCGCCCCAGTCCATCGGCGTTGGCCAGTACCAACACGACCTTGACCAGGCCGAGCTCTCGCGCACTCTGGGCCACGTGGTGGAGGACGTCGTCAACCGCGTAGGCGTCGACGTCAACACCGCAAGCGCGAGCCTGCTGGGATACGTATCGGGCATCACGCCGAGCGTGGCCAAGAATATCGTGGCCTACCGCGAGGAAAACGGTGCCTTTACCGATCGCCGCCAGCTTAAGAAGGTCCCCAAACTGGGACCCAAGGCATATCTCAACGCCGCGGGCTTCCTGCGCATCAGCGGTGGCAAGAACCCACTCGACGCGACAAGCGTCCACCCCGAGAGCTACGAGGTAGCCACGGCCGTCCTGGAGCGCGCAGGCGTTAAAGCCAGTGAGCTCAGCCGCGGCGGCGTACCCGACATCGAGCGCCGCCTGGGCAGCATCTCGGCGCTGGCAAGCGACCTGGACTGCGGCACCCTCACGCTCATCGACATTGTCAACGAGCTCAAGAAGCCCGGTCGCGACCCGCGCGACGACGCGCCCGAGGTGGTCTTTAGCCGCTCAGCACTTTCCATCGACGACCTGGAGTCCGGCATGGAGCTCAAGGGCACAGTGCGCAACGTCGTCGACTTTGGCGCCTTCGTCGACGTGGGCGTGCACCAGGACGGCCTCGTGCACATCTCCAAACTGGCCAACCGCTTCGTCAAGCACCCCAGCGACGTGGTGCGCGTCGGTGACACGGTCAAGGTGTGGGTCGAGAAGGTCGATCGCGACCGCAAAAAGATCTCGCTCACCATGGTACAGGGCAAGTAAACCGCCAAAGCAAAGGTACCCCCCTGTAGCGATGTGCAAAATCGCGAGTATTCTGCAAATTCCACCGTTCCGGATGCCTCTCAGAGACGAAAAAGCAAAAAACAGCCCCCGTTTTAGCGTCGCCAGAGCCAAAACGGGGGCTGTTCCATGCTTCGGTTAACTGATAAAGACCTTTACCTTGCTGAATACTCTCAATTTTGCACGGCGCAGGCGGGGGTACCTTTGCCCACGGCAGGATATAGAAGCCAAGCGCCAACTTGCTGGCAAGCTCGTGTCGGCAGCCCCGGCCTTTCCTTTGCCTAGCGCGACCCTCGCGAGGCGCGTGAGCGATAGGGAAAGGAAAGGCCGGGGCGAGCAGCCCGCGGCGTAGCCAGTGTTCGCGTTACGGCAGAATATGGAAGCCCAAAGCGGCGATATCCTTGGCAAAGCCGCGCACGGTATCGAGCGAGACCTCGTACGGGTCGCGACCGATGTTCTTGCGCTTGGCCAGGATGCTGTTGGGCACCGTAATGATCTGGCAACCGCAGGCTTCTGCCTGGTAAATGTTGATGAGCTCGCGCGTGGACGCCCACAGGACCTCACAGTTGGGCTTGATGGCGGCCTTCTTGACCGACTCCGTCATAAACGGAATGGGGTCGACGCCGGTGTCGGCGATGCGGCCGGCAAAGAGCGAGATGATGGACGGCGTCTCGGTGTCAACGGCCTCGACCATTTCGTCAACCTGCTTAGGCGTAAAGATGGTGGTGACGTTGACCTTGATGCCGTCGGCCGAAAGCTTGCGCACCAGCTCGGCGGTGGACTCGCCCTTGGTGGTCACGCACGGAATCTTGACGTAGACGTTCTCGGCCCAGGTGGCGATCTCGCGGGCCTCGACCTCCATGGTCTCGACGTCGTCGGCAAAGACCTCAAACGACACGGACACATCGGTGATGTGGGTCAGGACCTCCTTGGCAAACGCGCGGTAATCCGTCACGCCGCCCTTCTTCATAAGGGACGGGTTGGTCGTGAAACCCTGAACGTTGCCGTTCTCGTACATGTCGAGCATGCCCTCGAGGTTTGCACCGTCAGCGAACACCTTGATTGCCATCTGCCTGATTCCTTTCGTTAGCATACGGCCGATAAACTGCTAAACACTTTACCTACGTTTATCAAAGCGTGAGCTGCGGTTTTTTATCTTCTCGGCGAACGGTATAAACACCTCAGTGTTTGGATTGATAAATCGATTGAGCATGCAAAAGCAAAGAGTCGCAGTTTGAGCAAACGTCAGAACGCGGGATTCATTAGATGAGGCCGAAATGCTGCATCGCTGTGACGGTGCCGTCGTGTGCGACATCGTCGGTCACGTAGTCGGCGACCGCCTTGACCTCAGGCATGGCGTTGCCCATGGCGACAGCCGTCTCGACCGCAGCGAGCATGCCCAGGTCGTTACCCGAATCGCCGAAGCCAAAGGTGCGTGCGTTGCCGGTGCGACCCAGGTATTCCAGCGCTCGCGCCACGCCCACGCCCTTGTCGATGCCCTTGGGGCTCAGCTCGCGATTCTGACCACCGGTGTTGCACAGCTCAAACTCGCGATCGATAAAGCCATCATCGTTGGCTACGCGAGCCAGGTCGCTCGCGACGATGCCTACCTTGCCCACGCGCAGACGGCCGTCGACGCGCATTTCCTCGGTGCTGTGCACCACAGAAGTGCCGATCAGAGACGACTGCTCAACACCCGCGGGTTCCAGGGCAAAAGTAGCCACGTTGGTCTCGAAAAAGGCTTCAATCCCTGCCGCGGCCATACGGCGTGCAAGCTCCTCAACAATGTCTTCGTCAAAGCAGTCCTCATACACCACGCGGCCCTCGACCTCGAGCGTGGCGCCCGCCATGGCAACGACGCCCGCGGGGTCGAGCGCACGCAAGCTATCGGCGATGAGCCACAGGGGGCGACCCGTGCAGATAAACGCCTTGTGTCCCGCGTCGCCCAGACGATGAAACGCCTCGACGACCGCCTGCGAGGGGCGAACCGCCGAAAAGTCCTTGTCGGTCATGTTGTCGGGATCGAACGACGTCAGCGTGCCGTCCACGTCAAAAAAGAGCACGGCGGAATCGGGGCACGCATCAATCATATGGGTTCCTTTCGGGGGCGAGAGTAAACGAAGTATCCATCATATAATGGAGCGACGCAACCAGAGAGGTCACCCATGGAATTTTACGCAAGCTGCCCCGAGGGCTTTGAGTCCGCACTCGCCGACGAGCTTAAACGCCTCGGGCTTTCGCATGTTCGCCGGCTGAAGGGCCGCGCTACATTTGAGGGCGAGCTCGAAGAAGGCTACCGCGCCTGTCTGTGGTCGCGCCTAGCGAGCCGCGTGTTTGCGGTGCTCGGGCGCTTTGAGGCGCAGGATGCCGACGAGCTGTACGATAGCGTTTACGACATCACCTGGGAGACCATCATCCGCCCCGGCGCCACCATCGCCATCACCGCCCGCGGCGTGACCGAGCAGCTGCGCAACACGCGCTTCTCGGCCCTGCGCGCCAAGGACGCGCTGTGCGACCGTCTGGCCGAGACCACGGGCCGTCGTGCCGACGTCGATGCCGCCGATCCCGACGTTCACCTGCTGCTTTCGCTGCGTCAGCGCCGCGCAAGCATTAGCCTGGACCTTTCGGGCGACCCGCTGTTCAAACGCCTGCCGCCCGCAGCGACCCGCGCCGGCGAGGGCGCGCACGTGCTGCGCCCCGACTACGCCGCCCTGGTGCTGGCGCAGGCCGGCTGGACCGCACTGTGCGAGCGCGAGCTGACGGCCGATGATTACGAGAACGAAGCCCTTCCCACGCTGGTCGACGCCTCGTGCGCCGGCGGCGGTCTGCTGCTGGAGGCAGTGAATATCCTGTCCGACCGCGCCCCGGGCGCCGCACGCGAGCGCTGGGGCTTTGAGGGCTGGCAGCTGCACGACGCCGCCCTATGGGAGCAGCTGCTCGCCGAAGCACGCGAGCGCGAGGCGGCAGCACGTGAGCGCCAGGCGCGCATCGTTGCCGCGGATGTTGACCCCGCCGCCCGCAAGACCGCCGAGCGCATGGTCAAGTGCGCCGGTTACAAGCGCTTTGTCGATTTTTGTGCTGCCAAGCCAGCCACCGTGCTGGACCATGCGGGCGCCGTCGCCGGTGCCGCCGTAGTCGCAGACACCACCGAGACCCCGCTTTCGCTCATGCATGACACCATGACGCTCATCGGCGAGCTGCGCCGCGCGCCCGAGCTTGCCGCGGCGCCGGTCGCCGCACTCACCCGCGACGGATTGCTGGCCCGCGCGCTCCACGCCGAGCCCGAGCGCTCGATCGCCGTCATGCCCAACAACGAGGAGGCGACCGTCGAAGTCTGGCCTTCGCTCGACCACGCCGCCGCAGCGTTTGAGGCTGCGACCAGTGCGGATGCCGAGGCCGAGGTCACGGATGCCGACGAAGTCAACGACAACGCCGCCAACACCCCCATGCCCGAACCTGCCGCCACGCTCGACCTGGGCGACGGCAAGCCGCTGCCCGTGCTCATTCCCGAGTCTGAGCAGTTCGCCAACCGCCTGCGCAAGAATGCCCGCCTGCGCCGCAAGTGGGCCAAGCGCGAGGGCGTGAGCTGCTACCGCGTCTACGATGCCGACCTGCCCGACTACTCCGCCGCCATCGACCTGTACGAGGGCTGCCCGCAGACGCCGGGCCGCTGGCTCGTCATCGCCGAATACGCCGCACCCAAGACCATCGACCCCGCGCTTGCCCAGGCCCGCATGCTCGACATCTTGGCCATCGCGCCGCGTATTCTTGATGTTCCGGCCGAGCACGTGCACGCCAAGGCCCGCATGCGTTCGCGCGGCGGCTCGCAGTACGGCAAGCAGGGCGCCGGCAAGGGCGGCTCGGGCGAGCGCGCCAACATCGCGCGCCGTCGCCTGCCGCTCATCGAAGAGGGTGGACTCACCTTTGCCGTCAACTTTGACGACTATTTGGATGTGGGCATCTTCCTAGACCACCGCGTCACCCGCAACCTGGTGCGCGAGCACGCCAAGCAGGCGCGCCGCTTCCTCAACCTGTTCGCCTACACCGGTACCGCCACCTGCTATGCGGCAGACGGCGGCGTCGAGGAGACCGTGACGGTCGACCTTTCCAACACCTACCTGGACTGGGCCGAGCGCAATATGCGCCAGAACGGCTTTGTTGGTCCGCAGCATCATTTTGTGCGCGACGACGTGCTCGCCTGGATTCGCGACCAGCGCCAGACGCGCAACCGCTGGGACCTGATCTTTGTCGACCCGCCCACGTTCTCGAACTCATCCAAGATGGGCCGCCGCACCTGGGATGTCCAGCGCGACCATGTTGAGCTTTTGGCCGGCGTATCGCGCCTGCTCGCACAGGGCGGCCACGCCATCTTTAGCTGCAACCTGCGTGGCTTCCGCCCCGAGACGCGCAAGCTCGCGCGCGCGGGCGTCGTGTTGGAGGACATTACGGCGCAGACCATCCCCGAGGACTTCGCGCGCAACCAGAAGGTGCACCATTGCTATATCGTACGCCGACTGCCCATCGAGGACGCCATGGCCGAGGTCGGCTTTAGCGCCGAGGAGATTGCCGAGCGAACCGAGGAGCTGCGCAGCCCCGAGGCGCGCAAGCCTCGTGCAGCAGCGCCCGCGCCCGCGCAGGCCGGCAACGGCAAATCAAACTTTGCCGGCAAACCCTCCTCTGCCGGCAAGCCCAAAAAGAAGAAGTTCTACGCCAGCAAGCCCAAGGGCAGATAACAAAGTTGCGGTGGAATACGGACTGTTTTGCCTGGAATTAGGTATATTTAGACCGTATTTCACCGCAACTCATATTGGGATGGCGGACGCCGTCCTACCCTTGGGTGACCAATCGGTAACCGATACCCACGTGCGTCTGGATATAGCGCGGATGCGCGGGGTCGGACTCGATCTTCTTACGCAACGTGCCCATAAAGACGCGCAGGCTCGCCAGGTCGCTCTTAGTTGCCGTGCCCCAAATCTCGTGCAGGATAAACTGGTGCGTGAGCACCTTGTCGGCGTTATGGGCCAGCAGGCACAAGAGCTTGTACTCGATCGGCGTCAGATGCAGTTCCTCGCCATCCATCGTGGCGATGCCGGCATCAAAATCGATATGCAGCTCACCGGTATCGAACGAGCCCTCGGAGGCAACACCGCCCGTTTGCGCATACGAAAGGCGCCTGAGCGTCGTGCGAATGCGCGCGAGCAGCTCCTCGACCGAAAACGGCTTGGTCAGGTAGTCGTCGGCGCCGGCATCGAGCGCGCGAATCTTGTCCGCATCCTCGCTGCGCGCCGAAACCACAATAATCGGCATACCCGACCATGCGCGCACCGACTCCACCACCTTGACACCATCCATATCGGGCAGGCCCAGATCGAGCAGCACAATACTCGGTGCCTGCGATGAGGCGGCGGCGATGGCGGCATGGGCGGTCTCCACGGCCATATGGCGCAAGCCGTGCGCCTCGAGCGCAGCAACGATAAGGTTGCGAACAGCTGGGTCGTCCTCAACGACCAAGATGAGCGGTTTTACGGCAGAGTTCGACACTGCGCTACTCCTTATCAAACGAAACGTCGGCGGCGGGAAGTTCAATCGTAAAGACCGAACCGTGCGGGTCCGCCGCGGCAACCTCTATGCTACCGCCATGCGCCAACGCAATGGAGCGGCAGAGCGAAAGACCCAAGCCCACGCTGCGGTGGCTGTCGGCCAGACCATGGTTGGCGGTATAGAACGACTCAAAAATTCGCTCGCGGTCCTCGGGTGCGATGCCCGGACCATCATCGGCCACCGAGCACGCCACGCGTCCATCGTCGACGCCAATCGAAATCATGATATGCGAGCCTGCGGGCGTATAGGTGATGGCGTTGTTCACCAGATTGACCACCAGCTGCACCATCAGGCGCGCATCGACGTTGACGAGCGCCGGCTCATCGCACGCCACCACCTTAAGGTCGTGCTCGCGCACGGCAGGGTTCACGTGGCGCAGCGCCTCCTCGACGATATCGTCCATGAGCTCGAGCGTGGTCGACAGTCGCATACCGCCGCCCTCGAGCTTGGTGATGGCGAGCAGGTTCTCGACGGTGACGTTGAGCCATTGCGCATCCGAGCGAATGGACAGGAGCAGGCCGCGGCGCGTCTGGGCGTCGAGCACGGCGGTGCCGGTCGAGCCCTGGTCGAGCAGCACATCGGCATTGCCCGAAATACTGGTGAGCGGCGTGCGCAGGTCGTGCGAGATGGAGCGCAGCAGGTTGGCGCGCAGCTGCTCATTTTTGGCAAGCACCGCCGCCTCCTCGCGGGCCTCCATGGCGCGGGCGCGATCGAGTGCCAGCTCGCCTTCGCTCACGATGGCATCGGCAAGTGTCCGCTCCTCGTGCGTCAGCACGTCGGGCTCGGCAACGATAGCCAGCACGCCCACCACCGAGGCAGGGTCGCCCGAGCGCACGAAGCCGTCACCCGTGCGAACCGTCAGGTAGATACCGTAGAACGCCGAACCGCCATAAGTGGCATCGAGCGGCGTTCCCAC
Organism: uncultured Collinsella sp.; assembly: GCA_900545485.1. GTDB lineage: Bacteria > Actinomycetota > Coriobacteriia > Coriobacteriales > Coriobacteriaceae > Collinsella. The sequence goes on along the minus strand of UQZD01000032.1, from coordinate 18,825 downwards.
ATAGGCGGACGCCGAGAGACGCGGCGGCATCTGCGGCGCCAGCTCATGCACCGGCGCGGCATCGCCCACGGCCGTGTATGTCGCACGCGGCAGCAGGTCATCATCGTCGGCATCGGCGCTGTACCATACGACCGGACAGCCCGAAAGACGCGCCAGCTGCGTTGCCATGGCATGGACAATCTGCTGCTCGTCGGCGCACCGCTGCAGCATGCGGTTGGTCTCGAGCACCATATGCGTGCGGCGGTCGCTGGCGGCAGCCTGTGCCAAGGCGCGCCGCAGGGCCAACGCAATCGAGCTCGACACAAGCGAGACCACGAACATGATGAAGAACATGCCGGGATAGCCGCGGTCGATAAGCGACAGCGAGTAGCGCGGGTCGACAAACAAGAAGTTGTAGAGCGCCACGGCGGCAGCCGAGCTCAGCAAGCAATACAGGCGACTCCAGGTAAAGAATGCGCACAGCTGAACGGCGAACACATAGACGATCATGATGCTCGGCGCGAGACCCGGATGGTCGAGCAGCGCGCCCACAATCGTCGCCGCGACCAGCAGCCCCACCGATACGCAGGCGTCATACAGAGGAGTGCGGCGCGTCAGCGTTGTGCGCCGCCACCAAAAGCTATCGGCAATATCGCCGTCCGTACGGACGTCCATCAGTGCCCCGCCCCTCTCTCAAAAACAAAAACCACCACAAAGGGACAGGCACCTTTGTGGTGGTTTCCCTTGTGGTGGTTCCAAGTGTATAGCCTTTGCAACCGGCGGTCGCTAGACAAACAGCACGTGCGCGAGCAGGGCACACACGCACACCGCTCCAAATACCAGTGCCACGATCGAGATCACGCGGTCGGCCATGTCCATGTTGGCACGATTCGTAAAGAACCGATCTTCGGCGGCGTCGACGCGCGCCTCACATACTAGCTCGGCAACCACCTCGCGGCCATCAAGCATCTTTGCATCCATGTTTGCCTCCCTGGTCTCAATCTTATCCATCAAAAACCAACTCCGTGTAGCCGCCGACGTCTACGGCCGCTCGTTGGGGGCCAGGCGCTGCATCTTGTTCACGGCCTTGAACTTGGTGAACAGCGGCACGTACTCAAAGCTCACGTTGGAGTTCTCCAGGCCGTACCAGCGTGCAGGCGTGCCGGCAGCGCGGCGGATGATGTACTTGAGCGTGATGGCCGTACGCTCGCTCGGCTCCACATCGCTTTCGGGCGCCAGAAGCTTACGGATCAGGACGAACTTGAACGTACCGATGTTACCCGGATCTTTGTAGACCGAGTAGTCATGCGTCTGCGCAGGCAGTTCGCCGGTGGCAGCCAGGTCCTGAACGACCTGACGCAGGTAGGCATTGACGCGCTGGTTGATCTTGTAGCCCAGGTACAGATGCACGCGGAACACGTAGTCGGTGCCGAACGTCTCGACCGAATAGGCAAAGGTGTGCGGTTCGTCCATGGTCTCGACATTCACAAACCACCAGGCGCGAGCGCGCTTGGGATGCTTGTCCAAGATCGAGTAGACGATATCACGGTCGATGTAGTCGGTATGGGTGTCCTTGGTCAGGTACACGATGTTGTCGCTCAGACGCTCGTAGCGATCGTCATCGCGCAGGCGCTTGAGCTGCGGCAGATAGCTGCGCAGCGGCAGCAGCGTAAACTGGCGCTGCTCGACCGCCGTGCCGTTGTACCAGCACACCATAATGCCCATGATGAGTGCAGCCATGAGGATGGTGAAGTAGCCGCCGTGGAAGAACTTGGTGAGCGAGCTCACGAAGAAGAAGCCTTCGAGCAAAAGGAAGAAGGCCGCGAAGATCCACGGAGCAACCTTGAGCTTGCGCTCCTCGTGCAGGTAGAAGAAGAGCAGCAGCGTCGTGCACATCATAGTCAGCGTAATGGCAAGGCCGTAGGCGGCTTCCATATGCGCCGAGTTCTGGAACAGCAGCACCACGATGACGCAGCCGACAAGCATGACGTTGTTGACCATGGGGATGTAGAGCTGGCCCTTGGTCTCGGCAGGGTAGAAGACCTGCATGTGCGGCATGAGGTCCAGACGGCTGGCCTCGGACACCAGCGAAAACGCGCCGGTGATGAGCGCCTGCGAGGCAATGATGGCCGCGACGGTGGAAAGGCCGACGGCAAAGGGACGCAGGCCCGGGGCGAGCATCTGGTAGAACGGGTTGAGGTCGGCAATGCCCATAAGCTCGGGGTTGGCAGCGTTGTTCATAAGCCAAGCGCCCTGGCCCATATAGGAAAGCAGCAGGCAGCACTTAACGAACGGCCAGGTGGCGTAGATGTTGCCGCGGCCGACGTGGCCCATGTCGGAGTAGAGCGCCTCGGCACCGGTGGTGGCGAGGAAGCAGCTGCCCAGAATCATGATGCCCGCATGGTTGTTGGGGCTCAGCAAAAAGGCGATGCCGCGCACCGGGTTGAGGCACAGCAGCACGGCGGGGTGCTGGAAGACAAAGAACAGACCCGTGCCGCCCAGGAACAGGAACCACAGCGTCATGATGGGGCCAAAGGCGTGACCGATCTTGGCAGTACCGATGCGCTGTACCAAGAAGAGCACGATGATGATGGCGAGCGTAATGGCGACGACGCGGCCCTGGTCATCGCCCAGCACGGCATGGACCGCCGGGATGGTGCGCAGGCCCTCGATGGCCGTGGTAACGGTAACGGCCGGCGTCAGGATGCCGTCGGCGAGCAGCGCGGCGCCACCCAGCATGGCGGGGATGATAAGCCACTTGCCGCAGCGCTTGACCAGGCTGTACAGGGCAAAGATGCCGCCCTCACCATGGTTGTCGGCACGCAGCGAGATGAGCACGTACTTGATGGTGGTCAGCAGCGTGACCGTCCACACGACAAGGGAGAGCGCGCCGAGCACGAACTCCTCCGTGACGCTTCCGATGCCGCCGTTGCCGGCAACGAGCGCCTTGGTTACATACATAGGGCTGGTGCCGATATCGCCGTACACCACGCCCAGCGTGACGAGCATCGCCGAGATGCTCACAGGAATCGCAGCGTGCGAGGCTGCCTCCTTGGCCTTTTGTTCCATAAGCCGGTTTCCTCCCAACTTTAATGTTCGAAGGGATTATAGGTAATCAGCCCATGTTTAAATGGCACCGTCTTCCCAGCTAGATAAACATTTATACGACCTTTAGGCCACCACGGCGATATGGAATGTGACAGAGGGACTTTCCCTTTGTCACATCGCCGCATTCGTTACTTGCCGAGCCAGTTTTTGAACCACCACTCCATGGAACGGCTCATCTCGGCCATAAAGGGGCTCGTGTGTTTGCGGGTGTAGATATCCACCACGCGCTCGCCCACCTCGCGAGCGTGCGGGCGAAACATCGCATCCATCTCGGCCACCTGCGCGTCCATGGTCGCGGCATCCGCACGGCAGTAGCGTTCCTCGTGCACCAGGTTCACCACGGGATGCGCGATCGCCGGGCGCTCCTTGCGGGGCGTGCCGATGATGAGCATCGACAGCGGCATGGTATGGGGCGGCAAGTCCAGCAGCGCGGCAACTTCCTCGGCATTCTCGACGATATCACCGATATAGCAGCTCCCCAGGCCCAGGGCCTCGGCGGCAACCACGGCGTTTTGGGCGGCGATCACGGCATCCTGCGCCGCGATGGCAAAGTCGCCCAGACCCGGCGCGCGGCGGGGCGCCTTGCCCGTACGCTCTACAAACTCGGGCTCAAAGCAACCCACATGCTCAAACAGATCGATCCACTTGGCATAGTCGACCACAAATATTAGTGCCCAGGGCGCCTTGGCGATCATGGGCTGCTGGTCGCACAGGTCGGCCAGGCGGTCGAGCGTAGCCTGCTCGCGAATGCTCACGATGGAATACATCATCATGGCGCCCGCCGACGGCGCGCGACTCGCCGCATGCAAAATTGCCGCCCGCTGCTCGTCGGTCACCGCCACGGGACGGTCGTCGTCATCACGCGCGAAGGCACGCGTGGAGGAACGGTGCTCCAACGTGTCCAGCACCGCATTGCCCGTAGTCTCGACCGGATAACCGTTCGTATCCACGCCCGCAGCTCCGCCGCAGTACTCGGCACCCGTCATACAAACCTGCTCGCCCATAGCTCTATCCTCGCCAATTCTTTAAGAAGCCTTTACGTTTCCGTGTAATTCCCGTCCATTATCGCGCAGGTCGCCACTACATTGCGCCACACCGCCACACGCGCGCGTTAATATGGCTGGTTGTTGTGCGCAGACACCAATTGCAGCGCATATTTAGGTAACAATCGGGTAAATCCCCGCTTTCGTAGGTTTTAAGTTTGTGAGGAGTCTCAGCATGTTCGCTGCCGCCATCTCGCTCGTCGGTCTTGCGGCGACCGTCTACCTTGTCTTGCGCGAGGCCAAGGCCATTCGCGCTCAGTCGGGCACTGTTGCCAAAAGCGCTCTTGGGTGGAGCGTCGCCTTCGGCCTGTTCCAGGTCTTTTTGACTATTTGGGGCGCCGTGGGCCTCGTCGCCCAAAACGAGCCGCTCGCCTTTGTGATGCTCATCCTGACCAATGCCATCCTCACCGGCTGCGCCTGGGCCAGTATCGCCCGCGACCGCATCGCCCCGCGCGTCTTTGCGTTCGCCTCGGCCGATGCGCCCGCCCCCACCGGCAAGCTCGCTCGTTTGCGCGGCGCCTTTGTGGGCAAACCGCTCGTCGCCGCCGTCCTGTGCCTGCTGCTCGCCGGCGTCTTTGCGCTGCTGGGCATGGAGGTCTCGTCCAACCACGACTTTACCTGGGTCTACCCCCTGTGCATCCTGCTCGAGTGGGCCATCATCACCACGCTCATGGTCGGCCTGTTCTTCCTGTTCCAGCGCCACGGCGCAGCTCCCGCGGTCCTGGCCTTTGCCCTCTTTGTCCTGGGCATTGCCGAGTTCTTCGTCATCACGTTTAAGTCCATGCCCATCCAGCCGGGCGACCTTTCGGCCATCTCCACCGCCGCCGCGGTCGCCGGCACCGGCTACACCTTCTCCATCTCGCTGTTCTGCGTGCTGTCCATGGGCTTTACCGCCATCGCCATGCTGCTGTGCGAGTACGCCGGCCTGGTGGCACCGCACCGTCAGAAGGGCGCCGCCAACGCCAAGCGCATGCTGCTCACCAATCTGCTCGTCGCCGTGCTGTGCCTAGGCGGCGTGACCGCGCACGTCACGCTCATCGACTACTACAACACCCTCGGCATCACCGTCTACACCTGGCGCCCGCTCGAGAGCTACTGGCGCGAGGGCTACCTGCCTGCCTTTATTAGTGCGGCGCAGTCCATCAAGCCGCCCAAACCCGCCGACTACTCCGTCGACGATGCCAAGGCCACGCTCAAAAAGTACGCCAAGGCCTACGACAAGTCCGACGCTGCCAAGAGTGACGAGCGCACCGCCGCAAAGGAGCAGTTCGACAGCGAGAAGCCCACGGTCATCGCCATCATGAACGAGACCTTCTCTGATCTGTCGATCTACCAGAACATGCGCGCCGGCTACGAGGGTCCGCAGTACTTTAAGAACCTGTCCAACTGTCTCAGCCGCGGCAAGCTCTACGTGAGCGCCTACGGCGGCGGCACCGCCAATACCGAGTTTGAGTTTATGACCGGCAACTCCATGGCCAACCTGGGCTCGGGCGTGTACCCCTACACCATCTACAACATGGAAACGACCGGGAACCTGGCAGAGCAGTTCAAGTCGCTCGGATATTCCACCACGGCCATGCACCCCAACCACGCCACCAACTGGAACCGCGAGAACGTCTACAAGGACTTTGGTTTTGACCAGTTCCTGTCCATCAACGATTTCCAGGGCGCCGATACCCTGCGCGGCATGGTGACCGACCAGGCTACCTACGACAAGATTCTTGAGCTGCTCGACCAGAACGCCGATCCGCAGTTTATCTTCGACGTGACCATGCAGAACCACTCGGGCTACGACACGGGTCTGCTGCCGGTCGACAAGCAGATGCACCTGAATATCGACACGACCGACCTGGACGCCAAGACCGTCGGGGACGGCACGCTCTCCGATGTCGACGAGTATGTCTCGTGCATCGAGCAGTCCGACCAGGCGCTTCGCTACTTCCTCAACGCCCTGAGCAAGCTCGACCGTAAGGTGGTCGTGGTGTTCTGGGGCGACCACCAGCCGTTCTTCCCGTCCAAGTTCAACGACAGGTGGTTTACCGGCGAAGACGACGCCACGCACCAGGAGCGTCTGTGGCAGACCGACTACATCATCTGGGCCAACTACGACGTTGCCGGCTGCGACCAGACAAGCGAGGTCGACGACCTGTCCACCAACTACCTGTCCACGCAGCTTATGCAGCTGATCGGCGCCCCGCTGACTGACTACCAGAAGGCGCACATGACGCTGCGCGAGTCGCTGCCCGCCATCAACTCCGTGGGCTACGAGGACGCCAGCCTGCGCTGGGCGCTTTCCTCCAACGTCACCGGTGACGACGCCGATGCCGCAGCCGCCACCAAGGCGCGCGAAGATTACGCCAAGATGCAGTACTACGAGATGTTCCGCGACGGCAAGAACGTGTACACCGAGCACTTCCAGACCGAGGCCAACGAGACCGACCCCAACCTGGCACCGGGTACGACCAAGATCAAGTAGCGACACGTCTTAACTGGTTCGTCTGCCCGGCGGCGCGGAACGTAAGGTTCCCTGCTCGGACAGTCCTGCTCGCACGGAGAGCACATTAAGTGCTCTCCGGCTCGTGCGGAACTCGCGATGAACCTTACATTCCGCGTCGCCGGGCAGACGCCTCGGTGTTGAAACGCGGCTTGTCATGGGGACATCTGCTGAACATATATAAGTTGAAGGCCACGTCATGTGGCCTTTTTGCATCCGGAAACCGTGTCCCAGAATTCTTGTCTGGAATGGGATGCAGTTTCCGCTTGCGGAGTCTCCACTCAACAGAAAACCCGGGTGGCCTGTTTTTTGGCTACCCGGGTTTTTGGGTTGTCGATATGTTCGACTGGCTACTAGTGGGTCTTGCGGCGCTTGATCAGCATGATGAGGGCTATCACTACGAGCGTTGCTCCCGCTGCTGCTGCGGTGGCGACTAGGGCGAATGTTTGGTCGCCGGTGTTTGCGAGGTTCTTCGCTGTGGTCGTAGTCTTGACCTTGGTGTCGGTCTTAGCTCCGTTGTCGGACTTGGGCTTGTCCGGGTTCGTCGGGGTCTCAGGAGTCTCGGGGTCCTTTGAGCCTTCGGAATCGGTTGGGCCGGCGGTGTTTACCAGCGTATGGTCCAGGAACTTCTTGGCGCCCGCACTTGCCTGTGAGAACAGGCGGCGCGTGCGGATCGGGGTGGCGTTCACCGTTGTGGGCGCCGTCTCCTCGGCCTCGATATTCACGAGCGTCGTGCCGGTGTCGAGGCCCACGTCGTTGTATCCCACGTGGCAGTAATACTGCGCACCGTCATCGTCTGCGGTCAGGTCAATCTCGAGCTTTGAGGCCGTTCCAGCCGCGAGGTTGCCATCGGCACCCACGAGCTTAAACTCTGTCTCGCCGCGGCCCTTGCGGTACCACATATAGGTCGGTGCCAGCCCTGTTTCGCTATCGTCGGCACCGAGTTGCTTCACATGGCCAATCGCCGAGAGCGTCAGGTGGCTTCCCGCCGCGCGCTCAACCGAAGAGTCGTATCCAAGATCCGACCCCTCCGCAGCATCCGCCGCAGGTCCGCTCACGGTCATCGTCATGCCATCGGGCATGGTCTTGACCGTGATGATTGCCGAGCGAATACCTGTTTCGGTCGTGGATCCGTTCTTAACGGCGGCGATGGCGAATCGATACTCCGTATTGGGCTGCAGCCCATCCCACTTGAGCGAGGTCTGCGTGTTGTCGGCAATCTTCCAGCTATTGACGACCGCATCCGCCGCATTGCTCTGCAGCATGCCCACGCCGTAGCTAAAGCCACTCTTGTTTGCGAGTACATCGTCCCAGCTAAACGTAACGCTGGTCGAATCGACGGCGTTTGCCGTAAAGCCCGTCACGGCCGGCGCGTCGGGCATCTCGACGTCCTTAACGTCATAGCCCACGATCCAGAACTGGTCGGTGTCCTTGGTGCCGAGCTTGTCGCCCGAGTCTGCCTCGAACTTGTCGACATCCACCGCGTTGACGCCCAGACGCCACACAAAACCGTACTTGCCCTGCGCGGCCTCGGGCAGGTTGTCGACGGTGCCGCCGTATTCGGTCGATTCACTCGAGGAGTTACCCGTAGTAAAGCCGGCGTTGGCACCAAAGCACAGGCCGCCAAACAACTCGTGCTTTGCGAGCTTCGCGCCCATGACAACGCTGCCGTTCAGCGTCAAGCCGAGCTCGAGCTCCTGCTCCTTGCCCTCCTCGACTTCGATGGTCTGCTCAATGCTCGCCCCCGACTGCGCGGCGGCGCCGTTAAACCCATCGTGCGTGTAGGCGCGCGTTACGCCAGGCTTGCCCAGGCCAAAGGAATCCCCAACGGGAGTCTCGCCGTTGAGCGTCGTTTGATAGGTTCCGGGTTCTCCCGACCGGTTGGTTAAAAAGTAGCTGAGCGGCGTCATATTGTGCTGTTTGGCAATGCGGTCATAGGCCTCGACATTAACGACCGAGGTCTGCGCGCCGAGCGACACGGGCGCCGCCATCACGCCCTTGCCACCAGTTTCCTCATTTTCGATCTCATACTCGTAATAGACCATCGGAATCGTGTAGAGCACGGCCTTGTCACCCTCGCCGGCATGCGACTCATAGCTTACGCTTGCGCTGACCGTGCGCTCGCTCCGGTAGTCATAGCATCCCTCGGCGGCAAAATCGACTGAAGCATTCATCGCGACCAGGGGCGGACCGGTCTGCACCTCGACGGCAACGCCCAACTCGGCGCCAATGGTATAGCCCTGGGATGTCCCCGTGCCCTTTTCCTCTCCGTATGACGTGCCGCCCAACACCAGATAGCCGTATGCCTGCTCCAGATCCTCAACATAGGGCGCATCCTGCAGCACGGCAAGCACGCGCGGGTTGGTATAGACCTTGTAGCGGTCCTTGTACGTGATCTTGACGCTGTCGTTGTCGACATCGGGCAGCGCGAGCGAGATAAATGTGCCGTAGGTAGTGCCGCGACGGTTGCTCTCGCTAATCACCTGCTCCTCGCCGCGGCGCACCTTTCCGTTCTCGTCGAGCGAAAAATGCGAGGCGGTCATCCAATAGTAGTCATCGTTCTTGCGCAGGTCCTCGTCGCGGTGCTTGCCCACCACGGCGATAAAGCTCTCGTTATAGCGGTCCGAACCCGAGACGCTGCCCGCCTTGACGTCGCTGATCCACACCTGTTCTATACCCTTGTGGTCATGCTTGTTGCTGCTGTTGTATTGCTGACCGCTCATGCTCATGGTTCCGACCATGGACCCCAAGCCCTGAGCCCCGCTCTGTGCCGTGTTGCAGGCAAAGTCGCGGAACACATCGCCGCCCACGAGCACCTCGTCAACCGCCAGCTGCTCGGACAGGCCGTCAAGGTTGGCAGTGGCAAGGGCAATAGGCGCCAAGGTGCACGGATAGCGCTTATCCTGAGCGCTATCCTTCCATGCGCTGTTGGGCACATGCATCAGCCCATAGGAGGCGAGGAGCCCGTCTCTGTATTCCTTACAATCGGAAAGCTTGAACTCGCCAGACTCCGAGTCAAAATACGCGTAGCGGTACAGCGCGCCGTACAGCCCCTTGCTGCCGTCAGAAGCGCCGTAATCAAAAGCGCTGCGTTGCCAGTCATAGCCCGCAAGAATAAGGCCCGTGACGGTTTCACCCGTCTTCTTTCCTTCTTCATCGTAGGCGGCAAACGTGCCGAACGTCGCATTCGCAGCGACCATGGTCTTGCCGTTCGCGGAGAGGGAGATTGCGCCCGCGTCGCCCAGAGCATCGACATGGACGAGCGCACCCTTGGATGCATCCCACGAAAACAGCTCGCAATGCGTCGACTTATCAATATTCTTCTTGCCGTAGGGTGCCGAGACCACGATGGCGAGGTCATCGCAAAAATCGCGATCGAGGTCGCCGGCCGCTAGCGAAACGACAGGAGCTGACTGAAGCTGCGTCCAGGAGTCGTTCCCGCCCTTGTTGTGCGTGGTGTAGTCCGCGGCGTTACCGGCATCGATCTTGACGACGCTTTGCTTCCAGTTGCCGCCCTCCAAGTCATACATGTCGACTACAGCCTTGCGCACGCCGTTCTCGTCGACATAGCAGCCCGCGTAGACAAAAAGCTCGTCGACGCCGTCGCCATCGACATCGCCCGCCTCGACATCAAAGACGGCGTCGTGCTCTTGCAGGTAACCGGCATCCAGGTACTTAAAACGGCCTTCGTACATCATATTAGTGTTGACCGTCACCGGCAGGTGTGTGTCGAGAGTGCGCGTACGCCCGTTGCTAAACGAGTAGAGGACCAGCTCAACCTTTCCGGCGTATGACTTGCCGTCAATCGTCGTGGAGGAACTGTCGCCGTAGGCACGGAGCTCGGCAACGCGGCTCTTTTTGCCCGTGCTGGCGTCGCTGCAGAACTCAACACTCGTGGCGTGAATGCCCGAGAAACCGTTGTTGTCGTTGGCGAGTACCGTCGAGGACTCATTGTTGCTTAGGTACGACCAGGTGCCGCCACCGTAGTCGCTATGCTTGTAGAGATCGCTGTTCGTGTCGAAGTTGTTGACGTTTTGCCAGAACTTTGCGGCGCCCCACACACTTCCATAGCCATCGGTGAGTTTGCTGCTGCCGCCAATGTCACCGCGCTCGACGTTCTCGAGCTTGTCGCGCAGAGTGTAGCGATTGCCATGGCTACCGTTAGCTGCCATATAGACCTCGCTGCGCGTGGCAAACGTCGTGGGGGTATCAGTGGAATAGGGGCCAACGGTATCGGCCGGAATGTCCTCGCTCGTGCCCAGACCCAGGGCTTGATAATCCTGCTCGGTCATATCGGTGATTGCGGGCGCGTCTGCCGCCTGGGCAACCTGGGGCGTGGCCGTGAAGCAGGCGACGCTCGTGGCGATCAACGCAGCAAGCGCCGCCGTCCCAACAAGCGGGATTTTCGACAGCCTACGGATACGGGGGTGTGGAACGTACATGAGGGACCTCGCTTTATTCGAGTGGAGTGGACTCATTTTTGCAAATGATACATCCGATGCCCGATATCACGTGTCTCATTTTCGCCAACGGCGTGTCTCATTTTTGAGAATCCGAGATGCCGCGGAAATCTTATCCCAGCTCAAAGGCCATTTCTGGGATGTATTTTCCGTCGAGTGCCTCATCGGGAAACTGCATCCCATTTCAAGCGTCGATTCTGGGACGCACTTTCCCCTTAGACCCTCAACCGGAAACCGCATCCCACTTTGAGCGCAAATTCCGGGATGCATTTTCCGCTTGAGCCTCATTGGGAAACGGCGTCCCACTTTGAGGGCTGATTGTGGGATGCATTTTCCGGTTTTGCTCTCATTGGGAAAATGCATCCCGTTTCTTGACCGAATAATGGGACGCAATTTCCCGTTGGAGCGCCTTTGGGAAAGTGTGTCCCACTTCGACCGCCCAGAGTGGGATGCACTTTCCGCAAAGCACCTCAACGGGAAACTACGTCCCATTCCAAAGGCAAATTCCGGGACGCATTTTTCGAAAGCCTGCCCATCCGGAAAGCCCGTCCCACTTTGGACGCATCCGGGCACGGAACCATCGACCTATCAGGCCTCCCATCAATAAAGAGGCGTCCTCCCGGACGGCGGGGCACGAAGTTCATCGCGAGTTCCGCACGCAAAGAAGGCCACTTAATGTGGCCTTCGTCTTGCGCAGGACTGTAGAGCAGGAAACCTTATATCCGGCCCCTCCGTCCGGGGACCGCGCCGTACCAGCTACAGCGTCATGTTTGGATCGGCGTCGACGTCGAACGGCGAGATTTCACCTCGGTCGAATTTACGGCGAGCGACCTCCGCAATCATGGCTGCGTTATCGGTACAGGCAGACAAGGGCGGCACCGTTACGCGAATCCCCTGACGCCCAAGCTTCTTGATCATCATCTCGCGCAGATGCGGGTTGGCCGAGACGCCGCCACCGATGCAGTATTCCTTGCATCCGGTAGCGTGCAATGCGTTTTTGGCCTTCTTGTACTGCACGTCAAAGACAGCTGCCTCAAACGAAGCTGCCAGATCGGGCAGGTGAATCGTGCGCCCGGCCTTGGTCTCCTGTTCAATGTAGAGCGTCACAGCGGTTTTAAGGCCCGAAAGCGAGAAGCGATAGTCTCCTCTGCTGTTAAGCGCACGGGGGAAATCGATCGCCTTGGGGTTGCCCGTCTCGGCCAGCTTGGAAATGATGGGGCCACCGGGATAGCCCAGACCCAACGCCTTGGCTACCTTGTCGAAGGCCTCGCCCACAGCGTCGTCGAGCGTCTCACCGAGCACCTCGTAGTCGCCCCACGCCTTCACGTGCACGAGCATGGTGTGCCCACCCGAGACAAGCGTGAAGATAAACGGCGGTTTGAGGTCGGGTTGCGCCAGCAGGTTGGCAAACAGGTGCCCCTCCAGATGGTTGACGCACACGAGCGGCTTGCCGGCAGCGTAGGCAAAGCCCTTGGCGAAGGCGACGCCAACCACGAGCGCGCCCACCAGGCCCGGGCCCTGTGTCACGCCCACGGCGGCAAGCTCGCTGGGGGCAATGGCTCCATCCTCAAGACCAAGTGATGCTGCGGCATCCTCGAGCGCCGCATCCACGACACTCACAATCACCTCGACGTGTTTGCGCGAGGCGATCTCGGGCACCACGCCGCCAAAGCGGGCGTGAAAATCAATCTGCGTCGACACCTGGTTGGCCAGCATATTGCCATCCGCATCGATAATCGCCACGGCCGTCTCGTCGCAGGAGCTCTCGATAGCGAGCACTAGGCGGCGGCGCTCAATTTCGGCACGCTCCCCCTCGGAGCGCCCAGGCGCAGGCAGCGGCCACACGCGCTGCTCTGCCGCCGTCGGCTCGGGCGAAGCATTGTCGACCGGAAGTACCAGGGGCAGCGGGGCCGTCATGACGATGGCGTCCTTGCCGGCACCATAGTAGCCGCGGCGACGGCCAGCCTCGGTAAAGCCCAGAGCGTTATAGAGCGCAATCGCTCCCTCGTTGCCGTCCTCGACCTCGAGCGAAGCCGTGGTGCAGCCGAGCATCTGGGCATCATAGCTCACGTGCGACAGCAGCTTGCGGGCAATGCCCTCACGGCGATGTGCCGGGTCGACGGCGACATCCAGAATCTGCACATCACCGTCCACGACCATACCGCCGGCAAGGCCCAGTAGCTTGCCGTCGTCGTGTGCCACCCACCAACTACGCGGCGCAGCGACGTCCTCGCCCAGTTCGGACAGGAACATGCCCGGCGTCCACGCCTCGTGTCCGGCACCTTCAAAGCAGGCAGCTTCCAACGCGCTCGCGCCCTCGGCATCCGCCGCGCCCATGGGACGGAACTGCAGATGACGACCGGCGAGCTCATCGGCAACGCCCGTAATTCCGCTCTGCGCACTCTCGGCAAGACCAAGACGCTTGCGCTCGTTTTCCTCGGCATCCGAAAGGCGCGTGTAAATCGGCAGGACGCGGGCCGGATCGCCGTCACCCGCAGCGTGCGCGAGCAGCAAGCCCTCGCCCGAAGGCCACCACAGGTCGCGCTCCACGCAGCGGGCGGTCTCGTCCTCACCCAGCAGCTTGCCATAGCGCACGAGACCGTCACCGGTCAGCTGAACCTGGTCCCAGTCCGCTGCTCGGCGCCACTCATCGAGCGCCACGGCGGCCTTGACCACGTGTTCGCGCTCAAATTGACGCTCGGGACCCTCATCGACCAGCATATACAGCGCCGGATATACCTCACCGCGCATAGCATCGGCCAAGATACCAAGCTTGCCGCGCACGCCAGCCTTCCACGCCATCCAAGCGCAAGCGTCGAGCGTCGACACGCCCAGCAGCGGAACATTGGCACCACGCGCGAGGCCCTTGGCAGTGGAGATGCCGATGCGCACACCCGTAAAGGACCCCGGGCCGCGACCGACCACATAGCAACCAACATCGCTGCGATCCAGACCGGCTTGAGCCAGCACGCCATCAACGGTATTCACGAGCTCAACGTTGGCGTGACGGCGACACATGTGGTCGCCACTCACGAGCTTCGTCTCGCCCGTCTGCCCATCAATCCAGCTTGCCGCGCAGGCAAGCATGTCGGTCGAGGTATCGAGCGCCACCACCAGCGCGTTGTCGTTATGCAAGCTCATCTTGTACAGCCTTATCAATCAAATGGGAAAGCTCCATTGCGCGGTCACCGTGCGCCTCAAGCGTTATCGTTCGCACATCGCTGTCGCCCTCATCACGCTTGAGCGTCACCGAAAGATACTCATCCGTCAGCTCGTCCTGGAATTGTTCGCCCCATTCCAGCAGGCAAGCACCCTCATAGCCCAGCACATCGAAAATGCCCGTATCCTCGAGCTCGTAGGCATGCTCCAGGCGGTATAGATCAAAGTGAAACAGCGGAATACGACCTTGATCGTGAACGGCCATGAGCGCAAACGTAGGACTCGTAACCATATGTCCATCGCCCAGCCCGCGCGAGACGCCCTTGGTAAAGTGAGTTTTGCCCACTCCCAGGCCACCGGTCAGGATAAGCACATCGCCGTCCTCAAGGCACGGTGCAATTAGCTCGCCAAAGTACTCCGTATCGGCAGCGCAAGTCGTTTTGTAAGTACCTACCCCCAGGCGCTCCAGGGACATATATGCTCCTTATTATTCCGAGGCGTCCTCTGGTGCGGGATGTCGCTCCAGATAATCGCCCAGCATCTTAAAGTCTTCCTCCAGCAGCTCCTGCCACGCCGGATTGCGCAGCGCTGCTGCCGGATGAAAAGTGGGCATTACTACAAAATGCCCCATCTGGTGGAACCTGCCGCGCAGCTTAGTAATGCCAATCTCGGTCTTAAGCACAAAGTGCGTCGCGGGGTTGCCGAGCGTCACGATAATATCAGGCCAGATGCTTCGAATCTGCTCACGCAAAAACGGCGAGCAAGCCAGCACTTCCTCGGGACGCGGATTGCGGTTTCCCGGCGGGCGGCACTTAAGCACGTTGGCAATGTAGACGTCTTCGCGTTTGAGCCCCGCCAGCGACAAAATGCCGTTGAGGTCCTCGCCTGCCGCCCCCACAAAAGGCTCGCCCTGCAAATCCTCATTGCGGCCCGGCGCCTCACCAATAAACATCACGCGAGCGCGGGGGTTTCCCACGCCAAACACGATATTGTGACGCGACTGGTAGAGCTGGCAGAGGTGACAATCGCCCAGAACGGCCTCAATTTCCTCGAGTGCGACCTCACGTGGTGCCTGATGGGTATGGCCGGGGATGTGCATGACGCCCATAGCGGCTCCTACACGTAGACCTTGTCGAGACGCATGCCAAAGCCGCAGGCGACCTCGTAGTTAATCGTTCCGCGCAGTCGGGCCATCTCGTCCATAGTGATCTCGGCATCGCCATCGCGGCCGACAATGATCATCTCGTCACCATACTCGGCCTCGGGAATCTCGTGTGCCGGGTTGGACTGAATGGCGACCATAAACTGGTCCATGCAGATATTGCCAACCTGATGCACGCGCTCGCCGCGATACAGCACATCCATACGATTGGAAAGCGTACGCGATAGGCCATCGGCATAACCGATCGGCAGCGTGCAGATCTGAACGCGCGTACGCGGTACGCGGTAGGTAAAACCGTAGCCCACGCCCTCACCCATCGCAGGGTGTGCCACGCGCGTCACACGCGCATGGACGCTCATAACGGGATCAAGCTGCATCACGCGGCCACTCAGCTCGCACGGCTGCATGCCATACAAGCCAACGCCGGCGCGGATCATATCAAAATGCATCGAGGGGTCGAGCATCGAGGACGGCGTGTTGGCGCAGTGCACGATACCGCACTCAAAACCCGCATCCTTAATGGCCTGAACGGCCTCGGTAAAGCGCTGACACTGCAGCTTGTAGTCCCAGCCCGAAGGTTCATCGGCCGTGGCGAAGTGCGTAAATACGCCGTCGCACTGAATACCGCGATGGAAATTTATACCGCGGACAAAGTCGAGCACCTGCGTGTAGTGAACGCCGATACGATTCATGCCCGTCTCGATGGCGAGATGATACTTGCCCACTTTGCCCGCCGCGACGGCACATTCGCCATACGCAAGAGCAAAGTCAGACGTATAGACCGAGGGCATGATATCAAACTCGAGCAACGTCGGAATGGCCTCGATAGGCGGCTCGCTTAGGATGAGGATGGGTTTCGTAATCCCGCCCTGTCGGAGCTCAACGCCCTCGTTAACCGTCGCCACGGCAAACATGTCGGCACCGACCGAATACATGATCTTGGCGCACTCAACAGCTCCATGACCATAAGCATCGGCCTTGACCACGCAGCACAGGCGCTGACGTGGATTCAGCAAGTTCTTATAGGCCCTCGTGTTGCGACGGAGCGCCCCGCGGTCGATCTCGACCCAGGACCAGCGCGTCAAATCGGCTTTATTCATGATTAGTCATCCGACCCTTCGTCCATGATTCCCAGATCTTCGAGCGCATCCTTTGCCGCCAGTTCCATGGCAGGACCGATCAAGTCGATAAGATCGGTCGCGATGACGCTCTTCTCACCATACTCCGTCGCCGCGGCAAAACCGGCGTAGCTGTGAAGTGCGACGGCGTACGAATACAGCAACTCCCAACGATCCATCTCGTCGCGCATGGTGGCAAGCGTGCCGGCCAAAATACCCGCGAGAACATCACCCGAACCGGCAGTTGCCAGAGAAGCCGGACCCGAGAGCGGCAGCAGCACACGCTCAACGCCACAGATAGCCGTCGTCGGCCCCTTGGCAATGACCACCAGATTGTCGGAGCCTGCAGCCCAGACAACCTTCTGCGCGGCCGCAATCGCGGTACCAAGGTCGTTCACCTCGTCACCGGCAACCAGACGCGAAAGCTCACGATAGTGCGGCGTCATAACCAACGGCTGCTCGCGACGATACATCTCGGGATTACTATCAATACCGTCAATGGCAATCTTAGCAAGGCAGTTGAGTGCATCGGCGTCCAAAATAAGCGGCACATCAAGCTCGAGCAAGCCCGAAACCACCTGCATAGCGCCGGCAGATGTCGTCATACCGGGACCGCACAGTACACAGCTGTACTTCTTTGCAATCTCGCACACAGTCATGCGCGCAGCGGCGCCAAAGGAGCCGCGGGAATCAGACGGAATAGCAAAGACGGGAATCGAAGGAAGTGCCATGCGAATAAGATTGGCGCAGGCGTCAGGAGCCGCGACTGCCACGTAACCAGCACCCGCGCGAGCTGCAGACTTGGCCGCCATAATGGCAGCACCAGGATATTGCGCAGATCCGGCGACAATAAGCACAGAGCCACGGGAATACTTATCGATATTCGTAGGTAGTGGAGCAAAGTAATCAACTAAGTCACCGGGCTCGACAATCTCGGCGGCGTGGTCGACATCATCGATGACCTCGTCAAGACGGTCGTAAAGATTGCCGCAGATCAAATCGCCAGCATACTCAGGGCCATCAGCGCTATACAGACCAATCTTGGGCGCAATCATCGTCACCGTATGCTCGGCACGAATGCAGTCGTCATCAACAACGCCCGTCTCGGCATTCAGGCCCGAGGGGACATCAATGGATACGACACAATCGGCGCATTCATTGACCGTAGGAATCCAGATGGAGAACGGCGCACGCAGATTCCCGTGGAAACCGGTACCAAAAATGGCATCAACAACAACATCGGCCTTATCGATCAAAACCTCGAGTTCGTCACGCGAGGGGCCGACACAAACGTGCACATCGCGGCCGGCAGTACGACGAGCAACATGACGTGCCAGAGCAGCAGGAATCTCATCCGGCTCAACCGGAGAAACGATATCGACGTCCACACCCTTATGGCTCAGAATATCGGCGGCAACCCAACCGTCGCCGCCATTATTACCAAAACCGACCAGAACGAGAACCCGATCGGGATTGAGCTTCAAGACCTCGTTGGCGGCAAACTCACCCGCTAGCTCCATAAGCTCGGCCTTCGAAGTCCCTTCGCGTTCGATGATGTCCTCGAGACGAACGACTTCTTCGGTACTCAAAACCGGTTTCATCTATGCTCCTAGCGTATCTTGCGAAGCATCGCCCAGGTGCTCCGTCAATGCTGAATTCTGCAGCTGCTCAAGCTCATCTAAAACAGAGCGAGCCTCTTTAAATGTCTGCGCTACGCGTTTCTTGGTACTCACCTTTTCCTCTTTTGGCTTAGGCCGAGCATCTTCGGTAATCGCGATGGCATTCGCAACGGCTAAGTCTCCTGTAAGCGTAATGGAAAGAGCGACCTCAACAACACCCAGCTCTTGAGCGATCTCGAGAGCACGGCCCGAAAGCAGCGCCTTCGGTTTGCCGAGTTTATCACGCGTAACCGAAACATCCTTGCGACCAACGCCTTGACTAAAACCCGTGCCGAGAGCTTTAAGTACCGCCTCGCGCGAAGCAAAGCGGCTGGCATAGTGAGCAGCGGGGCGCGATGATGCATCGCAATACGCACGCTCTTCTTCGGTAAACACACGCCTAGCAAACGACGGCGTCTTTTCAAGAATTGATTTCATACGGGAAATCTCGACGATATCAACGCCGATACCAGCTTCAGCCATGTTCACCTCCATATCGCACAGACTAAGTTATTGTAGCCCGTTCACAGAAGATGCGACAAACGAGGGTTATAAAACACAGCTACTATGTGAGACAAAAGCCCGCAAACGCAAAAAGGGGGAGGCCGCGAGGCCTCCCCCTTCTCAGTTCAAGCGTACGGCTC
>UQZD01000031.1:0-28160 GCA_900545485.1 uncultured Collinsella sp. | reverse complement strand
GGCCCTGGAGGGGCTTCCCGACGCCCCCGCCGAGCGCGCCCGCGAGGCCGAGGTCAGGCTCGCCGAGGCCCTGGCGGTGTTGGACGTCCTAAAAGCACCAGGCCCTGGCTCTTTGACGAACGAGGAGAAGCACAGGGCGGGAGAGGCGGCGAGGAGGCTCTCGCCGGCGGTGAGGCTCGCGGACGTGACCAGGACCCTGTCGATCCCGAAGAGCACCTATCTTGACCAGGCGTCCAGGATCTCGAGGCCCGACCCCAAGGCCGCGCTCAGGGAGCGCGTGCGCGCGTCGTTCGAGGCGAGCGGCGGCGCCTACGGGCCTGAGTCCGTGACCGCCGACCTCAGGAGGGGACCCGGCGAGCCCGTCTCGTGGCGCGAGCTCGCGCCCGGGGACGCCGAGAGCCCCGTCGTCGCGTCCGAGAAGGTCGTGCGCCGGATCATGCGCGAGGAGGGCCTGGTCGCCCGCAAGGCGGCGCAGATGCGCCGGAGGGCGAGGTACCGCAGCTACCGGGGCGAGCTCGCGGAGCGCCCGGCCAACGTCCCACTGCGCGCGAACGGGACGCACGACTTCCGCGCGCCCGCGCCCGGCCTGCTCGTGGTCACCGACGTCACGGAGTTCAGGCTCGACGGGTACAGGGCGTACCTGTCGCCCGCGATCGACTGCTTCGACGGGCGGCCGATCTGCTGGAGGGCCTCGGTCCACGCCGACTCCGACCTGATGGTCGGCATGCTCAGGGACCTGGTGGGGATAGTCGGGCCGACCGAGGACCGGCCGCTCACGGTGCACACCGACGGCGGCGCCGTCTACATGGGGCGCGAGTGGCGCGAGGCGTGCGGCCCCGGGGTGGTGCGCTCGATGTCGAGGAGGGCCCGGAGCCCCGACAACGCGCGCGCCGAGGGGTTCTTCGGTACGCTCAAGTGCGACTTCTTCGAGGGCAGGGACTGGACCGGCGTGCCGTTCGACGAGTTCTCCCGCCTGCTCGGCGAATATATCGAGTGGTACAGGGACGGCAAGCTCAAGAAGGACCTAGGATGGAAGACCATTAGGGAGTATCGCGAGGAGAGGGGCCATGCGGCATAGCGCCGGGACATGGTCCGGAAAAACGTCCGAGGTCCCCGCTTTCCCGTAAAGGTCCAAAGTGGAAACGGCATCCCATTCCAAAGCTGGGACGGAAACCGTATCCCGGTATTCCTTGCTACTTGCCGTCGTCGTCCTCGGCTTCTTCTCTAGCGTAGAGCTCCAGCATGCGGCGGCGGTATTCGTGCACGGCGAGCTTGGCGCGCTCCAGGCGACGGCGCTCGCGCGGGGTGAGCTTGGACGGGTCGATCTCGTCGCCATAGGTCTTCTCGGCCAGCAAATGGGCGGCGTCGACGATACGGGCATCGATGCGCTCGCTTGCCGCCTCGGCCGAAAGGCGATCGGCAATGGTATCGATCGTAGGCACGCCGTCGAGTGCGCGGCCGTGACCGTGTGAGGTCAACAACTCGTGCTCACGCGCGAGCAAGCTCGCCAGATCGTGATGGGCGCGCAGAATATCGAGCGCGTCGGATGGATGCTCGGCAACCTCCGCCACGGCGGCAACCGGCGCGGCGTCGATCACGCGGTAGAAGAGTTGGGCGAGCAGCGGCATCAGGAATACCGTAATGGCACCGGCAGCAACCATGACCGAGGCGATATCTTGCGACAGCGCCCCCGCGTTGACGGCAACACTCGTTACGGCAACGATGATCGGCAGCGCCGTGGTGCAGTACAGGGCCACGGTAATGCGGCCATACGCCGAGACATCGCGCGTCTCGGGACAGATGCTCATGGAGACCAGAATGGGCACGGCGCGGATGATAAGCAGCGCCACGATAAAGCCCACGAGCAGCCCGGGGCGCGACGCCACAGCGGTCAGGTCGATCTTTGCGCCCGATACGGTAAAGAACACCGGAATCAGAAAGCCGTAAGCCAGGCCATCGAGCTTGGTCTCGAGTGTATGGTTGCCCTCGGGGATGATATAGCGCAGGACAAAGCCGGCGGCAAAGGAGCCCAACACGATGTCGAGGTCAAAGATGGCGGAGAACGCCACGAGCGTGACCAGGATGAGCACCGTCAGGCGCACGAACGTCTGAGATGTAGTGTCGGCGCGCTCCTCGACAAACGCAAAGAAGCGGCTGCCGACGCGCTTGGAGCGGCTCGGAACCACGGCCAACAAAACGCACACCACCGCAAACAGACCCAAGATCACGAGCGTCTGAATACCGGTTCGCGCAGAGAGCAGTACCGACATAGCGAGCACGGGGCCAAGCTCGCCCCAGGTACCGTATGCGAGAATCGAATCGCCCACGCGCGTGCCGGTGAGCGAGCGCTCGCGCATGATGGGCACGAGCGTGCCGAGCGCCGTCGAAGTGAGCGCGAGCGTTACGGCGATACCGTCAAAATGGCTGACCGAGAACCACGGCGTGAAGCGCACGGCAAGCCAGGCAATGCCAAACGTGACGACCCATGTCGCCATGCCGTAGCGTCCCTCGACGCCCGTAATGTTCTTGGGATCGATCTCGAAGCCGGCGAGCAGGAACAAAAAGGCCAAGCCGAGCTCGGACACGAGCGAGACCTCGGCATCCACATGAATGATACCGAGCATGTGCGGCCCCAGCACCGCGCCGAACACAAGCAAAAAGACCGTCTCGGGAACGGGCTTTCCGGGAATCGCCGAGGCGATAAAGGGGCTCGCAAAGGCCACGAGCGCAATGATGGCGAGCGAAACGAATGCCATGTGATGCCTTTCTCTTGTTTGCGCTTCACTGTAGCACCCTCGCCGTCCTCTACGCGCCGCGAGCTGTCGTATCATAGTGACGTTTACAAACATGTGGCTCAAGGCGACCGCGAGGCTTGTCCCGTAAACCGACCGCTGCCGCATACCGTACCGTACGCCCAACCGATCAGGAAGGCAGGAACCAATGGTCTCTCGTATCTACGTGGAGAAGAAACCCGGGTTCGACGTCGAGGCTCAGCAGCTCAAGGGCGAGCTGACCGAGATTCTCGGCATTAAGGGCATCGAGGCCCTGAGGATCATCAACCGCTACGACGTCGAGGGCATCGACGAGGGGCTTTTCCGCTCCTGCGTGCCGACCGTCTTTAGCGAGCCCCAGGTCGATGTGACCTATGACGAGCTCCCCGCAAGCGATGGCGCCGTCTTTGCTGTCGAATTCCTGCCTGGCCAGTTTGACCAGCGCGCCGACTCCGCCAGCGAGTGCGTGCAGCTCATCAGCCAGGGCGAGCGCCCCGCCGTGCGCTCCGCCAAGGTCTATATGATCTCGGGCGCCCTGGACGAGGCCGCCATCGATGCCATCAAGCACTACGTGGTGAATCCCGTCGAGGCCCGCATCGCCTCGCTCGACCTGCCCGAGACGTTGCACATGGAGACCCCCGAGCCCCAGCCCGTCGAGGTGCTCGACGGCTTCCGCGCGCTCGACGAGGCCGGCCTTGCCGCCTTTATCTCCGAGCGCGGCCTTGCCATGGACGAGGCGGACATCGCCTTCTGTCAGCAGTACTTCCGCGACGAGGACCGCGACCCCACCATCACCGAGATCCGCGTGATCGACACCTACTGGTCCGACCACTGCCGCCACACCACCTTTGGCACCGTCCTGGATGACGTGAAGATCGACGACGCCGTGGTGCAGCAGGCCTTCGACCGCTACATGGAGATGCGCCATGAGCTCGGTCGCGACGCCAAGCCCGTCTGCCTCATGGATATGGGCACCATCGGCGCCAAGTACCTTAAAAAGACCGGCGTCATGACCGATGTCGACGAGTCCGAGGAGATCAACGCCTGCACCGTCAAGGTGAAGGTCGATGTCGATGGCGAGGAGCAGGACTGGCTGTTCCTGTTTAAGAACGAGACCCACAACCACCCGACCGAGATCGAGCCCTTCGGCGGTGCCGCCACCTGCGTGGGCGGCGCCATCCGCGACCCGCTCTCGGGCCGCAGCTATGTGTACCAGGCCATGCGCGTCACCGGTGCCGGCGACCCCACCGTCCCGGTTTCCGAGACGCTCGAGGGCAAGCTGCCGCAGCGCAAGCCCGGGACCCCCGCCGCCGCCGGCTACTCCAGCTACGGCAACCAAATCGGCCTTGCCACCGGCCAGGTCAACGAGCTCTATCACCCCGGCTACGTGGCCAAGCGCATGGAGGTCGGCGCCGTCGTGGGCGCTACCCCGGCAAACCACGTGCGCCGCGAGTGCCCCGCCCCCACCGACAAGATCATCCTGCTGGGCGGCCGCACCGGCCGTGACGGCATCGGTGGCGCCACCGGCTCCTCCAAGACCCAGAACACCGAGTCCATCGAGACCTCGGGCGCCGAGGTCCAGAAGGGCAACGCCCCGGTCGAGCGCAAGCTGCAGCGTCTGTTCCGCCGCGGCGATGCCTGCCGTCTGATCAAGCGCTGCAACGACTTTGGCGCCGGCGGCGTCTCGGTCGCCGTGGGCGAGCTTGCCGACGGCCTGTATGTCGACCTGGACACCGTGACCAAGAAGTACGACGGTCTGGACGGCACCGAGCTCGCCATCTCCGAGTCCCAGGAGCGTATGGCCTGCGCCGTCGCCGACGGTGACGTCGAGGAGTTCATGGGCTACGCCGCCGAGGAGAACCTGGAGGCGACCGTCATCGCCGAGGTTACCGCCGAGCCGCGCATGCGCATGGCCTGGAACGGCGTTGCCATCGTCGATCTGTCCCGCGAGTTCCTCAACTCCAACGGTGCGCCCAAGCATCAGGTCGCCCACGTCTGCGCCCGCAGCGTTTGGCAGCCCAGCTGGGCCGGCACCACGCTTGCCGAGCGCATGACCTCGCTTGTCACCGACCTCAACGTCGCCTCCAACAAGGGCCTTTCCGAGCGCTTCGACTCCACCATCGGCGCCGCGACCGTGCTCATGCCCTTTGGCGGCAAGACGCAGCTCACTCCGAGCTCTGCCATGGTCGCCAAGTTCCCCGTGGACGGCGAGACCACCACGGCGAGCGCTATGGCATGGGGCTTCAACCCCTACCTGATGGAAGCCGACCAATTTGCGGGCGCCTACCTGTCCGTGGTCGAGTCCATTGCCAAGCTCGTTGCCGCCGGCTTTGAGCACAAGCGCGCCTACCTCTCCTTCCAGGAGTACTTCGAGCGTCTGCGCACCGAGGCCGAGCGCTGGGGCAAGCCCACGGCAGCCGTCCTGGGCGCTCTCATGGCCCAGGTCGACCTGGGTGCCGGCGCCATCGGCGGCAAGGACTCCATGAGCGGTTCGTTTGAGGACGAGGCCGGCGAGCTCAACGTTCCGCCGACCCTGATCAGCTTCGCCGTCGCCGTGGGCAAGGCCGCCCGCGCCGTCTCGCCCGAGTTCAAGGGCCTCACGCACCGCGTCGTCCGCATCGCCCCCGCCACCTATGGCGAGGACTACCGTCCCGACGCCCAGCAGCTGCTCGCCGCGTTTGACGCCGTCGAGGCGCTCACTGCTACCGGCAACGCCCTGGCCATCTCCACGCCCGGCTACGGCTGCGGCGCCGAGAGCCTCTTTAAGATGTGCGTCGGTAACCAGATCGGCATCGAGCTTGCCGAGGATGTAGACGTGGAGAGCCTCTTCACCCCGCTCTACGGCAGCTTTATCGTCGAGCTCGCCGAGGATGCCGAGCTGCCCGAGGTCGCCGACGGCGTTGTCGTCGAGCCCCTGGGCACCACCGTCGAGGGCTATGTCATCGACACCGGCTCCGAGGTCATCGAGCTCTCCGAGCTCCAGGAGGCCTGGGAGAGCGGCATCGAGGGCGTCTTTGCCTACCGCAGCGCCGACGAGACCCCCGAGGTCGAGACCATCGACTTCCGCGCCAAGGACATCCACGTGTACGGCGGCGCCAAGATCGCCCGCCCGCGCGTGATTATCCCCGTGTTCCCCGGCAACAACTGCGAGTACGACAGCGCCCGCGCCTTCCGCGCCGCCGGCGCCGAGGCCGACACCTTCGTGATCAACAACCTCACGCCCGAGGCCGTCGCCGAGAGCACCCACGAGCTCGCCCGTCGTATTCGCCAGAGCCAGATCATCATGATCCCCGGCGGCTTCTCGGGCGGCGACGAGCCCGACGGCTCCGCCAAGTTCATCACGGCGTTCTTCCGCGCCCCCGAGGTCACCGAGGCCGTCCGCGACCTGCTCAAGGCCCGCGATGGCCTGATGCTGGGCATCTGCAACGGCTTCCAGGCCCTGATCAAGCTCGGTCTGGTGCCCTACGGTGACATCGTCGACGCCACGCCCGATGCACCCACGCTGACGTTCAACACCATCGGCCGCCACCAGAGCCGTCTGGTGCGCACTCGCATCTCGTCCAACCTGTCCCCGTGGCTGTCGCAGTGCAGCCTGGACGACCCCTACACCGTCGCTATCAGCCACGGCGAGGGTCGCTTTGTCGCCAACGACGAGGTGCTCGCCCAGCTCATCGCCAACGGCCAGGTCGCCACGCAGTACGTGGGCGAGGACGGCAAGCCGAGCATGGATCTTTCCGTCAACCCCAACGGCTCCGCGCTGGCCATCGAGGGTATCACGAGCCCCGACGGCCGTGTCCTGGGCAAGATGGGCCATGCCGAGCGCCGCGGCGACAACCTGTACCGCAACGTGCCCGAGCATGTTCCCGGCGATAAATTCATGCCGATCTTTGAGAGCGGCGTGGCCTACTTCGCTTAAACCTTTCCCATCAGGTACAATCCCTTCGGGTAACAACACCCGCCACCGGCACATCCGGTGGCGGGTTCTTTTTTGCTTTGCGCATACAGGAAGGACATCATGGAAAGCCGCAAGCCGTATCTCGCCACCCTGCCCGGACTCATCCTGGGCTGCCTCGTTTGCTGTGCACTCTGGGGTTCGGCCTTTCCCTGCATCAAGATCGGCTACGCACTCTTTGGTATCCCGGCGCACGATAGCGCTTCGCAGCTGCTCTTTGCAGGTTTGCGCTTCACGCTTGCCGGTATCCTGGTTATCGCCGGTATGAGTGCGGCCCAGCGCCGCCCGCTCGTCCCACAGGTACGCGATATCAAGCCCATCTTTATCTTGTCGCTCTTTCAGACCATCGGTCAGTACTTCTTTTTCTATCTGGGCCTCTCGCGCGCCAGCGCCATGTCGAGCTCCATCATCGAGGCCAGCGCCAACTTCCTAGCCATCCTCTTTGCCGCCCTGGCGTTTCGCACCGAAAAGCTCGATGCGGCCAAAGTGCTCGGCTGCGTACTGGGCTTTGCCGGTGTCGCGCTCGTCAACCTTTCGGGCGCGGATGGCACCTTTGGCTTTACGCTCGACGGCGAGGGATTTATCTTGGCTTCCACTGTTGCGGGCGCCCTGTCGACCTGCCTCATTGGCATCTTCTCGCGCGAGCATGACGGCGTCTTGCTCGCCGGCTGGCGGTTTTTAGTCGGTGGCGTGGTCCTTACCGCCATCGGGTTTTTGATGGGCGGCACGTTGTCCCCCACCGAAATCGCCCCCGCCATCGCGCTCATCATCTACATGGCGCTTATCTCCGCGGTCGCCTACTCGCTGTGGTCGCGCCTGCTTGCCGTCAACCCCGTCAGCCGCGTCTCGGTCTTTGGCTTTATGAACCCGGTCTTTGGCGTTTTGCTGAGCGCGCTGCTGCTCGGCGAGGGCGCCGGCACGAGCCCCACTACTGTCATCGTTGCCCTGTTGTTGGTCTGCAGTGGCATCATCATCGTCAACAAACCCAAAAAAGCCTAGCGAGCTCGCCTTTTTAGGGAGGGCGTTCGCACACTTTAGCTTAATGGAATACATCGATGCGCTGAGGGCCGCCACGCACGCAAGCGTGCGACCCTTTTCCTAGCGTATCTGGATGCCGGCTTTCTTTTTCTCGGCCTTGACGCGGTAGAGCTCCGCATCGGCAGCGCGAAGTAAGTCTTGCCAGGTATCAACACTATCGCCGACCCGCGCGTAACCGATGGACATCCGCAATGCATACGGTACCTCGGCACGAGCGAGCTCGTCGTCAATCGCCGAACACAGGTCTATGATGTCCTGTTCCGCCGCTGCCTTTTGGAGCACCACAAACTCATCGCCACCATAACGTGCGATAAAGCCACCAGCCGGCGAGCAGACATCCTTGAGCGCCGTCGCAACAACCTGAAGAGCGTGGTCGCCCTCCACATGTCCATAGCGATCGTTAATCTGCTTAAAGCCGTCGGCGTCCATCATAAGCAGATATACATCTTCGGCCTGATCCACATTTGAAAAGAGCGACAGCATATAGGTCTCAAAACGGTTGCGGTTGTTGAGTCCAGTCAACGGGTCAGTCGAGATCAGTTGCTCCTGATAGACGATATAGAGCAGCAGGATGCTCAGCGTTATACCGAAGCAAAGGCCCGGTACCGAAAACAAAACCTGGAAGGTACCGCCCACCAGAGCGGGAACCGCAAAAAAGGCGAGGGTGCGATAAATGGCCTTCTTTTGCAGGCTTTCGACTTTTCGAGCCTGAATAAAGGCATGCAAGGACGTATATATGACGTAGCAGTAGCTAACGATAGGCTGAATCATATAAAGCGCTCCGCGACGATATACGCCCTGCGCATCGATATAGAACATAGTGTGCGTCCAGTAGCTGGTAAATGCCAGAACGACCACCAATGCGGTTGGCAACGTTAAAAGTACCACCCTATAGGGCGTGGTCAGGAGCCGTGAGCCCTGCATCGTCTCGGAATAGAAAAACCAAATGAGGCACGCGATGGCGAACAGCGAAAACGAAACCGCGTTGGAAATCCAATTGGCCGTGATGCCTACAGGAGTGCTCACGCCGTCCGAGAGCGTCCAGATCATATCGAAGAAAATGTAGGCAGCAGACGTGTAGCCCAGCATGCTAAACAAAAGCTGCTGGGTGCTCGAGAACAGGGAGCGACGGCTTCGTACGGCAAGTCCGATAAGAATAATCATGCACAGCAGGAATATCTCGATCTTGAGTGCCTTAATCACCAGGTGCCATTCCCTCTATATCCAAGTGGCCAGAATCGCCCGAGTCGCGCCCAGGCGCCAAACGCCCCTTTCTCCGCAGGGGTAAGGGGAATAATAGCAGAGCGCCCGAACATCACTGCAAAACAGTTTCCGTTCGGGCGCTCGGACGGCGCGAACTGCACGCCGGAATCAATTATCGGTAACGGCCGTTACTCGCCGTCGATGTCGGTCGCGACGGCCTCCTCAATAGCCTCGACGCCTTCGACCGACAGATCTTCTTCGCCGTGGCAGAACTTCTTATCGACCCAGCCGGTCAGAATCGGGGCCATGATTGCCGTGATGATGACGGCAGTGGCGATCTGCGCATACGCGGTGGGCGCAAGCTCGGCATAGCGCGGAGCGACCTCGGCGAGGGCGACCGGCGTGGTCATGGCCGTGCCGGCAATGGTGGAACATGCCACAGCCGCCTTACCGTTGCCGCCACACAGGCGCTCGAAGGCAAAGGTAATGGGACCGACGATAAAGAGCGTGATGAGGCCCAGCAGGATGCCCGAAATGCCACCGGCGATGAAGCTCGAAAGGCTCATGGACGCACCGAGCTGAAAACCAATTACAGCGATCGCGGGATTGGCGCCGGGAACCAGCAGGTTCTTGATAAACGGGAACAAGTTGCCCAGGACCATGCCGATAACAAGCGGCAGGATGGATCCGATGATGGTGCCGACGGGGATGTTGGCGAGACCCGAAACACCAAGGATGATCATCGTGACGGCGGGGCCGGCCGTAAAGAACAGGATACCGACAGCGCCCTGCTCGGACTCATCGCCGAACTCGCCCATGATGCCCGTATAGAGCGCCATGTTGCAAAACGTAATGCCGCCGATGATGGAAACCGAACTCAGGCCTAAAAAGTTATCGTTAAAGAAGTACGCGACGCCCAGACCCAGCGCGGCTGCCACTACAAGCTTAGGAATCAGCACGACGATGCCGGTCTTGATGGCGCCCGGCGTGGACTTAAAGCTGATGCCGGCGCCCACGAACAGCAGGATCGCGGCAACGATGGTGTTGGAGCCGCCGCGGCAGGCAGCCGTAAAGAAGCCGCCGACCTCAAAGACCTGCGGGCAGAAGGTATTGAGCAAAAGGCCGACGATCATCGGATAGATCATGATGTCGCCCGGGATGCGCGGTACCTTGAATTTCTTTTGCTCGTTGGCGGTCGCTTCCTGTGCCATGAAACCCCCATTTCCGCTGACGCAGAACAAAAGCCCACGTCACGCTTTGCTACAGTAAAGTTTGACCATGGTACCAGAAGAAGCAGACCGCCTCGGTGAGAAATTCGATTCGTTAGGCTGGGACGATAACGCGTCCTGCTCCTATACGAGGCTCAAAACGATATAGAACACGATGCCCGAAACGCAGCACCACAACATCGACTTTGTCTTGATTGCCACCGCCACGACGCCGGCGGCCGCAATCCAGGGAACCAAGGCAGGCCAGAGTCCCGCGTCGAACGCGCCGAGGTTCACCAAGTCGTTGGCGACCAGCGCGGCAAAGGCAGCGGGCGGGATATAGCCCAGGGCCTCGGTAATGCGGGGCGACAGGGTCCGCCCGCGCAAGGCGAACGCCGGCGCGATGCGAAAGAACGCGATAGCAGCCCACGACGACAGCCACAGAACCAAGAACTCGTTAACGGGCATCGCGGGCACCTCTTCCGTCAAATACAGCATCGCACGCCAGCGCAATGGCAATGCCGACCACGACGCTTGCCGGCACGGCAATATTCGTGAGGCCCAAGAACTTGCATACGGAGACGGATACCGCACCCGAAACCGCCGCGACAACGTTGCCGCGCGACAGCCGCTGCGAAAAGAGCAGACAGATAAAGAGCGAGGTGCAGACAAAGGCTGCAATAGCGGTGGGAACATCGACAACGGCGCCGACGATAGCGCCCATCGTACACGAAACGCCCCATGTTGCGATAAGGATCACGTTGAGCACAAAGGACTCGCGCGGGCCCCAATCCTCCCCTTCAACCAACTTGGCAAGCGAGATGCCATATGCCTCCTCGGTAAGTGTCGCGGCAACAGCCAGCGTCTGACGCTTCGAGGCACCCGTCAGATGCGGCGCGATCGATGCCGAGTAAAGCGCAAAACGCGAGGAGATGGCGGCAACGCTCGCGATAATCGAAGGTGCCGGTACGCCCGCCAGCCAAAGATTGCAGATCATAAACTGACCGCTGCCCGTCACAAACGTGCTGCTCAGGGCAAAGACCATCCAGGGCTCCATTCCCGTCTGCCCCATGATCATTCCGCACGGCGCGCCTATTGCAACATAGGTAAGCATCACTGGCCAGACGGTTCTAACGATTTTGAGCACCATACGCTTCTCATCCTGACAAGGTCTCCGAGCCGCATGTAGCGACACGGCAGAATCATCATCCGACAGCAACCGAGTTCACCTACAATTGCCACCGGATCGAAAGACACAACTTTTTAGGAAGTCATTATGACAGCTATCGATCGAGACCGGGCGCGCGCGGCCTTCAAAAGCTACACCGATGCCTACGACGCCACCAACCCACGCATCGCACTCAAAATCGAGCATACGTACCACGTGGCCGAGGCATGCGATGCCGTAGCGCGCGAGCAGGGCTGGTCGTCAGAAGATATTGACCTGGCATGGCTTTGCGGCCTGCTACACGATATGGGCCGCTTTGAGCAGCTGCGACGCTGGGACACCTTTAAGGACGCCGAGAGCATGAGCCATGCGGCGCTGGGCATCGAGGTCCTCTTTGGCGAGAATCCCGCCGATGCACCCGCCGTAACGAGTATCCGCGACTTTATCGATGACCCGGCAGAAGATGAGCTCATCCGAGCGAGCATTGCCTATCACAGCGATTTCCGTCTACCCGCGCAGCTCGACGTGCGCACGCGAAGCTTCTGCGATATCGTGCGCGATGGTGACAAGATCGACATTATGCGCACCATCGCCGACAGCACCGTCGAGACCATCCTCAAAGTGGATGAGGACACGTTTCTTGCCAGCCACTTCTCGGCACCGACGCTTGCCGCCTTTGACGAGCATCGCTGCGTCGCGCGCGATGAACGCAACGAGCCGGCGGACTACCTGGTGGGGCTCATCTGCTTTATGTTTGAGCTCGTCTATCCGGCAAGTCGCGCTCTGGCGCGCGAGCAGGGCGATATCTACCGCCTGCTCGATGCGCCCTTTGGCATCACGCGATCCTTCGCCGACCCCACCACGCAGGCAACCTGGAGCCGTCTTAAGGACGAGCTGCGCCGCTGGCTGGCAAGCGCCTAGCGCTCAAGCTTGACCAGCAGCTCCTCGACGACCTCGACGGCGTCGCCGACAACCTTGTATTGGGCGGCGCCAAAGATGGGAGCATCCGGGTCCTCATTGATGGCGATAATGCACTCTGCCCCGCCGATGCCGGCAAGATGCTGGATAGCGCCCGAGACACCGATGCTCACGAGGAGCTTCGGCGAGACCGATACGCCCGTCTGGCCAATCTGATGGCGATACTCCAACCAGCCGGCCTCCACGACAGGTCGCGTGCAGCCAAGCTCGGCTCCCAGAGCCTCGGCGAGCCTTCGCATCAGCGGCAGATTTTTCTTGGAACCAATGCCGCGACCCACCACGACCAGGCGCTCGGCATCGGCGATCGAAGCCTGCTGTCCCCACTCCTCGGCGGGAATCGAGATCTCGACACGAGCCTTAGCATCATCCGCAAGTGATATCTGGGTGATCGTGCCGGAACGGCCGTAGTCGAAGTCGGGCGCCTTAAAGATGCCGGGACGAACCGTTGCCATCTGCGGACGGTGGTTGGGGCAAATGATGGTGGCCATCAAGTTGCCGCCAAACGCCGGGCGCGTCTGCTGCAGTAGGCCCGACTCCGCATCCATCGAAAGCACGGTGCAGTCGGCCGTAAGACCCGTCTGCAAACGCACGGCAACGCCGGGTGCCAGTTCGCGACCAAAAGCGGTCGCACCATATAGGATGGCCTCGGGTTTGCGTTCGGCTACCAAATCGCAGATCAAGCGGGCGTAGACCTCCGCATCGTTTTGGCGCAGGCGCTCGTCGCGACAGGCCAGGACTTCGTCGGCGCCCGCGCAAACCAGATGCTCCAGGTCCCCAAGCGAGCCCTCGGGGCTCATGCCGACCAGTGCCACCAGACGGCAGCCGCGAGCATTGGCAAGCTCGCGCCCCTTGCCCATGAGCTCGTAGGCCACGGGAGCCACGGCATCGTGCTCGTCAGTCTGCACGAAGACCCAAATGTCTCGATATGCATCAAGGTCCACCGCACCAGCGGCCTCGTCACGCTCGATCGAGATAGCGTTGACGGGGCAGGCGTCGACACATCCGCCGCATAGGATGCAGCCGTCGGTTACGCGGGCGCAACGGTTGGGCCGCTCGCCTTCCACTACGATGCCGCCCGAGGCACAGGCGCGAACGCAGCGACCGCAGCCGATACAGGCTTCGCTATCGATAATCAGTCCGCTCATCTATGCCATCCCCTCGATAATCTTGGCAAGTTTTACCGCCTGCTCGGACGCCGTTCCCTCAACGGCCTCGCACGTTTGATCACGGTCGGGCACAAACGAGCGCACGACCTGCGTCGGTGATCCGGCAAGGCCACAACGCGAGGAATCGGCGTTCACGTCGGCGGCACTGACCACGCGCACGTCCGCCTCCTCTGCCGCGCGAATACCGGCAATACTCGGCATACGC
Organism: uncultured Collinsella sp.; assembly: GCA_900545485.1. Classification (GTDB taxonomy): domain Bacteria; phylum Actinomycetota; class Coriobacteriia; order Coriobacteriales; family Coriobacteriaceae; genus Collinsella. Next base: position 14,471 of record UQZD01000031.1, on the reverse strand, counting down.
AACTGGCCAATCTCCTTGGCGGTCGTCATCGCGCACGGCATCTCAAGGTACACCGTCTCCTCGCCGGCATCGCATCCGTGAACGAGCGCCAGCGAGCCACACGTCGTAAAGCCCGCGCTTTGCACGCAGCTCACGTCGGTCACGCAGGGGATCTCAAAGGCACCGGCAAGCTCGGGGCCGATCTGGGCCGTATCGCCGTCCACTGCCATCTTGCCGCAGATGAGCAGGTCGAAGTCCTCATCGAGCGCCTCGATACCGCATTTGAGGGCATAGGTGGTGGCTAGGGTATCGGCGCCCGCAAAGGCTCGGTCGGTCAGCAGCAGCGCGTCGTCGGCACCGCGGGCGATACAGTCGCGCAGCAGCGATTCGGTCGCGGGGATGCCCATCGACACCACCGTCACGCGCACATCCATGCCAAAGCCGATAAAGTCGTCCTTCAGCGCCAGCGCGCATTCCAAAGCGCTCGCATCAAAGGGATTAATGACCGCCTGCTTGCCATCGCGCACGATGGTATTGGTCTTGGGGTCCATCTTGACCTCGGTGCTGCCCGGCACGGCCTTGACGCACACCACCATATGGAAATCGCTCATCTTCACGCGCCCCCTTTCTGGACGAGCTCATCCAAGAGCTTCTCCGAAAACAGGTTACCGCGACCCAGCTGCCCGTCAGGATCGAGCTGCAGCTTGAGTAGAGCCGACTCGACCATGGCCTCGTGACCGTACATCGTCTCCAAGAAGCCCGCTTTGATCTTGCCGACGCCGTGCTCGGCAGAGACGGCGCCGCCCATAGCAGTTACCTCGGCAGCCCACTGGGCAAACAACTCGCCACCGCGACGGTAATCCTGTGCATCGCGCGGCAGGATGTTCACATGCAGATGGTTGTTGCCGATATGTCCCCAGGCGGCAGACTCAAGCCCGCTTTCGGCCAGCGTACGGCGATAGAGGGCCACGACATCGGCCAGGCGCGCGTTGGGCACCGACATGTCCGACCCCAGCTTGGTAATGGTGGGGTCGGTGCGGCGACGCTCGTCGATGAACATGTTGACACTCTCGGGGACGGCGTGGCGGAAGAACCGCTGGCATTCGCGATCGACCTCGGTGCGCGCAACCCAGGTCGCGTCGTCGCGGCCGCCCGCAAGCTCCAGCACCCATCCCAGGTGATACAGCTCCTCGGTCGCCTGCGCCTCGTCGTCGCAGTCGAGTTCCACATAGACACAGACCTTTGCCTCCTTGTCGAGCGCCGGCAGCGAGGCAAACGCGGTCGACTGCTCGCGCTGGCGGCGAAGGATATCTAAGGCGCCGGCATCGAAATACTCAATAGCGGCGGCATGGGACAGCACGGGTCGCACGGAATCGGTAAAGGACACCGCCTTGTCCTCGCTGTCGAAAAAGCAGCTCACGCCCCATACGACCGAAGGTGCCGCCTGCAGGGCGATCTCGAGCTCGGTAATGACGCCGAGCGTGCCGCACGCACCGATAAAAAGATCGATGGCGTCCATATCGTCCTCAACGAAATAGCCCGATGCGTTTTTGGTCTTGGGCATGGCATAGCCGGGAAGATCGAGCTCGAGCGTACGGCCCGCTGCCGTCACGAGCGACAGGTGGCGGCCCTGGGCAAAAGCCTCGCCGCGCTGAAGCTCAAGCAAATCGCCATCAGCCAGTGCGACGTGGAGTCCCGTGATATGTGGGCGCATGGGACCGTAGGCGTAGCTGCGGGCACCGGAGGCGTTACATGCCGCCATGCCGCCCAGACAGGCAGACGTCTCGGTGGGATCGGTGGGAAAGAACTGCTCGGGGGCCTCTTGGAACTCCTCGTAGGCCTCAAGCGATGCCTGGTCCCAACCAGCAGTCGGCAGCACCTTCTTGCTCAGCTGCTTGCGCAGCTCCGAGAGCACAACGCCCGGCTCCACGCGCAGCAGAAATTGGCCTTGTTCATCGCGGCGAAGGCCCAAGTAGCGATTCATACGGGAAGTATTGAGGATATGCCCGCCGTGGGGCACGGCACCGGCGGCAAGGCCGGTTCGGGCGCCCTGAACCGTTACCGGGACACGCTCAGCATGGAGCTTTTCCAAAATGGCACGGACCTCGTCTTCCGTTGTCGGAAACGAGATGCTCGAGGCCTCGCCCGATGCGCGAGACTCATCGCGACCATACTCTTCAAACTCGTCGGTGAAGGGTTTGATGGTTGCAGACACGCGAACTCCCCCTTTAGCTAACTACAGTGTTTGCAGGGAGATGTTACCGCATCGTTTCGTCGACGTGTTCGAGACCGTCTCCATAATTGGCGATTTTTACGTTCGTGCAATTCGGCGAGCGGCTTGATTTCCTCGGCAGACGATGCTTTTGACACATATGGCCCCGCCGTCGCCGACCGCGCGATTGTCGCTTGAAAAAAGTTGGGGTATTTTTTGCCGCCTTTTACCTGCGGAGACACCAATCCGTCAAGCATTTGGTCAGCAATTGGTCAAGTAGCGGCTGATACCGTCGGCATCGACAGCCAAAACCGACAGAAGTTTTGGTCCCAGAAGCAGGGAGGTTCCCATGGCATATTACTGGCCCCAGTACGGCATCGCCATCGAAGTCGACGACGATCCCCATCTCCTGCCTTTCGACGAAGAGGCATTCCCCGATACGACGGTCTACCACGTTACCACCGATGTGATCTGCGACCCCGAGTCGTTCTCGGCGCTCGCCCACCGCATCGCGCATATCCACGACATCGAGCTCCCTCCCGACTTCGACGAGCTTGTCTACTCACGCCGCCTGATGCTTCACATGCTCTTTGGAGCGAACCCGTCCACCTTTGCGCGCATCTATACCGCCAAGGATGCCGCATGAGCGCGAAGAAGCCACCCCACTTTGCAGGCCTGGGTCGTCGCAAGAAGCTCATCGTTGCCTGCTTGGCCATCGTCTGTGCCCTTGTCGCCGTAGGACTATACGCTTGGCAGTCGCAGCCCGTACCCGAGGCGGGCGCTTCGGTTACGACGGCCGAGGGCAAAACGCGTCAGGAAATCCAAGATGAGCTCGACGCCATCGTCCGCGACAACATGATGACGATTTCGGTCGCACCGGTCGCTCAGCTGCAGGAGGACGGCAAGCTGCGCGTCAACGTGCAAAACGTCCAAGACAATAAATTTCCCCAGCGATTCCGCGTCATCCAAAACGACGAGACCATGTACGAATCCGGTGTGGTCGAGACCGGCAAGACAATCGAAACGTGCCCCGCCGGCGACATCAAAGAAGGCGAGGCGTACATCGAGATCCAGGCGCTCGATGCCAAGACCCTCGACAGCCACGGCAATCCGACACGTGTCAAGGTGCGGGTTGAGCAAGCCGAGAACTAGCTTTTCCGGCCGACGCGGCACCGCACGCAATTCACCAGCATTCGTCCAATCATCGCGGGGACGGCCCGCGGCGAATAGAAAGGAACGACCATGGACATCACCAGGAACATGAACGGAGCCAGAGCGCTCGCCGTGGGCGCAGGGCTCGCGCTCGCGCTCGCAATGGGCGCCGCCCCGACGCCAGCTATGGCAGCCGGGCGCGTTGGAACCACGAAAGTAATGGTCAGGACCGAGATCGACAACGTTGAGTTCAAAGTTCCGACGGTTATTCCCTTCGTCGCCAAGGCCGACGGCACGCTTCAGGGCCCCTCAGAAGACGCGACCACCATCGACAATCATTCGGCCTACGGCATCCATGTCACCAACATGAAGATCGACGCCATGAACACCTGGACCATTGCCGCCGACGCCAAGGCCGGAACCGCGCAGAACTCCATCGACTTTAAGGTCGGCCCCGACGGCGCGCTCCAGAACGCCAGCGCCGCAATGCAGGGAACGGGCCTCGATCTTTCCAAGAATGCAGCCTTCGACATGGGCTACCAGGGCATTGCCGGTGGCACGGACAAAATTAAGCTCAAGACAAGCGGAAACGTCGCCCGCGTCACGCGCGACATCTTCCGCGTAACCGGCGAAGGCGATCAGGTTGCAACGATCACCTGGACGGTCGAGCCCGGTGCGCACACGGCATAAGGCCGTCGCCCTGGCCGCCGCCGTCAGCATCCTAGCGTTTGGGCCAGCCATGGCCTTTGCCCAGCAAGAACAGGCGCAGGCCGCCACGCAAGTGACGGTCGACCTCTCGGAGCTCGACCGCAGCGACCGCGAGGAACCGTTGGCGCAGACAGGCGACAAACGATGGCTCTTGGCAGCAGGCGCCGCAGCAGCAGGCGCGGGAACCGCCGGCCTCGGTCTGCACATCAAACACAGCCAGAAACAAAACATGAACAGGCCGCACTAAATTAGCTAAGGAGACCCCATGGCATCGAAGAACCTTTTGCCCGTCGTCGCACTCTGCGGCGCGCTCGCAACCGGAACGCCTGTCGCCGCTTGGGCGACTCCTGTCATGGCAGACTCCTTACCAGCGGCCCTAAGCTCCGCACCAAATCCGTCGAGCGCCATTGCGTGCAAGCGTTTTTCGATCGCACAGGCCGCAATCTCAACCTCGGGATGCCTTCGTCGTAATACGGACGGCTCGATAGTCGTGGATATCAATCGTTCGAACAAGGCAAACGGCTCCCAGGCGGGGTGCGCCGTCTGCACGTGGCGCTCGGTTGTGCTCGATGCAGATGGCGATCCATGCAATTTAGAGCTGCGCATCGACATCGCTTCGGTCGATGACTCGGCGAACGGAGCGAAGGTCGCCTTCGACGGTGCGTTTTTCGAGAAAGGAGGCGGTATATGTCTGGGCTGCGCCGCCGCGAATGCAGACGATGCGCAGCCCACCCTCTCATTCACGGCATCGTTGCGGCTGACCAAAGCCGGTACCGATGTTATCGCGGCGGGAGAAGCGTCCCTGCTGTTCTACGCCGTCAGCACCAAAGACACAGACGCTCATTTCGAGAAGCCAGCCGGATCACTCAGCCTTACACGAGGGATAGAGGCAGGCCCTATTGAAATCGATGCCCACGCGCAAAGCAGGCAACGCATTCTTGCCGACCCGGCGCTTCTCGAAATGGAGTGGAACGGATCCGGAGCCATCGGAATTCTCCCCTCCGCGTTTGACGCCAAGACGCTCCCCCCAAACGACGAACCCATCAACGCAACCATACAAGAAGAGAGCGCGGACAAAGAAGCAGGTGCGGGCGACACGCCGTCGCCGACAAACAGCGTCCCAGCTTCTCTCGAAGCGCCGAATGAGCCCGCTGCCGATCCAAACGATCCCGAGCTCGCGGACAGTCTGGGGCTTGCTGATCCTCAAGAGATCGATGAAGGTAACTGCTGCGTGCTTGCCGCGCTCGACCACACAGAGGTCATCGACGCTGCGAACATCGAAGTTGCCGCCGCCAATCAGCCCGTCCGCAAGTCGGCTATCATCGCATTTCCTGAATCCATCGAAGTCGTCTTTTTGCCATCGGGCGAGGTCGTGGCCCCAACACTGCTCACCTTGTTGGGCGCCAAGAATACTCGAAACGAAATTAAAAAGGTCACAGTTGTCGACCCTGCAACCACCGCCAAGCTGCGTCTATACGCCGTTGCTCCAGACGGAGGCAAGACCTTGGAATTCGATGGCGACACACTCCTGGCCTGGCGACGTCTGGACATTATGCAAGACGTCTCGTATCAGATCGAACTCGAAGGGTTTGATCGTGCCCGCGATGCCAATATCATCGCCGCGGCTATTGAATCCCCACAGCGGCTTATGACACTGCGCTTTGAATACTATCCCTATGTCCCGACAACCACCTGAGGCTTAAATGCCGCGCATCATTCCTAATACCACTTATATAACGTATTAGATGAGTCGCGATGTACCTCGCATTTCGTTCTGCTACGATTGCCACGTTGGCATCAATACAGGAGGGCTCATGCCGGGCTTGGGAACAATCATCAACGTTGTGCTTTTAGTTGCGGGCGGTCTTTTGGGATTAGCGGGCGGCCGCTTCATTACACCGCGCATCCAAGACACGCTCATGAAAGCATCGGGGCTGTGCGTCCTGTTTATCGGCCTGGGCGGCACCATGCAAAAGATGCTCCTTATCGATGGGAAGGCGCTAGCGACCACCGGCACCACCATGCTCATCGTCTCGTTCGCCCTCGGCTCGCTCATCGGCGAGGCCATCAACTTGGAGGCCGCCATCGAGAACCTTGGCGAATGGCTCAAGCGCAAAACCGGCAGCGAGGGCGATAACGAGTTCACCAACGCTTTTGTCTCGACTTCACTCACCGTGTGTATCGGCGCCATGGCCATTGTGGGATCGATCCAGGACGGTCTGCTCGGTGACTGGTCAACGCTTGCCCTGAAAGGCGCATTGGACTGCATCATCGTCTGCACCATGACGGCGTCGCTTGGCCGCGGCTGCATTTTCTCCGCCCTGCCCGTCGCCGTGTTCCAGGGCACGATCACGCTGTTTGCCGGCGCACTCTCCCCCATCATGACTACGGCAGCCCTCGACAGCCTTTCGCTCGTAGGCTCCATGCTCATCTTCTGTGTCGGCGTCAACCTCATCCGTCCTCAGACCTTCCGCACGGCCAATATGCTCCCCTCCGTCGTCATCGCCGTCATCTACGCCCTCCTGTTCTAAATCTATCTACGCAGCAGTATCTCGAACACCTGTTTGATGCTGTGCTATGATATGAGGTCACCGAAGCTGCGTTAGGAGAGGAGAAGCGGTGGCCGACCAGGACATCAAGATGCTCATCGAGCGCATTATGGCCGAGGCCCGGACCCATCAGTCCGCCCGCTTCTCAAACGAAATCTACGCAGACGAGCCGATTCTCAAAACCGGCCGACAGATGCAGAATTTCCTCCCCGACCAATACCGCAAGATGCGCGAGATATCGCGCTGGCAGGATGGCCCCAAGGGCGGCGCGGGCCGCTGGCTATCGGAGGCCGAGCTTTTCTACCGCCAAGGCTTGCTGATGGCCGACTTTGAGGACGACTGTCCCTACAACGGCACCTTTAAGTCGTACTTTCCCACCTACAATGCCATGAGCGACCGGCAGTTGCGCGGCTACTTTACCTGGCGTGCCCAAGTGCGCCGCGGAACCGTCGAGGAAACGTCTACATCCTTTGCCTTTCTGTATCTCTATGAGCTGATTTGCGGCATTGGCATAGATGATCCGCTCGAAGGTTTTAACAAGATCAAGGCCTTTTGGGATGTCTATCGCGCCTTCGAGCCCGGCATCGACCGGTTTGCGCGCGTGTGGCTGCAGGATTACGCCGTTTTCCACGGACTCGACCCCAAGCTACTTCGCGACTCTAAAACCGTCATGTTCGATAACGCCCTTATCGAGCTACGCCGCGCAGCGCGAGACCTTGTACCAGCACCGGCACCGTCCGGCCAGACCCCTAAGCGTCGCAAAACCTCCGAGCCCACGCTCCCCCTTCCGCCCGATGAGGTGCGCGAGGAGCGACTCATGACCGCCATCAACGCCCTCTCCACGTACAACCTAAGTAACTCGCGGCTCGACCGCAGCCACCACCGCGATCTGCGCCACGTGGCGTGCGCCGTGTATGTCCGTATGGCGCGCTACTATGACACGCACCGAAAGACCGACATCGTGGCGAGCTTATTTGGGGAGGAGACGGCCATGCCCTACACCATGTTTGCCTCGGCCGTATTCTTTGCGCCCGAGCGCCACGAGGACTGCGAATATCGCCTGGACCCCATTCACATCTACCGCTGCCAAAACGGCTTTTGGGAATGCATGCGAATTCACGGCAGCAGGCAAAAAAGCAGCAAGCTTGGTGAGATGATGCGCGCCTGCGACCAACGCCTACGCCTGGCCCTAGACCCCACCCACCCCCTGAAGGAGGAGAAGGTCCCCAAATATCTGGCCAAGATCATCGATGACGAGATCATGGCATGGCTTTCGTGGGACGCCGCACACCAGCCCATCAAGATCGATATCGATTTGAGCCAGCTGGGGCACATTCGGAGCGCCGCCGCGCAAACGCGCGAAGCGCTTTTGATCGATGAGGAACGCGAGGACGACGCATCCGCAGAAGCCGAGGCAGCGGACTCAGGGCAACCGGAAGCCGAGCCCGTAACCGACGCGATTGTCGAACCGGTCGTGGCACCCATTCGGCAGGACTTGACCGACGAGCCGACCATATCCACCGAACAGTTTGGTGTCGTGGCACCGCTTCTCGCGCCGACGCCCGCGTTCGCAGCTGCTGCGCCCGCTGACGCCACAAACGAACTCGCGCCCGCCGCAGATGCCTTCCTTCGCGCACTGCTCGAGCAAAACGCAGCGCAAGCGACATCGGCAGTGGCGCACTCGGGACAGAGCGAGGACATGCTCGTCGATACCATCAACGAGGCGCTCTTTGACCTGGTGGGCGACACCGTAATTGAATTTAGCGCGGCAGGGCCGCAGATTATTGAGGACTACGAAGCAGACGTGAGAGGATACCTAGACCATGAGTGATACCGCATCCGCAGCACCCCGCGTGCCCAAGCGCGTCGCTGCCGTCATTCTCAACTCGCTCAAGGGCGGCGTGGTCCCGCGCATCGGCCTTCCCTACATTACCGTAGGGCGCGAGGTCGAGATCCGCGCCCTGCTCACCGATCTGAGTCTCATCGCCGACGGTGGTGCGAGCTTCCGCTTTCTGGTCGGTCGTTACGGCGCCGGCAAGAGCTTTTTGCTCCAGACCATCCGCACGCACGCCATGGGTGAGGGATTCGTCGTCGCCGATGCAGACTTATCCCCCGAGCGCCGTCTGCAGGGCGGGCAGGGGCAGGGCCTTGCCACCTACCGCGAGCTCATACGCAATATATCGACCAAGACGCGCCCCGAGGGCGGTGCGCTCAACCTTATTCTTGATCGCTGGGTCGCCTCGTACGCCGACGTCGACGAGTCGGTCGTCAATGCCCAACTGGCCCCGCTCGAGGAAATGGTCCACGGCTTCGACTTCACCCGCATGCTCCGCCGCTATCGCACGGCCGTATCCGAGGGCGACGAAGAAGCCATGAGCCGCGTGACCAAATGGATCCGCGGCGAATACCGTACCAAGAGCGAGGCTCGCGCCGAGCTGGGCTCCTCGACCATCATCAGCGATGACGACTGGTACGACTACGTTAAGCTCATCGCGCGTTTTTTGGTCTGCAGCGGCTACAAGGGTATGTTGGTGCTCATCGACGAGCTCGTGAATCTGTATAAGATTCCCAACGCGATCACGCGCCAGTACAACTACGAGAAGATCCTGACCATGTATAACGACACACTCCAGGGCAAGGCGCAGTACCTGGGCATGATCATGGGCGGCACGCCAACCTCCATCGAAGACCGCCGCCGCGGCGTGTTCTCCTACGAGGCCCTGCGCAGCCGACTCGCTCAAGGCCGCTTTGCACGCGAGGACCTTAAGGACATGCTCGCGCCCATCATCCGTCTGCAGCCACTCACCTACGAGGAGCTGCTGGTGCTGATCGAAAAACTCATGCAAATTCACGCCGGCTACTTTGGCTGGACGCCCACGCTTACCGAGAACGACTTGGTGGACTTCCTCAAGATCGAGTTCGGTCGTGTGGGAGCCGACACACATCTGACGCCGCGTGAAGTCATTCGCGACTTTATCGAGCTGCTCGACATCCTATGCCAGAACCCCGACGCCAACGTAGCCGAGCTGCTGCAAAGCGTCGGCGGCGACGCGCTGGTGCCGGCAGCAGCAACAGGCGACACCGGCACCGCAGGCGGCGACCGTAACTTCGCCGAATTCACCATCTAACCTGCCAAAAAGGGACAGGTTTATTTTGGCAGGTTTTATCTGGGCGAACGTTGAGACTGTAATGCAGCAAGCCGTTGCCAGCCGCGTTGAGAGATTCGTTTTTGAGAGGAGGCCCCGTGAACGCCTTTGACCGCTACGCCCCGTTTATCCAAGACTTCATCTACTCCCACGATTGGGAGAGCCTGCGCTCTATCCAGGTTGCGGCGGCAGACGCCATCTTTAACACACAAGACAATGTGCTCCTAACGGCATCCACAGCTTCCGGCAAAACCGAAGCGGCCTTCTTTCCCATCCTGACCGAGTTTTGGGAGAACCCGCCCGCAAGCGTTGGTGCCCTCTACATTGGCCCCCTCAAGGCACTCATCAATGATCAGTTCGTCCGTCTCAATGACCTGTGCGAAGAGGCCGATATCCCTGTCTGGCACTGGCATGGCGATGTCTCGCAGTCGCACAAGGCTAAGCTCATCAAAAAACCGAACGGCATCTTGCAGATTACGCCCGAGTCACTCGAGGCGCTCTTAATCCATAAGCACATGGCGATCCCGCGCATGTTTTGCGACCTGCGCTATGTGGTCATCGATGAGGTCCACTCGCTCATGCGCGGCGACCGTGGCGGGCAGACGCTCTGCCTTATCGAGCGACTCTCGCGCATGGCCGGCGTGCAACCTCGACGCATTGGCCTTTCGGCCACCATCGGCGACCCCGAGCGCACGGGTGCCTTTCTCTCACAGGGAACGGGGCGCGACTGCGTTATCCCACGCTTTGAAGAGCCGCGCCGCGTGTGGCGCATCTCCATGGAGCACTTCTACAACTCGGGCCCCCAGGCACAGCAGCGGGGATTCATGGGCACAGGTCCTCAAGAGGCCGAAGTGCTTGCGTGCGAGCGCATCGAGGCGGCGGCATCCGCGGCACTGCCCGCCGGCGCCCAAGACATGCGTCACAGCGGACAGCTCACACAAGAGGAGCGCCGTCAACGTCGTGAGCGGGCACGGGGCAAGGCCACTCCCAAGGACCGCCAAACTTCCTCGGCCCCCGAGGGCGAAGTCGACATCCCGCGAGCGACCGAGCAGGCGCTTCTCAGCCCCACCGACACAGCACCAGACAACGCCGACCCCGGCATGGGCTATATCTTCGAACACACCCGCGGCCGCAAGTGCCTGGTCTTTGCCAACTCGCGCGAAGAGGCAGAGGCCGTATGCTCCATGCTGCGTTGCTACTGTGAGAGCCGGCACGAGCCCGACCGCTTTCTCATCCACCACGGCAATCTTTCGGCATCGCTGCGCGAGACGGCAGAAGAGCTCATGCGCGACGAGGAACAGGCACAAACGACCGTCACCACCTCTACGCTGGAGCTCGGTATCGATATCGGCCGTCTGGAGCGTGCGTTTCAGATCGACGCGCCGTTTACCGTCAGCTCTTTTTTGCAGCGAATGGGCCGCACGGGGCGCCGCGATCTTCCGCCCGAGATGTGGTTCGTCATGCGCGAGGAAGAGCCCGAGCCGCGCACGATGATGCCCGAGACCATCCCGTGGAAGCTCCTGCAAGGCATCGCGCTCGTACAACTCTATCGCGAGGAAAAGTGGGTCGAGCCGCCTGAGCTCGATCGACTCCCCTACAGTCTGCTCTATCACCAGACCATGTCGACGCTTGCCAGCACCGGAGAGCTCACGCCGGCCGAACTTGCCCAGCGCGTGCTCACGCTCAGCTATTTCCACCGTGTCTCGGCAGACGATTACCGTGTGCTGCTACGCCACCTCATTAAGATCGACCATATCCAGGTCACCGAAGGTGGCGGGCTCATCGTGGGTCTCGCGGGCGAGCGCATCATTAACAACTTTAAGTTCTACGCCGTATTCCAGGAAAACGAGGAGTTCACCGTTCGCAGCGAGTCGGCCGAGTTGGGCACGATCGTCAATCCGCCACCGCCCGGCGAGCGCATCGCCATCGCCGGACACTGCTGGATTGTCGAGGAAGTGGACTGGAAGCGACACACCGTCTTTGCCACGCAAGTCAAAGGTCGTGTGCCGGCATACTTTGGCGACTGCCCCGGTGACATCAATACACACGTACTCGAACGCATGTGCCAAGCGCTCAACGAGCACGCAGCATATCCGTACCTCATGGGTAACGCACGGGCCCGCTTGGCGCAGGCTCGCCATACGGCCGAGATTTCGGGCGCGGGGACCAAGCCACTCATTAACCTGGGCGGCGACACCTGGGTGCTCTTCCCCTGGTTGGGCAGCTACGCCTTTTTGGCACTCGAGCGCATGCTCAAGATTAAATGTGCCGCGGAGCTGGGCCTTCGCGGACTCGACCCGTCACGCCCGTACTTTATGCAGTTTAAAATGAAGGCCGACGAGGAGACGTTCTTTGAGGTGCTCGCCGCCGAGGCCGAGAAAGACTTCGATCCCATCGAGCTCGTCTATCCCGGCGAGGTGCCTTATTTTGACCGCTACGACGAGTTTGTTCCCGAAGAGCTCGTGCGCAAAGGCTTCGCCGAAGGCGTGCTCGACATCGAGGGCATGAAGCAGCGCGTCCTCAGCTGGCGCGACCACGCCTAAGACCAGTCCTTTTTGGGACGGGGAGACTTACTTGTCGTGAAGGACGGTGCCGAGGAAGTCGGTGTCGAAGGGCACAGCTTCGGCAAAGGCGTAGTCGCCGTCGCTGGCGATGAGCAGATAATTCTCCTCGCCGCCGAACTCTGCATCGCCACATGGGACCACCCAGGCGTGGGCGAACACCTCGAGCGCCGTGGCGGCGCAATCGCGCAGGAACGTTACGTCGCTCCCCTCGTTTGCGCTCACGATATTGGCAACGTAGATACCCCCGGGGTTCAGGCTGCCTCGCACCAAACGCAACGCCTCAACCGTCGCCAGCTCGCGTACGGGCTCGACACCGCCAAAGCAATCGCTCACGACCACGTCGTAGCGACGATGGCCCACGCTCGTCACACCCAAATACGAGCGAGCCTCAGCGGTAATCACCCGCAAGCGGTCGCCCACCGCACGCTCCAGCTCGTCCAGGTAGAACCAGCGGCGCGCTAGGCGCGTAATCTCTCCGTCATACTCGATAACGTCCATGCACAAGTCCTCGTGCGACATCAGCGCGAACTTGGGATAGGCAAACCCGCCGCCGCCCAGCATAAGCATGCGGTCGATACCGTGACCGTAAGCGTCGCGCATCGCATCCTCGGCCTCAAACACGTCGTCAAACGAACGATAGTACGTAAAGACGGGCTCCGCCCAACGCTCGCCAACGTAGCTTGCACTTTGGTAGACGCCGCCTTGTACCAATACGCGGACTTCGTCGCCGCCCTCGTCGTGCACGCGCTTCACACGCGCCAACCCATTGCGGGTTCGCGCAACCTGCAGACAGGCAGCACGAACAGCGACGGCGGCCGCACCAAGCGCCGCGGCCCCCAGAGCAACGCCGGCAACGACGCCGGCAGAAACACTCGGCTTGTTCATCTAGAGCTCCTTTTGCAGATAAAGGCCATAGTCATAAAATCCAAGATGGCGATAGTACTCGCGCGTACCAATCGCGCTGATCACGTTGATGCGCGCATAGCCCGCGTCCCGAGCAATATGGCACGCACGCTCCACCAGCGACCGTCCCAATCCATGGTGCTGGGCTGCCTGGCCTTGATCCCCCACGCGCGCCGCCATGCCATACACGTGTACCTCGCGAATCATCGCCTCGTCCGGCATCGTCGGCAACTCGTCCGCATGTGCGGCAACAAAAGCGCGAACGGGCAGCGACAGACGCAAAAAGCCGGCGATCTTGCCTTCGGGCGTCACCCACTGCAAAAAGCGTTCACGCGTCACCGGCGTCTCGTAAGCGACCTCATCAAGAGACAGTTCATCCAGGTCGGCACCCGCGGTACTGATCTCGCGATAGCGAATCTCGCGCACCGTCGCACCGTCACCCCGAGCAGCCAGGCGGTTCTCAACGAGCTGACGCAGGTTGGGCTTCTTGTTGCCCACCATGATGTCATCGGAACTAAAATCGCGGATCATGCGACTGATACGGCAGAACGCCGGCGTCACCACGATGTCGTCGGCCAGCACGTCGAGCAGTTCTTCCTCGGTATAGGGGCGCCACTCGCCGCGCTCGTAGCAGCCCACCAGACGCGAGCCCTCGATGAGCGCACACGGGTAGACCTTGACCTCGTCGGGCATAAAGGCCCCCTCAGTCATAAAGTACTCGTAGTCGCGCTTGTCCCCCTCGGGTGTGGCGCCCAGCAAGTTGAGCATAAAATGCGCGTGGATCTTAAAGCCAAACAGGCGCGCAAGCGAAAACGCCCGTTCAATCTGCGCCACCGAAATGCGACGCTCGTTGATATCGAGCAGGTGCTGGTCGAGGCTCTGGATACCCATCTGGATCTTGGTGCAGCCCAGGCGGCGGATAAGCATGAGGGCCTGCGGCGTTACAGCATCGGGGCGCGTCTCGATAACGAGCCCCACCACGCGATGCTTCGCCGTCTCGTTGATGCGCTGCTGACGCTCAAGCTCCTCCATCGTTGCCGCCTGCCACTCGGCAACCTCGCCCCACGGCGTACCAGGGCCGTACAGACGACTCACCGCGCGGTTATAGCTGCCCACGGCAACATCCACACGCTCCTGCTCGTCGGCAACGCCGGCAGCAACAAGATTCTTAGCAATATGACGGGCAGCATAAGCAGCACTACGATCTACTTTGCTTGGATCTTTACCGGAGAAAGCACCGCCGCCATGACGTCCCTTT
>UQZD01000030.1:0-28500 GCA_900545485.1 uncultured Collinsella sp. | reverse complement strand
TCGGCAGCGATCTGCGCCAGTGTAGTGTCACAGCCGGTGCCCATATCGGCCGCACCGATCATCAGGGTATAGAAACCGTCATCATTCAGTTTCAGGGTCGCACTGCCCACATCCATGCCGGAAATGCCAGATCCCTGCATTGCCATGCCCATGCCGACAGCGCGCACCTTGCCGTTGCCCATATCACGGGCAGGATACTTGTGCTCCCAGTCGATCATATCCCGCACCTTGACAAGGCAGCGATCCAGTGCACAGCTGGTATTGACAGCGCCATAATAGGCGGGCATCACATCGCCCTCCTGCACGGTGTTTTTCAAACGCAGCTCAAAGGGATCCATGTTCAGCTTGTGGGCCAGCTCGTTCACGGCAGATTCCACAGCAAACAGGCCCTGGGTGGCACCGTAGCCGCGATACGCGCCGCCGCGGTTGGTATTGGTATAGACGGCGTCCCAGCTAAAGCGGCTCGCCTTCACATGGTTGTAGATGGGCAGGCTCTTGTGGCCCGAAAGGCCGATCGTCGTGGTAGCGTGCTCGCCGTACGCGCCGGCGTTGGACAGCGTGTGCAGGTCGATGGCCGTGATGATGCCGTCGTTCATGGCGCCCAGCTTAACGGTCATCTGCATCTGGTGGCGCGAGTTGCCCGCGGTGATGGTCTCCTCGCGCGTGTAGCAACAGTAACTCGGACGGCCGGTCTGCTGCGTCACAAACGCAACGAAGATCTCGCAGCAGCCCGTCTGCTTGGAGCCAAAGCCGCCGCCGATGCGCGGCTTAATGACCTGCACCTGCGACTGCGGGATATCGAGCGACTGAGCGACCATGCGGCGCACGTGGAAGGGCACCTGCGTGGAGGTAGTCACCGAGATACGCCCGAACGCGTCGGTCGTCGCGAAGGCGCGGAAGGTTTCCATGGGCGCGGTCTGCGTGGCCTGGCTGGTGTAGGTGCGCTCAAAGACGATGTCGCTCTGGGCGAAGGCCTCGTCCAAGTCGCCAAAGTCGCTGGTACCGCTGCATACCAAGTTGCGCGGGACGTCGCCGCCCTGCGGGAACATAAAGGTCACGTCGCCCTCGGGGTGGACCACGATGTCGTTATCGAGCGCCTGAGTAAAGTCGAGCAGGGGCTCGAGTACCTCGTAGTCGACCTTGATGAGCTTGAGCGCCTTGTCGGCGGCCTCCTCGGTCTCGGCGGCGACAATCGCCACCTCCTCGTTTTGGTAGCGCACCAGGTTCTCGAGAATCAGGCGGTCGTAGGGACTCGGCTGCGGATAGCTCTGACCGGCGATGGTAAAGCGGCGCTTGGGCACGTCCTCGTAGGTGTAGACGCCCACCACGCCCGGCACCTTCAGGGCGCGAGACGTGTCGATGGAGCGGATCTTGGCGCGGGCATAGGGGCTGCGCTTGAGCTTAACGATAAGCGCGCCGGCGGGCACCAGGTCGCCCGTGTAGACGGGACGCCCCTCGAGCAGGGCCTTCGAGTCCTTTTTGGGCTGCTTGTGGGTGATCTGCTTGTACGAGACACCGTCGCAGCTGGTGTTATTGACCGGCAGCTCGGGCATCTCAAAGCCCACCTGCACGCCGGACTCGTTAAGAAAGTGCACGATAGCGCGCAGCTGGCTCTCGTAGCCGCTGCAACGGCAGAGGTTGCCGGCGAGCTGGCGCGAAAGCTCCTCGCGCGTGGCGACAAGGCTCGGGTCCTCCTTGGCGGCACGGGCGAGCGCCAGCACGTTCATGATGAGGCCGGGGGCGCAAAAACCGCACTGCTCGGCGCCTTCGGCAGCCATCGCGCGAGCGAGCGCCACGGACTCGGCCTTGAGGCCCTCGAGCGTGGTGACGGACCGGCCCTCGACGCGCGCGGCGGGAACCGAGCAGCTCAGCACCGGGTCGCCGTCGAGCCACACCGTGCACAGACCGCAGTTGGTGGTCTCGCAGGCGCAGCGCACCGACGCGCAGCCCTGCTCGCGCAGCAGCGCAAAGAGCATGGTATCGGGGGCAATCTGAACCTTGACCTTGCGGCCGTTGAGCGTAAAGGAAAGATCGATGAGTTTGGCAGCCATTAGCGCACCTCGCTAGAATCGACGCCGGGCACGCGGCGGCAGGAATACTCGTCCGTGGCAAACTTAGGCACTTGCACGGTCTCGAGCTCGCGGGCAAGCGCGGCCGAAAGCTCGATGCCGGCGGCGCGACGCACGGCCTGAATCGCCAGCGGGGCCGAGATGCGGCGGCGGTACTCGGCCGAGCCCCACATGTTGCTGCCATAGCTCAGCGCACGTACGGACGCGGCCAGGGCGCGCAGCTCGTCCTCGGAAGGCTGCTCGGCGGTAAGGCCGCATGCCTCACCCTGCAGCAGGGTCGCGCGCAGCGGGCGGGCGCCCACGGTGACATGCCAGCTGTTGTCCCACCAGGCGGCGGTAACGTTTAAGGAGGGGAAGTCCGTCGCGGCCTTGCGCACGGCCTCGTAGCTTGCGCGGTAATCGTGCTTAACGATCACCACGTGCTCGATCACGTCCCGCACGTAACCCATGTCCACGAACTCGGCGAGCGGCACGCGGCCGGCCCCCGTCAGCTCAACGTACGAATCGAGCGCCAAAAATGCCGAGAGCACGTCCGAGAAACCAAAGCGACCGTAAATGCTGCCGCCCACCGTGGCGGTGTTACGCAGCTGCACGCCCACGATGTCGTGGACGGCGAACTCAAAGACATGGTTGACAAGCGCGTTGAGCTCGGCATGACGCTCGAGCTGGCGCAGGGTGCACATGGCACCGATGCGAAATTCGGTCTCGGTCTCCTCAATCTGATCGAGTCCGCAGGCCGAAAGGTCAATCGCCGTCGCCACACGACGCGATCCCAGGCGCATCCAGATGCCACCGCCCACAATCTTGTTGTTGCGGTTCTTCTGCAAGAGCTCATAGGCTTCGGCCGCGTTTCCAACACGGACGTAGGTACCGAACTTGAGCACGTTCTCCCCCATCTCTTCACTTGTCCAGTACCTTTAAGTGTACCAAACGAGGGGGCACAGCTCGTGTCGGGACAAAATGAACCGTTTTCCTCCGTCGCATGCGGATCAAAAAAGGCTCCCAGCCGGAATGGCTGGGAGCCTCATCACATGCTATGTCGAGCAAAGATTTAGCAGATGCCCTGGGCGAGCATGGCGTCGGCGACCTTCAGGAAGCCGGCGATGTTGGCGCCCATGACAAAGTTGCCCTCCTGGCCATACTCCTTGGCGGTGTCGTCCACGTTATGGAACATGCCGCGCATGAGCTGCTCGAGCTTGCCGTCGACCTCCTCGAAGGTCCAGGACAGGTGCTCGGCGTTCTGGCTCATCTCCAGGCCGGACACGAGCACGCCGCCGGCGTTGGCAGCCTTACCGGGCATAAAGGCGACGCCGTTCTCCTGGAAGTAGGTCGTGGCCTCGATGGTCGTGGGCATGTTCGCGCCCTCGCCGACCACCTTGCAGCCGTTGGCGACGAGCGCCTGGGCATCCTCGAGCAGCAGCGTGTTCTCGCGAGCGCAGGGCAGCGCAATATCGCAGGGAAGCTGCCACACGCCGCGGCCGTCGCCCTCGTGCCACACGGCGTTGGGCTTCTCGTCGACGTACATGGCGAGCGTAACGCCCTTGTCGTGGCCGGAGCGCTTCTTGTTATAGACGTGCTCGAGCACGGTGTAGTCGATGCCGTCGGGATCCTCGACCCAACCGTGGGTATCGGAGCAGGCGAGCACCTTGCCGCCGAGCTGAGTGACCTTCTGGACCGCGTAGATAGCGACGTTGCCGGAGCCATGCACGACGACGTTCTTGCCCTCGAAGGAGTCGCCGCGGCTCTTGAGGTACTCATCCACAAAGTAGGCCAGACCGTAACCGGTGGCCTCGGTACGGGCGAGCGAGCCGCCAAAGGAGAGGCCCTTGCCGGTAAGAACGCCGGTCCACTCGTTGGTCAGGCGCTTGTACTGACCGAACAGATAGGCAACCTCGCGGCCGCCAACGCCCAGGTCGCCGGCGGGAACGTCGGTGTTGGGGCCAATGTGGCGATAGAGCTCGGTCATGAAGGACTGGCAGAAGTGCATGATCTCGTTGTTGGACTTGCCCTTGGGGTCAAAGTCGGAGCCGCCCTTGCCGCCGCCCATGGGAAGGGTGGTCAGGCTGTTCTTGAGGATTTGCTCCAGGCCCAGGAACTTGAGCATGCCCAGGGTGACCGTCGGGTTAAAGCGCAGGCCGCCCTTGTAAGGTCCAATGGCAGAGTTGAACTCGACGCGGTAACCGCGATTGACCTGAACCTTGCCCTGGTCGTCGACCCAGGGAACACGGAACATGACGATGCGCTCGGGCTCGACGAGGCGCTCAAGCAGGGCGGCCTCCTCGTACTCGGGATGGGCGTCGAGCGCCGGCTGGATGGTGCCGAGGATCTCGGTCGCGGCCTGGATGAACTCAGGCTGCTCGGGATAGCGGGCCTTGAGCTCTTCGAGAACTTTCTGCGTGTAGCTCATGCTTCCTCCAATGATAGGAAACGAAAAATGTCGGTCGCGGCACCCTATGCGCCGCGAACTTTATCGAGTATGGATAATATCGCACTGTTGCAGCAAAGTTTCGCATAAGCCGACGAGCAGATGTTTCATTTTGATTACGATGCAGGTAGAGGCGTTTTTGAGTGCCTGACGTGCAAAACCTGTGTTTCAAACCTGTTTCGTCCACGTGTTCCAAACCACCACAAAGGTGCCTGTCCCCAATGTGGTGGTGTGGTGGTTAGAGGACGAGTTGATGGTAGTCGGCAGGGGCTATGCGACCTTCGGTGGCAGCGCGGAAAGCGGCGAGAGCATCACCCGAGAACGGCATGGCCCAGCACAGGCCGCAACCGGCGGTAATGGAGCCGGGCAGCGGCATGATGCGCCCAGGCACACCGGCAGCAAGACACAGCTGTTCGCATTCCATCACATCGAAGGTACTGTCAAACGACACGATGATCTTGCGTTCATGGTCGAGAGCATCACCGGACGGGCCTTCGCGGTGTGCATCGCGATACGCCGCGGCGGCCGCTTCCTCTTCCGCAGTATGTCCACAGCCACCGCAACCGCAGGTACAGGGTTCGGACCCGTCGCAAGTGCAAGGTTCTCCCGTGTCGGGACAAATATCGTGAGACATGGCAACTCCAATCGTCTAGGCGAGTAACTCGGCCGCCGAAAACTCCTCGGGCGTATTGACGTTTTCGAAGCAGAGCGTCGAACCCGCGACCTTTACGATCTGCGACTCATCCATATAACCAGCCTGAACGTGATTGATCAGGCAGCGAATGCGCTGACGGTCGCAGGCGAGCAGCTCTTGAGCGACCGGTGCACACGAGTCACGGCGCCAGACGGCGCAAAGCGGCTCAATGCCACGCTCCTCGCGCGGCACGAACACATCGAGCGCCTCGGCCTCAACATGATCGGCAAGCGCGCCGATGAGCTCCGGCGAGACAAACGGCATATCGCAGGCAACGATCGCCACGAACGGCAATTGGGCCGCGGCCAACGAGCTCGCGATGCCGCGCATGGCGCCCGCCGGCCCTTCAAGGTCCGCCACCACACGCGGCACCAGGCCGCCAAACGCGTGCTCCTCAAGATAGGCAAGCTCGCTGGGACGCGAAGTCGTCACGACCAACTCGCCGGCAACTGGCGCCAGCCGACCCAGCACGCGTTCGATGAGCGGCTCGCCGCAAAACGCCATGCGAGCCTTATCACAGCCCATGCGCGAGGACAGCCCACCCGCTTGGACGACACAAGAAAGATCGGCACGTCTTACGGTAGTCATACGGCAAAACACCTCCATCGGCATGCTCGAAACCCGGTGCACGAAGCTAAATACAGCCACCGAAATAGCAGCGCTACGAAAAGCTCGTGCAAAAACAAAACAGCGCCTTTGCGGCACGCAGCAAGACCGCGAGCACAAAAGCGCTGGTAGCGTATGGCGGGAACGTATGTGAATCGAACACATCCAAGACGTTTTGCACGCCTCGCAACGGTTTTGAGGACCGCGGAGCCCACCGGAGCCCATCCGTTCCCAAGTGCGGCGGTATTTTACCAAACCGAGCAGCCAATCTAGCGCAGGGAGCGCAGGCCGCCGGCCTCCTTGTCGAGCACCGTAAAGCGCACGGCATCCAGGTGCTCCAAGATGCTGATGGCACGTTTGCGCGACACACCCAGAGCCTCGCGCAGCACGCTCGTGGTGGCAGCGCCACCGGCATCGGCGATGGCGGCGGCGACGAGCTCACGCGCATGGGCCTCGGCGGCGGCAGACAGGGCAACGTCGCGCTCGACCTTAACGATAGAGCGATTGAGCGAAAGCTCGCGCAGGGCACGCGTCATGGTGTCGCGATCGAGCTGCAGTTGCTCGCCCACCTCGGGCAACGTCGGCGCATCGAGGCCAGTCTTATCAAGCAGCGCCACAATGCGCTCGCATGCCTCATGCACCACGCGTGCGGCAGCGGCGGCCGAGTGCGGGTCGAAGAGCTCGAACCCCTCCTGGGCGCAGATGCCGCGCGAACAGCCCTCGAGGACGAGCGCGGACGCGACGTCTTCACCCGCTGTCGGCCAGGCGGCATGCGCGACCTCGCCCGGCGTGAAACCCGTCTGCTTGGGCGCGGCCCCGTGCATGGCTGCCAGCGTGTCGGAGAGCGCGGCAAGGGCGACATCGAGTACAGCGGGGGCGGCATAGAGCTCCTCGGTCGAGCGCTCGGCATGAAGCGCCACGGCATCACCCGAAGAAACCGCCCCGTGCAGGAGCGCTGCCACCTCGGCGCCCGAAAGATCGAGAGCACGGGTTGCGGCCGCGGCAGGCACGGGCAGGCACTGCAGCCCCAGCCATGCGGCAACGGCGGCGGCGCGGTCGCCAGCATCCAGAGCCCCGAGCCGCGCGCGCTCCCCCGCCGAAAGCTCGCGCGAGCGACGACAGCGCGATAGCAACACACGCCCGCCGCCAATGAGCATAACGGGCGAATACGACAGCACCACGGCATGGTCTCCGGCGCGCAGCGGCAGCGGCTCCTCCAGGCGCACCTGCACGGTACGGGTCTCGCCCACCGCCATGGGGGCCTCGCCCTCCAAAAGCATGATGCGGCCGACGACTTCGGCCGTGCCGACCATCACATGCACGCGCGCGCCCGACTCGAGCACGCGCGGCTTGGCGCCCTCGCGGCCCAGGTAGGTGAACGTCATCATAAAGCGCAGCGTCTGACCAAAGCGGTCCGCCACGCCCAGCATCTCGCCGCGGTCAAGTGCCGCGACGCTGTCACCGACCAGGTTGAGCGCCACGCGCTGTCCAGGCAGCGCGTGCGGCGTATCGCCATGCACCTGAATCCCGCGCACGCGACAGACCGTACGCGACGGCAAAGCCATCAGCTCGTCGCCCACCGCAACCGGCGCATCGTGCAGCGTTCCCGTCACGACAGTGCCGACGCCCCTGATCGTAAAGCAGCGATCGATGGGCAGACGCGGTGCGGCATCGGTGAGCTCGGCACGAGCACGGCAGGCATCCCAGCAAGCGGCAACCTGCTCGTCGAGCGTAGCCAGCAGGCCATCGATCCCCTCGCCAGTCTTGGACGACACGGGCACAATCGGCGCACCTGCAAACACGGTACCTGACAAAAAGTCATCGACATCGAGCTCGGCAAGCTCGGTCATCTCGGCGTCGGCCAGATCACACATCGTCAGCGCGACCACCATATGCGTGACGCCCAGCAGCTCCAGCACATGCACGTGCTCGCGGGTCTGCGGCATCACGCCCTCGACGGCCGAAACCACCAGCACGGCCACGTCGATGCCCGTGGCACCCTGCACCATGGAGCGCAGGTAATGCGCGTGGCCCGGCACGTCGACCAGGCCGACGATCTTGCCACTCGGCAGCGCCAGCTCGCCAAAGCCAAGCTCCACCGTCATGCCGCGACGACGCTCGACCTCTAGACGATCGGGATTCTTGCCGGTCAGCGCCTCAATCAGCGCCGACTTACCGTGGTCGACGTGGCCCGCCGTGCCAACGATAACGGGACACTCCACCAGCGCCTGAACCTCACTCATCGAGCAATCGCCTTCTCAACGCATGCGGCAAGCGTCGATGCCGCCGTCTCGATATCGCGGTCGCCCACAAGCGTACGGACGTCAAACAAAATGCGATCGTGCGAGGTTCGCGTGACGACCGGCGTGTCGAAGTCTTGGACGAGCGAGCGCTTGAGAGCGTCGACCGTCAGGCGCGCGTCAACAAGTCGCACGGCAACGCACATCGTGGGCAGCTCGACGGTAGGCAGCGAGCCGCCACCGGGGGTCGACGATTCCTCGACGATCTCCACCTGAACGGCACACGGGCAGCCAGCCTTATCGAGGCCCGCCACCATCAGCTCGCGCAGTTTGCGTGCGCGGCGCTCCAGATGAGCTTGCGGAAGCGTGAGCATGTTGAGCACCGGCACCTCGCGATGGGCCACATCCGCCCCATCCATGTAGATGCGCAGTGTAGCCTCGAGTGCCGCCAGTGCGAGCTTGCCCGGGCGTAGGGCACGCATAAGCGGATGCGACCCGCAGGCCTGGACCAGATCGCGACGGCCCATGATAATGCCCGCCTGCGCGGCACCCAGCAGCTTATCACCCGAGCACGACACGATATCGAGCCCTGCCGAAACCGAAGCCGGCGTGGTCTCCTCGCCGCCGCGCACCAAGATGTCGTCGGGCAGAAGCGCGCCCGACCCCTGATCCTCGTAGAACAGCAGACCATGCTTATGGGCCAGTGCGGCGAGCTCCCTTGAGCTCACTTCCTCGTGAAAACCCTCGATGCGATAGTTGGAAGGATGGACCTTGAGGATCATGGCCGTATCGGGCGTGATGGCGTGCTCGTAGTCGCTCAAATGCGTGCGGTTGGTGGCTCCGACCTCGACGAGCTTGGCGCCCGAAGCCGCCATGACATCGGGGATACGGAAGCTGCCGCCGATCTCGACAAGCTCGCCGCGGCTGACGATAACCTCTTTGCCCGCAGCGTGAGTCGCCAGCACCAGCAGCACCGCGGCGGCGTTGTTGTTGACCACAAGCGCGTCCTCAGCACCGGTGAGTGAGCGGATCAGTTGCGCGGCGTGCTCCTTGCGCGACCCGCGCGAACAGGTGTCCACACTGTACTCGAGCGTGCTGTAGCCGCGCGCGACCTCGGCCACGGCCTTTGCCGCCGACTCCGCGAGCGGGGCGCGACCCAAGTTGGTATGGATGACCACGCCTGTAGCGTTGACGGCAGGGCGCAGGCTCGGCAGCGCGGAGCGGTGCGCACGCCACTCAATGGCCGAAGCAAGGTCGCGCTTAGAGCGCGGGTCGGCGCCGGCACGAATGGCGGCGCGCTCCTCGTCGAGCTCGGACGTCACGGCAGCATGGACCACCGCGTCACAGGTCTCCCCCGCCGCCTTCACAACCGGCCACTCAGCGAGCAACTCGTTAACGGAAGGAATGGCGCGCAAGCGGGCGCGTACCTCATCGGACATGTTCTGGCTATCGCTCATGTGCAGCCTTTCAAAAGAAACGTGGATCAGTCGAATACATCAGCTGAGTCAATTACTCGTCATTATCCCCGCGTGCGACAATCTTTTC
Source organism: uncultured Collinsella sp. (assembly GCA_900545485.1). Lineage (GTDB taxonomy): Bacteria > Actinomycetota > Coriobacteriia > Coriobacteriales > Coriobacteriaceae > Collinsella. The sequence continues at coordinate 18,921 of UQZD01000030.1, read as the reverse complement.
CACGCGAACGGCGTTTTCCTGGGTGAGCGCAGCGCCCGTCAACGGGTCCCAACGCAAGGGCGTATGGTCGAGCGGGCCCACGCCCAAGGCTTGAGCGCCACCGGCATCGGCGCCAAACGAACGCCCGCCGGGAGCGGCCGAGGTGAAGATGCACGCCGGATGCAGATAGGGCGTCGTCTCCACGCGCACGCGGTCGCGGCCCATGTCGCTCACGAGTTCGACGATCTCGCCGTCGGCGATGCCCATGTGCGCAGCAGCATCGGCATTCATCTGCACGGCATCCAGGTCCGACCCAGCCTCGGCGGCACCTTGGGCCGCGAGCCTGCGCGAGGTATGCGACTCAAAGGGACGGTTGCCGCTAATGAGGCGAAACATCCCCGGGCCAGGCTCCACCATGGGAGCGATCCAGTTGGGTACACAACCCAGGCCGGCTCGTTCCCATACGTCGCTTGCCAGCGCAATTTTGCCGCCATCCAGGGAAATCGCCGGCTCACCCGTGCGCGACGGCAGCGGCACGCCCGTATCGGCCCAACCGCGCTCCTTGAGCTCGTCCAGATCAATCCCAAAAGGCTCCACCTGGGCAGCTGCCAGATCGTCAGACGTAAACCGAAAGTACTCGCCCACGCCACATGCCTGCGCCAGACCGGCAAAAATCTCCCGACCGGGACGCGTGTCGTCATGCTGCACAGGCAGCACGGCGTTGCGGTAGAACACGCGCGCGTCGTTGACGCCCACGACCGTGCCCACGCCGCGGTCGGCCTCCAGATACGTCACGTCGGGCAGCACGAAGTCAGAAGCACGCGCCGTCTCGGACCAGCGAATATCAATCGTCACGAGCAAGTCAAGCTGCTGCAAAATACTCAACCAAGCCTGTGCATTGCCATAGCCCGCACCGGGGTTACTGGCATAGACGATAAGCCCACGCAAATCGCCGGCAAGAATCGACTGACCGATAGTCGTGCACAGGCCGCGCACCGGATCGACCAGCGGATAGCGCTCGGACCCCAGCTTGGGCCCGCGCGGCACCGGCGGCGTCGCAAAGCGTGCGGGATCGAGGTCGCCCAACACAAGCGGCGTGGGCGGGTTGAGGGCACCGCCCGCGTGTCCGATGCAGCCCAGCAGCACGTCGACCAAGCAAATAGCGCGCGCGGTCTGGGTGCTATTGGCATACGCGATTCCGATGCCGCCATGAAAGCCCGCATCCACCAAGGCGCGGCGGCAGCGAGATCGCGCGCCGTGGCGACAATCTCTGCGGCCGGCACGTCGCACATCGACTCGGCCCACTCGGGCGTCCAAGCACGGGCCGCCTGTGCCAGCTCGTCAAAACCCATGGTATAGCGGTCCACAAACTCGCGGTCGTACAGGCCCTCGTCAATCAACACGTGGGCAATACCCAACAGCAGCGCCAAGTCGCAGCCCGGGCGTACGCGGAGCCAGCGATCGGCAAGCGCGGCCGAGCCGCTGCGCCGGGGATCAACCACGATGATCTTCGCCCCGCGCCGGCGCGCATCGTTGAGCGCATCAACGGCTCCCATCGTCGACGAATCGACAATGGAACGCCCCAGGTACATAATGCAATCAGTATGTGCCAGGTCGGAGGCGGGACTATAACCCAGGCTGTGTTCCCAACCGGTAAGTCGGCTTACCTCGCAGGCGCCATCGGCACCGTACACGTTGGGCGAACCCAGCGCATGCATAAGGCGATAGGCCCAGTAGCGGTCGAACGAAGGAACGCCGAGCGTCATGCCCAGCGCACGGGGCCCGCACTCGTCAACAATCCCCAAAAGACGCTCGGCAATCTGAGCAAACGCCTCGTCCCAGGTAATCGCATCGAACCCCGAGCCATCCTGGCGACGTCGCATGGGGTGCACAATGCGGTCGCGCTCGTCAAACGGCATTGCCAGGCGATGCCGTCCGCGGGCGCACAAGGCACGCGCCGCGCACGGATGCCCCGGCACCGGCAACTCAGCCACCACGCGACCGTCCTCAACGCGTGCCGCAAAGGCGCAATCGGCATAGCATCCCCCGCATGTGGTCACCACGGCGCGACCGTCACGCTTCACAGCAGATGCCATCTCGATTACCCCTTTCATCAGCCAAACACAACAGGCCAACAGCCCAGCAACGAGCCCCAGACCCAAAAAGCCTCCCGCACGGCAACGCCCCGCGGGAGGCCCAACGTCAAACAGACGATACCTTACGCCTCGGACTTCTTGGCGTAGATAAACCAGTAGCCGAGCGCGACCAGAACCGCGCCGCCCACGATGTTGCCCAGCGTGGCGGCGGACAGGTTAAACGCAATGCCCGCAGCGTTGAGCGCATCGGCGCCGGCGACGTCGGCACCGTAGCCGCATGCATGCATCACGGCGCCCATGGGCAAAAAGTACATGTTGGCGACGCAGTGCTCAAAACCGCAGGCCACAAAGGCGGCGATGGGCAGCAGAATGCCCACAACCTTATCGACCACGGTCTTGCCGGCGGTACCGATCCAAACGGCCAGGCACACAAAGATGTTGCACAGGATGCCGCGGAAGAAGATCGTCACCCAGTCGATCGTCACCTTGCCGGCGGCGACGCTCACCATGGAGTTGGCGACCGCCTCGCCGTTGAGCTTGTAAATGCCGGCCATGTACACCAAAAAGACGATGAACAGGGCACCGACAAAGTTACCGACCCATACGACGACCCAAGCCTTGAGCATCTGGACCAGGGTGATCTTTTTACTCTTGAGCGCGCAGACCATAAGTGAATTACCGGTAAACAGCTCGGCGCCGCACACCAGCACGAGCACCAGGCCCAGGCAAAAGCACAGGCCGCCCACGACGCGCTGGGCGCCCCAGCCCAGCGTGCTATCGCTCAAGAACACTGTAAAGAACAGGCCGCCGAAGGCAATGAACGCACCAGCGAACATCGCCAAAACAAAGGCCTTTGCGACCGGCAGGTTGGCCTTGGACACGCCGGCGGCCTCGGTCTTGGCCTCGATCGCGGCGGGCGCCAGGCAATCGGGAGCGGGGTACTCCGCCTTGGAATCTGCCATGTCAATCACTTCTTTCCTAATCAGCAGGGACAAGCGCTCCTACTGCTCTTGTCCCAAGCGGACAAAGTGGGAAAAGTCGTTGGCGACCACGGCGTCGTACACGGCGTCGACGGCGTCAAAGACCTCCGGGGACATAGGGTTGTAGAACTCCGTATCGCCCGGCTGAATCCCTATGAAGACGATATCTTCGCACGATTGCTCGATTTCCTCGATCAGAATCGACAAAGGGAGCGAATGCGTGGTGAACATCGACTTGCGGGCCACATCGCGCTTATCGAGCAGGCGGATGGCGCCGACGGGCAGCGCCATGTCGGCGGCATCGACCAAGACCAGGCGAGGCGGACGCTCGCGCTTGACCTCGATGATGTCGTCCTCAGGCGTTTGGCCACCGTCGATGGTGTACCAACCGGCAATGGGCGCGTCCTCCATCTTTTTGGAGAGCACGGGGCCGGCGGCATCGTCGGCACGCAGCACGCTTCCCGCCGTGAGCACGATACCCGCAAACGGGGCGCCGTTCACACGACCATCCACAACGCGACCCATTACTGCAACCTTCCCGTCAGATACACACCCGACACATCGCGCACGCGCTCCACCAGATCGCGGAATTTCATCAAAAACGCGACCTGCTGGGCATGCAGGCCAAAGTCGTCGTCGAACACCGAGATGCCGCCCTTGGCCGACCCGCGAAAACCGCGCTCGTCGAGCAGCGCATCGCAGGCCTCGAGCAGCGACGGCACCGCCGCCTTGTCGAGCTGGCACTCGCCAAAGGAGCGGATGGCCTCGAACTTGGTTTTGGCCTCCCCCTCCGGCAGCGCGTCGACGAGCGAATAAAACACATCCACCGGCACCGACAGGCGCGGCTCAAAGCAGTCGAGCACGCCGGTGTGGTGGCCCACGGCGAGCGTGTAGTACAGCACGTCGCAGGCCTCCTGGGGAACGTCTTCCTCGGTCTCCACAAACTTACGCGTGAGCTCGTAGAAGACCACCTGGTCGGGCGCATGGCCCAGGCAGGGGTCGGCGACGCCCTCGGCGGCCTCGTCGCTTGCGCGCGAGGCATCGCCAAAAGAGCCGCCGAGCATGCCGGGGCCCGCAAAGTAACCAGAGCGGTCCGTGAGCTCCATCTAGCGACCTCCGGCCAGCACCAGATCCTGCAGCGCCGAGTAGACCTCAACACGACGAGGATCATCTTGCTTGTCGATGAGGAGCGCCATGGCACCGCGGATATCGCCCTTGGGCGCGCCCTCGAGCGTATCCATAAACTCGTTGGCCAGGTCGCGGCCGTAACGGTAGCCGCTCATGGCGCGAGCTTCGCGCTCAATGGCAACGCGCAGCTTGTACGGCACGCCGGGATGCAGGATATCGGCCTGCTCGCCGGCAGCCTCCACCGTGGTCTCGGCATGGAGCTTTTGGTCCAGCAGACCGAGCGCCATGGCAAAGCCGTAGACGGTCTGCGCGGGGCTGGGCGGGCAGCCGGGGATGTAGACATCGACCGGCAGAATCTTATCCGTGCCGCCCCAGACGCAGTAGTTGTCGTAGAAGATGCCGCCGGTGCAGCCGCACGCGCCATAGGACACCACGATCTTGGGATCGGGTGCGGCCTCAAACGCGCGCAGGGCCGGCATGCGCATGGCACGCGTCACGGCGCCGGTGTACAGCAGCACATCGGCGTGACGGGGCGAGGGCACGACCTTGATGCCAAAGCGCTCGACGTCGAAGACGGGCGTGATGGAACCGAAGATCTCGATCTCGCAGCCGTTGCAGCCGCCGCAGTCGACACGGTAGACGTACACCGAGCGCTTGATCTTCTTAAGAAGGGTCGCCTTGGCCTTCTCGATGCTCTCGTCGAGCTCGATCTTGGTCGGGCGGTACTGAAGCCGCTCGGGCAAAAGCGTGGGTTCGGCCATGGTTACTCCTCCTTCGTTTCAAAATCCATGATGATGCCCTCGACCGGCGCCGGACCGGCGGGAATCTCGGGCGCATCGGGGTTGAGCTCGCGGTCGATATACTCCGGGTTCACGCCGTGGCCGCCCAGATACTCCATGCCGGGGCCCTGGGGCTCACCGGACGCAAGCGTCTCGTTGGCGGCCATGCCGTGCGCGTTGCCGGTCTTTACGGCCGAGGCGGCGCGCAGGGCGTCGAGCTCGCGCTTGCACTCCTGGCACATACCGACGGTACGGGCGGCCTGCTCGGCCTCCATGCCGCCGGCCTTTTGCAGCAGGCGCTTGGCGTAGTCGATCTCCTTGTGCGGGGCGAACGGCTTGCCGCAGCGCGAGCAGTGCTCGAGCGTGTAGACGCTCTTGCTGGTGAGGTCGTCCTTGCTCATGACGGCCAACTCAAACTCCTCGGTGAGCTTGATGGCCTCCATGGGGCAGGCTTCCTCGCAACGGCCGCAAAAGATGCAGCGACCGTAGTCGATCGACCAGGTGATGGTATCGGCCGCAAGGTCGGTGTCCATGCGAATGGCATCGGCCGGGCACGCCACGCCGCAGGCACCGCAGGCGATGCAGAGCTCGGCATTGTGCTCGGGCTTGCCGCGCATGTCCTTGTTGGTGGGGAACGGCGCAAACGGGTACTTGACCGTCGCGTCGCCGGCCTTGGCGTTAACCTTCCAAAGCTTCAGCATATTAGAGCGCCTCCTCATCGAGCGGAGCGGCCATGGCGCCCTCGCCCGCAAGCGGCGACTTGTCGCGCCAGACGTTCTCGAACTGCTCCTTGTCAAGCACGTGGTCGCGCTTGGCGGCGACATCGGTCACCGTCACGCGGTCGGTGCAGGAGTAGCACGGGTCGAGCGAGCCGACGATCAGCGCCGCGTCGCCCACGGTGTTGCCGCGGAACATGTAGCGCAGGACCGGCCAGTTGCTGTACGTGGCGGCCTTGGCGCGCCAGCGGTAGCACTTCTGGTTATTGCCGAGCATGGCCCAGTGCACGTCCTCGCCGCGCGGCGCCTCGGTGGCGCCGATGGCGTACTTGTGCGGGGTGTACTCCCAATCCGTGGTGAGGATGGGGCCCGATGGGCAGTTCTCGAGCATGGTCTCGATCATGTCGATCGAATCGTAGACCTCCTGAATGCGAACGGCGGTACGGCCGAAGGCATCGCAGGTGTCGGCCGTGGCAGCATGCATCTTCTGGACATCCGGATCGGCGTAGCCGTCGAAGGGATGGTCAAAGCGCACGTCGCGGGCATAGCCCGAGCCACGCATGAGCGGGCCGACCGGCGAGAAGTCGCGAGCGATCTTGCGGTCCAGAATGCCGATGCCACTCGTACGCTCAATAAAGTTGGGCGTGGAGAGCAGCATGTCGACGAGTTCCTGAACCTCGGAGCGCAGCTGGTGGATGGTCGTGAGCGTGGAGAGCTTCTGCTCGGCCAAAATGTCGCGACGCACGCCGCCGATCACGTTGAGGCCGTAGGTCTTGCGGTGACCGGAGAGCTTCTCGGCCAGGTCCATGGACTTCTCGCGGACGCGGAAGAACTGCTGGAAGCCGGAGTCGAAGCCCGTGTAGTGCGACGCCAGGCCAATGTTGAGCAGATGCGAGTGCAGACGCTCGACCTCGAGCATGATGGCGCGGATGTACTGGGCGCGCGGCGGGACATGAATGCCCTGGGCGCGCTCGACGGCCTCGGCATAGGCCACCGAGTGGGCGCAGCCGCAGATGCCGCAGATGCGGTCGGCGAGGAACGTCACGGCGTCATAGTTCAGGCGCGTCTCGGCGACCTTCTCCATGCCGCGGTGCACGTAGAACAGACGGTAGTCGGCATCGACGATCGTCTCGCCCTCAACGAACAGGCGGAAGTGGCCGGGCTCGTCGGAGGTGATGTGCAACGGTCCCATGGGGACGAGCGTGGTCTCCTTGCCCTTGGTGTCGGCCAAGAATTCGTAGTTTTCCATGTCGCTCGCGGGGGCGGGGCGGAAACGGTAATCCATCGAATCCTTGCGCAACGGGTACAGCCCGCTGGGCCAATCGTCGGGAAGCACCAGGCGACGGCGGTCGGGCAGACCCTCGGGAATCAGGCCGAACATATCGCGCAGCTCGCGCTCGCCCCACACGCAGGCGGGGACGAACGGCGTCACGGACGGGAACGTCATCTTGGCGGGGTCGACCTCGGCACGCACGGTAACCCAGCCGGGGTCCTCCCCCTCCATGGAGATGACGTAGTACACGGCGTAACGGCCGCACAGGGAGCGCTCGTCGTTGCCGACAATCACGGGAATCCAGCCGTAGCGCTCGTAGTACAGGTAGTGGACGGCCTCGGGCAGACGGTCCAGCTTGACGGTGATCGTCAGCTGGTCCTCGCACTGCCACTCAACCTTCTCGATAGCGCCCGGCACTGCGGCGCGCAGGGCCTCGACGTGGCTTTCGCAGCGACGGGCATACACCTTGTTCTCAGTTTCAATCATTCGTTACTCCACCTCGCTCTGAGCGGTCTCGGTACCGAACACAGCGCGGTACATCGGCGTCGCGTGAAGTTCCTCGGTGCTCTGCTCGAGCACAATGCCGGTCGCGGTCTCCACACCGTGCACGAGAGGCAGCGGGGTGGCGATGCCAAACCACAAGATCATGACAGCCAGGATGATTTCGGGGATAAGCATGAGCGCCGGGGCCTCATGCTTACCCATGCCCTGGGGCGCATGGCCGAATACCGACTTGAGTGCGATGCGGGTGAGCGCGGAGATGGCCACGGTAAGACCGAGGGCGACCACGACGACCAGCCACATGGGACCGGCGGTAACACCGGCAACAAAAGTCAGGAACTCGGAGATAAACATGCCGAAGGGCGGGAAGGCACCAAGACCGAGCAGCGCCAGGACGGCGAGCGCGGCGGTTGCGGGGGCAACCTCGACGACACCCTGGATCTTGGCCAGGCTACGCGTGCCAAAGGCGTGCTGGATGTTGCCGGACACGCAGAAGGCAAGCGTCTTGGTAAAGCCGTGGAACACGCAGTGCAGCAGGGCTGCGGCGATACCCAGCGGGCCACCGATACCCAGGCACAGGGCGATAACGCCCACGTTCTCCACAGACGAGTACGCAAAGCGGCGCTTGAGGTCGTCCTGGCGAAACATCGAAAGTGCCGCCACCAAAATGGACAGCGTGCCGACAATCAGCAGCAAAAGTTGCGGATACTCGGCGCCCACGGCCTGGATGGTAAAGCCGTAGAAGCGCATGATCACAAGCATGGCGCACTTAAGCAGAACACCCGAGAGCAGGGCCGAAACAGGGCTCGGAGCCTGGGAGTGGGCATCGGGCAGCCAAGTGTGCATGGGGAACAGGCCGGCCTTGGTGCCAAAGCCGATCACGATAAACGCAAAAGCGAGGCGCATGAGCGTCGGGTCGAACTGGTCGGCATACGGCAGCACGCACGACAGGAATGCGGCCTCGTGGGCGTTGGGAATCACGTCGGCGGCGTTGGCGTAGATCAGCAGCGTGCCGAACAGGCCGAAGGCCACGCCGGCGGTGCAGACCATCGCATACTTCCAAGAAGCCTCGAGGGCCGTCTTGTTCTTGTAGATACCCACGAGGAACACGGTGGAAAGCGTGGTTGCCTCCACGGCGGCCCACGTGAGGATCATGTTGTTGGACAGACACGCGAGCAGCATGGTGAACACAAACAGGCTAAACAGCGCAAAATACTGCTTGGCTCGCTCGGCGGGCATGGAGCCCTCTTCGATATCGGCCTTTACATAGGGCAGCGAGAACAGCCCCGTAAGAAAACCGATAAAGCCGATGAGCAGCACAAAGATGGCGCCCAGCGAATCGAGGTGGAACCACAGGCCAAGAGCGCTCGCGGTGTCGCCGCTCATAAGGACGTCACCGGCCGTCACAATCGACAGCACCAGGACGGCTGCGACGGAGACTAGGTTGAGACCGGCAAACACGTTATAGGACGTGTTCTTGGGCAAAAACGCCATGACCAGCGAGAACACCAAAGGAGTCGCGAGCAGGGCGAGAATCAACGTTTCCATGTACTACCCCCTCAGCTCGGACAGGTCGCGCGCATCGAGCGAGTGGGAGTCGTCCCAAATGCGACGCACGACGATGGACATGATGATGACGGCAAAGATGGCGTCGGTGGCGATACCGATCTCGACGATCTCGGGAGCGGTGGGGGCCAAAAGCGCGAGCGTCACATGGCTGCCGTTTTCCATAAGGCAGTATCCAAAGATCTGCTTCATGATGTTGCGCTGCGAAATGATGCAGGTGAGGCCCACAAAGAAGTGAGCGAAGCTAATAGCGAGCGCAGGCGTTGCGACCTCGGCCGTGGGCAGGCTGATCTGCGTCACGACGGCAAAGCAGATCGCGACCTCGACGGCGATGATGCAAATGGCCCACGCGGGCTTAAGGCCGGCCTTGAGCGATGCGTCGCTCGGCTCGCCCATCTTCTTGTATGCACGGTTGAGGATGTAAGGGACCAGGACGACCTTAGTGATAAAGGCAGATCCAGCCCACATAAGCAGCTCCTGCGCACCAGTGGTGACACCGAGCGTGGCGAGAAGCCCCACGAGCACCAGCGACTGCACCGCATACCAGTGGATGGAATGTTTGATGTTCTTGGAGACAACCACCATGGTGGACGTGACGATCAGAAGGCCGCCAAGGATGTTGACGATCGAATAACCCATGTCGTTCTACCTCCTAACCGATCCAGCTGGCCGAAAGCAGGCCGCTGACGATGACCATGATGATGAGCACGATGAACACGAACGCCATCGCGCGGGGAAGCGGGGCACCCGCAGCGACCTCTTCGCTCGGCTCGCCGGGCAGGCAATAGCCCATCCACTTGAGGAACCAGGCGAAGGTGGCGACGGTCTCGGCGACCATGATGCACACGAGCACCAGGATCGCGACGTTACCGGCACCAACAGAGAAGCCGCCGGCGATGATCTGGAACTTCGAGAAGAACGTGTTCATGGGCGGCACGCCGGCAATGGCGAGCGCCGCGACACCAAAGCCCACGCCCGAGATCGGGTACTTCTTTACGATGCCGCGAAGCTTGGGCAGCATACGCGTGCCGAGCGTAAAGGAGAACGAACCGGCGATCAGGAAGAACAGCGTCTTGGCGAAAGCGTGGTTAAAGATGTGGCACACGGCGCCATCAAAGGCCAGCTGGCTACCAAAGACCGAAAGGCCCAGACCAAAGAACACATAGGAGAGCTGGGCGATCGTGGAGAAGGCCAGCAGACGCTTCATGTCCTTTTGCGGCAGGTACATAAGGAAGCCAAAGAGCATGGTGACCATGGCGTCGATAATGGCGACCCAGCCCACGATCTCGGGAATCTCGCCGGCAGAAACGAGTGCACGCGCGAACACGCACACGCCGACCTTGACCATCGAGGCGCCATGCAGGTAGGCCGAAACAGGCGTCGGTGCCTCCATGGCCGAAGGCAGCCACATGTACATGGGGACCTGCGCGGACTTGGCCCAGGCCGCAAACAGCACGAGCAAAAGGACGATAGCCTTGAGCTTGGCGTCGAGGCCGGCAATCGCGGTAATGGCGAAGGTGCCGGTGTGGGCAAACACAATGGCGGCGCCCAGATACAGGCCGAGCGCACCGATATGCGTGATGATCAGGGCCTTCATACCGGCCTTCTTGGCCGTAGGCGTCATGTAGTAGCTAATGAGGCCCCAAGAGCACGCACCCGTGATCTCAAAGAACACGAGCTGGCCCAAAAGGGTCGAGCTGTACACGAGGCCGGCCATGGCACCGATGAAGGTCGCGAGGTACGCGTAGAAGCGACGACGCGGCGCATCGGGATGCTCACGGTTATTCTCGCTCATATAGGGAATCGAATAGATCACGACAAGCAGGCCGATACCCACAAAGGCGGGCGCGAGCAGCGTGCTCATGCGATCGAAGGTGAATCCCATGACGAGGGTCTGCCCAAACGAGATCAGGGGGACCTGCGTATCGGGCATGCCGGCGCCAGCGAAATTCGCGGCGAGGGCGATGGTGCAGGCCGTCGAGACGGCGGCACCCAAAACGCTGAACCACTTGGCGTACGGACGGGGGAACAGGGCGACGAGCACCGAGGCCACCATCGGGGCCGCGATAGCGACCAAGCCGAGAAGGGACAGACTGACTGCAAATGACATTGTTTCTCCCTTCTCCTACACGCCGACGACCACGAAGACAAACGCCAGAACGGCGATGCCCACGACGGCCCAGGTCTGATTGCCAAGCACCTTAAAGCGCGAACGCGAGCAAGAGTTCTCGATCACGCCGCACACGACAAAGTCGATCAGGCACTTCACCAGGAAGATGACTGCGCCCAGAACGGCGGCGGCGCCCACGGTCGCAGGCTCGCCCCAGGGGACGAAGATCGCGCAGAACCAGGCGACGACCAGGACCTGCTTCATGGACATGGCGAGCTTGGCCATGGCGAGCGACGGGCCGGAAAGCTCGGCGAGCGGACCTTCCTGAAGCTCTTGCTCGGCCTCGGCCTGATCAAACGGCAGCTTTCCGAGCTCCATGTAGCAGGCAATCGCAAAGGCGATGCCGGCGAGGATCACGGCGACCGGTGCGTCGATGGCACCCGTCATGATGTGCTGACCCATGGTGGCGATGTCTGTGGAACCGCACACCAGGGCGGCGGCGAACAACGCCAGCAGCATGGACGGCTCGATGAGCACGCTCATGAGCAGCTCGCGGACGCCGCCGATACCGGCGTAGGCGTTGGACGAATCCACACCGCAGAGGGCGAAGAAGAAGCGGGCGAGCGCCAGGCTGTACATGATGGTGATGGCGTCACCAAAGACCGGGATGGGGCTTTGTGCCGTAAAGAGCGGCAGACCCATCGCGAGCATAAAGGCGACGGCGAAGAACAGCGGCGGCATAATACGCAGCGCAAAGCTCGCGTCCTCGCTCTGGGACTCGGGGCGCGCAAAGAGCTTGGCCAGGTCGCGGTAGTCCTGCATGATGCTGGGGCCGCGACGGTTGTGCATCTTCGCGCGGATCACGCGGCCGAGACCGGAGAAGAACGGCGCGACGGCCATGACGACCACGCCCTGCAGAACGGCAAGTACGATGTTGTTCATGCTCTCCCCTCCTTAACCCATTTGCACGGCGAGCACGAGGAACACCACGAGTGCCGCGACGATGTAGCAGATATAGATGCTGTAGTTACCGCCCTCGAGCTTAGTCGCGAGATCGGCGAGCTTCTCGACACCCTTATGCGGGGCATCGACGAGAACCTTGTCGGGTACGGGCTCCACAGCCTCGGCCACACCGGTGAGCTTCTGGAAGAAGTGCGCGATGGACCAGCAGACGGCCGTGCAGCGGTCACGCAGCGTGTAGAGCGGCTGCATAAACCAGGACACCTCGGAGGCAAAGGTCGTGGCCACGACGGGCATATGCTCGTTGGGAGCATAGCCGCATGCCCACGGCTGAGACTTCTGCACCTTGCCGACGGTCTTGAGCTTGCGATAACCGCAGGCAAGGCCGACGAGCACCACGAGCGCAATGGCGATCGCGGGCGTGGAGGTGGCAGCGCCGGAATACTGGTTCATGAGCTCCATGCCCTCGGCGGCAAACACGCCACCGTACGGATGCAGCACGGACGCGGCGACATCGACCAGCACGGGCGCGATCACGGGAGCGCCAATGCCCAGCACGACGCAGATGGCCGCGAGCAGGCCCTGCGCAAACACCATGGGGGCGGGAACCTCCTTGGCATTGGCCGCGGCCTCGGAGCGGGGCGCGGAGGCAAAGGAGACGCCATAGGCCTTGACGAAGCACGTGACAGCCAGAGCGCCGGTAATGGCAAGCGCGACGGCAGCGAACACGGCCACGATCATGACGGCCTTGTCACCCTGCATGGCGGCGTTAAACAGCGACTGGTAGGTAAACCACTCGGACACAAAGCCGTTGAAGGGCGGGATGGCCGAGATGGCAAGCGCGCCAACGAGGAAGCAGATGGCCGTTGCCGGCATACGACGGAACAGGCCGCCCATCTTCTCCATATTGCGCGTACCCGTGGAGTACAGCAGCGCACCGGCGCCCAAGAACAGCTCGCCCTTAAACATCGCGTGGTTAAACGTGTGATAGAGGGCGGCCATCAGAGCCAGGACGGCGATGCCGACAGAGTTGAACGCCATGGCGGCCATGGAGGCGCCGACGCCGAGCAGAATGATGCCGATGTTCTCGACGGAGTGATAGGCCAGCAGGCGCTTGATGTCATGCTCCTGCAGGGCGAAGGCCACGCCGAGGACCGACGAGATCGCACCGAAGACCATGACCATAAGGCCCCACCAGACCTGAACGCCCGAGGCGGAGAGCAGGTCGAGGCCCACTTTGAGGATACCGAAGATACCGATCTTGATCATGCCGCCGGACATGAGGGCCGACACGTTGGACGGCGCCTCGGGATGTGCCTTGGGCAGCCAGCCGTGCAGCGGGATGATACCGGCCTTGGCACCAAAGCCAAAGAAGGCGAGCACGAAGCACACGGATGCGACCGCGGGGCTAAACTGCGTGGCGCGGAAATCCGCAAAGGCAAACGAGCCGCCGGCGAAGTTGGTCATGGTGAGGAAGCTCGCCATGATGAGCACAAAGCCCACGTGCGCGATCACAAAGTAGAGCCAACCGCCATGGATGGAGTTCTCGTTCTCCTCGATCACGACCAGGAAGTACGAGGTCAGCGACATGAGCTCAAAGGCGACCAGGAACCAAAACACGTTGTCGGCGGTGATGACGAGCATCATGGACGCCACGAAGGTGTTAAAGAAGAAACCGGCGCGGCCCTTTTTGCCCGGGTACTCATCAAAGTAGTTGAGACCGTAGATCGAACCGGCAAACGCGAGCACCGAGATGAGCGCCACGAACAGGCCGGACAGCTGATTGAGCAGCAGCTGGAAATGGGCAAACGGGAAGAACACGATGGTGTCGACCGACGTGACATCGCCCAGCACGGCCTGGATACCGGCCACAAACGAAAGCACCGCGGCGAAGGCGCCGATAAGGCAGCCGGCGGTCTTGGCGGCGTTATCGGCCTTGATCAGCAGAACCGAGGCGAGCGCACCGATGCACGAGACGGCAAGCGATGCGATAAACAGCGTCATGCTATCCATTGTTTACGCTCCCTTCTGCTTTCTCGGACAGGCCCTGGGCCACAGCGGTAACGTCGACGACTGGACCGTTTTCGATCGAGCGCAGGCGCTTGGCCTCGTCGAGCTCGCGATCGGCCGCGCCGCCCATGACGGTCAGCGCCTTGGTGGGGCACGCCGCCACACAATGCGGGCCGTCCGGATCGAAGGCACACAGGTCGCACTTGACGGCGCAGGTGTACTGGCCAGGAGCCCACGTAAGCAGGCTGCTCAGGGACTTAGGATACGAAGGCGTCGGGTCGCACATGCCTGCGACACCGGCGATAGACGTGCCATCGGGATGGATGGCTCCGAAGGGGCACGCGATGGCGCACAGCCTGCACCCGATGCACTCCTGCTCCTTGACGTGGATGCGATCGCCATCGTGCTCGATGGCATTCACCGGGCAAACCTCGGCGCAGGGAGCACCCTCGCAATGGTGGCAGGCAAGGGCGGCCGAAATACCGCCGGTCTTCACGAGCGCCAGGCGCGGCGTATCCTGAAGACCCTGCATCCGGTGGGCGTCGGCACAGGCGGACTGGCATGTTCCGCAGCCGATGCACCTCTCCGGGTTGATGTCGATGAAGCGGTTCATCCCCACTTCCTTTCAAAATAACGGGCCGGGCTCCCGAACGTACGGGACGCCCGGCCCAAAAAGCCAACGAGAACGGGACTACACGATTTGGTTCACGTGCGTCTCGTCGTCGAACTTGGCGGCGCCAGGCTCAACGTCCTGGGGAGCGGCGGCGTCGACCAGAGCCTGCTTGAGCTCGGTGTACTGACGCTCTACCTCGCCCTCTGCCCAAACCTGGTCGGCAATGGCGTCGACCTGGCAGGCGGAGAACTTGTCCTCGGGCGTATGCGAGACCGGGTCGACCTTGTGAATGGTCAGCTCGTTGCACTTGCCGATCCACCACTGGTAGGTCATGTAGACCGTGCCCTTATTGATGCGATCGCTCACGTCGGCGCGGCTGTATACCTGGCCGCGGCGGCTATGAATCGAGACGATGTCGCCGTTCTTGATGCCGCGCGCCTGGGCGTCCGCGGGATTCATGCGGACAAAGCCGGGCTCGTCGGCGAGCAGCGCCAGCGTCTTGCAGTTGCCGGTCATCGAGCGGCAGCTGTAGTGACCGACCTCGCGGACGGTGCACAGAATGAGCGGGTACTCATCGTCGGGAAGCTCGGAGGGCGCCTCCCAGTCGTGCGCCATCAGGTTGGCGCGGCCGTCCTTGGTGGTGAACTTGCCACCAGCGAACATGTCGGGCGTACCGTGGTCGTTCACATCGGTGCTCTTGACCGGCCACTGGGCGTAACCGCCCTCGGGAGCCATCTTCTCGTAGGTCGCGCCCACAAAGTTGGGGCACAGGCTAATGCACTCGTTCCAGATCTGCTCGGTGTTGTCGTAGTGCATGGGATAGCCCATACGCGTGGACAGGTCCGCGAAGATCTCCCAGTCGTGGCGGCACTCGCCCTTGGGCGGAACAGCCGCGTCAAAGTGCTGGAAGCTACGGTCGGATGCGGTAAAGACACCCTCGTGCTCGCCCCAAGAGGTAGCGGGCAGGATGACGTCGGCGAGCATGGTCGTCTGCGTCATAAAGATGTCCTGGCAAATGAACAGGTCCAGCTCGGAGAGCGTCTTGCGCATACCGGCCGAATCGGGCTCGGTCTGCACCGGGTCCTCGCCGTAGTTGTAGAAGCAGTGCACCTTGCCCTCGTCGACCAGGTGGCCCAGGTCGGTGAGCTTGTAGCCCTCCTCGAGCGGGAGCTTTTCCTCGGGCACGCCCCAAGCCTTTGCAAACTTGGCGCGCACGGCGGGGTCGGTGACTTTCTGGTAGCCAGGGTACAGGTTAGGCAGCATGCCCATATCGCAGGAGCCCTGGACGTTGTTCTGACCACGCACGGGCGCGAGGCCGGAATTGGGTTTGCCGATCTGGCCGGCAACGCAGGCGATGGAGGCGATGGTGTGCACCGTCTTCAGGTTCTGCTTCTGCTGGCATACGCCCATGCCCCAGCCAATGATGGCAGAGGGCTTCGCCGTGGCGTACATCTCGGCAGCTTGGTGGATCAACGCGGGCTCGACACCCGTGATGTCCTGTACGGATTCGGGAGTGTAGTTCTTGATGGTCTCCCACCACTCGTCAAAGCCGTTCGTGTGCTCGGCGACGAATTCCTTGTCGTAGAGGCCATCGTTGACCAAGCAGTTGGCAAAGGCGTTGAGGAACGCAACGTTGCAACCGTTCTTGATCGGAAGGTAGAGATCGGCGATACGCGCGGTTTCGATATGGCGCGGGTCGGCGACGATGATCTTGCAACCCTTTTCTTTGGCTCGCACGATACGCCTTGCGACGATGGGGTGCGAATCGGCAGGGTTATAGCCGAAGAGGAAAATGCAGCCCGCATCCTCCATACCGGGGATGGAGCATGACATGCAACCTGAACCAACCGTGTCCATCAGACCGAGGACAGTAGGGCCGTGTCAAGTACGGGCGCAGTTGTCTACGCTGTGGGTGCCGATGCACGCACGCGTAAACTTCTGCATGACGTAGTTCGCCTCATTGCCGCCGCCTCGCGAAGAGCCGGTGGTCATGACAGCGTTAGGACCATATTCGTCAATTATGGCCTGCATCTTAGATGCGGTGAAATCCAGCGCCTCGTCCCAGCTTACGCGCTCAAGATCCGCGCCCTTAGTGCGGCGGATCATCGGGTGCAGTACGCGAGGAGTCAAGATCTTGGTGTCGTTGATGAAGTCGTAGCCGCTCATGCCCTTAAGGCACAGCTCGCTCTGGTTGGTGATGCCGTTGAGCGGTTCGGTACCCACGACCTGGCCGTTTTGGACCAAGAGGTTAAACTGGCAACCGGCGCCGCAATACGGGCAGATCACTTTATGCTTCTCCATGACACCCTCCTTCCTTTCTCTGCTACCGAATACTCGGTACTTATTTGACAATCATTGGGCCTGTCGCCCGACGCTTACGCCTCGTTTTCGATGGTGGCGCGGGCACGCTCGGCAGTCAGTTCTGCCAGACGCTCCTCGTCCACCAGGGTGAGGCCCTTGGTCGGACACGCCTCGGCACACGCCGGACCGCCGGGACGGTCCACGCACAGGTCGCACTTGAGCACGAAGCTCTTAGTCTGCGAACCCACGCGCACGTCGCCCATCAAGACGGGGACCTGCGTGGTCGCCACGCTCACGGCGCCAAAGGGGCAGGCCATGACGCAGCTCTTGCAGCCGATGCAGTTGTCCTCGTTAACACCGATGCGATGGTTCTTTGGATCAAAGAACAAGGCGCCCGTGGGGCAGGCCTTGGCGCACGGGGCATCCTCGCAGTGATGGCAAGCCACCGGTGCGGAGATCTCGTACGTACGCGTCACGCGCAAGCGCGGCGCGGCGATGTTGCCGGGAATATCGTGTGCCTCGATGCACGCCGCCATACAGGTTTGGCACCCAATGCAGCGTGAGGAATCGGCTACGACTCGTTTATTGCCCATGTTGTTCACTCCCTCCTGAATCCCATGCCAGAGAGACCCTGTCGACGTTGCCCCGGACCGCCCGTGGCCCGGCATCGGCGTATCGAGTGCATGCGGCGAAACAGGCACTTCGATAGAATTCCTCCAACGATATACAGGTTAAATATACGCAGTTGCAGGTGGCAAACTTGAGCATAGGCCCTGCAATACGGGTGTATTGCAGGGGTTTTGGCAGGTTGGAACTATTCTCGGATAGCTATAAAGGTGAGTGTATTACATGCGTACGCCTCAGAGATTTTTACGCGCTCTCGTTTTGGATGTACTACGCTTGTATTCGTGTTTATGGTTATCAACTTGAGTGAAATAAAGTAATCGTTATAAGATGCTCAAGTATCGGCACATGCCGCATTTGACCGACTATATTGCACGCTCATTAAGGGGGCCAGTGATGTCATCGACTCAAAAAAGAGCCATCCTGCAGGTGCGCATTCGCGAGGAAGACAAGCAGCATGCCGAGCATCTCTACGACGCCATGGGCACATTGCTCGCCGAGGCTGTCCGTCTATTTGTCGCGCAGAGCATTTTGATGCGCAAGCTCCCCTTTCAGCCGGTCGCCGTGCGTTCCAAGGACGGCACGGCCGCCTATGGATCGCTCAAAGCATATGGGGACCCCAATCGCCGCTCCGAAGAGCGCAATGCCTGGATTGAGTACCTTGCCACAGAAAGCGACGATTCGATTTTGGGTCCCGAGGAAGTAGATATCCATGAGTAGCACCATCATCGACGAGACCGTCATCCTGCGCTACCTGCTTGACGACGACGAGGTTCTGTCACCGCGCGCCGCCAAGGTCATCGCCACGCGCACCGCTCGCGTCTACCCCGAAATCATCACGCGCGTCGTGGTCACGCTGCGCGACGTCTATAAGGTTCCGCGCGTTGAGATTACTGCGGCCATGAAAAGGCTGCTCGATGACGTCATGGTCGACGAGCCCACCGTTGTCGCCCTTGCCGTCAAACTCTTTGGCAAGACCCATATGGACTTTACCGACTGCCTCCTCGCAGCCCGAACCGCCATCTACAACGATGATGTCGTGAGCTTTGGCAAGCCCATCATCCAAGGCATGATCGACTACCGCCGCCAGCGCCAAACCGCCGCCGACGCTCGCGACCGCGCCGCCGAAGCCCGCAGTCACAGCACCGACTCCACCATCGACAAGCTCCGCCACCGCCCCCGCAGCTAACCCCACCCCCTCCTAAGTTGCGGTGAAATAGTTCCTGGATTGGGGGTGCGGACGATTTCTTGGACCGCGCCTAGGCGTATCCAAGCTTCCTGCGGT
>UQZD01000029.1:0-28675 GCA_900545485.1 uncultured Collinsella sp. | reverse complement strand
TCCCTCTTGTCTATCCTCTCCATCCGTTGGTGCTTATACTCCCGCCACAGTGATAGCAAAGCTGTCACCACGTTGGCCATGGCGGCCAAAGCAATCAGGAATTCATTCATAGGCGAAACCTCCTTTGTAGTAGGTCCCGCCCGCACACGGACTTTGCTGGTTCAGTTATATTATCACAGATGAAAGAAAACTAAAGCTGTTCGATATCTCCGAAATCCTCGGGGGATATATGGTCGAGGAATGTCTTGAACGCCGCCAGTTCCTCTTCCGTCTGCTTCTCACCCTTGAAGAGAAACGGGAACGAAGAAGCGTCAAGTACCGTCTCTTCAATATAGAGCGGCGCATCTTGCCGAAGCGCCAGGGCAATGGCGTCGCTCGGCCGGGCGTCTAAGGTGATGAGTCGTCCTCCCTGGGAAAGAACCAGGTGCGCGAAGAACATCTGCCCCTTCGATCCGTAAATCACCATGGAATCGACGCGCGCATCCAAATTGGTGAGCGCATCTAGCATGAGGTCATGGGTCATGGGCCGCGCGAACTTCACATGCTCCAGTGCCATCCCGATTTGTGCCGCCTCGGTGGGGCCAATCCAAATGGGCACAACGCGCGCCTTCCCCGCTGGTGTCTCCTCTACGGGTTGCAGAACCAGCACGGACGGCTGGTTCTGCCCCGCCACCACCAATGTCAACACTTTCAACGGAACCATGCTTTGTCCTTTACTCTAGTTCGATGAGAACATGATTGCAGATTGAGCTTTCTATGTTTGATGTCTATTGTCTCATTGTTGAACCAAGCTTATTTAAACTTTTGGAATGTTTAACCGCTTAAGCCCATCTTCCGGTGACAAAAACATTGAGTCTAGGACGCGAAAAGCGACTTATACAGGCATTTCCGAAATAAAACAGGAGCAGGTTTGCCTGTATAACTCAAAATTCTTGCATCCTGGAGTTTCGAATGTCTGTATAAGTCGCTTTTCGCGCATCGAAAGGGAGGATGCTGTCACGGAAGGTGAAATAATTCATATTCTGATTAAGAGGATACTACTCGTGCCGTTCGCGGCGTGTCGTGTACGTTTTTGAAATCGGGAAAATTTTCCTTGACCTCACCTATGAAACAGGCTTAAGATAGTCAAGCACTTTTTCAAGGGCCCGTAGCTCAGTTGGTTAGAGCGCACGCCTGATAAGCGTGAGGTCGCTGGTTCAAATCCATTCGGGCCCACCATTACTTTGCGATAAACGCTCCACCGTGAGCCGAGTTAGCCGGTGGAGCGTTTATTATATTTCGGGCCAGAATCGGCCGATTTTCTTTAAACTGACGAAATCCCGAACGAGCAAAGTGATGACTGCTAGTGCATGCCATGGGGCGTTAGCTCAGCTGGGAGAGCGCGGGCTTTGCAAGCCTGAGGTCAGGGGTTCGATCCCCCTAACCTCCACCATGATGGACCTGTAGCTCAGTTGGTTAGAGCGTCCGGCTGATAACCGGGAGGTCACAAGTTCGAATCTTGTCAGGTCCACCATCAAAACTGTGAAGAGCCCTGGGGCATTGCCTTGGGGCTTTTTTCTTGTCTGCGATAAATCTCATTTTGGTTTTGTGTGCTGTGCGAAAGATTGGGTAGTATAGCTATTCAATGCGGTGGAGCTGCCGCGTGTTAACCGCTACGTACCGGAGGTGTTCCATGGTTCGTGTCGACATAGAGACCATCGTCATGGCCGCCGGTCCCGTGCCATCGCTTATCGTGCTTCGCGAGCGCTGCAGCAAATCGGACTCGCCCGCGCCGCTGCGTTCCCTTTCCATTCAGACTGGTTCGTTTGAAGCCGCTGCCATCAGCCGCGGCATCGATAGCGGCCGCGCCGAGCGCCCGATTACCCATGACCTGTTGCTCGATACTGTTGGCGCCCTGGGCGCCAAGCTCGAGCGCATCGAGATCGTTCGCGCCGAGCCGCCGGCGTTCTACGCGACGATCGTCGTACTGGCCGATGGTGACGAGCGCAAGATCGACGCCCGCCCCAGTGATGCCATTGCCCTTGCCGTGCGCAGCAATGCCCCCATGTTTGTGGAGGACGACATCATGAATCGCCTGGGCACTGTTTCTACCCACGCCGAGGAAGTCGACGACGAGCAGGAGTTCGAGAAGTTCGACGAGTTCGTCCATACGCTCTCCCCCGATGACTTCTAAATGCGGGGCGTCCAGGTTGCGGAGCGTTCGCTGATGGCCGGCGGGATGTCGGCTGAAGCGGCTGCAATCGCCCGCGAGGCCCAGATGCGCTCGGAGGCTTCTGAGGCGGCTCGCATTGCCTATGTGACGCAGGCCCGCACGCTTCGCGAACGCCGCGGCTCGTTTATCAAGATGGTTGTCATCTCCGCCCTTGTTGCGGCAATCTGCTCGCGCCTTCGTGGTACAGTTGGTGCGCTTGGGTTTTCGATCTCTACGGGCCTGGTGATCTGGGGCGTGGTCGATGCGGTCATGCTGACCAGTCAGATCAAGGTACTCGACAAGCGCGCGATGGATATGATGCGCGCCCGCGACGCTGCCGCTAAGATCGCTGCTGAGGCACAAGAACTGTAACGACGCCAAACTCGATGGGAAGGTCTAAAGATGGCACAGGATATGCAGGACGCCGGTAACGTCTCCGCCGAGCTCGACGCCATGGTGTGCGATCTGATCGGCGCGTTCTTGGACGACCTTGCCGCCGGTGAAAACCCTGGCGTGGTCGTGGCAATTGAGGACGCCGCTTCCAACCGTTATCTGGCGGCGCTCGATGAGGATGGCGAAGAGGCGTGCCTCGAGGCGGCCACCAACTTTATCTCCGAGCACAAGATGGGTCTTAAGGACGAGGGCCTGGGCCGTATCGCTCGCTATGCCATCGGCTACACCGGCTGCGTCGAGATTGACGGCGGCTATCACGATGCTCTGCTCGTGAGCTTCTTTGAGACTACGCTCGAGAGCGGTTTTTCGGCATATGTGCTGTATGAGGGCATGGGCGCCGGCGATGGTTTTATGTGGAGCGACCCTGAACCTGCAGGTGAGGAAACCCCTCTCATCTAAAATCGCTAAAATAAACGAGTTTTCGGTAAAAGGCTCAATATTCCCGCTGAGCGTTGTATCGCTGGGCGGGCCGCATACGCGTGCCGGTTGTATATAGATAGAAGATAGGGGAATTACATGCGCGTAGACAATCTGAGGAACATCGCCATCATCGCTCACGTCGACCACGGCAAGACGACGATGGTCGACAAGCTCCTGCGTGCCACGGACGCCTTCCGTGCCAACCAGCAGGTCGAGGACCGCGTCCTGGATTCCAACGACCAGGAGCGCGAGCGCGGCATTACGATTCTCGCCAAGAACATCTCTATCGAGTACAAGGACGTCAAGATCAACGTCATCGACACCCCGGGCCACGCCGACTTCGGCGGCGAGGTCGAGCGCGTGCTGCGTATGGCCGACGGCGCCCTGCTGCTGGTCGACGCTTTTGAAGGCCCCATGCCCCAGACCCGCTTCGTACTGCGTCACGCTATCGACACCGGCCTTAAGATTATGATCGTCATCAACAAGATCGACCGTCCGGGCGCTAACCCCGAGAAGGCCTACAACGACTGCCTCGACCTTATGGCCGACCTGGGCGCCACCGACGACCAGCTTGAGTTCGCCATGGAGCACGTGGTCTACGCCAGCGCCATGAACGGCTTTGCCCGTCTTGACCCCAACGACGGCAACATGGACATGTATCCGCTGCTCGATATGATCATCGACGACATGCCCGCGCCCGAGGTTGACGAGAACGCCCCGCTGGCCATGCAGTGCGTGACCATCGACCACTCCAACTTCGTCGGCCGCATCGGTATCGGTCGCGTGTATTCCGGCGCCATTCACCAGGGCGACCAGATTCTGGTT
The DNA here is from genome assembly GCA_900545485.1 of uncultured Collinsella sp. Taxonomy (GTDB): domain Bacteria; phylum Actinomycetota; class Coriobacteriia; order Coriobacteriales; family Coriobacteriaceae; genus Collinsella. The sequence goes on along the minus strand of UQZD01000029.1, from coordinate 24,786 downwards.
GTGAAGAACGACGGCTCCAGCGCCACCGCTACCGTCAAGCAGCTCTTTACCTTCGACTACCTGGGCCGCACCGAGTGCCAGGAAGTCGGCGCCGGCGATATCGCCGCTGTCGTGGGTATTGAACGCACCGATATCGGCGATGTCTACACCGACCCCGAGAACCCCGTCGAGCTCGAGCCCATCGAGATCGACCCGCCGACCCTGTCCATCGTCTTTGAGGCTTCGACCTCCCCGCTCGTCGGTCGCGACGGCGACATCGTGGGCGCCCGTCAGCTCAAGGAGCGCCTGTTCAACGAGGCCGAGAACAACGTGACCATGAAGATCGAGGAGCTCGAGGACAAGAGCGGCGTCGAGGTCTCGGGCCGCGGCATTCTGCACCTGTCTGTTCTGATGGAGTCCATGCGCCGCGAGGGCTTTGAGTTCCAGGTCGGCCGTCCCCGCGTCCTGTTTAAGAAGGACGAGAACGGCAACAAGATGGAGCCTGTCGAGCAGGCCGTCGTTGAGTGCCCGGACGAGTACTCAGGCAAGGTCGTTGAGGTCTTCGGTACCTCCGGCGGCATCATGACGAGCATGGACACCTCGGGCATCGTGACGCACCTTGAGTTCAAGATCCCGACGCGCGGCATCATGGGTCTCAAGAACCGCATCATGAACGTCACCCACGGCGAGGGCGTGTTCTACCACACCTTCCTGGAGTACGGTCCTTACGCCGGCGAGATCGGTAACCGTCAGAACGGCGCAATGATCTCCATGACCACCGAGAAGGCCGTTGCCTATGCTCTGGGTACGCTGCAGGAGCGCGGCCAGCTGTTTGTTGAGCCGGGCACCGAGTGCTATGAGGGCATGATCGTGGGCGAGCGCAGCAAGGCCGGCGACATGGTCGTCAACATCGCTCGCACCAAGAACCTGGGCAACCAGCGTTCCTCGACCTCCGATATCTCCGTCCAGCTGGTGCCGCCCCGCACCTTCTCGCTGGAGGAAGCGCTGGAGTACATCGCCGACGACGAGCTGGTCGAGATTACTCCCAAGAACATCCGCCTGCGCAAGCGTCTGCTCAATGCTACCGACCGCAAGAAGGCTGCCGTTCGCGCCGGCCAGGTCAACAAATAAGTGCCGGGCTTTATAGCGTCTAACAAGAAAGGGCGTCGACCGCAATGGTCGGCGCCCTTTTTGGTGCAAGGGGACAGGTTACTTTGCACCACGGTGGAGGAGGTTATCCCCCGAGCGGCTTTCCAGCCAAAGTAAAGTTGTTTAAACATATACATAATTCCACAGGATATAACCGCTTTGATACAAAACCGTTAACAGATAAATATCAACTGGTATTACATTAAAAGACCTCTTTACCAGCGGTTTACATGACTGTTATCTATATTGTATTTTATGCATTGTGGCATAGACGAACCGTCTTAGAAGTTGCCCCCAATGGGTTCTTGCAATGCGCTAGGTAGGTTCTCGTAGATGTTGGGGCTTGTGTTCGATCCGACGATTCGCCGTATTCCACACTGTGTTGTAGGAATTAAGGGACAACTATGGACGCACACCGCTCACGGTCGCTGGGTATGGCGACCCTGGTCTTTATTTTAATTAGCCTTACCGCTGCAGTTTTTCACGGCGCAGCCCCCGTGCGCGCCGAGGATGCGACGACGCCGACGCCGATTGTGATTGATGAGAATACGGCGGACGTTACGGTTGGGCTGTATGCCGATAAGGAACGTCAGCAGCCTTTCGGTAAAGAGAGCTCACCCTCGATTACGACAGCCGATACTATCTACGGTTCTATGGAGGCTCATTTTTATGAGAATTGTGGGCCTACACCTGAAAGGCTTGAGGCGATCTATACCTTTCCCAATTCGATTGCTGTGGAGAACAACGAGGGCGGTGTCTTATGGACGGACGATACCGAGAATGCACAAAGGATGGGAACTTGGTACATAAAGGATAACAAGTTCGTTTTTAATTACGATGACAGCTATCTCAGCGGCCATCCCTCTTCGCTCTATGTGCGGATCAATTTCGAGTTTACGCTCAAAGACAAAGATGTAGATGACGGCAAAAAAGCCGAACTGAAATTTCCAGGCGTTGGCGAAGCTGTGCCGATTAAGATTCAAGATGGCGCAGTTGAGGGAAGTAAATCGGGTATCTTTTCTCAGGATAGCAGTACTGGAATTGCCAAGATAACTTGGACTATTATTCTGAGTGTTACGTCGCACGCAACGGATGTAAAGCTGATCGATACGCTCGGCGACTACCTGGACTTTGACCAAAGCAGCTTCAAGCTCGATGGAAATCCTCTTGGTTCGTCCGTGAGCATCGAAGAGCGAACTGCAATATTGTCGCTAGGTAACCTTTCTCAGGGCGACCATACCGTTACCTACGAAACGACAGTTAGCAAGAACTTGTCTCTTTCTAATGGCACACCTACGCAAGGTAGGAATAGCGTACAAGCAACTTGGGGAAAAGCAAATCCCCAACAATCTCTTACGATTAACGGGGTGTCGGAACCGTTTCAATACGACATGATTCAAAAAGGGGCTGGCTCCGGAACATCGTCTGTCATCACTTGGAAGGTTGTGCTCAACAGGGGATCTCTCAAGGCCGATATGTCTGGCTACGCCTTTACCGACAAGCTCGATGGCAAGCAGGATTATATTGGCAACTACAAGGTCTACAAGGGAGAGACCGCCGATGAAAAACAAAAGATTGATGAGAGAACGCTGAGCGAGTCAGGGGATTCATTTAGCTATACGTTTAATCCAAAAGAGGGCGACCGGTATGCGACCTATTGCATCGTCTATCAAACCAAGCTGAAAGATGAGAAATCCTACGAAAAGGTAAGCAACACGGCAAGCGTGAAAAAAGAAGGTTCAGATCAGCCCTCCGGAGAAAGCACCGCATACTACAACCGTCCTTGGACGGGCAAGACCATTCGTAAAACACTGCTTAATCCGGATGAGGCATCTCGGACCGGAAAAGCAACTTGGCAATTACGCGTAGAGCTCCGTGATTACGTAAATGCGAAAAACCCAACATCCGTTCTTATCAAAGATACCATGCTGGCGGCTTGGAAGCAGACTATGGGGCCGGATACCTCCGATGGTCCTTCACATGTAATTACCATCGGGGATACCAAGCTGGACCAAGGTCCCGATTGGAAGTTTGAGGGAGGCGCAGATCTGTCGCAGAAAAGCAACCAACATAACTGCAATATCCGAATAACCAATATGGATAAAGTCAAAAAAGCACTGGATAAAGACCCTGAAGTGGTTATTACGTATAAAACGGTGACCGACGCACTTCCTGGTTGGTACTCTAACTTTGCCTCTGTTGATGGGTTTAGCGGCTATTCTGATTACGTTTTTTACTATGTTGAAAGCGAAACGAAGCCTTCGGTAGAGAAGAGCGTAAAAATAAATGAAGATGGTTCGCAGGCACGGTGGGATGAGGCGTTTGATTGGAAACCAGTTGATGGCTCGAACGACAAAGGTGCGTGGATTGTCGACTGGACGGTCTATGTCAATCGAGTTAAGACTCCTGCCGATGAATCTTATGGCGCGGGCAAGCTTAATGGTAAAGATGTCGTTGTTAAAGATGAGCTTCCTGATGGAATGAGTTATATCCCCTGTTCGGCTAAATATTCTTTGTATTCAAATCCCTACGAGACGGCGGTGCCCGGCCGCGAATGGGAACATGAGAGAGAAAAAACCGAGGCTTCGGGTGTCTTGCTGACGCCTGCCGTTGATCGTCGAGAGGTTACGTTTTCGATTCCAACGGAAAAGTTGAGTAACAATACAGGCTATGTGAAGCTGACGTATGCAACTGCTGTCAAGAGGTCAGTGGTCGACACGTCAAAGAACCTCGGCGAGCTTACGAACTCGGCGAGTGCGAGCTCGGATAATAAGGATTTTAAGGCGGGCTCTGATACCGTACAGATCAAGAACGACGTATTGTCAAAGACCGGTGCGTCAGTAAGTAATAGTAAACGAATTCACTACACGATTTTTGTTAATGAATCGGCGCTAGACCTAAAAGACGGAACCGACTACCTCGATCTATATGATGTGATGGATTCTAAGTGCACGTTTATCCCCTCGTCGCTTAGCGTATCTGAGCGCGATAACGGCGAATGGCGTGTGCTGACAAAAGAAAAATACAGGACGGCTCTTGATCTCTTTGTCGGAGGCGCTGGAAAGCAGCAGCGATTGACGTTGAGGCTTCCCGATGAGAAATATCTGAAAGTAGAATATGAAGTTCTGTCCGGTGAGTCTGGTACAGTTTCCCTTTCCAACGAGGCACAGCTTGAAGGTATTGCAGGCGGGTATGTGAAACACGAACGTGAATATGACATAGATGCCGGCGCATCGGGAGGCGGAACGGGGCACGGCATTGTGGTCCACAAAGTGGATGAAAAGGACGTTACCGCGCCGTTGGCTGACGCTACGTTCACACTCTATGCGATTGACATGGATAAGGCGCAGGACAGTGCCGGCGTTGAGGGCGCAAAGACGTTTTTTTCTGACGGAACGACTGGCCCTGACGGAAGTGTGACTTTTGGAACGAGTTCGGGAACGAGTTCGGGCGCCATGGCATCCTGCAAGCTTTACTGCCTCGAAGAGACGACGGCGCCTCCTGGATATCGCGCCGCCCAACCAACATGGATTCTGCTCAAGGGCAGCGCGGACGACGGGCAATACGAGCAAGCCATGAATACGGCGAAATCTTTGCTTGGTGCCAATACGGAGATAACGTCAGATGCAGAGATTTGGGTGTATGACGCGCCCCTTGAAGGCAAAGCGACGATAAAAGCAAAGAAAGTGCTTAAAGGCGGAACCTTCAGGGAAGGTCAGTTCTCGTTCGCGCTCAAGGACGCCGAGGGCAAAGTGCTCCAGACGGTGACCAATAATGACAAGGGAAATGTCTCCTTTGACGTCAAGTACAACAAGGCGGGAACCTATACCTACACCATCTCCGAGGTCGAGCCCGAGGGCGCCGTCGACCATGTTAAAGATCACATCACCTATGACAGGACCGTGTACAACGTCACGGTTAAGGTAACTAATGGCACGGACCAGCTCAACGTCGTAGTTACCTATGGCAAGGGCTCTCAGGATCCGCCAACCTTTACCAACAAATACTCGACCACGCTTCCCGAGGCGGGCGGGGCTGGCTTGACTATGACGTATTTGGCTGGCGCATCGTTGCTGTGCTTTGCCGCGACGTGGATGCATGCTCGCCGCCATCGCGATCAAGATCGAGGTGGTCGCCGTGAGTAGGCTTAGCCGCCGCTTGTTGACCGTCATGATGGTGGCCATGATGGCTATCCTTGCTTTTGCAGTGTCGCCCGAGACGGTCCGTGCTGCCGATGCCGGGGTCATCACGATTAGCGGCGACGTCGCGACGCAATACGATGCGTACCAGCTCTTTTCGGCAACTGTTGCCGATAAGGCCGGCTCCGATCAAAAGGTTGCGACGGACTTGGCGTGGGCGAATGATGCCGTTTGCCAGGCCGTTCTCCCTGTGCTTCATGATGCGGGGCTTGATAGCTCGGCATCGACGGCGCAAGCGGCAGCCGAATGGATGAATGCCGACGGACGCATGACGACTGCGCTGACGGCAAAACTTGCCCGCGCAATTGTCGAAGCAGGCGCCGCCTCCGTGGGCCTTAACGCGGGCACGGCGGCCGAGCTGCCCTGTGGCTACTGGCTCATCGTTGTCGACGACGACGCCATCGCTCAGGGCGAGGCCGGCACCGCGCCGATCATGGCCCTGGTCGGCGGCAGCGCCGTCACCGTCAAGCCCAAGGCCGCGACGCCCAAGGTCTCCAAGCATGTGCTGGAGGACAGCACCGCCGCCTGGCAAAAGGCCGCCGACGCCACGGTCGCCGACGACCTGTACTGGCGCCTCTCTGCCACGGTCCCGGCCGGGCTCACGGCCTACGACGCCTATACGGTGCAGTTCGTCGACACCATGAGCGTGGGGCTCGACCCCTCCAAGGTCGCCACGAGCATGCGCATGTACGTGGCGGCGGGCGCGGACGGCGGCTTCGATGTGGTCGCATGTGAGGGCGGCAACGCCAGCTCGACGCCGGCTAAAGGGTGGACAGACATAACTTCACGGTGCAAGGTCTCGGTCGAGGGCAATGCCTTCACCGTGCGTACCGGCGACCTCATCGCCGCGCTCGGCGGGGCAGACGCCTTTATCTCGGGCGCCCGCGTGGTCGCTGTCTACAATGCGCCGTTGGGGGCCAACTGCAATCGAGGCGCTACCAAGGGCAATCCCAACGAGGTCTTCCTGCGTTACCCGCGCTCTCCCCTCGCCGACCAGTCCGGCGACGCCGGATTCACCCGCACGCCGAGTGACGATGCGACGGTCTACACCTGGGGACTCAGTCTGATCAAGCGCTCAAGCTCGGACGATGAACCGCTCGCGGGCGCCAAGCTGCGCATCATCGATGACCGCGGGCGCATTCTAACGACCGACGGCGCGTGGTCGACGGATGCCGGCGCGTGCGTCACCACCGGCGCAGATGGCCATGTGGAATTGAACGGTGTGGACGCGGGTGTCTACACCGTCGAAGAGGTCGCGGCTCCCAAGGGCTACACCGCCTTTGAGGGCAAACGTGCGGTGACAGTTACGGCCGAGGGCCTGGACGTTAAACAGGTAGCAGCAGCGAAGCCCGAGGTGACCGTGTCGGCCGAGAGCTCCCTACGGGTTGATACCGCCGATGCCGGGACGGGTTCGATTGAGCTGTCGGTGCTCAACACCCCAAGCAAAGAAGCAAGTCGAAGCTTTATGCCCTCGACGGGAGATAGAGCGTTGGTGCTGGTGGCGGTTTTGGCTGCCATCGGAGTGGCGGTTATTGTTGTCGCGCTCGTCATCAAGCGGGGAGGAGGTCGCCGTGAAAAATAATTGCCCCCCTTGTTCAATGGCGTACTGCCTCCGTAGCGAGTGACGCGCAGGTCCATCGGCCTGATGATCATTGGTTTTGAAAAAGTTACTAGAGAACCCTCCAAGAAAAGCGGGGCACCCGGTCGATGCGATCGGGTGCCCCGCTTCGTTTGTTGGTGCAAAGTAACCTGACCCCTTTGCACCACCACAAAGGTGCTTGGCATCTTTGTGGTGGTCGGCGGCTAAGCGGTGGGGAGTCCTGGCGTGTTAGCTGGCTGCTGCGGTTTGAGGTGGGCGTTGCGCCAGATGATTTGGATGATGTAGCCGAGTGTAAAGACGAAGGCCACGCCGCTGATGAAGTCGCCTACGAGGGGAAGCCCCGTGAGGGCGCCTGCGATCACGCCGCCCACAGCCGCCATGGCGTAGCGGTTCTGGCTGTTTCCGACCATGCGCGCGATCGCGCACCCCGCAAAGGCGCTCGACACCAGTGCGATGCCAATAACACCGCACAAGAGGGTTCCGGCAAGCGACAGACCAGCGATAGAGATAATCAGCAGTAGGACGGCGGGGGCGATAGCAATCGTAGCCAGAAGACCGCTCACCCACAGAGGCGTGGGGTGCTGGTGGAGCATGCCGGCGGCGCCGGCGGTCGCGCGCGGAAAGACGAGCTCGAGCAGCAGAGCGACAAAGCAGGTCGAGAGTGCCGCGGCGACGATGCCGCCGATGACATCGTTAACGGTGGAAGTATCCTCGTTCTCGGTGCGGTCGATCTTGAGCGCGCCGACCTCGGCTCCCGCGGCGCGCTCGGGGTCCTCGGAGACGTGCGCGTTCACGGTGCCGGTGATGTGGGCGTTCTTGCCCAGGATGAGCTTGTCGGCCCAAACCTCGACATCGCCCTCGACGGTGCCATCGATGGTCACCGTATCGCCCGCAAGCGCTGCCGACTTGGTGGAGCCGCGCAGGGCAACCGTCTCGCCTATCGCATAGAAACAGTTGGCGGTGCTGTCGGAATTGAGCACGACATGCTGACCGGCTACCGTCACACTGCCATCAACCGTGGTCTTGGCAACGTCGATGGTGCGCGCCGCAAGACGAATGGCGCCGCCCACCGTGCAGTCGCGGATCGAGAGAGTATCGCCCGCGGCGATGATATCGCGGTCGATGGACACATCATCCAAGTTGAGGGCCTGACCGGCCCAGTACAGGTCACCCTCAACGCCGGACGGATTGGCGTCATTGTCGGTCGCAAGTACGTTGCCTGCGGTGTCCGTGCCGGCGAACGACGCCGTGGGAAGCACGGTGATCGCCAGCGCGATGAGCGCGAATAGGATGGTGATGCGGCCCCATGCTTTACGGCGCTGGGTCAACGGGAATTGATTGCAGGGCATAGTGAATCCTTCGTTAGATACTCGGCATATATCTAACAGGGTACCCAACGCGTGGGCGCTCTAAAAGAACCTCTCGGTTGCATTTCGAAGGGTCGTGCCGTGCTGTCTACTTTTTACGGTGCAAGAAGCGCGCGATATCTTCTTCGGTGGGGCTTTTGATGTCAAAGCGCAGCGAGAGCCAGCGCAGACCCATGGTCACGACAACGCATACGACCAGCGCGGCGACATTGCTCATGATGCCGCTCATAACGAGACACACATAGCTTGTCGATCCGGCGATGGCGGCGATGGCATAAAAGTTAGTACGTTGGAAAATGCCCGGAACCACGCCCATAAAGCCGTCGCGCAACATGCCGCCGCCCACCGCGGTGAAAAAGCCCATCATGATGCACACCGCCGGCGCAAAGCCGTAGACCAGCGCCTTGTCTGCTCCAGTGGCGGCGTAGATGCCGACCGAGATGATGTCGAGCAGGGGAATGAGTTTTTCGGGTTTGTCGACGATTGCCGGGAAAATATAGATGATGGCTGCCGTGGCAATGGAAAGTGGCAGCGCCATCGGCTGGTTGAGGATGTAGACGTTGCCCACCTGCAGCGTCATATCGCGCAAAAGACCGCCGCCCAGACCGCAGACCACCGCGAGCGCGACCGCGCCCACCAGGTCGAGCTTGTGCTCGCGCGCAACCAGCACACCCGAGATCGATGCAGCGACAACAGCGAACATCTCGAGCCAAAACGGAATGGCGACCATGGCATCCGATGCATGTGAGGTAATGGTCATAGCGGCGACGACGGGCAAGATGGGGTCCTTTGGATTACGGATTTGGACAATGCCCGTACATAGTACATGTTCGGCGCCGATTGCGACCCTATTGCTCGGCAAACGGTCGGGACTGGGTACGGTCATAGGTTCCATGTTTGGGGATCCGGGTTGATGCTGAACGCGATGGGGGCGTGGTCGAATAGGAGGGATGTCCAAATTTTGAGCTCCGCTCAAAATTTATCCGGTCGGCTTGCGCCGACCGCGCTGCGCTAAAAACGCGCCACGGGCGCGTTTTCTTTACGCTCCGCGCCCTGGCGGGTTCGAATCCCTCCTCCTCCGCCGTATTTGCTTGTTAGGGACTCAAAACAAAAAAGCTCCCATTCCCGGGAGCTTTCTCAACCAAAATGGCGGAGGAGGAGGGATTCGAACCCTCGTGACCTTATACAGGCCAAACGGTTTTCGAGACCGCCGCATTCAACCACTCTGCCACCCCTCCGCGTGGGGTAAAAACAAAGCAGGCTCAAAGGCCTGCTTTGGAATTAACTGGCGGAGAGTCAGGGATTTGAACCCTGGAGACGCTTTTGACGCCTACACGATTTCCAATCGTGCTCCTTCGGCCACTCGGACAACTCTCCGTTAAATGCGAAAGTCAGTATACACGAGGAATCGCAAAGTGCAAACAGAAAAGTTGGCATTTTTTAAAACGCTTGGCCGCGCTTGGCGTTGCGGTGGGGTTTGAGGTACCAAAAAAACGGCTTTCGACCAGCGTGGTTGATCAACTCAATTGTTCAAAAGGGGTATTCATAAGCGACTTGGCAATGAATATAAAAATCTTTGGGTGGTGTTGTGGACCACTGGTATGCATTTCGCGACCACAGCCTTGTGCCCGTTGACCTGTGGCTTTGCTCAGCTTGTCCCCACGGCACCGTATCTTGTCCACAGATTCGTCAAGCTTTTGGTCAGCATTTGGTTGGAATGCGCATGAAACGTGATGCGAGCATGGGCATATGTGGAGGTCATGAGGTTGTAGCTGCATATTCTTGCGGCCTGGGAGGTTGAAAGATATTATTACCAAGTCTTTTCCTGCTTCAGGCGCACCTTCACGACCTGAAGCCACATTTGCCCAGAGGAGGTGACAATATGAAGGCTTATGAACTGCTGTTCTTTGTTGACCCGTCGCTCGACCCCGAGACTCGTCTCGCTGTTATGAAGCGTATCGATACCACGATCGCTGAGGGCGCTGGCAAGGTCGACTCCGTTGACGAGTGGGGCAAGCGCAAGCTCGCCTACGAGATCAACGACCTCACCGATGGTGACTACACCCTCATCAACTTCCACGCAGATCCTACCCAGATCGCCGAGCTTGATCGCGTCCTGCGCATCACCGACGCTGTGGTCCGCCACATGATCGTCCGTCGCGACGACCAGGAGTAAGACTGTCGTTTTGGACTGGGCTTGTGCCCCAAGAGGAAGTAGTGAGTTATGAGCATCAATCGAGTGAACATCACCGGTAACCTCACCCGCGATCCCGAGCTGCGCGCCACCGCCGGCGGAACCCAGGTTCTGTCCTTTGGCGTCGCCGTGAACGATCGTCGCCGCAACGCGCAGACTGGCGAGTGGGAGGACTATCCCAACTTTGTCGACTGCACCATGTTCGGCACCCGCGCCGAGGCCGTGAGCCGTTTCCTGGCAAAGGGAAACAAGGTCGCGATCGAGGGCAAGCTGCGCTACAGCTCTTGGGAGCGCGACGGCCAGCGCCGGAGCAAGCTTGAGGTCATCGTCGATGAGATCGAGTTTATGAGCTCCCGTGGTGGCCAGGGTGGCTACGATCAGGGCGGTTACGCCCCCGCAGCTCCCGCGCCCGCAGCACGTCCTGCCGCGCCGGTGGCTACGCCGCCCGCGGTCGACGTCTACGATGAGGACATCCCGTTCTAAGGGTTGTTCACCTATTTTTGAGTGAGAGGCGGCTTCGGTTCGCCGAAGTTGCCAAATGAAAGGTATTTTGACATGGCTAATGATTTTTCTGCACGTCAGCCGCGTCGTAAGTACTGCCAGTTCTGCAAGGAGAACACTGAGTTCATCGATTATAAGGACACTCAGCTTCTCCGTAAGTACATGACCGACCGTGGCAAGATCAAGCCCCGTCGCGTCACTGGCGCTTGCACGCAGCATCAGCATGACATCGCCAACGCCATCAAGCGCGCCCGCGAGATGGCTCTCCTGCCGTACACCGTCCCCGTGGTTTCCTCTCGTGGCAACCGCGACCGCGGCTAAGAAGGGAGACGCATCATGAAGGTTATTCTTCTCGATGAGATCAAGGGCAAGGGCGGCGAGGGTGACGTCGTAGAGGTCGCTCAGGGTTACGCTGAGAACTTCCTGTTCCCCAAGAAGCTCGCTGTTGCCGCCACCAAGGGCAACCTCAAGCAGCTTGACGAGCGTCGCAACAACATCGCCAAGCGCGAGGCCGTCCGTCTGGCTACCGCCAACGAGACCAAGGCTGCCTTCGAGGGCAAGACGGTCACCGTTGACGTCAAGGTCGGCGACGAGGGCATCCTCTTTGGCTCCGTTACCGCCGCTATGATTGCTGACGCCATCAAGGCTCAGCTCGGTATGGACATCGACCGCAAGCGCGTCGAGCTCGGTAAGCCCATCAAGGTTGCCGGTGCCCACACCGTTGCCATCTCGCTGTACCGCGAGATCAAGGCCGAAGTTGTCGTTCTCGTCGGCGTTACCGCCGAGGAGCTCGCTGCCGAGGCTGAGGTCGAGGAGGCCGCTGAGGTCGCCGAGGCCGAGACCGCCGAGGTCGAGACTGAGGCTGCTGCCGAGTAGCATTTGCTGCAACGCAACAATCTTGTTCTAAGAAGGGCGCTCTGGGAAACCAGGGCGCCCTTTTGTTTTTTGCGCCGAGTGAGTGTCATGGTGAACGTTGCGTCGAAGTCCTATATACGGGACCGTTCATCCGTTTGGTTCGGTGATGATTGGCGGCGCGCGGCGCGTTTTGGGACCGTGGCTGATACTATGGATGCTCGCAAGCGATATGAATGAGGATGCTCATGGCATATGACGATAGGGAGACCGGGCTGACGGTTGAGGACCGCGGCTCAAAGTTGGGTCTTCCCCAAAACCAAGATGCAGAGGCCAATGTGCTGGCCGCTATGCTGCTATCGCCCGAGGTGGTCGAAGAAGCCCAGGTCGAGCTGCAGCCCGATGACTTCTACCGGCCCATTCATAAGACCATCTATACCGCGATGGTCGATATGTACAACAGCCGCATTCCCATCGACTCCATCTCACTGATCGATTACCTGCGAAGCATCAACAAGCTCGATGCCGTGGGCGGCGAAGCGTACATTTTGGAGTTGATGGGTCAGACGCTGTCGCTCGTCAACTGGCAGCATCATGCCGCCATCGTTCGCCGCGATTCGATGCTGCGTGAGCTGATCGGCGCCACCAACGAGATCAACGCGCTGGCATATAATGCCCCCACCGACACCAAAGAGGTTGTCGAGCTGGCCGAGAGCAAGCTGCTCAAGGTTACGGCGCGCGAGGTCAAGTCGAGTTACAAGACGTTGACCGAGTTTATGGTCGAGGCCTATAACGAGGCCGAGGAAGTGTGCCAGGCCGGTGGCCAGGCTGCGGGCGTGCCCACGGGCTTCCCGTCGCTCGACCGCATGCTCATGGGTTTTCGCGAGGGCCAGCTCATCATTATCGGCGCCCGTCCTGCTGTAGGTAAGACGTCGTTCGCTCTGAACCTGGCACTTAACGCTGCCGCTGCTGGTTATACCGTCGGCTTCTTCTCGCTGGAGATGTCGGGCAAGGAAATTGCCCAGCGTCTGATTTGCGCCTACGCCATGATCTCGATCAGTGACTTCCGCATGGGCCGTATTAGCCCCGAACAGTGGGCCAATATCAACGAGGCCACGCAGACCTTGTCCAAGCTCGATATTCTGATTGACGATACGCCCGGCACCACAGTGACCGAGATTCGCGCCAAGAGCCGCCGTATGCTCCATAACAAGGAGAAGGCAATCATCATCCTGGACTACCTGCAGCTGGTGAGTCCTCCGCCGGGACGCCGCTCCGAGAGCCGTACCGTCGAGGTTTCGGAGATGTCGCGTGGTCTGAAGATCATGGCCAAGGAGCTCAAGATCCCGCTCATCGCGCTGTCGCAGCTCTCGCGTCAGGTCGAATCCCGTACCGGCAAGCGCCCGCAGCTTTCCGACCTTCGTGAATCGGGCTCCATCGAGCAGGACGCCGATATCGTCATGTTCTTGGACCGCTCCGCCGACGAGGCCGAAGCCTCGCGCGACGATCGACCCGACGAGGGCGTTACGCGTATCGTCGTGGCCAAGAACCGTTCGGGCCCGATCGGCGACGTCGACCTGATGTTCCTGCCGGCATCCACCAAGTTCTATGAGCTTGATGGGGCGCATGCCGAGGAGTAGGACAGGCGCCCGTTGCACGGGTATACTGGGAATGTTTTGTGCTTCTGCGTGCCGGCATGGCGCGTAGACAGTCCATGAATGTAAGGAGTAAACATGCCGTCAACCGTTTTGGTCGGTGCCCAGTGGGGCGATGAGGGCAAGGGTAAGATCTGCGACCTGGTCGCCGGCGACTTTGATGCCGTCGTGCGCTATTCGGGCGGCAACAACGCCGGCCACACCATCGTCGTCAACGGCAAGAAGTACGGCCTGCACCAGGTGCCCTCCGGCATCATGTATTCCGACCACGTGTCGGTGATCGGTAACGGCTGCGTCGTCAACCCCAAGGTTGTCCTTGAGGAGATCGACATGTTCGAGGCCGACGGCATCACCACCAAGAACCTCAAGATTAGCGGCAACGCGCATGTCATCATGCCGTACCACATCGATCTGGATGGCGCCTTTGAGCAGAAGCTCGGCAAGAAGAACATCGGTACCACCAAGCGCGGCATTGGTCCGTGCTATCAGGACAAGATGGCCCGCATTGGCCTGCGCATGCAGGACATGCTGGACGAGACGCTGTTCCGCGACAAGTTGGAGACCGCTCTCGCCCGCGTGAACCCCGAGCTCGAGCTCATCTACAACCTGCCCACCTACACCGTGGACCAGATTTGCGACGAGTACCTGCCGATGGCCGAGCGCCTGCGTCCCTACATCACCGAGACGAGCCTGCTGCTCAACAACATGATCGATGAGGGCAAGAACCTGCTGTTTGAAGGCGCCCAGGCGACGCTGCTCGACATCGACCACGGAACCTATCCGTACGTGACGTCTTCCAACTGCACCGCCGGCGGCGCCATCACCGGCTCTGGCGTGGGCATGAAGAACGTCGACCGCGTGCTGGGCGTCATGAAGGCCTATATCACCCGCGTCGGTTCGGGCCCCATGCCCACCGAGCTTTCCTATGAGTCCGAGGCTGGCCACACGCTGACCGAGGAGGGCTATGAGTACGGCGTGACCACCGGTCGCCGTCGTCGTTGCGGCTGGTTTGACGGCCCTATCGCCAACTATGCCTCGCGCGTCAACGGCCTCACCGACATCGCCGTGACCAAGCTCGACGTGCTTTCGGCCTTCGACACCATCAAGGTGTGCGTGGCCTACGACGTCGATGGCGAGCGCTACACGAGCGTGCCCGAGCATCAGGTGCGCTTTGAGCATGCCAAGCCCATCTACGAGGAGCTCCCCGGCTGGAAGTGCGACATCACCGGTTGCCGCAGCTTTGATGAGCTGCCGCAAGAGGCTCAGGACTACGTGGCGTTTATCGAGGATCTGGCACACACCCGTGTGACGTTCATTGGCGTTGGCGCCGGTCGCGAGCAGATCATCAACCGATTCTGGAAGTAATCGGTTTATACGGTTATTGCGATATACCCCTTTGCAGCCCAGACGGGCGGCCGAGGGGTATATTTGCTTGCAAAGGGCTCGCGCGGAGCGGGCCATTCATCCATAGAGGAGGCACCCTTGAAGGCGGACACTCAAACCATCGACATCCTGTTGTTGGGCAGCGGCGGCCGCGAGCATGCTCTGGCAGCCAAGCTCGCAGCATCACCGCGCGCCGGCAAGCTCTACATCGCGCCGGGTAACGGCGGCACCGCGAGCTGCGGCGAGAACGTGGTTCTCGACGACTGCGATCCTGCGGCCGTGGCGGCGTTTGCTCAGAGCCACGGATGCGGACTCGTGGTAATTGGCCCCGAGGCTCCGCTCGTGGCGGGCGTGGCCGACGCCGTGCGCGCGGCGGGTATTCCCTGCTTTGGCCCGGGTGCCGAGGGCGCCCAGATGGAGGGCTCCAAGCTGTTCTCCAAGCAGCTCATGGAGCGTGCGGGCATTCCGACGGCAGCCTATGGTTCGTTTACCGACGAGGCTTCGGCTCTCGCCTACGTGCGCGAGCAGGGCGCCCCGCTGGTCGTCAAGGCCGACGGCCTTGCCGCGGGCAAGGGCGTTATCGTGGCGACCGAACTTGAGCAGGCCGAGGAAGCCGTACGCGAGTGCTTTGGCGGCACCTTTGGCGATGCCGGCAACACCGTGGTTATCGAGGAGATGCTCGTTGGCCCCGAGTGCTCGCTGCTGGCCTTTACCGACGGCAAGACCGTGCGCCCCATGGCTACCTCGCAGGACCACAAGCGCGCGCTCGAGGGTGACAAGGGCCCCAACACCGGCGGCATGGGTGTCTACAGCCCAGTGCCCATCGTGACTGACGAGGAGCACGCCACCATGGTGAAGGTCATGGAGCAGACCGTGGCCGAGCTCGCTGTCGAGGGTATCGACTACCGCGGCTGCCTGTACGGCGGCTTTATGCTCACGCCTGCCGGCCCCAAGGTGCTGGAGTTCAATGCCCGCTTTGGCGACCCCGAGACGCAGGTCGTGCTGCCGCGCCTTAAGAACGACCTGGTCGAGGTCATGCTGGCTTGTGCCAACTGCGAGCTCGATCAGATTGAGCTCGACTGGCGTGACGAGTGGGCCGTGGCCGTTGTCCTGACGAGCGCGGGCTATCCCGGCAGCTACGAGAAGGGCAAGGTCATCACCGGTATCGCCGATGCCGAGGCCATGGAGAACGTGACCGTGTACCACGCGGGCACCGCCGTGGTGGACGGCCAGCTCGTGACCAATGGTGGCCGCGTGCTTGCCGTGACCGCTCTGGGCGACACGTTCGAGAACGCTCGCAACCTTGCCTACGAGGCCTGCGAGAAGATTGATTTTGAGGGCAAGACCCTGCGTCACGACATCGGCCTGCGCGCGCTGCGCGGCCGCGACGCCTGGGATGCCTAAAATCCGAGAGGAATGAGACGGATGGACGAGAAGAACGAAGAGCTCGTGGACGCGCAGATCGTCGAAGAGGACAGCCGCATGTATGGGCACGCCGAGGGCGAGCCTGGTGGCGAGGTCGCTGACGAGCCGGCACTGGTGCTGGGCGACGACGACCCGCACGATGCCGAGCTGCACGAGAAGATTCTTTCGGAGGAGTGCGCCTGGAAGGGCAAGATCCTCGACGTCCACCGTCTTGAGGTTGAGCTGCCCAACGGTCACCGCAGCGCCCGCGATATCGTTCGCCATCCGGGTGCGGCGGCCGTTGTGGCACTGACCGAGAGCGGCAAGATCGTACTGGTGCGTCAGTACCGCACCGCCATTGACCGCGTGACGGTCGAGATTCCCGCCGGCAAGCTCGACCCGGGCGAGGACCCGCTCGATTGCGCCAAGCGCGAACTGCATGAGGAGACGGGCTTTAGGGCTGGTCGTATTCGCTTTTTGACGTCGATTGTCACGTCCTGCGGTTTTTGCGATGAGATCATCCACATCTACTTGGCTACCAAGCTCGAGTTTGATGCGCCCAACCCCGATGATGACGAGTTTGTCAACGTGGACCTGGTGCCGCTGCACGAGCTGATCGACGCCGTGCTCGACGGCAAGATCGAAGACGCCAAGACCGTCGTAGGCGCCTTGGCCTGCGATAGCATCGCGCACCGCCTTGGGAGCGCGGAGCTTTAACGAGTGGGGATAGCCCTGGGACAAGTACTACTGATTGCTTTGTCTCAGGGCCTTACGTTGCTGATATTTCTTTGAGGATCACATGCTGAAGAGGTTTCTTTCGTATTACAAGCCCCAGATGGGGCTTTTTGTTGCTGATACTGTTTGTGCTCTGGTGCTTGCCGCCATTGACCTGGCGTTCCCCATTATTCTGCGCAATTTGACCGGTGGGCTGTTTACTCAGGGTCAGGCTGCCATTATGCAGGCGCTCGGCATGATCGCGGTGGGCTTGGTGTTGATGTATGCCGTCCGCTGCGCCTGCCGCTACTTTGTGAGCTATTGGGGTCACGTGATGGGCGCGCGCATGGAGTCCAAGATGCGCGAGGACCTGTTCGACCAGTATGAGCGCTTTAGCTTTGCGTACTTCGACCGCAACAGCTCGGGCGACATGATGAGCCGCGTGGTCAACGACCTGTTCGATATCTGCGAGGCGGCGCACCACGTGCCCGAGTGGATCATCATCTGCGGCATCGAGATTATCGGCTCGTTTGTGATTCTCTTTACCATCGCCCCGGTGCTGGCGCTCGCCATGGCCGTGGTGACGGCGGCGTTTGCGGTCATCATGTTTTGGCAGAACATGCGCATGCGCGAGGTCTTTAGCGACAACCGCAAAAAAATCAGCGGCATCAATGCGCAGCTGCAGGATTCGCTGGCGGGCATGCGCGTGGTCAAGAGCTTTGCCAATGAGGAGACCGAACGCTTCAAGTTCCGCGCCTCCAACAATCGCTATCTTTCGTCCAAGGAGAACATGTATCACGCCATGGGCGTCTATACCGCGACGTATGGCCTGCTCTCGGGTGTGCTCTATGTGATCGTGGTGCTGCTGGGCGGCTGGCTGGTCGCCCAGGGACAGCTGCAGGCGGTCGATATGGCGACCTTCGCGCTCTACATTTCGCTGTTCTGCACGCCGCTCGAGACACTCGTCAATTCGGCCGAAACGTATCAGAAGGCTATCGCCGGCTTTAAGCGTATGGACGAGGTGCTCTCGACCGCGCCGGATATCCAGGACAAGCCGGGCGCCACGGATCTGCAGGTGACTGCCGGCGCCGTGGAGTATCACGACGTGTGCTTTAACTACGAGGATGTTGAGCTGGGCGAGGGCGATGCCGACGAGCGTCCCGTTATCGACCATATGAATCTGTCCATCAAGCCCGGGCAGACCATCGCTTTGGTTGGCCCTTCGGGCGGTGGCAAGTCCACGACCTGTTCGCTGCTGTCGCGCTTTTATGACGTGGCTGCCGGATCCATTAGCATCGACGGCCAAGACGTGCGCGATGTGACGCAGCAGAGCCTGCGCCGTGCCATCGGCCTGGTGCAGCAGGATGTCTATCTGTTTGACGGTACGATTGGCGAGAACATCGCCTACGGCAAGCCGGGCGCTACAGCGGAAGAGATCGCCGAGGCCGCCCGTCGCGCCAACATCGATGCCTTTATCGAGTCGCTTCCACAGGGCTACGACACCGTGGTGGGCGAGCGTGGCAGCCGTCTTTCGGGCGGACAGAAGCAGCGTGTTGCCATCGCGCGCGTGTTTCTCAAGAACCCCAAGATCCTGATCTTGGACGAGGCGACGAGTGCTTTGGATAACGAGAGCGAGGAGGCGGTCCAGGAGTCGCTCGAAGAGCTGGCACGCGGCCGTACCACAATCATCATCGCCCACCGTCTTTCGACCATTAAGCATGCTGACGAGATTGCGACCGTTGAGCATGGTCGCGTTGTGGAACGTGGCACGCATGAACAGCTTCTCGCCCGTGGCGGCACCTATGCCCGTTACTATCGAATGCAGTTCGAAGGTGCGCGTGCGCACGAGCTCGACTGATTGATATGACAGGAAGTTTATGGCTGACAAGAACCCTTTGACTCCGGAAGAAGTGACGGAGTTATTCTCCGAAATCGATGCATCCGGTGTCTTGGATCCCACGCTTGCCAAAAAGCGAACCGAGCGCATGCGTGAGAAGGAGGCTGCGGCCAAGCGCGGTGACAAAGCTGCGCTAGCGCAGCTGCGCAGCGAGGACCGCGCGAGCCAGGCAAAACATATCGACCCGCTGTCCGAGGACGATCCTTCGGGTTCGCAGGTGAGTCATACCATTACGAAGACCGCGATGGCCGTGGTCATTGGTATTTTGGTGCTGATCGTGGGCATGCAGATTGGCTACGGCGTGATGCGTCGTCTGAACACCGCCAACTTGTCCGAGAGCGTTTCGGTCGATACCGTTTCGACGGCGCTGAAGGGCGGCCTTGAGTGGGGCAACGGCTTTACGCAGTTCCCGCTCGACTTTACCGTCGATGAAGCCGATGAGCGTACGGGCACGGTCGAGGTGACGGTGTTGGACACATCGTCTGCCAACGAGCTCGAGCTGCTGTCCAACGGGCAGATTCAGGCCGCGGCACTTGCGACCAATGCGCTGCTCAACGATAAAATCGACCGCGTGGTGTATAACGTTCACGCCTATATCGACGAGGATAGCAACATTCAGCACGATTCCTTCTTTGGCATGTTCCCCGCGCGGGGCCACCAGAGCGCCATTTTGACGTTCGTGTGGACCAAGAGCTCATCCAACGCCACGAGTATCGACTGGAAGATGCGCATCGTGAGTATGGATGACACCATCGCCGAACGCATTCAGAAGCAGGTGAACTCGGTGTCGTCGTTGATTGAGGACCCGGTGGTTAGCCAGACCAAGATTGACGAGGAAAAGGCCGAGCGTGACCTGGAGCATCGTCTGCATGGCCGCGAGATTTTCCGCGGTGGCAAGCCCGATCGCTCACCGTCCGATCTGCTGGAACAGGACAAGAAAAAGTAAGACGCCATCATCCCGCGTGAGCCACAAGCCCCGCGGGATGATTTTTCTGGGACGGGGATTAAAAAATCATTATGCATAGAAAGTCATAATTATCATTTCGTAAACATTTCGATGAAATTAACGCCATGAGGCATGCTTGCGGTTACAATACCGCGAGGCCTAACTACACACCTTTAAGCCGGTCCTGTGAGACCGGGAAGGAGAATTATGGCGAACAACCATACCGCGGGCGCTGCCGCCCGCACCTTCGCGCCCAGCGAGCTTTGCCAGCGTATGCTGGCCAAAACCAGCAAGGGCGCCTGCGGTCCCTGCATCCTGTATCTTGAGGATGGGACCATTTTTTATGGACGTGCATGCGGCGCTGAGGGCACCGCGACCGGCGAAGTCTGCTTCAACACCTCGCTCGAGGGCTACTTTGAGGTCATGACCGACCCGAGTTATGCCGGCCAAATCGTAACCATGACCTATCCGCAGATCGGCAACTACGGTATCGACGAGACCGACGCCCAGTCGGCCTTCCCCGGCGACGCCGTGCGCCCTGCGAGCGCTCCGGCCATGCGCGGCATGATCGTTCGCGACATGTGCGCCACGCCTTCTAACTGGCGCTCGGCCGTCAGCGTGCCGGAGTACCTGCGCGCTCACGGCATCGTCGCTATCGAAGGTGTCGACACCCGCGCCCTGGTGCGCCATCTGCGCGACAATGGTTCTAAGATGGGCATTATCTCGACCGAGATCTTCGACGTCGACGAGCTTGCCGAGCGTCTGGCCGCAGCGCCCACGCTGGTGGGCGAGAATTTGGTCAAGACCGTGAGCTGCCCCGCGCCTCACGAGTTTGTGTCCGCCGACCTGCCTGCCACGCATGACTTTGCACTTGCGGCTGCCGCTCCTGCCCGTCACAAGGTGGTCGCCTACGACTGCGGCGTCAAGCGCGGCATTCTGGAAGGCCTCGTCCGCGCCGGCTGCGACCTTACCGTCGTGCCGTGGGATACGCCCGCGAGTGAGGTGCTCGACATGAATCCCGACGGCGTCTTTTTGTCCAACGGCCCCGGCGACCCCGATGCCGTGGTGGAGACCTACGAGCAGGTGCAGCAGCTGATCGGCAAGGTGCCGGTCTTTGGTATTTGTCTTGGTCACCAGATGATCAGCCTGGCCTGCGGCGCCCAGATGGAAAAGCTTAAGTTCGGTCACCGCGGTGGCAACCAGCCGGTCATGAACCTGGTGAGCCGTCGCGTGGAGATCACCGCGCAAAACCATGGCTTTGGCCTGCTGTTTCCCAGCTTGGGCAAGCTTGTCCCCGAGCTTTCCGGCGGCGAGACCGAGCATGCGGCCGACGGCGACCTGCGCGTCTGGGTGCGCCGCGGCATCGCGCCGGTCGTGATGAACGAGCGCTTTGGCCGCATTCGCCTAACACATGTGAACCTCAACGACGGCACCGCCGAGGGCATCCAGCTGCTCGACGCCCCGTGCTTCTCGGTCCAGTATCACCCCGAGGCCTCGCCTGGCCCCACCGATGCCCACTATCTCTTTACCGCCTTTACGCGACTCATGGACGGCGAGGAGAACTACCTGGACATCGACACCGCGAAGGACCGCCTGGCTGGCTGGAATTTCGCCGAGACCGCCGCGACCGAGACCGAGGAGAACTAACATGCCGAAACGTACTGACATCAAGCGTATCCTCGTTATTGGTTCGGGCCCCATCGTTATTGGCCAGGCCTGCGAGTTCGACTACTCCGGCGCCCAGGCCTGCAAGGTGCTTAAGGAGGATGGCTTTGAGGTCATCCTGGTCAACTCCAACCCGGCGACCATCATGACCGACCCGGGTCTTGCCGACCGCACCTATGTCGAGCCCATCACCGCCGAGTTTATCGAGCGCGTAATCAAGAAAGAGCGCCCGGACGCGCTGCTGCCCACGCTGGGCGGCCAGACCGGTCTGAACGCCGCCGTCGAGCTGGCGAAAGACGGCACGCTCGACAAGTACGGTGTCGAGATGATCGGCTGCGACCTGGCCGCTATCGAGTGCGGCGAGGACCGCAAGCTCTTTAACGAGGCCATGGCCGAGATTGGCCTGGAGGTCGCGCGCTCGGGCTATGCCTACAGCGTGGCTGATGCCGAGGCTATCGCCGAGCGCGTGGGCTATCCCTGCGTACTGCGCCCGAGCTTTACCCTCGGCGGCGCCGGCGGCGGCATCGCTCGCACCCACGAGGAGCTCGTCTCCATCGTGAGCCAGGGCCTGGAGCTCTCGCCCGCCCATGAGGTGCTGGTCGAGGAGTCCATCGAGGGCTGGAAAGAGTATGAGATGGAGGTCATGCGCGACCACGCCGGCAACGGCATCATCGTGTGCTCCATCGAGAATCTCGACCCCATGGGCGTGCACACCGGCGACTCCATCACCGTGGCGCCGGCGCAGACGCTCTCCGACCTTGAGTATCAGCGCATGCGTGTCGCCTCGCTCGCCATCTTGGAGAAGATCGGCGTCGAGACCGGTGGCTCCAACGTGCAATTTGCCGTGAACCCCCAGACCGGCCGCCTGATCGTCATCGAGATGAACCCGCGCGTGAGCCGTTCGTCCGCCCTCGCTTCCAAGGCCACGGGTTTCCCCATTGCCAAGGCCGCCGCGCGCCTGGCTGTGGGCTACACGCTCGACGAGATCGTCAACGACATCACCAAGGCTACGCCCGCCTGCTTTGAGCCCACGATCGACTACTGTGTGGTCAAGGTGCCGCGCTTTGCCTTCGAGAAGTTCAAGGGTACCGACCCCACGCTCACCACGCGCATGAAGGCCGTGGGCGAGATTATGGCGATTGGCCGCACCTTCGAGGAGGCCTTCGGCAAGGCCATGCGTTCGCTGGAGGACGGGCATCAGGGCATTTGTGCCGGTGGCAAGGAAGGTGCCGACAAGCTGAGCGACGATGAGCTCGCTCGGGCCGTGGCAACCCCGACCGAGCACCGCATCTTCTTTGTGGTCGAAGCCCTGCGTCGTGGCTGGGATGTCGCGCGTATCCATGCCATCTGCGGTATCGATCCGTGGTACCTCAATCGTATCAACGACATGGTGCAGGTTCAGGAGAGCATCCGCGGCCTGCGTGTGGAGGACATTGACGCCGACGCGATGCGCCTGCTCAAGCAATACGGCACGAGTGACGCCGAGATCGCCGCGCTGACCGGCTCCGACGAGCGCTTTGTGCGCGCCTATCGCAAGGGCTTGGGCGTGGTTCCCAGCATGAAGACGGTCGATACCTGCGCTGCGGAGTTCTCGAGCGCCACGGAGTACCATTACAAGACGTACGAGAACATCTACCGCACGAGCCCGGATGCCAAGAAGTGCGTGGCTCCCGACGAGGCCACGCCGGCGAGCAAGCCCAAGGCGATGATTCTGGGCGCCGGCCCCAACCGCATTGGCCAGGGTATCGAGTTCGATTACTGCTGCGTGCACGCGAGCTACGCACTGGCGGCCCGCGGCTTCGAGACCATCATGGTCAACTGCAATCCCGAGACCGTCTCGACCGACTATGACACGTCCGACCGCCTGTACTTTGAGCCGCTCACCTACGAGGACGTCATGGATGTTATCGACGTTGAGCGCCCCGACGGCGTCGTGGTGACGCTTGGCGGCCAGACCCCGCTTAAGCTGGCGCGCATGCTCGAGGAGAGCGGCGTGAACATCATGGGCACCAAGCCCGATGCCATCGACTTTGCTGAGGACCGAGAGCGCTTCGCCGCTCTGCTCGACAAGCTGGGCATCATGTACCCGCCGGCGGGCCAGGCCACCTCGTTTGAGGAGGCCGAGGCCGTAGCCGCGCACATCGGCTACCCGCTGCTGGTGCGTCCGAGCTACGTGCTGGGCGGCCGCGGCATGATGATCGCCTACGATGCCGAGCATCTGCGCGATTACATGGCCGAGGCTGCGCGCATTAGCCCCGACTACCCGGTGTATCTGGACCGCTTCTTGGAGGGCGCGATCGAGTCCGATGTCGACGCCCTGTGCGACGGCGAGGAGGTCTACATCGGAGGCATCCTGGAGCATATCGAGGAGGCCGGCATCCACTCCGGCGACTCTGCGACCTGCATCCCGCCGTTCAGCTTTAGCGAGAGCCTGCAGGCAAAGCTTCGCGAGACCACACGCCGCATCGCGATGGCGCTGGGCGTACGCGGCCTGGTCAACGTGCAGTATGCCATCAAGGGCGAGACCGTCTACGTGATCGAGGCCAACCCGCGTGCCAGCCGTACCGTGCCGTTCATCTCCAAGGCTACCGGCGTGCCACTGGCCAAGTGCGCGGCGCGTATCATGGCAGGCGATTCCATCGCCAGCCTGGGCCTGCCGAGCGACGAGCGTCAGCTCGATTGGTTCTGCATGAAGGAAGCCGTTATGCCCTGGGGTCGTTTCCCCGGTGCCGACGTTATCCTGGGGCCCGAGATGAAGTCGACGGGCGAGGTCATGGGTATCGCCAAGAGCTATCCCGAGGCATACGCCAAGACGCAGCTGGCGATTGACTACAAGCTGCCCGACCCGAGCGCCGGCAAGGTGTTCATCAGCGTGTGCGACCGCGACAAGCGCCACATCCTTTCGGTCGCGCGTATCCTGCGCTACCTGGGCTTTGATATCTGCTCCACCGAGGGCACGGCGCGCGTGCTGCGCGGCGGCAACGTGACCTGCGAGGTCGTGGAGAAGATTAGCGGCCCGCACGACGGCGAGCGTCCCAACATCGGTGACCTGATCGCCGACGGCAAGATCGCGGTGATCGTCAATACGCCGTATGGCCCGGGTTCTCGTGGCGACGGCTACCTTCTGCGCACCGAGGCCGTGCGCCGCGGCGTGACCTGCGTGACCGCGATGTCCGCGGCCAACACGTACGTGAGCGCTATCGAGGCCGTGCGCGAGGACGAGCAGGGTCACGGCAGCGCCAACGACATGGGCATGGACGTCATCGCCCTGCAGGACCTGC
>UQZD01000028.1:0-31282 GCA_900545485.1 uncultured Collinsella sp. | reverse complement strand
TATGCGGTTGTCAATTTGCGAAAGAAATTATGCGTCACCAGCGAAGCGACGAAGCGGGGCGCGGGCAGCGCCAGCCGCACGCGGACATCCCTCATCGCCCACCACTGAATTGTTAGGCCCCCAGTGATGGAGGCCTTTCTTTTTTGGCCAGAGGCTCTCCTGGCCTGTGCAGATTTATGACAAAAAGGGTTCCAGACCGTCCAATGATGCATCAATGACACACCGACAATCTGAAACCCGTTCAACCTGGCTATGTATTGCTCTCGCTAGGCCAAGACACCCGACAGGATCTCGATCAGGCTGTCCACGTCGGCTTCTTCGCAGACAAGTGGCGGCAGGAAACGCAGCGTATGCGCACCTGTAGCGTTGATCACGGCGCCGGCGGCCAGCGCGCGGGCAACAATATCATGCGCGTCGCCTGCTGCCTCATCCAGGTCGCAGCCGAGCATCAAGCCGCGACCGCGCACATCGGTAACATGCGGTAACTTGGCGAGTTTTGCCTCCATATAGGCGCCTACCTTGGCAGCATGGCCGGCATAATCGCCGCGCACGAGCGCGGAGAGCGTCGCGGCGCACGCCGCGATGGCCAAGCAGCTACCACCAAAAGTCGAACCGTGATCGCCGGGCTTAAACACGTCGGCGATCTCTTTCTTTGCCACCACAGCGCCCATGGGAACGCCGTCGGCGATGCCCTTGGCAAGACTCATGATGTCGGGCTCCACGCCATAGGTTTGGAATGCGAACGGCTTGCTGGAGCGGAAGATGCCGCACTGGACCTCGTCGGCGATAAGCACGGCGCCCACTTCGTGTGCCAGGTCGCGCGCTGCCGCCATAAACTCCTCGGTCATGGGGTGCACGCCACTCTCACCCTGGATCGGCTCGAGCATCACGGCACAAATTTCGCTCCCCAGCTGCTTAAAGATCGCACGCAGTTCATCGATATCGTTGGGCGTACAGGCCACAAAGCCACCCGGCAGCGGGCGGAAGCTGTCCTGCAGCCAATCCTGCATAGTGGCGGCAATGGTCTCGAGCGTACGGCCGTGGAAGCCGCCGCGCATGCACACGATAGTGTTGCCGCCGTTACCGGCACGCTTGGCGTACAGGCGCGCGAGCTTCATCGAGCCCTCGTTGGCCTCGGCGCCGGAGTTGGCAAAGAAGGTCTCCCACACCTGCTCGTCCGCAGCCGGGGCACCAAGAGCAGCTGCCGTGGTCTCATCGCCGGCGGCAATGGCATCGGCAAGCACGCGCGCACCATCTACGTCGTCGTTAGCAAGCTTGGACAGCAGCGCCGCGACCTGTCCGCGCTGCTCAATGTAGAAGTAATTGGAGACGTGCATGAGCTTTTTGGTCTGTGCCTCGAGCGCCGAGAGCACAGCCGGGTCGCCATGACCTAGACTGCACACGCCGATGCCGGCAAGAAAGTCAAGGTACTCACGGCCATCGTCGCCGGTGAGCTTCATGCCGTGACCCTCGACAAACTCGACCGGAGAGCGGCCAAAGGTATGCATAACGTAATGGGATTCAAGCGATTGCTGAGCTGCAAGTGACATGGGATGCCTTTCGTTGAGCGCCGGACGGCGCAGGCCTATGGGTGCAGGAATGGGGCGGCTGCGGGTCGGCTAGACCGTCTGAAGCTTTTCGACCTCGTCGAGGTTCTCGGTCAAACGCGCAGCAAACGTCGAAAGCGGATGCGGATGTGTATCGAACTCGTAAGCCGTCTCGGTAGAATGGATCACGGTACCGACGCCGGCATCGGTCAGCAGCTCCAGCAGCAGCGAATGCGGCGTGGTACCGTTGATGATGTGAGCGCGAAATACGCCTCCGGCAAGCGCATCGACGGCAGCACGCAGCTTGGGAATCATGCCCTTATCGACCTCGCCGCCGTAGAGCATCTCATTGACCTCGTCGAGCGTCAGATTGGAGATAAGTGAATCCTTGTCGCTAAAGTCCTTGTACAGGCCGTCGACGTCGGTCAAAAAGATCGCCTTATGCGCATGAAGCGCCGCCGCAACGGCACCGGCGGCGGTATCGGCGTTGATGTTGAAGAAACCGCCGTCCTCTCCCGCCGCGACGGTAGCGATGACGGGGATGTACTCGCTATCGAGCAGGCGCTCGATATAGTCGGTGTTGACGTGCGTGACCTTGCCTACGCGGCCGAGTTCGGGGTCGAGCGGCTCGGCGATGAGCGTACCGGCATCGCTGCCCGAAACGCCCACTGCCAGGTTGCCGTGATGGTTGAGCGCCGCGACCAGCTCCTGGTTGACCTTACCGCCCAGCACCTCGCGCACGATATCCATGGTCGCCGGCGTGGTCACGCGCTGGCCGTTCTTAAACTTGACGGGGATGTCGTAGTGGCTAAGCGCCTCGTTGATGGCCTTGCCGCCACCGTGCACGATAACAGGGCGCATGCCGATGATCTTGAGCAGCACGATGTCGCTCATCACGTCGCGGCGCAGCTGCTCGTCGACCATGGCGGCTCCGCCATATTTGATAACAACCGTCTTGCCGGTCAGGTTCTTAATCCACGGCAGCGCTTCGAACAGCAGCTGCGCGGTTGCTTCGTTGGATTCGCTCGAACGACAATCGCGTGCGAATTTCATAATCTGCCTCGTCTTTCGTATCGTTATCACGCCGTGCTTCGCTGTCCGCAATCGCGGCAAGATGCGCAGCGTGCCCGGAATCTAGGAACGGTAGTCGCCGTTGATGGAGATGTACTCGTGCGTGAGGTCGCAGGTCCACACGGTCGTTGCCGCGTCGCCTGCACCCAGGTCGGCCGAGATCACGATCTCGGGCGCCTCAAAACGTCGCAGAGCTTCGTCCTCGTCAAAGGGAACAGTCAGACCGTCGCGACAGACAGGCATGCCCATCATGTCGATGGAAACGTCTTCTTGATTAAACTTCACGCCGCACTTGCCGAGCGCCATGGCGACGCGGCCCCAGTTGCAGTCATGGCCGGCGATGCAGGTCTTGACGAGCGGCGAGTTGGCGACGGCACGGGCGGCGATATCGGCTTCCTCGTCGTTGGCGGCGCCGGTAACGTTAACCGTCACGAGCTTTGACGCGCCCTCGCCATCGGCCGCAATGTTGCGCGCCAGGCTCTCGCACACCTCGTGCACGGCAAATGCCAACTCGTCAAAGGCGTCAGTGCCCTCGACGATGGCCTCGGCATCTGCGGCAGCAGCGCCAGAAGCAAGCATGATACAGGTGTCGTTGGTCGAGGTATCGGAATCGACCGTCACCTTATTAAAGGTCTGCTTAACGGACGAGAACAGCAGGGTGTGGAGCGCTGCCGGCTCGACGGGGGCATCGGTAGTAATGACCGCGATCATGGTGGCCATATTGGGCATGATCATGCCCGAGCCCTTGCACATGCCGCCCACCGTATAGGCGTTGCCCGCATGGCCCGCAGCCTCACTGCGGTAGCGAACGGCATACTCCTTGGAGTGCGTATCGGTCGTCATGATGGCACGGGCCGCATCGGCACCGCCATGGGCAGAGAGCGCCTCGTAGGCGGACGGAACGGCCGTCTCAAATGTGTCGATGGGCAGAATCTGTCCAATCACACCCGTGGAGGCAACCAGGATCTGCTGGGGTTCACAGCCGATGACCTGCGAGGCGATGTTGCACGTCTCGCGCGCGCAGGCAAGGCCGGTCTCGCCCGTGGCGGCGTTCGCGTTGCCGGAGTTGATTGAAACACCGGCGATAATGCCATAGCCCTTGTCCGCACCGCCCAGGTTGGCACGACTCACCTGCACGGGCGCCGCGCAAAAGCGGTTAGTCGTAAACACGCCAGCGCCGGGACAGGGCTTATCGGGCACGACGAGTGCATAGTCCAAGCGCTCGGGATTCTTCCGGAATCCCGCATGGATGCCTGCAGCCTTAAAGCCGGCAGCTGCCGTAACGCCACCCTCGACGGCGCGAATCTTGATATCAATCAGGTCGGTATTCATCGTCCCTACGACTCCTTATATCAAAAAAAGCGGGCATCGGCTGGCACGCCATACCGGTCGCAATTAGTAGACCAGCTTAAAAGTGGCGCCCAACTCGATACCCGACTACCAAATCGTTAACAATCGAATGTGCTACACCGGGCACGCCACTGTGGGCAAGCCTCGTCGCTCGTCAAAACCAAAGACGATGTTGGCGCACTGGACCGCCTGGCCCGCAGCGCCCTTGCACAAATTGTCGATAGCGCCCGTCGCCACCAGCACGCCCGCACGCTTGTTGAGCGCAAGGCCGATCTGGGCGGCATTGGTACCGACGACCGAAGCCGTCTTGGGCTGCTGGCCGGCATCGAGCACGCGCGCAAAGGTGCGACCGGCGTAGAACTTCTTGTAATGGTCGACGACGTCCTCAAGGGTCAACGTGTCGAGTGCCTGCGGCGCGAGCGGCAGCGTCACCGTAGAGAGCAAGCCGCGCTTGAGCGGTGCCAAGTGTGGAGTAAAGACGACACGATCGGTCAGGCCCAGGATCTGCTCAATCTCGGGCGTATGGCGATGTTTGCCCACGCCATAGGCTTCCAGGTTCTCGTCCGCGCTGCAAAAGTGGGTGCGGGCGTTGCAGGACTTACCGGCGCCCGTCACGCCGCTAATGGCATCGACGATTACGGGGCCGTTCTCTGCCACCCAGCCCGCACGCACGGCAGGAGCGGCAGCAAGGCTCGTTGCGGTGGGATAGCAGCCGGCGCAGGCGACCAAAACGGGCTTTCCAGCGGCATGGCTGGAAGCAGCGGTCTCCAAGTCCTGGCAGAACAGCTCGGGCAGGCCGAAAGCGCGGGTCTTGAGCAACTCGGGGCTCGTGTGCTCGGCGGCATACCATGCCTCAAAGACGGACGGGTCGCTCAGACGGTAATCGGCCGAAAGATCAAAGCAGGAAACGCCTGCGGCAAGCAGCGCGGGCACCTGTGCCATGGCAGCCGTGTGCGGCACGGCAAGAAAAACCGCATTGCAGCTCTTGAGCTCGGGGGCGTCATGCGTGGTGAAAACCAGGTCGCTCACGCCAGCAAAGCTCGGATACACCGCGGACAGCGGCTGGCCGGCATCGGCGTTGGACGTAATGGCGACAAGTTCAAACTCGGGATGACCGAGCACGAGGCGAATGAGCTCGGCTCCGGCATATCCAGCCGCGCCGACGATTCCAACCTTCAAAGACATATCAGACTCCTTGTCTGCGATTTATGCACCGATGCGCATTTCGCAGCGGTCGTTATGAAGTGGGTTGAAACTTTAGCACCAAAAGATGCATGAATACGTAAATAGTTTGCATGTTCATGCATTGAAACATTCCCGACACATTCGCTTGAAGGAATTGACAAATAGAACGGGCCCCGTATTGACCGGCACTCCTTACGGTGCCGAGCAACACGGGGCCCGCCCATGCGAAAAACCAAGTTGTTGGGATGAGTCAGCTGGCTAGAGCTCGACCGGCACCCATTCGTCGTGATTGCAGATAAAAGCCTCGGGATCCTCGACGCTAAAGAAGACGAGCGTGGGGTCGTTAGGCCCCTCATAGTGCTCGCTCAAGCGCTCAAGATGTTTCCATCCGGCCTCGCGCATTTCGCTCGAAACCCGATCTTCTAGCCCCGCACGCCCGCGCAGGATCAACCAACCATGGCCCGGCCACCAACTCGTGGCCTCAAAGCGCTGGTTTTGCAGCAGCTCCTGCCACACATCTTTGGTGCGCGCTGTCACAAACCACAGCTTGCCGTCCTGAATCTGCGCAAACGAGAACGGACGCACATGCGGCTGCCCGTCCACGCTCGTCGCCAGATACCACGCCGGCACCGACGTCAGATACTCCAGCACCGTATTCAATCCGTCCACGTTTCCTCCTGTCGCCTGACTGGTCTTTTTGAAATGGGTAGTCAATTTGGGAAATTAGAGCTCGAGGCGCTCTTCGCTGCCGTCGATATCGCAGAATCGCGCGGCGATGTTGCGGACCGAGAAGAACGCAAGGCGGCCGTCGTTGGCGCTATCGTGTTGCTCGCCAATGCCTACCATGTGCCTAAAGCCCGCCTGGCGCACCTTATCGCTCACGACTGCATCGTCCTCGAGCGCGGCCTCACCGGTTAACACGATCCAGCACTCCCCCGGCTTCCAGCCCGATACCTCAAACTTGGGATTCGCGCTCAACTCCGCCCATACGTCCTTGTCGCGCGACGTGCAAAACCACAGTTTGCCGTCATCGACCATGGCAAACGAAAACGGCCTCACGCGGGGCTGATGCCCGTCGCTCACATCGGTCGTGGCAAGATACCACGCCGGAATGCGCCTGAAATACGAGCAGGCGCGCTCGAGCTGAGCCGTGCGATCGATGTCGGTCATAGGGACCCCTTTCTTGCGCTCGAATCGAGCTTAGACGAGTTGAAGATTGATAATGACAACGCATGTCACCAGCAGCGCCATCGCCACTGCGGCCAGTGCATCCCCGCGGCTAAACGTAAGCGCATGCAGACGCGTGCGCCCCTGCTCGCCGTGATAGCAGCGCGCATCCATGGCGGCCGAAAGCGTCTCGGCATGACGGAACACGCCGGTGAACAGCGGAATCGCCACACTGCCGAGCATGCGCACACCGCCGAGCGGACCGCCCGTCACGCGCGCGCCGCGGCTTGCCTGCGCATCGGCCGTCTGTTTCATCTCGGTGGCAAATTGCGGCATAAACCGCAGCGCGATACCCATAATCATGCCGAGCTCGTGCGCCGGGAGCCCCACGCGCGCAAATGGTGCGAGCAGACGCTCAAAACCCGCGGTGAGGTCGAGCGTCGGCGTGGTGAGTGTAATGGCGCTCATGCCGGCCATCATCAGGGTCAGACGGCACGCCATAAACGCCGCAGAACGCAGCGAGCCCTCGCTCACTTGCATAAAGCCAAGCTGCCACAGGATGCGGCCACTCTGGTCGGAAAACAGGTTGAGCACCGCAACCACCACGACAATCGCCAGCAGTGGTGCCATCGATGATAGGACGTAACGAAGCGGCACCCGGGTCATGACATAGACCAGCACGACAAACATTGCGACCGGCACCAGCCCGCGGAAGCTGCCAACGGTGAGCACGGTGATCAGAAATGCGAAACCTAGGAGCAACTTAGTACGCGGATCCAGGCGATGCACCGCGCTATCCCCGGGATAGTAGCTGCCAAATGAGAACGCCTCCATTAGCAGTCCTCCTCTCGCGCGGCTATCTTGGAACCGGCCTGACACGGAGCCCTCGAAGGTCCGTCCGCGCAACCCAGCAGCAAGCCGGCCAGCTCGTCGGCCAGCGCCCCAACCGTATAAAGCTTGTCGCAGCGGAGCGGCACACCGGCTTGCGCGAGCGCCAGCGCCATACGCTGGGCGGCAGGAACGCCCAGGCCGATCGACTTGAGCTCGTTCGCGTGCGCAAAAACCTGTGCGGGCGTCCCCTCGGCAAACACCGCGCCCTCGTTCATCACAACGATACGATCACAACAATTTGCCAGGTCATCCATGCTGTGCGAAACCATGACAACGGTCAGGCCATCGTCATGTAGACGGCCAATGAGCTCCAGGAAATCCCTGCGGGCAGCCGGATCGAGGCCTGCCATGGGCTCGTCGAGCACCAGGACCTCGGGCTCCATGGCGAGCACGCCAGCAAACGCCACGCGGCGCTGCTGGCCGCCCGAAAGCTCAAAGGGACTCTTGTCGCCTATCGCGGCAAGGTCGAGGCCCACGCGCGCAAGCGATGATGCGACACGGCGTGCAACCTCGTCTTGTGGCAGGCCAAGGTTACGCGGGCCAAACGCCACGTCCTGCGCCACGGTCTCGGCAAATAGCTGGCGCTCGGGATACTGAAACACCACGCCGACCTTGGCCTTAACCGCGGCGGCGTCTTTCTTGTTTGATAGGTCGAGCCCCAGCGCGCAAACGCTTCCCTCCTGCGGACGAATCAACCCGTTGAGATGCTGAACCAGCGTTGATTTACCCGAGCCGGTATGACCCGCCAGGCCCAGAAACTCACCGCGACGCACCGTCAGCGAAACATCGCGCAGTGCCCAGGGGCTGTTTGGATCGTTGCCCCAAAGGGCCTGTTTGCTCGATGCGTCCGCAGTGGTCGAGCGCTTGCGCCAGCAACGGCGCTCGCGGGCGCTCAGCGAGTAACTATGCGAGAGGTGCGAAATCTCGATGACGGGCTCCGACGCGGCCGCCCCGTCAGTCACGGAGGATACATTGTCGAGCATACGAGAATCGGATGCGGAAGACTGCCCTGCGACGTCCACCCCGCTTCGCTCGGCATAAGCCTGTGCAATCTCGGAGACCATATCCGCCTCACGCACCTGTGCGCAAACGGGCACGCCCTTCGCACGAAGCGACCTGCCCAGACAGCACGACGCCGGCATATCCAAGTTGAGCTGCGCAAGTTCGTCTTCCCGTGTCAAGATTTCCTCGGGCGTACCGAGCATGGCAACGCGCCCCGCCCGAAACACCGCGACACGATCGGCCTCGGCAGCCTCTTCCATAAAGTGCGTAATCATCACGATGGTCATGCCGCGTTCGTGCAGCGCGTGGCAGGCCTTCATAAGGCCCTTGCGCCCGCGCGGATCGAGCATCGAGGACGCCTCATCCAAAATAAGCACGCGCGGCTCCATGGCGAGCACGCCGGCAAGCGCCACGCGTTGCTTTTGGCCACCCGAAAGCGCGTGGGTCTCATGGCGCTCAAAGCCCACCAGGCCCACGCCCTTCAGCGCCTCGCGTACGCGCTGCGCAATTTGCGCCGATGGCACGCCAAGGTTTTCGGGACCAAATGCAATGTCATCTTCGACAAGCGTTGCCACCAGCTGGTCATCGGGATTCTGGAATACCATGCCCGCGGTCGAACGAATGTCATAGACCATCTCGGGGTCGGACGCATCCATGCCGTTGATGCGTACCGTGCCCGCATCGGGCTGCAACAGTGCATTCAGATGCTTGGCAAACGTCGACTTACCCGACCCATTACCACCGAGGATGCAGAAAAACTCGCCGTCCTCGATGTTTAGATCGACGCCGTCGAGTGCCGGTGCGGCACCGTCATAGCTAAAGGAAACGCCCCGACACTCAATCATGCGCGGCCTTTGACCTGGTCCTTTTTAGGCGTGATGAGGTTGGAGACCGCCTTGTACACCGCAAGCGTCAACACCGAGTTAAGCACGGTCTTGATAAGGTTGAACGGCAGCACGGCAGGAATCATGAGCGGGGCGATCACATCGACCGAGCCATACCAGAACCATACGCCAATGGTTAGGTTTGCGACCATAGACAACGCCGTAGCGGCAATAACACCGAGCACCAGGCCAATCACGGCACCCTTATAGGTATGCATCTTCTGGTAGACGATAGCCGCGGGCAGAATGTAGCCCAGCGTGGCAACCAGGTTCATAAGCGCGCCGACCCAGTCACCCGTAGTGAGCGCATGGATAACGATCGCCATGGCGGCAACAGCGGTACCGGCACCGGGGCCATATGCAAACCCACACACCATCGCCGGCACCAGCGACGGGTCATACGTCAAAAACGGCGCCGAAGGAAGGATGGGCAGCTGCACGTACATAAACAGGGCGCCCAAGGCACACATCAACGCCATGGTAACGAGCTGTTTGGTGCTCCACCTATTCGTGTTCTCAAAATGGATATGCTGCGACTGTTCAGACATAAGATCACCTGCCTCTTTCATCCGGACTCTAACCGTTGGTACTGGGATCTCACCAGTTCAGCCGGCATGCGAACCAACGCACCCACGGGTCGCGGACTCATCGGCTCGATCGCAGGCACTTTACCTGCGCCACGGCGCCCCTTTGGCACCGCCCGATTTACCGCCAGTGGGGAATTCCACCCCGCCCTGAAACAGCAATTGCAAGTGTAGCACCAGCAGGCTTTCACGCAAGTATGCCAAGGGTAATTTGTGGTGGGGGAAACGCTCTATAGATACGCCCGGGATAGAGCGGCGCAACAACGATGCTGCAGCACGCTAACAACTGATCGCAGGCAAGTACGAAAGATCAAGAAAGGCAGTCAACACAGAATTCCCCGAAGTGCAAAGGGCGCGATTCCACAATCTAACCCGAATTCCACCACAAATTGCTGAGTCAATGGATGTAGACTCAAGCCAGACAGAGAAATTAGGTTTTCTGCCATCTCCCTGTCCTCCGTTTTTTGAAGACCTCCGACAGTGGCTCCAATCTTTAGCCGGAGTACCACAGCTCGGGGGTCAATTCATGTAGCAGGAGATATCATGACAGGAACCGCTGTCCTAATCGATGGAAATTTCTTCCTGAAACGAGCGCGCAGGCTATGGGGAGACACTTCACCCGAAAAGCGCGCATCGGAATGTCATGCCTATGCCCTGCGACACATATTCGCTAAACGAAAGATGGCGCTAGAATACGACGACCGCTCCCTATACAGAATCTTCTGTAAGGGACCGTCCCGCGGGACGGTCCCTTACTTAATCCTCGAGCAAGCCGTCTACCCAAGAACTTGCAAGACGCGAATCGAGACGAGCCCGCCACTCAATAGAGCAGACAGTCGATTAAAGTCGAACAAATGAGAGATCCCGAAATAGCTGAACAATAATTCAGCACAAATAGGGCCCCTTGTCCGCGGCTCCAAAGGAGCAGGACAAGGGGCCCTAATCTATCCGAGGACGTTCCGGAGAGAAGCCCCCGTCACGCCCCCGGATTCCCGGTGGGAGTTCTAGACCTTGTCGGCCTTAGTACATACCGCCGCCCTGCTGACCAGCGGTAGCAGCAGCGATAGCATCCTCAAGCTGAGTGTTTTTGGGCACATCGGAGACGGTGGCCTCGGTGATGAGGATCAGGCTGGCGACAGAAGCAGCGTTCTGCAGGGTGACGCGGCTGACCTTGACGGGGTCGAGGACGCCCATCTCGATCATGTCGCCCCACTCGCCGTTGGCAGAGTTGAGACCCTGGCCGGCGGGCAGCTCGGCAACCTTGTCGACCACGACAGCGCCCTCAAAGCCAGCGTTCTTGGCGATGGTGGCGACCGGAGCGGTCAGAGCCTTCTTGACGATGTCGACGCCGATCTTCTCCTCGGGGTCGTCGATCTCGACAGCATCGAGCGCAGGCGCAGCGTCCATGAAGGCGACGCCGCCACCGGCGACAATGCCCTCCTCGACAGCAGCGCGGGTAGCCTGCAGGGCGTCCTCGACGCGGTGCTTGATCTCCTTGAGCTCGGACTCGGTAGCAGCGCCGACCTTGATGACGGCAACGCCACCGGAGAGCTTGGCCAGGCGCTCCTGGAGCTTCTCACGGTCGAAGTCAGAGGTGGTGTTCTCCATCTCACCCTTGATCTGAGCGATACGAGCGTCGATGGCCTCCTTGGAGCCAGCGCCACCGACGACGACGGTGTTGTCCTTGGAGATGGTGACGGACTTAGCGGTACCGAGCATATCGGCGGTGATGTCAGCGACCTTCACGCCCAGCTCGTCCAGAGCGGCCTGGCCACCGGTAAGGACGGCGATGTCCTCGAGGATGCGCTTGCGGCGATCGCCGTAGCCCGGGGCCTTAACGGCGCAGACGTTGAGGGCGCCACGGATCTTGTTGAGGACCAGGGTAGGCAGAGCCTCGCCGTCGATGTCCTCAGCGATGATGAGCAGGCCACGGCCAGCGCGCTGGACAGCCTCGAGAACGGGCATGATGTCCTGAACGCTGGAGATCTTCTGGTCGGTGATGAGGATGTACGGATCCTTCATCACGGCCTCCATGCGGTCGTTGTCCGTGACGAAGTAAGCGGAGACATAGCCCTTGTCGAACTGCATGCCCTCGACGGTGTCGATGGTGATGTCGAACGTCTGGGAATCCTCGACGGTGATGACGCCGTCCTTGCCCACGACCTCCATAGCCTCGGCGATCTTCTCGCCGACCTCGGGGTCACCGGCGGAGATGGTACCGACGGAAGCGATCTGCTCCTTGGTCTCGACCGGCTTGGCCTGCTTCTTCATCTCGGCGACGGCGGCGTTAACGGCCTTGTCGATGCCGCGACGGATGGCCAGCGGGTTGGCGCCAGCGGCGACGTTGCGCAGACCGTCGTTGACGATGGCCTGGGCGAGCAGGGTTGCGGTGGTGGTGCCGTCACCCACGGTGTCGTTGGTCTTGGTGGCGACCTCCTTCACCAGCTGGGCGCCCATGTTCTCGATGTTGTCCTCGAGCTCAATCTCCTTGGCGACGGAAACGCCGTCGTTGGTGATGGTCGGAGCACCGAACGTGCGCTGCAGCGCAACGTAGCGACCCTTGGGGCCCATGGTGACGGTAACGGCGTCGGCCAGAGTGTTGACGCCCTTGGCAAGCTTAGCGCGGGCATCGGTGTTGAACGTAATGTTCTTTGCCATGGTAGGTAATCCTCCAAAAGAAATGTGACTCGCGTCGCCGCTTCCGAGTCCTATGCGACGGGCGCGTTCAAAGACGAATCAGAGATTCTGACGAGACTAGGCCTCGACGACGGCGTAGATGTCGTCGGCGCGCATCAGCAGATACTTCTCGCCGTCGACCTTGACCTCGTTGCCACCGAACTTACCGTAGATGACAACGTCGCCGACCTGAACGTCCATGGGGATGCGCTCACCCTTGTCGTTGACCTTGCCGGCGCCCACGGCAACGATGGTGCCGCGCTGCGGCTTCTCCTGAGCGTTGCTGGCGATATACAGACCAGAAGCGGTCTTCTGCTCGGCCTCGTCGGGCTTGACCAGAACACGATCTGCAAGCGGCTTCAAAGACGACATGCTTGTCTCCTCCTTTTTGGGCCGCGCGGTTATACCACGCGAATTAACCCTTTTTGTTTGCGTACGCGTTGAATGGTACCCACGAATGGCGGGTTATACAACACGGAGTCAAAAAATCTTATTTTTTGGCACTTAGATTTTCTGAATGCCGGGGGATAACTTAGCGGTGGCTCCCGTGTGGCTCCGGAGGGGCGGGGCATAAGGTTTCCTGCTCGGGCAGTCCTGCTCGCACGAAGGCCACATTAAGTGGCCTTCGGCTCGTGCGGAACTCGCGATAAACCTTATGCCCCGCCCCTCCGGAGCCACACGGGAGGCAGGTTAACTAATTCGAGCCCGGCATTCAGAAAAGTCAGTGCAGCAAAATGGCGATGCGGATAGGAACGTGGACATGGTTTTCGCTGCGCGCACGGGTCCCCTGGGGAGCGCCGTGCATTTTTGGGAGTATTCAGCAAGCCAGGACGGCTGCATACACGCCGGACACACCATATTGGTCCCAAGGACGCCTTCGACCGGCGATTTGAGTCGGCAGGCAAACCCCGCCAGGACAAAAAGGCATGCTTCGCGCCGCGCCGGACCCCAAAATGACGTCAATCTCCGCAACGTTACTCAGCCGCAGCGGCACCGGTAGAGCTCGCGGTGCTGAATACTCCGTTTTTTGCACGGCACGGGCGGGGGTACATCAGGATCAGGAAGAATATCCCAGCCTATTTATGCAATCTGTAATGGGAAGTATGCAAAACACCAAGAGGCAGCATTGCTGATGTCCAAATTGAGCGCGCAGGGCAGCGGCGCATCCGCCCTGCGCCCAAATCCATCAGAGCGGGGACGCTCCTAACAAATCCCCACCGGCAAACAAACGCGACTCGAGCGCTATCCCAAAATAGGCTGTCCGAGCCGCGCTTAACGGTACGGCATGAATACTTAGCGCTCGTAAATCAAGTTACCTGCCAGGTAAGTGGCCTGAACTTTTGTGGCCTGGAGGTCTTGGGGGTCGATGGTGAGCGGGTTTTGATCCAGGACTACCAGATCGGCGTATTTGCCGGGCTCCAGGCTGCCGAGGTTTCGCTCGTCGCCTGCCGCGTAGGCGCTGCCCAGGGTGTAGTTGCGCAGAGCTGTAGCCGCGTCGATGCGCTCGCTGGGGAGCCAGCCGCCCTCAGGCCAGTGGCTGCGAGGGTCTTGGCGCGTGATGGCCGTGTAGAGCACGTTCATGCTGGTAACGGCTGTAATGGGGCTATCGGTACCGAAAGCTTGGCGGATGCCGCGCTGCTTATAGGTCGCAAACGGCCACATGATGCGGCTGCGCTCCAAGCCCAGATCGCGCTCCGGGCCACCCGGGTCGAGCGTGATGTGGCAAGGCTGGCTCGAGGCAACGACGTTGAGCTTGTGCAGGCGGTCGATGTCCTGGGGCAAGAGATTCTCCAGATGCTCAAGCGTATTATGGCCGTGCTGGGGCAGACCGTAGAGCTCTGCCGCCTCCTCAAAGATATCGAGCGCAGCATGAATCGCACCGTCGCCGATAACGTGAATGCGCACGGTGTGGCCACGCTCGGCTGCCGCCAGAACCAACTTGCGCATGCGCTCGACAGGAACCGTCAGACGGCCCCGGTCACCCGGGAAGCGCGGATTGGTATACGGCTCGGTGAGATATGCCGTGTGTTCGCTCGACACGCCATCGAAGAACTGCTTAAAACCAGGCGCCGAGAGCAGCGCGTTGTTCGCGTAGCGGGTCTGGAGTTCTTCCAAGCGCGATTGGTCATCCAGCAGTGTGGGGAATAGATGGGCTCGGATGCCCAGTTTGCCGGCTGCCTGCAGCTTGTCGTAGACGTCGTCGCGGATAAAATCGCAGCCCGGCATGGGCATGAGCGACATATCGCAGATTGAGGTGATGCCCTGCTCGGCCATACGCCTCATTTGATCGGCGTAAGCGCTTGCAATGCGATCCTCCCCCAGCCACTCAAGGCAGCGCGGTAGCAGCTGCATGGCAGCCGCCTCGTGAGCAATGCCCGTGAGCTCGCCGTTTGCATCCTTGTCGTAGCTGCCGCCCGCTGGAGGCTCGCTGTCGCGTGTGACGCCGAGCGCCTCGAGTGCACGGCTGTTGAGCCAAAGCGTGTGCCCGTCGCCCGAATACATAACACAGGGGCGATCGGGGAAGGCGGCGTCGACGGAGGCCTTGGTAGGGTGCTCGGGCGGATCCCAGCGGTAATCGCGCCAGCCCTGGGTCACGACCCAGGCGTCATCGGGCAGGTCCTTGGAAAACTCGAGCGCATGTTGCACCAGCGCCGCCTCGGACGTGCCCATATCCATGAGCATGTACGGCGAGGAACCGACCGAGGTATGGAAGAAGTGCAGATGAGCGTCATGGAAACCGGGGCAGACAAACTGCTCGCCGTAGTCGATAACCGACGTGGCGGCAGGAGCGGCGGCGATCACGTCATCGGGCGCACCGACTGCGACGATACGGTCGCCTGCGATGGCAATCGCCAGCTCGCGGGCGGTATCAATGACGTCTTGCGCGGTAAAGACGTTCTTGGAGCGGATAATCCGATCGATATGCTGCATGGGCATCCCCATCTCTGGCAGGAAATTCAACACCCCCGAGTGTACTCCCCCGCCCTTGTAACAAAACCCCAAGCGGCAAACGGCAACTTTACCAGCCCTAGCGGCAGGTGGCATACTGGAGAGAGCCTGTACGATTTTGCGATCAACCCAGCAAGGAGCAAATCGACCATGACGAAGACCAAGGCACAGCAGATTATGGCGGCAACCGAGGTTCGCGCGGCAGACGAGGTCACCGTGGCCATCCGAGATATCGCCGCCGAGTTTGAGCCCTATATCATCAAGCAGCGCCGGCACTTCCATAAGCACCCGGAGCTAAGCCTTGCCGAGGAGCGCACAACCTCCGACATCGCCAACCAGCTCGACGCCATGAATATCCCCTATGAGCGTCCCCTTAAGACGGGTCTGGTGGCGACCCTTCGCGGCACCGCGCCCGACGCCTATCGCGAGGACGGCACACCGCGCCGCCGTATCCTGCTGCGCGCCGATATCGACGCCCTGCCCGTCACCGAGCAGACCGGCGAGGAGTTCGCCAGCGTCAATGAGGGTTGCATGCACGCCTGCGGCCACGACTGCCACATCGCCATGATGCTCGGCACGCTGCAAATCCTGCGCCACATGACCGACGACATCCACGGCGAGATCCGCATCGTCTTCCAGCCCAGCGAGGAAAACGGCCAGGGCGCCAAACTCATGATCGGCACGGGTGTGCTCGACGGCGTCGACGGCGCCTACGCCGCGCACATTTGGAGCGAGGTCGATGCCGGCACCGTGAGCTGCGAGCCCGGCCCGCGCATGGCCAATACCGACTGGTTCCGCATCGACGTTCGCGGTACCTCATGCCACGGCGCCATGCCCCAGCGCGGCCACGACGCCGTTATGGTGGCGGCAGAGATTGTCAACGCCCTGCAGACCATCGTCTCACGCGAAATCAGCCCCTACGAGCCTGCTGTCATCACTGTCGGCGAGCTGCACGGCGGCACCGCACGCAACGTCATCGCCGGCACCGCCTACCTCGCCGGCACGGTGCGTACCTATGGCGATTCGACGCACGAGGAAATGCCCGAGCTCATGCGCCGCATCGTAGAGCACACTGCGGCGGCCCTAGGCGCCGAGGCCGAACTTACCGACTACACCATCGCCAACTATAAGGTCGAAAACGACGCCGCCTCGAGCGAGCGTTGTCGTCAGGCCGTGGTCAAGTGCCTGGGTGCGGCCGGCGAAGGCCATTACCGTGGCACGCTTTCGGGTGAGGACTTCTCGGAGTATCTGCGCCGCGTACCGGGCGTGCTCGCCTTTGTTGGCACGCGCAACCCCCAGATTGGCGCCACGTACGCCCAACATTCTTGCTTCTACAAGATTGACGAGTCGGTACTGGCTAAGGGTTCCATGGTAGCCGCCCAGTATGCCATCGACTTTTTGGCCGAGCCCACGCAAGAGGAGCTCGACGGCCCCACGATTGCCGCGGTCGCCGAGACCAATCCCGACCTGGCAGCCAAACTGCGCTCTGCCAAGGCCACGGCCGCCGAGGCCCGCGACGCCATCCATGATGCCCACACGGCTCGTCATGCCGCGATCAAGGGCATCCACGAAGCTCGCGCCGCTGCTCGTCACGAGGAGAAGCACAACGAGTAGTCGATTCGTTGCCATCTCGCAGTCATAACCACATCGCGATGTCAAAGCGGGGGCGGACGTTTCGGCACGTCCTCCCCCGCTCATTTGTCAAGCGTTATTTCTACCCCGTCCCCAAATGGCAGGCGGCATGGCTACTCGTCCTGAGGATCCTCGTCGGAGCTTGACTCGGAAGCCGGCTCAGGCTCAGGTGCAGGTGCCGGCTCAGGCTCAGGTGCAGGTGTCGGCTCAGGCTCGGGCTCAGATGCCGTCTCAGGCTCGGGCGCCGTCTCAGACTCGGGCGCGGGCTCGGGTGCAGGTGCAGGTGCCGGCGAAGCATCCGAAGCGCTGTAACCCGAAGAAGTGGACTTCTTCTCGAAGGGCAATACAAAAGTCAGAACGTCGTCCTTATCCTCATCGGCCCATTCGCTTGCATAGCGTGCAACCCAATAGCCAACGGCACGGTGCTTGAGCATCTTGCCAAAGACCGCGAGAAATACCGTGACAAACGCCGTCAGCACCAAGAACAATACGAGCGTAATGCCACCGCCGGTAACAAGCGCCTCAATAGCCGCAGGACGGTAGTAGTAGCTATACATACCGACAGAGGCAATGGTGCCAAAGACGAGCGTCAGGATCCATGTGACAACGTTAGCGACCAGACCCGTCAAAAACTCGGGGAGGAACGAAGCGCAGAACAGCTTGGTCTTATTGTTCTTAAAGGCCGCCCAGACCTTATCAAGCGAAAACGCGCTCTCCACACGACCGGTCACCGCAAAGTGCATCACGGCGATGTCGGCAAACATCTTAAAGAAGACCCCCAAGACCGCCGTGGCAATCATAGCCAGGACAAGCAGGCCAAGCGAGCCAAACAGCGCAGCCGCGAGCGCATAAGAGCCGTAATAAGAATACGATCCCGCGGCGCCAATTACCACGCTCTCCACCAGCGAAAGCACTACACCGATAACGGGAATG
Source organism: uncultured Collinsella sp. (assembly GCA_900545485.1). Classification (GTDB taxonomy): domain Bacteria; phylum Actinomycetota; class Coriobacteriia; order Coriobacteriales; family Coriobacteriaceae; genus Collinsella. The sequence continues at coordinate 13,411 of UQZD01000028.1, read as the reverse complement.
GCAGCGATAACCTCGAGCACGACCGAAATAACGCTCGAAAAGACTCCGAGACCAAACGACGTGGAACGCATGAGTGGACGGTCCATGCCGTCATCGACCTTGAGCGAAAGATCACGGCCCCACTCGATACCAAAGCCGGAACCGCACACGCTCGCAATGCAAGCTGCCAAAAAGCCGATGGCAGCCGCAATGCCGCCAATAACGGGAATAAACAACACGAGCAGCGACACAACGCAAATCAGCGCCGGCAAAAACGCGATTTGGCATACACGCTGAAGCACACCCGGAGTCTTGGTCATATCTTGGAACGCCTGAGCCACACAGCCCTTTGGCGCATTCGCCACGGGCGGTTGCGGAACAAACTGCTGGGGCTGAGGCTGTCCTTGGGGAGCAGGCCCAGCGGCACCGGCATTAGGAGCACCACACGCGCCGCAGAACTTGTCGTTATCGCCCATGGGGGCGCCACACTGCGAGCAGAACATAGAATCATCCCTTCGTATCTTGAACGAATCACTTGGATCGCAAACGATGTCTTTAGCATCATTATTGCCCAATGTGGGGTCAAATACTCAAAGATGACCGATTTGCAAGGTACACGGCGCCGGCAGGCGGTTCGTTGAATACGTCTGCGTTAGTTCGTTCCGCGGAAGCCCTTGCCGACGATCTCGGAGCTGTCAACAATCGTGATAAAGGCACCCGGATCGATCTCGCGCGCGTAGCGACGCAGTTGCACGGCCTCGCGACGACTCAGCACGCTCATAATCACCGTCACGCACTTGCCCGAGAAAGCACCGTAGCCGCGGCTGATAGTCGCCGTACGGTTGAGATGCTTGACGATAAACTCCTCGACCTTAAGGGGCTCGGAGCAAATGACCGTGCAGACCTTACGAAGGTGAATGCTCTCAATGGCTTTGTCGACCACAAGCGTCTTGGCAAACAGGCCAAGCACGCAATACAGACCGACGCGCGGACCGTACAAGAAGGCCGCGATGGTCACGATGCCGATATCGACCAATAGCAGGGCGCGGCCAATCTCGAGCGTCGTGCGGCGTTTGAGGATCATGGCGAGAATGTCCGTGCCGCCCGTCGAGGCGCCAATATCAAAGACGATAGCGCTGCCGAGCGCCGGCAGAATCACGGCAAAGCACAGGTCAAGCCACATATCGCCCGTCATCGAGACATCGGTCGGAATAAAGAGCTCAAACAGCGAAACATAGGCGGACAGCGCAAACGAGGCAAAGACACTCCACAGGATTGCCTTGCGCTCCAAAAAAATAAAGCCCAGAACGACCAGGACCGCGTTGATAATCCACATAAAAACGCCGACGGGCAGGGTCGGGAACAGCGTGGACAGAATGACCGACACGCCCGAGGTGCCGCCAAAAGCAAAGTGATTAGGGGTTTTAAACGCGACGATGGCAAAGGCCGTGAGGATCAGGCCCAAATTGAGCTCGGCAAAAAAGCGCGGAAAGCCCGGCTCCTGGCTGCGCTTGCGACCAGCGCGCTCGCCTCGCTCGATAACATCGCGATCGACCACGCGCTCCATCGGCACTACGGGAGGACGATGCACCTCCTCGGCAGCACGCGACGCCGCCTCTGCCGCAGCGGCCTCAATTGCCCATGCCTTGCTTTCTGTTTCGTGCTCGCCGGCCATTACGGCAACCCCTCGTTAACAATTTGGAAACAATGCGCCCATTAGAGTAACGCGGAACGCGACGATTGCAACCCCTAGTTAGACGAGCGGTATGACTACATCGGGAGCATATAAAAACGGCCGGCCACGCTTTTGCTTGCGCGGTCGGCCGTTTAACGTTTTCGCAGATAAAACCTGCCAAAACAAACCTATCCCTTTTTGGAAGGTTATTCGTGCTGGCTGGTGCGGTGCTCATACTCCTCGGGGGTGATGACATCGTCGATGCGCAGGTTGACGCCCGCCACCTCAAGGCCGGTCATCGCGGCAAGGCGCTCGGTGACACGTGCCTTGACATCGTCGAAGATCGCGGGCGCATAGGCGCCGTACTCGATGATGACGGAGATGTTGACGACCACGCGATTGTCATCGGTGACCTCGACCGTCACGCCCTTGGTCAGATTCTCGGCACCAAACTGCTCCTGCACAAAGTGCACGAGGTTACCCTTCATGCCCAGAACGTGCGGAACCTCGCGGGTGGCCATGGCAACGATCTTCTCGATCACACCGTTGGAATAGGTCAGCGAGTCCTCGGACTCGTCCGCTTCCTCGTCGTCCTCATCCGTATCGGACTCGGCCTCGACGAGAGCCTCGTCCTCGAGCGTCACATCCTCAGCTTCGGCGACAACCGCCTCGTTCTCCTCGAGCTCGGTATCGGCTACATCGACCTTCGTATTAAAAGCCATGGTTCCTCCTTATGCCTGCCGCGGATGCGACAGTCGAATACATATTAGCGGCCGCTAAACAGACGGCCGAAGAAGTTGACGATCCCGTTCTCGCCGTCGCGAATTTGGCCGATCACAGCGCCGATCAGCACGAAGAATGCAATGACGAGCGTGTCCCACAGGCCCAACGTGAGCACCAACACGGCGAGGATAAAGCCGGCGACGGCGCCGAGCGTGGTGTTGGGATGACGCACAGCATAGCTCCAGATGGCAGCACCCGCACCCTTGATGAGACCCACAGCCTCGTCAAAATCCGCGGCTGCCGCTTCTTGTAACTCGGTTGCCTCTGCTTTGGAATCGACAGGTTCGCTCGCCGGCGTGGCGCTCTGGTCAATCGTCAGACGCGGCGTACGAGCGGTCTTATCTTGATTGGTATCACTCACCGGAAACCTCCACGGTCTGGACGGTAGTCTTGGACGGCAAAAAACGGACGCGCGCGGTCGTACCCGGCGCGCCGAGCATGGTATCGCAGGCTCCTTCGATGCGCTGCTGCATCGCGGTAGCCAGAGATGCCACGTCCTTATCGTCAAGCGCGATAGCCTCGACCTTAAAACGGACGTGCGAATCGTCGGGGCCTTGGACGCGGGCCTCGACATGCTCGACCATCACGCGGTCGTCGCGCTCGGCAGCAACCCTGGCGCACGAAGAAAGCGCCGCAAGGGTAACCTCGATATTGCGCTCCCCCGCCGGATGCACGCAGGACGGCTCGCGACGGGCGAACATCAGGCGGAAAAAGCTCAGCAGTACGCCAAACGCCACGACGCCGGCGCACGCCGTCACGACGATGCGCGGCATGGGGTCGCGCATCAGCAGCATAAAGCGATACGTATACGGCCCCCAAAACTGGCAGACAAGCGTACCCAGCGCCACGATGGTGGCGGCAAGATACACGATCGCTAGGGCTCGTTTGAGTACGCGCACGCGGCGCTCCCTTCAAATCTCGGCTCTCGAAATGCAAAACGGTTCGCATCATTATAAAAGAGCCGGGTCCGGTGCTCTACGCACGCGGATCCGGCTCATCTATTCCACGAGGCTTGCATGCTCGCTTCATTATGCCCAGATATGCACGGCTCAATCCGTGCTGGCGCTACTCCTCCTCGAGGGCAGCGATGACCTCGTCGGTCATGTCCATGGTGCTGTAGACGTCCTGGACGTCATCGAGCTCCTCAAGACGGTCGATGAGGCGCTGAACCTTCTTGGCGTCGGCGCCGGAGACCTCGGTCGGGGTGGTCGGGACCATGGTGGTCTCGGAGCCCTTGACCTGGACGCCCTGCTCCTCGAGCGCCTTGGAGACAGCCATGACCTCGTTGGCAGTAGTCCAGACGATCCACTCCTCGCCGGCGTCCTCGTAGTCCTCGCCACCGGCCTCGGCGATGGCCATCATGAACTCATCCTCGTCACCGGCAGCACCGTTGGCGATCATGGTCTCCTTCTTGGCGTTCTCGTCCAAGATCTCCTTGGCGACGACGATCTGGCCCTTGCGCTCAAACTGGAAGGCGACGGAGCCAGAGGTGCCTAGGTTGCCACCAGCGTGGGAGAAGGCGGAACGGACATCAGCGGCGGTACGGTTGCGGTTGTCGGTCAGGCAGTCGACGTAGACGGCGACACCCGCGGGACCGTAGCCCTCGTACACGATGTTCTCGTAGACGGCGGCGTCAGCACCCGAACCAAAAGCCTTGTCGATAGCGGACTTGATCTTGTCCTTAGGCATGGACTGAGCCTTGGCCTTGGCAACGGCAGCGGCGAGGCTGGCGTTGTTCTCGGGCAGCGGGTCACCGCCGAGACGGGCAGCAACGGTGATGTTGCGGCTGAGCTTGGAGAAGAGGGCGGAACGCTTGGCGTCCTGCGCGCCCTTACGATGCTTGGTTGTGGCCCACTTAGAGTGTCCGGACATACGTGTCTCCTATCGGTTTCGACCTAAAGCCCAGCGCAAACGCTCGGGCAATATAAACAAACGTCGTTATGATATACCTACTAGCCTGCGAGATAAACCCCAAAATGAAGGCGTCGTGACGATGCCCCCTTTGGTGTAAAGAAACCTGACCCCAATGCACCAAGTTAGGACCAGAGGAAGTCGCTGCGGGTAACGGTGGCGCCGATGGCGAAGGGCATGCAGGCGATGACCGGATACAGGTAGCGCATGTAGGTCGAGCCGTTGCACGGACCAATCAGGCACACGGCGAGCACCCCCAACAGCGGCACCCAGATCGCCAGCGCACGCCATGAATGACGACGCAGCAGGTAGACCACCACGGCGATCATGATCCACACATAGGTGGCCGAGCTCATGGTGAGCGAAATAAACGGGATGCGCTGCACCGCCACACGGTACAGATTGATCAGGTGGTCACACCAGCGCACCGCGTTGCTGTCAACCGGATGGAAGTCGAAGTACTTGAGGTTGTCGGGACGCGCCATGATCTCGGCGCTGCGCGCCGTGCTGTAGACCCACGCATCGCGGGCACTCGGATAAAAGTAGCCGTAATAGTTATTGATGAGCGCCGAGATATAACACTCGGAATCCTTTTTGAACATCTGCGCCCAGACCTCAAAATAGGCATCGATGTCCTCCTGCGAGGCATACTCGTTAAAGCAATTTTTGACGGCGTCCGACTTATCCGGGTTGTAACGGCGGCCCAGATTTTCGTACTTGAGCACCCGGTCGATCACGGCACGCTCTTCGTCGGTCACCGAACCGTCGCAAGGAGCCTCCACGATGGTGCCGTCCTCCTTAACCGTGGGGTTGACGCCCGAGTTGAGGCCGTCGTGCTTTTGGACGAAACGAGCCGTCTGCTGGAACGGAATCGAGAGGATTTCGCGCTTGGAGCCGGGCGTAATGTCGTGCGCCGGCATAAAGACCTTGGTGAAGTACATATTAGAGGCAAGGCAGAGCGCGAGCACCGCGAGAACACCAACCCAGCGGAAACGCAGGATGGCGCCCAAAGGCGCAGTACCAGTCTGCTTGGCCGCACGACGAGCCACATGCGCGTCCCATGCGCAAAACGCCGCCGCGATTACGCATGCCGCCAGGGGAAACACCAGGCCGCCGTTGCGCAGAAACGTGGAACCCATGGCGCCCAGAGCGAGCAGCAGCCAGTCGTGGCGCGCAAAGAGAACGGGCCTCTGTTCGCCCGCACGCTCGGCATTGGCATCGCGACGGGGCAAGCCGCAGGCCACGAGCTTCACGGTCTGCACCAACAGCACTAAAAACGCGTCGGCAAACAGCACGTCTTTGGTGAGCAGCGCCGCGTAGTTAGAGAACATCGGCATAAACGCAAAGAACAGCAGGATCGCACCGCGAACCGGCAGGCTCACGCCCAGTTTGCGCAGCGACGAAATGGAATAGGCCATGCAGGCAGCTGTAATGACGAACTGAGTGCAAGTGTAGATGGCAAGACCTGCGTTGGCGCTGTTGAACAGTGAAAGCCCCAGCTGGACGCACGAACCGATGATAGCCGTGTGCACCACGGGGTGATGTCCGTTGAGTAACACATTGGGATTGAGCAGACGCAGGTAGTCACTCGTGCCGTTGGGGTAGTTGAACCACTGGCGAATCTGCGCACCCGTATCTCCCATAAAAAGGCCGGGTAGCGAAGCGATGAGCGTGGGTGCCCAGGCGATCATAAGCACCAGGAAGGGCCTGGCAAAGGGATGCTTTGAGAGCCCAGCGTGGGCAACGCGCCATATGCGGCCAAAGTGCGCCTCGGAAAACGGGATGCGTCGGGAGCTCAGCCAATCCAGGCACTCAAAAGCCAGATAGAAAGCCACGATCGCTAGGAGCATCCAGCCCGCGCCGCCAATCCAGGCGCAGATGATGCGAGCTTTGTCGCCAAGGACAATCTCGGCCGAGTCGGTGAGGTCGTAGCTGCGGCCGAACACCATGCAGATGGCGAAGAACAGCGACGGCAGAATGATCGATGGACGCCAGGTGTCGCCACGGCCAAAGAACACGTAGCGAAACGGCAGAGTGAGCAGGCAGGCAAGCGCAAGCAGCATGACCGCGTCGGTATGGCCGGCAAACGAGAGGAGCACCTCGTAGCACACGTACAGCATGCCCGAGGCTTTGGGGTCAATCGCCAAGACTGCGTTGCTCGACACCGGGGCGGGATCGATGGAAAACGCCGTGGTCGCCAACAGCGCGAGCAAAAATGCGATGAGCGTCTGCTTGGCGGGGTAGCGCTTAAACCAGACGATGCGGGCAGCGTCGCGCGCAGCCGTTGTGGAGAGATCGGAATCCTTCACAGTCCGAAAGCCTTTCTAGAAACCTGCCAAAAAGGGACAGGTTTATTTTGGCAGGTTTTATCTGGGGAAACGTTACGATTCTGTCATCGTTGCCCACCAAAACCACCACAAAGGCGCCTGTCCCCTTTGTGGTGGTTTTGGTGGTTAGGCGTCCAGGTAGACGCGCTGGGGCTGGTTGCGGCGACGAGCAAAGATGATGAGCGCCAGGCCCGCGATTACGAGCGGGAGACTCAGCAGCTGACCCATGGTGATGACGCCGCCCAGCAGATAGCCCAGCTGCGTATCGGGCACGCGCACGAACTCGACGAGGAAGCGAACGATGCCGTAGCCCATCACAAAGACGCCCATAAACGTGCCTTGGGGTAGCAGCGGCTTTTTGCGGCTGAGCACCTGCAAAATGCAAAAGAGCACAATGCCCTCAAGAAATGCCTCGTAGAGCTGGGAGGGGTGACGCGGCATATCGCCTGCGGTGCCGCCAAAGACCACACCCCAGGGCAGATCGGTCGGCTTGCCCCACAGCTCACCGTTGACAAAATTGGCACAACGGCCCAGGCACAAGGCCAGCGGCGCGCCAATGACGGCAAGGTCTGCCAAAGTCCATGCGTCGAGCTTATACATGCGGCATACGATGATGCCGCCCAAGATGCCGCCCACCAAGCCGCCATGGAAGCTCATGCCGCCCTCATTGGTGGCAAAGATCTCGAGCGGGTGCGCCCAGTAGTAGCCGTCGCCGTAGAAAATGACGTAGAACAGGCGGGCGCCAATGATAAGGCCAAAGACCACACCGACCACGACGCTCGTCAGGTCGTCGACCGTAATGTCGAAACCCCAGCGGCGCTGCGTGCGATACATGACGACCGCCGTGAGCAGAGCTCCGACCACATAGGCCAAGCCGTACCAGTAGATGGTGATGGGCCCCGCCGAAATCGCGACGGGATCAAGCATATGGTAGAAGTCGTTGAGCATGTCGACCCTCCTACTCCCTACATACAAATGCGGCCGCGGGCCTTGCGCTCGCAGCCGCATATTTGGGCGTAACGTCTATGCGGAGTATGCCGTCCGCAGCTTTCGCATCTTAGAACGGCGCGTACTCGTCGTACAGGTCGTCGGTCTCGCCGGAGGCATTGACCTGCTCGACACGGGTAACGCCGGGCACATGCTCCTTGAGGATACGCTCGATACCCATGGACAGGGTCAGTGCGCTCATAGGGCAGCCGGCGCAGGCACCCTGAAGCTCAAGCTGGACGACGCCCTCGTCGTCGACGCCCACATACTCCATATCGCCGCCGTCAGCCTGCAGGTTGGGGCGAATCTCTTCAAGAACCTTCTTAAGCAGCTCTTCGTTAACAGCCACAGGGGCTCCTTTCTCACAATAACGCGGGCACGCCCGCGGACAGGGGCTATGTTACTACAGCCATGTACCCGCTCACGAGCCATCCATGCGCGCGGACACGACTTTCACGAGCAGTCAATTTGGGACGGGGCTCTTTTAGCTGCCTTTTGTTGCCAGCTGGCGTTGCCACGCGCTACTGCTGAGCCTGCCCCTCGGTGCCGATGTGAACATCGACGATAACCTGGCGGTAGCTGATGCCACAGGAATCGAGGATGCGGCGGCTGATGCGTCCATCATCGGTGTCGGCGTACTTGTTGTCCAGGTAGACAACCTCGCCCACGCCCACCTGCGCCAAAATCTTGGCGCAGTCGTGGCACGGGAACAGCGTGACGTAGACCGTGGAACCCTCGAGGTCCTTGAGCGAGCCACGGTAGTTGAGCACGGCGTTTGCCTCGGCATGGACCACGTAGTTGTGCTTGTCCTGCAGCGGGTCGTCGCTCGTACCCCACGGGAAAAAGTCGTCGTTGAGCGCCGAGGGTGTACCGTTGTAGCCCACCGAAAGGATGCGGTGGTTGGTGCTGGCGATGCACGCACCCACCTGCGTGTTGGGGTCCTTGCTGCGGCGCTGCGCGGCGATGGCCACGCTCATAAAGAACTCGTCCCAGCTAATGACGTCCAGGCGCTTGCCTGACGAAGTTTGATGAAGATCGTCCGACATGGCAGACACCTCCGTAATCGCAATAGTTTGACCCATTGTAGCAGGTGAAAGGTGGAGGCGTTTGTCCCACCGGCGCCCTCACTTTTACACGCGGCGGGGCTTTTGGTTGATGCGGTAGAGCTCGGCGAGACCCCGCAGCGTCAGCGCGCCGTCGACCGTCAGGCTGTGGCCGACCAACGCCGCGAGTGCCTCAGCGTCGTCGCCGGTAATGACGATGGGCACGTCGCCCTCCCCCGCGGCCTTGGTCGCGCGCATCTCGGCGAGCACCATGTCGAGCATGCCGTCGATGCGTGCCACCTCGCCCAGAACCACGCCCGAACGCATGGCCTCGCGCGTGTTGCGACCGATCACATGCGTGGGTGCCGAGGGCTCGACCTGCGGCAGGGGGGGCGGCGGGGGCGGCCCGGTGAGGGCCGCCTGTACGGCGATCTGCGCGGTTTCGCTGTCGCGGATTTCGCCCACCATGATCACGTCCGGGTCCTGGCGCAGGATGGAGCGCAGGCCGGAGGCGAAGGTCATGCCCGCCCGGACGTTGAGCTGTACCTGCCGGATGCCGTCAATGCGGTATTCGACGGGATCTTCAAGCGTGATGGCGTTCACGTCCGGCTTGTTGAGAAGCTGGAGGATGGAATAGAGGCTTGTGCTCTTGCCGCTCCCGGTGGGGCCGGTGGACAGGATCATGCCGTAGGGCCTTTCGATCGTTTGGGAAATGGTCTTGCAGTCCTTGTCGCTCATGCCGAGCTTGTCCAGCGTGTAGACGTGGTTGGTGCTCATGTCGAGCAGACGCATGACCACGTTTTCGCCGTAGATGGTCGGCAGGGTGGAGACGCGGACGTTGATTTCCCGGCGGTCTACCATCATGGTGAAACGCCCGTCCTGCGGCACGCGGGTAATGGAGATGTCCATATTCGCCAAAATCTTGATGCGCGAGACGATGGAGGCCCCGACGCTTTTCGGGGGCGAGGGCGTTTTGCGGAGCTTGCCGTCGATGCGGAAACGGATCTGGATGGAATCCTTTTCCGGGCTGATGTGGATGTCGCTCGCCGATTCGCGTACCGCCTGCGTCAGGATGGAGTTGACGAGGCGGACCACCGGGGCTTCGTCGGGCTGGCCGAGCTCGTCTTTGGGCGTTTCACTGGCGATGAGCAGGTCGTCGGACGCCACGGGCTGATCGGGCAGAGCGGTAAAGCTCTCCATCACCCCGTCCATCGTGTTGAAATGGCCGTACAGCGCGGCGTAGAGCTGGGTGAACTCCTGCCGGAGGCACATGACCGGCTCCACTTCGCGGTCCGTGACGATTTCAATGCGGTCCAGCGCGTCGATATCCAGCGGGTCCATCATCGCCACGACCAGCACATCCCCGCGGATGAGCAGGGGGACGGCATTGGTGCGCTGCGCCACGTCGGCGGGCAGGCGGTCGGAGAGGGACAGGTTCAGCGGGAAGCGGGAGGGCGTGTAGCGTTCGATGCCGGTTTGGCGGCACACGGCGTCCACAACGTCGCTCTCGCGGCAGATGCCCTGTTTGATCAGGTACTCGCCGAGCTTCATGCCGCTGCTGCGCTGGCCCTGGAGGGCGGCTTCAAGCTGGTCGGCGCTGAGCAGGCCGGAGGCCAGCAGCAGTTCGCCGAGTCTCATTCGTGTATGCATGTGCTATCTCCTCGCGGCCCCGGCCGAGGGCGCGGGAAGCGCCCCGTTCCGGAGCGAAGGGCTTTCGCTCATGGAAGGCGCGGACGGGAGCGGCGGCAGTTCCCGCGTGGGCAGGATTTCCGGCGTGATGAAGATAAGCACTTCCTCCATCGTCTTGCCCTTGCTCTCGTGGCCGAAAACGTACTTGCCGCCGGGGATGTCCTTGAGCCCGGGAACGCCCGCGTTGATGTCCGTCCCCTTTTCCTTGGTCAGGCCGGAGATGACCACGGTTTCGCCGTTGCGCATGATGAGGGTCGTTTCGGTCTGCTTCTTGATGATGAAGGGATTGCCGTCCACGGAACGGGAGGTGTCCACTTCGTCCTTCTTGACCAGCACTTTGAGCTTGAGGTTGTCGCCGTCGATGACGTTGGGCGTCATCTCAAGGCGCAGGACCGCGTCTTCGAACTTGACCTCGCGGTCGCCCATGTTGCTTGTGGAAACATAGGGGACCTTTTCGCCGTTCTCGGTGTAGGCCATCTTGTTGTCCAGCGTGGTGATGGAGGGCGAGGACAGGATGTTGATGTTGCCGTCCTTTTCCATGAGGTTGAGCTGGACTTCGAGCATACTGCCGCCGACCTTGCCGAACAGGAAGCCGAGGGAGCCCATGTCGTTGGACGCGATGCCGGAATAGTCGAGGCCGAAAGGCGCGCCGCCGAGGCCGGAGCCGTGCGTTCCGGTCAGGCCGCCGGTGACGGGGTCCTGCCCCTGCGTGCCGGACGCGCCGGAGCCGATCCACGCGTGGTTGCCGTTGTTGAAGGAACCGGAACGCCAGACGCCGCCCCACTGCACGCCGAGTTCGCGGGCGGTTTCCTTGGTGGCTTCCACGATGTAGGCCTTGAGGTGGACCTGCGGGCGCGGGCGGTCGAGGTTGTCCACAAGCCGGATAATACGTTGCTGATCCTGTTCCGTGGCTTGGATGATCAGGGCGTTGCTGTGTTCGTCCACTTCGATGACGGCGGCCTGCCCGCCTTGCCCGTTGGCGGCGGTGAGGAATTTGGTGAGGCTCTGCTGCAGGGCCGCGGCTTCGGCATAGCGCACGCTGACCACGCTGACGGTGAGCGGCGAGTTCTGGCGGGAGATGAGCTCCTGCTGGGCAAGCTGGTTGTCGAGCGTCTGGAGGTTGATTTCCTTCTGTTTTTCCACGGCGGTCAAGACTTGCAGGATGTTGCCCTGCCAGCGGTATTGCAGGCCGTTGGCGCGCAGCAGCCCTTGGAACACGTCCCGCCACGGGGATTTCTGGACATTGAGGCTGACCGTCCCGCTTACGCCGGGACTGAGCATGACGTTGACCCCGGCGGCGGCCGCGAGGCTGCGCAGGGCGACGCCCACATCCACGTTGTGGAGCTTGAGGGTGACGGGAATGGTGGGCAGGGGACGGGACGCGGCCTGTTCCTGTTTTTCCGTGTGGCGCATGATCACGCGGGGCTCGGGGCGCAGATCGGAGGGCGCGGGCGAATAGCCCTGCGAATCCTGCGAGAGCTGCTTCCAGTGATCCATGAACTCCTGCTTTTTGTCTTGCTTGGGGGAGCAGGCCGCGAGCAGACAGAACAAGGCCAGGAGGCAAAGGATGGAAACGGGCCGTTGTCGCATAGTATTCTCCACTCGCCGCAAGGACGCGGCGAAGCTGTTCGTTGAGAGGCGCGGCTTATATGTCGTCCCCGGAGTAGGGCAGGGTCCATTCGGCGTTCCGCGACGGCGAATAGAGGCGCACGCCGTCGGAACCGATGAACCGGATCACGTCGCCGGTATTGGGGAGCGTGTCGCCCACGCCGTATTCCAGCCCGCCGATGATGGCGAGAGCTTCCTTTCCGGCCTGCACATAGCCGGAATAGACGAGGCCCGAGGCGTTCGCGGACGCCGCCTGCTGCGCGTCGGGCAGCCCGTTTGCCGGAAGGGTGAACGGATTGCGCGGGGCCGGGCGCAGCGAGGAGGCGAGGATGTAGCGCTGGCCGTCCGACAGCGGGAGGGCCTGCAGGCGCGCCGTGACCTCTCCGGCGACGGACCGGGCCTGTTGCAGGGAGCTGTCCGTGCCGGAAGGCGCCGGGGAAGGCAGCAGCGTCGAAAGGCCGAACTGGATGCCTCCCCCCATGACGGCGGCGCCCATGGCCGCCAAAAGTATCTTTTCCCGTAGCGTCATCGTATCAGCCCTTCATCAGTGCCGCGGCGTGTTGGCCTGTTGCGTGAACGTGGCCCATATCCCCAGCGAGTATGCGGGAAGCGCGCCGGAAGGGGTGACGTTCAAAAATTCCATGCCGGAAAGCCACGGCTGTTCGCTCAGCAGGAGGACAAGGCGCCGGAAATTGTCGGGAGGGCCGGAAAGGGTGCCGTCCAGACGGATGCGGTTCTTTTCCACGACGGTTTCGGCGGCGGGGACGAAATGGGAACTCTGCATCCCGGACAGGCTGACCATTTCCTGCAGCGAGGTGACGATGAGCGGCAGGGTGTCCGGCGTCGGCAGGGTTTTGGTCGCTCCGAGAAGGCGTCGGGTTTCCTCGCGCCGGGCATTGAGCCCCTCCATGAGCGGCTGAAGGGTTTCCTGCACCTGTATCCGGGTTTCGAGTTCTTTGATGTCCGCTTCGAGCTTCCACGTAACATACCAGAGCGGGGCGAGGCAGAACAGCAGCACGCACAGCGCCATTACGCCCTGAAGGGCGAGGGCCCTGAGGGGGAACCATGCCGGGACGATCGGGAGACGCATGTTAACACCAGCCTCAGCGTTGCGACGAAGGAGAGGATTTCCGTATCCGTCTGCTGCTTTTCCACAACTAGGGACAGAACCATCGGCGAGTGCTCCAGCTGGCTGAGGAATTCCGCAAGCTGCGACTCGCGCTGGAGCATGTCGCCCACCACGCTTCCGGTGAGCACGGCGACGGCGCTTTCTTCGGGTTCGGATGGTTTCTTTGTGCCGCGCGGCGCTTCCTGCTTGCCGGGATTCACGTCCTTGAACGTAACCCGCATACCCGTGATATGGATGGCCTCGGGGGTGAAGGTCGAGAGTTCGGTCATGAGCGCGGCGG
>UQZD01000027.1:0-31299 GCA_900545485.1 uncultured Collinsella sp. | reverse complement strand
ACCTTCTTCCTCCACGCGGCGTCGCTGCATCAGGGTTTCCCCCATTGTGCAATATCCCCCACTGCTGCCTCCCGTAGGAGTCTGGGCCGTGTCTCAGTCCCAATCTGGCCGGTCGGTCTCTCAACCCGGCTACCCGTTGTCGGCACGGTGGGCCGTCACCCCGCCGTCTACCTGATGGGCCGCGGAGCCATCCCCTCCCGTCGGGGCTTTAGCCGGGGCGCCATGCGGCGCCCCGGGGTATCCGGTATTACCCGTCCTTTCGGGCGGCTATCCCGGGGGAGGGGGCAGGTTCTCCACGTGTTACTCAGCCGTTCGCCACTCGCTTCTATCCGAAGATAGGTGCCGTTCGACTTGCATGTGTTAGGCGCGCCGCCAGCGTTCATCCTGAGCCAGGATCGAACTCTCCGTCCAAAATGTATGGGCTTCGAGCCCGTCCGGTCCTCTCAGTCATTCGCTGATCGGTTCCGTTCGATTCATATGGTTTTAGTATAGGAAAAGGAATTTCTCGGGGCCGCCTCTCGGCGGCCTTGCGAAAAACAAATCCAAGTTAGACCATTTCAAATGGTTCGATGTCTGCCCGGATGCGACACAGCTTGTGTGTCCATCCTCGCAGTATCCGGTTCTCAAGGTGCACGCCCCGCGGCTGATCCGGTCCGACCGGGCCGCGCGGCAAGGAGATATATTGCCAGACCGCGAAGCGATGTGGCACGTCAATTCCACTCTTCACAAGTCCTACACAACTTATCGCTTCCTATATAAGTAATAGAAAGGCTGGTGCAGAAATACTGCGCGTATCAGATGATGACCCTTCGATTAAGAGATATATAAAGATCGGTCACCTGTAAGTGTCTATCTACCCGCGCTTTTGCTATATAAACCAGCACTCTAGATAAAAAGAGGGAGTGCCGCGCACAGTGCGACACTCCCCTAGCGATTCAACAGAATCTATTAGGCCTCGAGAGCCTTCTTGGCAATGGCAGCCAGCTCGTTGAAGGACTCGATGTCCTCGTAAGCCATCTGAGCCAGGACCTTACGGTCGAGCTCGATGCCGGCAACCTTCAGGCCGTGCATGAACTGAGAGTAAGAGATGTCGTTCAGGCGAGCGGCAGCGTTGATACGGGTGATCCAGAGAGAGCGGATCTCGCGCTTCTTGTTGCGGCGATCACGATACTGATACTGCAGGGAGTGCTGGACCTGCTCTTTAGCATGCTTGTAAGTACGCGAAGCGGCACCGTAGTAACCCTTCGCACGGTGCATAACGGTACGGCGCTTCTTCTTGGCGGCAACAGCGCGCTTAATACGTGCCATGTTCTATCAACTCCTAGACGGTAAAACGAAAAACGGGAACGCGAACTTAGGCGAGACGCGACTTGATGACCTTGCGGTCGGCAGCGGCGATCTCGGTCTCCTGACGGAAGCCACGCTTACGCTTGGTGGACTTCTTGCTCAGGATGTGGCTCTTGAAAGCCTTGGCGCGCATAAGCTTGCCGGTACCAGTCTTGCGGAAACGCTTCTTGGTGCCGCTGTGGGACTTCATCTTAGGCATGAAATACTCCTTAATCGGTTACAGAACACTAGTTACTTGGTATCGCTTGCCGCTTTATCCTCATCGAAGGCGCCCTTAATCGGGGCGAGCAGCATAAGCATGTTACGGCCTTCCATCTTAGGCTTGGACTCGACCGTAGCGTAAGGCTTGAGATCCTCGGCGAGGCGCTCGAGAACGTTAAGGCCCTGCTCCGGGTGAGCCATCTCACGGCCGCGGAACATGATGGTAATCTTAACGCGTGCGCCCTTCTTGAGGAAACGCAGAACGTGGCCCTTCTTGGTCTCGTAATCGCCAACGTCGATCTTGGGTCGGAACTTCATTTCCTTGACCTCGACCTTAGACTGGTTCTTACGAGCGGCCTTGGCCTTCATGGCCTGCTGGTACTTGAACTTACCGTAGTCCATGACCTTGCAGACCGGCGGCTCCGCGTTGGGAGCGATCTCGACCAGGTCGAGACCCTGATCGTCAGCAACGCGCTGGGCATCGCGGATGGCGAACAGGCCGAGCTGAGAGCCATCGACGCCAATCAAACGGCACGAAGATGCGGTGATCTCGTCGTTGATGCGGGTGTCATCAGACTTAGCTATTTTCCCTACCTCCATTCATAAAAAAATAACCCGGCGCTTCTTTGCAACCAGGTCGTACACATAGACATCCTCGGTATGAGGAAGGGAATCTAGGTTGTATGACCAGTCAGCTGCTCATTGGCGCCAAAAGGTGGGAACCCTCGGGTTCCTCTTTAGGGCATTGCGGGAACAACGCCTTGCGAATAATAACACGTACCGCGCGCTATCACATTACGTACACGAAAAAGGGGCCTTGACCCCCTTGAAGCGCAGGTGCATGTATGGTGCCCGAGGCGAGACTCGAAGGGCCTTCGCTTCGCGAAGCCCCGGGCTTCGGGCGCATGGCGCCCTCGCCACGCTCCGCTACAAACAGGCCACATGCCTGTTTGCTTAACGATCCGCGCGCTCACGCGAGTTCGGCACGAAAAAGGGGGCCTTGACCCCCTTGAACGCTCTTTTGCATGTATGGTGCCCGAGGCGAGACTCGAACTCGCACGTTGTTGCCAACGGTGGATTTTGAGTCCACTGCGTCTGCCAATTCCGCCACTCGGGCACGTAATGCGTGAGTTAGTTTATCACAGCTTTCTGTTGATTAGTCCGAAAATGGAACTTCGAGCATTTCGATAAGCTCAACCTTGCGCAACATCTCCCGCTTACGACATCCACGTCCGTCAACCGAGGCCTCGCCCATCTGGTTGTCATAGGGATCCTCGCGCATGCCATCGAAAGCAGGCACAAATTCAGCCTGGAATCGATTGTTGGCCACCATACGCCACGGGTCGAGGTTGCCAAAGTAGTGCTGGCGACGCCACTCCTCCCCCATCCTGCGCGCCGAGGAACCGAACGATACGTCGGCGTTAAGCCAACCGGTCTGTGGCGTATAGAACTCAGCCCAATCGTGCGGCCCCACCGAATCGGGAGCAACATACAGGCCGCTCCGCCAACGGGCAGGCACGCCCGCGATGCGGCACATGGTGATAAACGTGAGCGCCATAACGCCGCAATCGCCGCGTAAAGAATGCGCACAGTCGTCGGCAATAGATCCCAAAAGCAGGTACGGTGGCTGATAGCGATAGTCGATATGCTGTGTCAGGTAATCATAGATAGCACGAGCGCGATCGAGCGGATCCTCGAGCCCGTCAACAACACGCTCCGTCAACTGTCGCAGGTACGGCGTAAACGCAATGTGCGGACGGTCCTCGGAAGTGTCCTCGGGCAGCGGCGTGTCCATGCACGTATGCGATGGGAGCGCGCCACCATAGATATCGCAATAGGCGGCATCGATGTGATAGCGATAGGTCACCGAGAATGAATGTTCGGTCGAAGATGTCCAAGAGGCAGTACGAGCCAAAACGTTTTCAGAGGCAACGGTACCCCCCGACGTCATATCGAGAACCTCGATATGAGACTGTTGACGACAGGCGGCGGCAACGGGTAGCCACGCGCGAACAGTCTCTCCCCCCAGAGCCCCGGGGACAGACACGGATGCCTTGAGCGTGATGACGCGCGTCAACCCGTTTTGCGACTCCATCTCCCTGAGCATCTGGTTGCGAAGCGCGATGCCGTCCGCAGAATCGGGACACAGGCCCGGAACCTCCTTGGGGTACACGCGAAGCGAATCGAGGAAGTTATCGAGAACGAACAGCTCGCCATCGATAAAGCGCCAATCGATACGCTTGCGATTAATCAGGTCATCAAACTGCTCTTCGGTAAACTCTGGCCACTCCTCGCGAACCATCGCAATAGCCTGATCGCGCGACACCGAAAAATGAAGCGGCGTCTCGAGCATGCGATACCGCTCGGCACGAACACAAGCAGCCAGCGAAGGCTCAGGACTCTGCTCCAGAAGGCGATCGCAGGCAGCAACAGCCTGCGTCAAATACCCGGCATCCTTAAGACGAAGAATCTCAGGCGGCAGTCCAATATCGAGATGACGAAAGTCATCACAGCAAACATCAACAGAGCAACCAACGGGACCTTCGTCAATAACCTTCCCATCCGAAGGCAGCACATTAATAACAGCCATACCAAACTCCAAGTCATTAGAACTCTTGAAGCCCATTGTAGCGAGATAAAAAAGAAAGCCCCAATAAAGGAACCCTCAACACCGATAAACGGTACCTCTAAAAATGAATTCAGCCCAGTAACCCTGTAGCGAGTTAACAAAGGAGGCCCCGTTTCCCCGGAGCTGATTCCGTCGCGCGACTTCTGGCGAAGCCAGTAGCCATCTTAATTCAGCCTCGTAACCCTGCGGCGTTAAACAAAGGAAGCCCCGTCCCCCGGAACTGTTTCCTTGGCGCGACTTCTGGCAAAGCCAGGTGAGCGCAAAGGAAACAGTGTAGGGGGACGGGGCTTCCGGCGGGAAGTTTAGCGACGCTTACGCCTTGTTGACGGAGCCAAACTCCTCCATGAGCTCCTTGGTGCGGGCAACGATGTTGTCGCGACCAGGCTTGAGGAGCTTGCGGGGGTCGAAGCCCTTGCCCTGCTGATCCTTGCCAGCCTCGATGTACTCGCGAACGCCCTTGGCGAAGACGAGCTGCAGGTCGGTGTTGACGTTGATCTTGGAGATACCCAGGGAGATGGCCTTCTTGATCTGATCCTCGGGGATGCCGGTGCCACCGTGTAGAACGAGGGGCAGGTCGCCGGTCTCGGCCTTGATCTCGCCCAGACGCTCGAAGGAAAGGCCAGCCCAGTCGGCGGGATACACGCCGTGGATGTTGCCGATACCGCAGGCGAGGAAGTCGACGCCCAGGTCAGCAATCTGCTTGCACTCAGCGGGGTCAGCGAGCTCGCCGTTGGAGGTCACGCCGTCCTCGGTGCCGCCGATGCCGCCGACCTCGGCCTCGATGGACATGCCCTTGGAGTGGGCAAGCTCAACGAGCTCCTTGGTGCGGTCGAGGTTAAGCTGGAAGGTCTCCTCGTGAGAGCCGTCATACATGATGGACGTGAAGCCGGCCTCGATGCACTTGAAGCAGTCCTCGTAAGAACCGTGATCGAGGTGAAGGGCGACGGGAACGGTAACGCCCGTGGCCTCGACGGCAGCCTTGACCATGTCGGCGCAGACCTTGAAACCGCCCATCCACTTAGCGGCACCAGCGGTGCACTGAAGGATCAGCGGAGACTTGGCCTCCTCGGCGGCCTGGAGAATAGCCAGGGTCCACTCGAGGTTGTTGGTGTTGAAGGCACCGAGAGCGTACTTGCCGGCCTCGGCCTTCTTGAGCATGTCTGCTGCGTTGACGAGCATAAAAGAAACCTCCTGTAAGGTTGCTCCGATAACGCCTGAGATTTTACCACGACATACCCGAGCATAAACGTTCGTTTGTTCACGAATACCATCCGATTGGACAAATTTTGACCGTTTGCCCCACAGAATCGACCCACTGGGGAAAATAGCTTGACGATTGAGCGGTCTTCGTGGTTCGAAAGACGGCTTCGAGCCTACATCTGCATAAACGGATTCTGCATAAGTTCGCGCGCCATCGTGGTCGAATCGCCATGGCCCGTCAAGCAAACGGTATCGGGCGGAAGCGTCTTGGCAAGTTTGGAGAGCGAGCGCATAATCGCCGCCTCGTCACCGCCGGAAAGATCGGTACGACCGTGGCTGCCCGGGAAAAGCGTGTCGCCCACAAAGGCGATGTTCCCCTGCTCGGTCGCGGCGAACAGGACGATGCCGCCCGGCGTATGCCCCGGCGTCTCGATCACCTGCAGGCAGACGTCGCCCACCTCGATTGTATCGCCCTCGACAAGCAAACGCGTCGGCTCACCCGGATCGGGCGTCTCGATACCCCACATGGTGCGCTGCTCCTCGATATTTGCGCGAGGTACCGTCACGTCCTTAGCGCACAACTCATATAGCGCGCCGTCGCCAACGACAGCTCGAACCCCGGCAACCCCGCCAACATGGTCGGCATGACCGTGCGTGCAGACAGAGCCGAGTACGCGCACCTCAGGATGCGCGGTGCGGATATGCTCCACAAGACGCTCGCCCTCCCACGCCGGATCGACGATTAAGCACTCGTCATTCGAAATCACGGCGTAACTGTTGGTCTGAATGGGGCCGTTGACGAGCGCCTCAATCGAAGCCGCACCTCGGGGTGTCAGGTCCAAAGTCATATCGCCCATGCGCATACCCTCCTTCTAAAATACGTTCGAGGCACCAAACGATGCCTCGAACGTAACCAATATCTATGATGCTGAGAGGCTCTCGCACCTACACACGGCGCTTAAGCTGGGCTCCACCCTCGCCGGGCATAAGACGACGAGCGTCGTAGACCGAGTCAACGCTGCTGATAGAGGCCAGCAGCGGATCCAGACCACTCGCGTCCGAGATCTCGACCATAAAGCGCAGGGTTGCAATGCCCTCGCGGTTGGTCGACGTGGCGGCAGAAAGGATATTACCGCCCGCATCGCCAATGGCAATGGTGACATCCTTGAGCAGGCCCATGCGGTCCAGGCACTCGACCACGATCTCGACCTGGAAGAGGGTGTCGGCAGCGCCGTCCCACTCCACATCGATCATGCGCTCGGGATGTTCCATAAGACCCTTGACGTTAGGGCAGTTGGCGCGATGCACCGAAACGCCGCGACCGCGCGTGATGAAGCCGACGATGTCGTCGCCCGTCACGGGGTTGCAGCAATGAGCCAGACGGACCAGCAGGCCGCTGTTGCTCTCGCCCTTGACGATAATGCCGTTACTGGCGCTCTTGCCGCGCTTTTGCGGCTTGCGGTTGGAGCCGCGAGCGGGCTGCTTCACGACCTCGGCGATAGCCTCGGCCTTGGTGAGCTGTTCCTCGGGCTTGGGGTCCAAGATTTGCTCGACCTTATTGCCCACAGCGCGCGGGGCAACCTTGCCGGCACCGACGGCGGCAAACAGGTCCTCGAGCTGCTTGAAGTTAAACTGCTCCGCCACGGCGTTGAGTGCACGCGTCGAACGCGGCGTAGAAATGCCATAGCCACGCTTACGCAGGTCCTTGGCCAGCATATCGCGACCGGCGGCAGCGTCGTCGTCCTTGGTCGCAGCGGCAAAATAGCGGCGGATCTTTGACTTGGCGGAAGGTGTCTTAACGATCTTGAGCCAATCGCGCGACGGCTTGGAACTCTTGTTAGTCAGGATTTCAACGCGGTCGCCCGTCTTGATCTCGTGCGTGAGCGGAGCCACCGCACCGTTGATTTTGGCGCCGACGCAGTGGTTTCCCACCTCGGTGTGAACGGCATAGGCAAAGTCGAGCGGCGTGGAGCCGGCACGAAGCGCCATGACCTCGCCTTTGGGCGTGAAGACAAAGATCTCCTGATCGAACAGATCGACCTTCAGCGAGTGCAGGTATTCCTTGGCATCGGTGATCTCGTCGGAAGCCGCCCAATCGAGCGAATGCTTGAGCCAGTTGATCTGGTCGTCCAAACGTTGAGCGTCATTGGTCTTGGAAGCAGACGATCCGCCCGACTTCTTATATAGCCAGTGGGCGGCAATGCCGTACTCGGCCTGCTCATGCATCTCGTAGGTTCGAATCTGAATCTCGAGCGGACGAGCCGTAGGGCCGATGACCGTCGTGTGGAGCGACTGGTAGTTATTGACCTTAGGCATGGCGATATAGTCTTTAAAGCGACCAGGCATAGGGTGCCACAGCGTATGCACCGCACCGAGCGTGGAGTAGCAATCGCGCACCGAATGGGTAATAACGCGCAGCGCCACCAGGTCGTAGATCTCGGAGAACTCCTTGCCCTTGCGCTTCATCTTTTGGTAGATGGACCAATAGTGCTTGGAGCGGCCGTTGATCTGGAAGTCCTCCAGACCAATGCGGTTGAGCTCATCGGTAAGCGTCTTGATGGTCTCGGCAAGGTAGCGTTCGCGGACCTCGCGCGACTCAGCTACCATACGCGCGATGCGCTGGTAGGCATCGGGCTCCAGGTAGAAGAAGGACAGGTCCTCGAGCTCCCACTTAATAGAGCTCATGCCCAGGCGGTCGGCCAAGGGCGCGTACACGTCCATGGTCTCGCGAGCCTTAAACAGGCGACGATCCTCGCGCAGGGCTGCCAGCGTTCGCATGTTGTGCAGACGATCGGCAAGTTTAACGATGATGACGCGGATGTCCTTGGACATGGCGAGGAACATCTTGCGCAGCGTGAGCGCCTGCTTCTCGTCCATGCTGTCGACTTCGATGTTGGTGAGCTTGGTCACGCCATCGACGAGCTCGGCCACCGTATCGCCAAACAGGCCGGAAACATCGGTGAGCGAGGTCTCGGTATCCTCGACGGTATCGTGCAGCAGCGCGGCACACACCACATCGCAGTCCATCTTGAGATCGGCCAAAATGATGGCAACCTCGACGGGATGGTTAATGTACATCTCGCCCGAGCGGCGCTTTTGGTTGCAGTGCTTCTCGGCGGCAAAGCAGTAGGCCTGCTCAACCTTAGAAAAGTCGTCCTCATTCATATATTTGAGGCACAGGCGCTCCAGCTTGTCGTAGCTGTCCGCCATAATCTCGGGCGGCAGCTCATCGGCATGCTTATAGTGCTCCATCTCCGAAAACGGCTGGAGGGTGGAATCATGGGCGGTACGGGCTGCGGCATCCATCGAGGTCCCCTTCCCCTAGGCCCGCGGTACGATCGGGCGGTTAACTTTGGCTAGCATATCAGAAGCGCACGAATCGAGCGCCCAGCTCCGGAAAGCCGAAAACTCCATGCGCGAGCGCAAGCCCTCCAAATAGCGAATTGACCTGCTCAATTGCACGCGGCCGGGGTTTTCGGCCATCGCGATGCGACGAGTGTCGTCAAACCCCGAAACTCGACAGAAACCAAGCTCTTCGAAGATTCCCAGGCCGCTTTCCACCGAACGCTCGTCGACCGGCGTGCGAGCATCGATGGCAAGGCACATCTGCGCGATGTCGATATCGCTCGCACTAAAGGAATCGTCCCCGGTTTTGCCGCGGTTGGAGCGCCACATGGTCTGCAGCGCGCGATAGAGCGTGACGAGCTCGTCGCGCTCGGGCGCATAGCAGTCGAGCAGGCGCTCGTTAATGCGGGCGTCGCGCGACGAATAGAGTAGATGGATCACGGCGGGCTGGCCATCGCGACCGGCACGTCCGCTCATCTGGTTGAACTCGATGGCGCCAAACGGCATGTGGTAGAGCACGACATGGCGGATATCGGGCAGGTTGACACCCTCGCCAAAGGCGGAGGTCGAAACGATGCAGCTGAGGCTTCCGTCTCGGAATGCTTCCTCCACGCGACGGCGATCGGAACGCGCAAGCCCCGCGTTATAGAACGCGATATGGGTTGCGCAATCGGGCACACGCTTGCGCAACGTCTTGGCGAGCGCCACGGACTGGTCGCGCGAATTGACGTAGATGACGGTCTTTTCCCCCGTCGCCACAATCGACACCAAACGGTTCTCGCGACTTGCAAGATCACGGTCGTCCTCGAGCCGCAGGTTCTCGCGCACCGTCTCGTCGACCACCGTGCGAGTGATCGGCAGCATGCGGGCAAGCTCGGCCACGACCGGAGCCGTCGCGGTGGCCGTCGCAGCCATAACGACCGGGTCGCCCAGGGCTTTGAGGATATCGGGCATGTCGAGATAGGCGCTGCGGTCGCCGCCCTTGGCAAGGCCGGCGTGGTGCGCCTCGTCGATAACGACAAAGCCGATGCGGCCCGAACGCGCGAAACGGTCACGGTGGATAGACAGGAACTCGGGCGTCGTGAGCACGATACCGGTGCGGCCCGAAGCTAGACCGGCGAACACGTCATCGCGTGCGGCCTCCACGGTCTCGCCGGTCAGCATGCCAACGCCAATGCCAAGCGCTGCCATCGTCGACGAGAGGTGATAGGCCTGGTCGGCAACGAGCGCACGCAGCGGATAGACAAAGATGCTCGCACGCCCGCGAAGGACCGCCTCACGCGCGGCGTGAACATGGAAGATAAGAGACTTGCCGCGGCCCGTTCCCATAACGGCCAAAACGCTCTGGTGGTCGGCCAGGGCATCGAGCGCCTCGACCTGCGCGCGATGCGGCTGGTTCGAGCCTATAAAGCTATGGATAAGCGAGCGCGTCAGCTCGGTATAAGAAAGCTGGGCGAGCGTCTCGCGTTTACGCGACTCCAGGCGCAGGCCGGAATCCGCCGGCTGCACGCCACGACGAAGCTCGCATGCCGGATCGTCGACGCTGGGCAGCGTGGTATCGCGGACCAGAACATCCTTGATCATGAGCTTGGGCTTCACACGCCCCTGCCAATGCTCGGCAACGGCCTCGAACACCAAGTCGACAGCGCTATCGCAGTTGATGAGCTTATCGATTTGCGGCACGCGGAACATAATGGCCGGCACACTCGCGGCGCCATCGGTCGCCACAAAGCGCATGTGCTCGCCGGTTTTGCCCACCACGGCGCGATCGCACATCGTCACGCCCTCGGCGGCCAGCAGCGGCACCTTGTTGCCCTGGCCAAACGGCTCAAGACGGGAAATCTGCTCTATAGTCTCGATATTCAGCTCGGAAAGGTCGACCGTGGCGGCGACCTCGTCGATGTCTTCAAAGTCCTCGGCGGGAATCTCCGATAGCACGGCGGAAAGGCGACGACGGAATTCATCGAGCTTGGATGCCTCGATGGTCACACCCACCGCACCGGCATGTCCGCCGCGACGAATCAGCAGGTCGGAGCAGCGCTCGACGGCGTCAAACAGGTTAACTTTGCCCACCGAGCGACCAGAGCCGCGCGCGATACCGTCCTCGATCGAGAACAGCAGCGCCGGCACGTGATAGCGGTTGGTCAGACGGCTTGCCACGATGCCCTTGACACCCTCGTGCCAGCCTTCGCCGCCCACGACGATCGCGCGTCCGCCGTCATAGGTCTCCTCGACCTTTGCCATGGCATCGCGCGTGAGCTCCGCCTCGATCTCACGGCGCTGGCGGTTGATTTCCTCGAGCTCAGCTGCCAGCGCGCTTGCTTCGATGGGATTGCAGGCAAGCAGCAGGTCGAGCGCCAGCTTGGGATCGGCCATGCGACCGGCAGCGTTTAAGCGGGGAATGAGCGAGAATGACAGGCCATCCGCCGTAATGCTCGAAAGGTCCGCCTTGGCGAGCGAGGCAAGCGCGATATAGCCGGGGCGGGCCGTCACGCGCATCTGCTGGATGCCCTCGGCAACCAGCGCGCGGTTCTCGGGCGTGAGCGGCATCATGTCGGACACGGTGCCCAGCGCCGCGACCTCGATTAGCGAACGCCAATACGACGGCTTGCCCAGGCGCTCACCCAGGACTTGCACCAGCTTGAGCGCCACACCAGCACCGGCAAGCTCGCGCGAGGGGCCCTCGTCTTCGAGCTTGGGGTCGGTCAGGGGCACACCCTGCGGCACCTGGTCGGAGGGCTCGTGATGGTCCGTGACCACCAAATCGATCCCCAAGCTCTCCAGATAGGAAACCTCTTCCTTGGCGGCAATGCCGTTATCGACGGTCACGATCAGCTGGGGGCGAGCGAGCTCGTTAACGCGGTCGAGTGCCGCGCGCGAAAGACCGTAGCCCTCATCAAAGCGATGCGGAATAAACGGCGTGACATCGGCGCCAAACGTGCGCAGCGCCTCGGTCAACAGGCAGGTCGACGTAATGCCGTCAACGTCAAAATCGCCAAAGACCGCAATGTGCTCGTGGTTGCGAATAGCACGCTCGACGCGGTCGGCAACGACCGACATGCCCGGGATAATGAGTGGGTCGGCCCAGTCGCGATCGAGCGAAGGCGTCAAAAACAATTGGCCCTCTTTGATGGAGCCAATGCCGTGCGCGACCATAATGCGCGCCACCAGCCCGGGAATGCCCAGACCAGCCGAAAGCTCCTTTTCGAGCTCGGGGTTTTGCTGAGCGACCGCCCAGCGATGCGTCGTCTTAAGCGATGACATAGGCACCCACCCCTGATAGGGGCAGGTCGCCGCGATACCTCTCACGGTTCATAGCGATGAGTCCTCTGTGTATGCCCGCTTCGGCAGGCAGATCTGTTGAACGGATTTATTATACCGTGCAGCGCGGACGCAAAACGCCGCGGTGCGCCGCGGTTTCGGCAAACGATGGCGGTAATGGCCTCGAAATAATCGAGCGTTTCAGCCGCACGGACACATACGAGCGTCTAGCATATCCATACAAACGAGTTCGCGGATAAAGGGGGTCACGGGGCATATGAAGCAATGGGCTGGACTGGGAAAGTTCCTCGCGGGGCATATGCAGATCATCGTTCCGATTTGCGTGACGCTCGGCGTGCTCTTTCCCCAGCAGATCGGCGTACTCAAGCCCATTGTTCCCGCCCTCTTCGCCTTTATGACGTTCCAAGGTGCGCTCAGCAACACCTTCCACCAGGTAGCTGAGGTGTTCCGCCGTCCGCTGCACCTGATTTTGGCGCTGCTCGTCTCGGCGGTGCTCATTCCCATAGCAGCCTATGCCATGGGATCGCTGTTCTTTGGCTCCAATCCCAACCTTGTCTGCGGCATCGTGCTCGAGTACAGCGTACCCGTGGCGGTCACTGCCTTTATGTGGATTAGCATGTTCGGCGGCAACGGCCCGCTCGCGCTCACCATTATCCTGACGTCCTCGGTTATCTCGCCTGTGACGATTCCGCTCACGCTGAAGCTCTTGCTGGGTGCCACCGTCTCGATCGATGTGCCGAGCATGATGCAGGACATGGCCTTTATGATCGCCATCCCCGCCGTGCTCGGCATCATGATCAACGAGCTCACGCGTGGATGGGGACACGAGAAGCTCTCCCCCGCGCTCTCGCCCGCCTGCAAGTTCATGATGATGGGCGTTATCGCCTCCAACTCCACCGCCATGAGCGAATACGTGCTGCACATGAACGCGGTGCGCCTGGAAGTCGCTCTCTTTATTTTGACCTTCGCCATCAGCGGCTTTGTCGTCGGTTTTCTGGTCGCCCGTGCGCTGCATCTGCCATATAGCGAGACGACTACCATGTGCTTTACCTGCGGCATGCGTAACATCTCTTCGGGCGCCGTCATCGCCACGCAATACTTTCCGGGCGAAGTCGTGTTTCCCGTCATGTGCGGAACGTTGTTTCAGCAGGTGCTCGCCTCGCTTATCGGGCACCTCTTTGAGCGTCTGACCGGCGAGGAGCGCGCCGCTCAGCGCAAGCGTGTCGAGGCCGGCCGCAACGCCATGGCACGCTAGACTGCCCGCATTACGCGGGTGTTAGTCTTACTATACGAGCGTTTCCAGATGCGCACGCAGGCGCTCAGCATCGACATCGAGCGTGGTCTCAGCATTGACCTGGGCCAAACGATAGCCGACAAAGTAGGGCGAAACCACCCAACGCGGCAGCGCCTTGGCAATGGTCCGACCGCCCAGGTGATAGAAGAACAGGTTGTACGACTCTGCGCGACCACCGTGGTGCTCGTTCAGGATATAGCGCAGAGCTACCTGGATCGCATCGGCGAAGAGATCCGCCTCGGCTTGGTCTCTCGTGTCATCGCTGGCGGCGATTCCCTGCGGGGCTGAAACATTGACCTCAAAGAACCCCATAATCGGTTCGGTTGAGATGTTGACCGAGATTCTCCCCTGTTGCCAGACATTGATGCCTTCGAAATTGGCAGAAGTCAGCGAAGTGTAGCCGTCTTCCTGCTCCAAACCCACAATCTGCATGTGCGGATGAACGAGACTACCGCCCGAGAGCGGACCCTTGTTCTTGTACATGAGCACACTGCGATACTGCTGTGAATCGATCATCTGCTGCCAGCAACCCAGGGCAAACCGCATCACATGGTGGAGTTCATCCGGCTCATAGGTCACCAGGTCGGCATCGTGATCGGCCGACTCGATCAGCACGGTTTGACGGGTGGCGCGCAGGGTCTTGAACTTATTCTCGAGCCAAATGCAATCGCCATCACGGCGAATGATGTCGGTGAGCCCCTCCGTGTTGCAAAAGGGGCACGCGGTACCGGGGCGACGGTTGTCGTCGGGCTTGCCGCTCGCCTGCTGAACATCGAATACAAGCGCCACGGGCTACACCTCCAGCGGTACGATCCTTGTGCCATGGAGCTCGGAGACGCCCAGTGCCGCCGCCACGGTATCGCGGTTGGCCGTGGAAATGCCGCCGCCGGGAAGGATGGTCAAGCGGTCGCCCGCACACTCGATAAGACGCGACAGATGCTCCAGGTTGTCCTCGATCGGCGTGCCGGCGGCACCGCCGTGCGTCAGGATGCGTGTGATGCCGCAGTCGGCGAGTGTGTCAATCGCGTCGAGCTGAGCCTCGGGCGAGAGCTGGTCAAACGCCATGTGGAAGGTGATGTCGATGGGCTCACGCTTGCATTCCTCGGTCGCGCAGCCCGCGGCCATCACGAGGGCGCCCAACGTAAGCTCGTCGAGCGCCCATCCGCCAGCGCAGGGCTTGCAGCAGCCAAAGACCAAGCCGTCAACGCCGGCGCTTACGGCAAGGCCCAGGTCCATCTCCATCATGCGCAGCTCGTCTTGGTTGTAATGAAAGTCACCGCCACGCGGGCGAATCATGCACATCACTCGCGCGTCATGCTCGTGAGCATAGCTGACTGTAGCGCTGATAACGCCGGCAGAAGGCGTGGTGCCACCAACGGCAAGGTTGTCGCACAGCTCGATACGCCTTGCACCGGCATCGATAGCCGCCGGCACCCGCTCAAAGTTCTCGGCACAAAACTCGTACAGCATAGATAGACCCCCAAAGACAGCAGATGTTTTCCGACGGGCATTGTCACACATCCCCATGAAGTTGCGGTGGAATAGGGACTCTTTTGGCCTCTGGAGCCCGTATTCAGTCCCTATTTCACCGCAACTTAAAAAGGGGCGCTGACTGAGATAGTCAGCGCCCCTTTTGTTAGGTGGGTTAGCCTCCGAGGTAGGCTTTGCGGACGTTGTCGTCGTGCAGGAGCTCTTGGCCGGTGCCGGTCATGGTGATCTTGCCGGTCTCGAGCACGTAACCGCGTGTGGCGATGGAAAGCGCCATCTGCGCGTTTTGCTCGACCAGAAGCACCGTGGTGCCAGCCTTGTGCAGGTCCTCGACAATCTGGAAGATCTGTTCGATCAGAATCGGTGCCAGACCCATGGAAGGTTCGTCGAGCATAAGCAGTTTGGGGTTACTCATAAGGGCGCGCCCCATAACGAGCATCTGCTGCTCGCCGCCTGAAAGGGTGCCGGCGACCTGGCGACGACGTTCCTTCAGGCGCGGGAACTGCTCGTAGACGCGCTCCAGGCCCGGAGCCACCGTGGACTTGGGCTGCGTATAGGCACCCATCTCCAGGTTCTCCTCAACCGTCATCTGCAAAAAGGCGCGACGACCCTCGGGAACCTGAGCCAGGCCCTTACCAACCAGCTTATCAGCGGGCGTATGGGTAATGTCCTCGCCCATAAACTTGATGGAGCCGGTCTTGGAGCGCAGCAGGCCCGAGACGGTCTTGAGCGTTGTGGACTTGCCGGCACCGTTGGCACCAATCAAGGCCACGATCTCGCCCTCGTTAACGTTAAAGGAGATGTCCTTGATGGCGTGGATGGCGCCGTACCAGACGTTGATGTTGTAGACGGAAAGCATCGGCTCTGCCATTTAGTTCTCCCCCTTATCCTGCTTGCCCAGATACGCCTCGATAACGGCGTCGTTGTTCTGGATTTCCTCGGCCGTGCCCTTGGCGATGACCTTACCAAAGTTAAGCACGCAGATACCCTCGCAAATATTCATGACGAGCGACATGTCGTGCTCAATAAGCATGATGGCAATACCAAAGGTGTCGCGAATCTTAACGATGTTCTCCATGAGCTCGGCGGTCTCGGACGGGTTCATGCCTGCGGCAGGCTCGTCGAGCAGCAGCAGTTTGGGGTTGGTGGCAAGCGCGCGGACGATCTCCAGACGACGCTGAGCGCCGTAAGGCAGCGATCCGGCCTGCTCGTTTGCCAGATGCTCCATATCAAAGATGGACAGCAGCTCCATGGCGCGTTCGTGAGCAGCCTTCTCGTGCTTCCAGTACGTCGGCAGGCGCAGCACGCCCTCAAAACCGGAGTAGCGCTCCTGATTGTGCAGACCGACCTTGACGTTGTCCTCCACCGTCATGGTGTTGAACAGGCGAATGTTCTGGAATGTACGGGCAATACCCATGCGGTTGACCTGATAGACCGACTTGCCCGAGGTGTCCTCACCGTCGAGTAGGATGGTGCCGTGCGTGGGCTGATACACCTTGGTGAGCAGGTTGAAGACCGTGGTCTTACCGGCACCGTTGGGGCCGATCAGACCGGCGATCTCGGTCTTGCCGATAGTCAGGCTAAAGTCGTCGACTGCCTTAAGGCCACCGAACTCAATGCCCAGGTGGATGCACTCGAGTGCCGGGCGCTGACCCAGGTCGCGGTCGGGAACGATGGCGCCAGAAGGATACGGGACCATCTTGCCCTTGTTGAACTCAAACTTACTGGGCATCGGCTGCCACCTCCTTCTTGGAAGCAAAGCGGTCCTTAATGCGTGCGAAGAACGCCTTGAGCTGTGGGTTGTTGGTAAAGACCATGACCAGAATCAACACGATGGCGTAGATGAGCATGCGGTAGTCCGAGAACTGACGGAGCAGCTCGGGGAGCACCGTGAGCAGCGCCGCGGCGATAACGGAGCCGCGCATGTTGCCCAGGCCGCCCAGGACCACGAACACCAGAATGAGGATGGACGTATTGAAGTCGAACTTAGTGGCGGAAAGCTGCGAGAAGTTACCGCCGAACAGGGCTCCGGCAGCACCGGCGAGGGCAGCGGAAACCACGAAGGCGATCATGCGGTACTGGGTAACGGAGATGCCCACGGACTCGGCAGCGATCTTGTTGTCGCGCACGGCAATAATGGCACGACCGGTACGGCTGCGAACCAGGTTGAGCACAATCACGAGCGCGACCATAACCAGAATTGCGCCGGCAAGGAAGGTCGAGTACGTCGACACGCCCGAGGCGCCCTGGGCGCCCTTGATGATGGCGGTGCCGTCCTCGAGCAGGTGCAGGTCGTCGATCGTAGAGTTGCCCGTGATGTTAAAGATCACGTGCAGGCCGCGCGAGTCGACGCCCACGATAAGGCAAGTGACAATCTCTTTGATGATCTCGCCAAAGGCCAGCGTCACGATAGCCAGGTAATCGCCGCTCAGGCGAAGAACCGGGATGCCAATCAAGAAGCCCAGGATAGCAGCAGCGATGGCGCCGACCACGATGCTGATGATAAGGCGCACCGGATCGGAGGGAACGGCGCTCTCTAGCGCGACGGCGGTGACAATGCCCGTGTAGGCACCGACACTCATAAAGCCCGCATGGCCCAGCGACAAGTCGCCCGCGATGCCGACGACGAGGTTAAGGGAGATAGCCATGACGATGTAGGCCGTAATGGGAACCAGCTGACCGGCGATCATGCGCGGAATCATGTGGTTGGACTGCATAAAGAACACGATGGCGAACGCCACAAGGCACATGGCGTACGTAACAAAGTCGTGACGCGTCTGCTTGTCTTTAAGAAACTTCATAACGCTCACCTACACCTTCTCGGGGACGTACTTGCCCAAGAGGCCGGCAGGCTTGACGAGCAGGACGATGATCAAAACACCAAAGACGATGGAGTTGGCAAGGCTCGTGGAAATGTAAGCCTGCGCCATCGCCTCGATGATGCCGATGAGAATGCCACCGACAAAGGCGCCGGGGATGGAGCCGATGCCACCGAAGACGGCGGCGTCGAAGGCCTTGATGCCGGGCATGGCGCCCGTCGTGGGCTGCAGCACCGGCGAGTAGGAGCACAGCAGCACGCCGGCGATGGCGGCAAGGGCAGAGCCGATGGCAAACGTCATCGAGATGGTGCGGTTGACGTTGATGCCCATGAGCTGAGCGGCGGCCTTGTCCTCGGACACGGCACGCATGGCCTTGCCCATCTTGGTCTTACCCGTAAAGAACATCAGGCCGGCCATGATAACCAGGCAGGCGACGATGGTGACGAGCGAGACGGCGCTTACGTTGAACTTGGCCAAGAACTCCGGCACCGGGAAGGTGACAAGCGAAGTGAAGTTCTTGGGCGTGGCGCCCCACAGAAGCTGCGCGGCGTTCTGCAGGAAGTAAGACACGCCGATGGCCGTGATCAGAACGGCCAGCGGGCCTGCTTGGCGCAGCGGCTTATAGGCCAGACCCTCAATGAGAACACCGAGAACCGTGCAGACCACACAAGAGAGAACTACAGATGCCCAGCCCGGGAGGCCGAGATACGACGTGGCGCAGAACGAGACATAGGCACCGACCATGATGACGTCGCCGTGAGCGAAGTTCAGCATCTTGGCGATACCGTAGACCATGGTGTAGCCCAACGCGATGATGGCGTAGACGCTACCCATGGACAGGCCGTTGACCAGGTATTGGATAAAGACCGTCATGTTCCACATCCCCCTTTCGAATAGGTTTCCAGTTGATGTATGAAACAGGGACGTTACATCGTCCCTAGATACCAAGCAAGCAGGGAAGGCCAAAACCTCCCCTGCTTGGGATCAAAACCGCTCTATGTAAGGCGGCCTATTAGGCCTGTACGTACTTGCCGTCGGTAATGACGTACGCCGTCGGGTCCTTCTGGACCTGGCCCTTGTCGTTCCAGGAGAGCTTGCCAGTCAGACCGTCAACAGTAATGTTGCGCATAGCCTCGGGAAGCTTCTCGGCAACCTCGGTGGGGTCGGCGTCGACACCCAGGCCGGCCTCCTTGAGAGCCTCGACCACCGCATGCACGCCGTCGTAGGCGTCGGCGGCAAACTGGTCGGGGGTATCGCCGTACTTATCCTTATAGGCGTTGACGAAGTCGGCGTTCTTCTCGTCGTCGGCGGAGAACGGGGTCATGAGCAGCAGACCCTCGGCAAGAGAGGTGTCGAAGCCCTCAACGCCCAGGATGCCGTCCATGCCGTCGCAGCCCATCATCTTGACGTCGTAGCCCATGTCCTTGGCGTTCTTGAGCAGGACGGACGCCGGCGTGTAGTAGATCGGCGCAAAGATCATGGTGGCGCCTGCCTGCTTGGCCTTGGTCAGCTGGTTGGTAAAGCTCGTGGCGGAGTCGTCCTTAAAGGTCTCCTCGTCGACAATCTCGAGCTTGGACTTAGCGGCCTGGGCCTTAAAGGAATCTGCGATGCCCGAAGAATAGGCGTCGCCGGAGTTATAGAACAGCACGAACTTCTCGTCCGCATATTTCTCTGCCAGGAACTTGGCAGCGTTGACACCCTGGTTGGGGTCGGTAAAGCAAACCTGGAAGACGCAATCCTTGCCCTTGGTAACGTCCTCGGAAGACGCGGACGGGGTGATCATGAACGTCTCGGGGTCGTTACCGCACTCTGCGGCAACGGCGACCGACGCACCCGTGGTGGTCGGACCGACGAGGGCCTGCATGCCCCAGTCGAGCAGGGTGTTGAAGGCGTTGACGGCCTTCTCGCCATCGGCCTGGTCGTCCTCGGCCTTGCTGACAAGCGGCAGCTCCTTGGTCGAGAAATCCTTGCAGCCAAGCTCGACAGCCTGTGTAACGGACTTGCCGTAGGACGCGTTGGCGCCGGTCAGCGGGCCGATGGTGCCGATCTTAAACGAAGCGTCGCCCGACGCGGAACCGCTGTCGCCGCCGTTGGAGGAGCAGCCGGCTAGAATGGACATCGCCCCCAGACCTGCTGCGCTCGCGATAACGCTCCTGCGATTCATAACAGGGTTCAATGACTTACCGGTGAGGCTCGACATGCGGCTCTCCTCTCAAATCTCGTCGGGTTTCGGTTACCCGACAGGCCATCCTTCGCCGTGTTCGGCGTTCGCAAAATAGTAGACGCTTTAGTTAGGAAAAGTGGCGGTTATTTCGACTTTTCTTTGGATTTGTTCATTTATCCATATTTCTGCGTATTTCTATTACTTTATGCAGTAAAGCCACTTTATTGTGTGAAAGTAATGTTTCCGTTCTGTTACAGGCATCCCCGCCCTGAATAAAACAGCCTCACCGGTCGCGCTTTATGCGCACTTAGGCGGCGATGTACTTGCCGTCCTGAATCACATAGGCTGTGGCGGGTTTTTCGACCTGGCCCTCGTCATTCCACGTCAGCTCGCCTGTCAGGCCCTCGATCTTGATCTTGCGCATGGCCTTGGCAAGGTCGCCGGCAATGTCGGCACCGTCGGCCGAAATGTCAATCCCCGCCCTATCGATAGCCTCGGCGATGGCGTGGACGCAATCGTAAGCGTCGGCGGCAAACTGGTTGGGCGTCTCGTCGTAGGCATCCTTATAGGCCTTGACGAAGTCGGCATTCTTCTCATCGTCAGCCGAAAACGGGGTCATGAGCAGTACCCCCTCGGCAAGAGAGGTATCGAAGCCTTCCACAGAGAGCAGGCCATCCATGCCGTCGGTGCCCATGAGGGTCATGTCGTAGCCCATGTCCTTGGCGTTCTTGAGCAGGACGGACGCCGGCGTGTAATAGATCGGGGCAAAGATAAGCGTGGCGCCGGCCTCCTTGGCCTTGGTGAGCTGGTTGGTAAAGCTCGTGGAAGAGTCGTCCTTAAAGGTCTCGGTATCGACGATGTCGAGCTTGGACGCCTTGGCCTGCTCGGCAAAGGCGTCAGCAACGCCCGAGCTATACGTATCGCCGGAGTTGTAGAACAGGGCGATCTTGGCGTCCGCATACTTCTCGGCCAAAAACTTGGCAGCGCTGGTGCCCATGGTGGGGTCGGTAAAGCAAACCTGGAAAACCGTGGTCTTGTCCTTGGTGACGTCGAGGGACGAAGCAGAAGGCGTGACCATGAGCATATCGTCGGCGATCTCGCCCGAGACGGCGACGGCGGCACCAGTCGTGACGGGGCCGACGAGTGCCTGCATGCCCCAGTCGCACAACGTATTGAAGGCGTTGATGGCCTTCTCGCCGTCGGCGACATCGTCCTCGGACTTAAGCGAGAGCTTGAGGTCCTTGGTCGAAAAATCCTTGGCGGCGAGCTTGGCGCCCTTCTCGGCCGAGACGCCATAGGTTGCCGCGGCGCCAGTCAGAGGGCCGATGACACCGATCTTGAAGGTCTTGCCGTCATCGGCGGAGCCGCTGTCCGAGCCACCCGAAGAACAACCAGCGAGCGCGACGGTGCTGCCGAGTGCCGCGGCGCCGGCGAGAAAGTTCCTACGGCTGAGCGTGCTGTTGATGTTGAACATGGTGTCCCCCTTTTTCGCTGGCCGCGGTGCGGCCGTCTTGCGGTACAGGGCAAACCTTATGGTGCAAACGTTGACAGTTTGTTACGGAGTTCCGTTTGTAGCGAGCATGTTTCCAATGTTTCCGCAGCGTTTCGGGGGTGCCGTTTTGTGCGACTCCTGTTGCCTGGCGAGCACGCGCCCTCGGTTCACGCTAGAATGCACTCAACCTTTAAGCGGTTAATCCATCTATAAGATGCACGAAGGAGCTATCTATGAGCGAACCCCTGCGCACCGTGAACGTCGGCCTCATCGGTCTGGGAA
The DNA here is from genome assembly GCA_900545485.1 of uncultured Collinsella sp. Lineage (GTDB taxonomy): Bacteria > Actinomycetota > Coriobacteriia > Coriobacteriales > Coriobacteriaceae > Collinsella. Next base: position 9,756 of record UQZD01000027.1, on the reverse strand, counting down.
CCGTCGGCGGCGGCGTGGCCCGTCTGATCAAGAGCCACCACGATGAGTACCTGGCAGCCTACGGCATCGACCTTAAGCTGACCCGCGCCTGCGCGCTTGCCTGGGAGCAGGCCGAGGCAGCCGGTATTGAGCGTGAGGCCTTTACGAGTGACTGGCACGATGTCGTCACCGACCCCGCCGTCGACATCGTCGTCGAGCTGATCGGCGGCGAGCATCCCGCGACCGAGATCTTCACCACTGCCTTTGAGCACGGCAAGCACGTCGTCTCTGCCAACAAGGCCCTACTGGGCCGTCACGTCGAGACGCTTGCCGAGAAGGCACGCGCGTGCGGCGTGCAGATTAAGTGCGAGGCCAGCTGTGGCGGCGGCATCCCCATCGTCAGCACGCTCGAGCACGACCTGGTGGGCAACAAGATTCTGACCATCGCCGGCATCCTCAACGGCACCACCAACTACATCCTGTCGCGCATGGACGCCGAGGGCGCCGATTACGCCGACGTGCTCGCCGACGCCCAGGCCAAGGGTTACGCCGAGGCCGACCCGTCCGCCGACGTCGACGGCTTCGATGCCGCCAGCAAGACGGCCATCCTCGCCTCCATCGGCTTTGGCACCCGCGTGACCACCGACGACGTCTACCAGCAGGGCATCCGCACCATCGGCGCCGAGGACATCGCCCAGGCCCGCGAGCTCGGTTACACCATTAAGCTGCTCGGCATCGCCCGCAACACCGATGCCGGCGTCGACGTGCGCGTGCATCCCACGCTGATTCCCGCCGATCACATGCTTGCCAAGGTCAACGGCGCCATGAACGCTGTCTACGTGGTAGGCGACGCCGTGGGCGAGACCATGTTCTACGGCGCGGGCGCAGGCTCCTTCCCCACCGCGAGCGCCGTCGTGGGCGATATCCTGTCGCTCTCCGAGCAGATCAGCCGCGGCGTGGCTCCGCTGCCCGAGATTGAGCCCTATGGCCACAACCTCGCCTTTAAGCCCATGGACGAGCTCCAGACCAAGTACTATGTGCGCCTGAAGGTCGCCGACCGCGTGGGCGCCCTGTCCGAGACGGTCGACATCTTTGCCAAGCACAACATCTCGATCTCGCTCATCAACCAGGTCGAGGACGGCAAGTCGGGCGTCAGCGATGCCTGCTCGGTCATCTTCCTGACACACCGCGCGCTCGAGAAGAACGTCCAGGCTGCCGCCGCCGAGCTTGCCAGCGTGGACTGCGTGGCCGAGGTCGCCAACGTCCTGCGCATCGAGGACGTCGAGGCCTGGACCGAAGGCGTCATGGCCAACTAGCCCAACGCTCGCTTAACAATACGCGCCTTGGGGGCTCCCGTCCGGTCTTGGGCGGGAGCCCTTTTGTTTGCGCACTCGAGGCGCATTGGCATGCTCTACGTTTGAACAACTTGACCGTTCACTGAGAACCGGGGAGCCCTTCGCCGATGTGCAACCAGAGCCGTTTTTGACTACCGTTATGCTGTGCTGCGTATGTCCAACCCCCGAAGAATGGAGGCACCATGTTGCTCGAGGGCAAGAAAGCAATCATCACCGGAGGCACGCGCGGTATCGGCTATGCCATCGCCTGTCGCTTTATCGAGGAGGGCGCCGCCGTCACGGTCTTTGGCTCGCGTCAGGAGACTGCCGACGCCGCCGTTGAAAAGCTAGCCGCAGCCTATCCCGAGGCCAAGGTCTGGGGCCGCACCTGCGACCTCACCTCGCTCGAGGCCGTAACCGAGGCCTTTACCCAGGCAGCCGCCGACATGGGTGGCCTGGACACGGTCGTTAACAACGCCGGCATCTCCCAGCGCTCGCCCCTCTTGAGCTACACGGCCGAGGAGTTCGCCAAGGTCATGGACCTCAACGTCGTCGCCGTCTTTAACGGCCACCAGGCTGCCGCCAAGATCATGACCGAGGCCGGCCATGGCGGCACCATCACCACCACGAGCTCGATGGTCGCCAAGTACGGTCAGCCCTCCGGCGTTGGCTATCCCACGTCCAAGTTCGCCGTCAACGGCATGGTCCAGTCGCTCTCGCGCGAGCTCGCCCCCATGGGCATTCGCGTCAATGCCGTAGCACCCGGTGTAACCAAAACCGATATGGTCGCCAACCTGCCCGAAGAGGTCATCAAGCCCATCATCGCCACCATTCCGCTGGGTCGCATGGGCGAGCCCGAGGATGTTGCCAACGCCTTTGTTTTCCTGGCGAGCGATATGTCCTCCTACGTCACGGGCGCCGTGCTCCCCGTCGACGGAGCCGCCCGCTCCTAAAAGTCGCAAGCTACGGCTTCACACCTCAACTGAGCCCAACGCAAAAGGCGCGCCGCCCGCATCAACCGCAGGCAGCGCGCCTTTTTGTGTTTGCAGGGGAAGCTGCGTCCCGGCATTTCAGCTCAGAACGGAACATGCCCCCCAGAATCCCCTTGCGGAAACTACATCCCACTCCGTCCATTACGGGACACAGTTTCCCGAAGGGCAGTTGAGTCATGCCATCCAAATCAAAACGCGACCGTATTGCGCCCCTAAGATAACCAGCTCTCATGCTGGAACGAACGCATCATGCGGCGCGACCGCTCGCCGACATGCAATTTGTTGCACAGTAAAATCGGCCAGTGGCACCTTTATCCTTTATTTAACGAATAAGGTCAAGGAAGGGAGAATATCATGCCAAGACGGCAAACACCGCTCGAGGTCATGTTCTCCCTGTTCAAGACTTCATTTACCCTGAGCCATCGCGCACTTGCTGAATTGTTACTATCCGATCTGCCGTTAACAAATGGACAGCCTACCGCCCAAATGGCACAGGACACCAGCTGGCTTTCGCGCACGATCGTGCACTCGCAGCCGGGCTCCCTAGAAGATCGCTACTTTGCCGACTGGTCCTGCGCATCGAATCAAATCCTGCACAAGCTACAGGGAAAAGGGTATTCTAACACCGACATCTATACCATGATTGCGGCAGCGACTGACGCGATGGCTCAAGCGCTCAGTGCCTGTGGGCGTAATGGGCTCCTTTACCGGAACGCTGCCTCGCGCCTCGTCGGCTGCCAGTCAGACAAAGATAACAGGGCTCTTATCTCAATCGCGCTCGTTGTCTCGACCGCCTGTTGGTGCGAACCGGCCCGTGCTATCGCGTACATCAGGGACCGCTTTGAATTCGCAGAGAATGTCAGGTCGTTTACCCCCTCAAGTATTTCTTTCTGCCCATGCGATTTAAAACAAACGGACACCGAACATGCGATCGGCCTTATCAGGATCGATAGCGGACTCGTCATCGGCGGCCCTTATGTCATTGAGCCTTCTGCCATGGGCTCCATCATCGGAGCGCTCGCACTCGAAGACAGCGCTGTCACCGATGTTGGGCTGGATGTCTCCGCTAGGCATCTCCGTATCTTCGCCGAGAACAATGCTTGGTACGCACAAGACCTCGGTTCGACCAACGGCACGCATCTGATTCGAACAGCCGACAACAACGAACTCGACATCAGCTCCGGCGCACCCGCCCAGCTGTACCCCGGCGACATCCTGCGCCTGGGTCTCAGCACCACTTTTGCCGTCGTAGCAACGACGGCTATCTTAGCAAATCAACATTACTAACCATGGAAACAAGGGGACTATGAGCATCACGGATGTCATTAAATATGAGGGCAATAACCAAACTTTTATCTGGAAACACCCCTCAGAAGACTTCAATACGGGCTCGCAACTCATTGTTCACGAGACCCAAGAAGCAATTTTCTTCCTTAATGGCCAGGCCCTGGATTCGTTTGGACCAGGCAGGCATGAACTTGAAACTCAAAATCTACCGTTACTGAACGGCGTTTCGAAGATAACGACCGGCGGTGTCAGCCCGTTTCACTCAGAGGTCTACTTTGTTAACCTCATCGAGCAGATGGGCATCCGCTGGGGAACCAATTCCAAGATTCAGTTCATGGAACCGACTTATGGGTTTCCGCTCTCGCTCGGGGCATCCGGAGAGATGGCTCTTGCTGTAAAAGAGCCCCGCAGGCTCCTTCTCAAACTTGTTGGAACCGAAGCCTTGCTCTCCCAGGACAAGTTGATCAGTTATTTCAAAGCTTTCCTGCAAACTCGCATAAAAACTCATCTCGCTCAAGTAATTACCGAGCAAAAGCTCTCCATTTTCGAACTCGATGCACACCTGGAAGAGCTATCCGACTCGCTTAAGAACAAGCTGCTTTCCGACTTTGCCGCATACGGCCTATCATTAACACAAATGCTGGTCACCGCCATCGTCAAACCCGAAGGTGATCCGGTATACGAGAAGTTTAAGGATCTCCATTTCAAGCAATATGCCGACGTACGCGAGGCACAGATAAAACAGCAGGTCAGCATTATCGAACAAGAAACTGCGGCGCAGCGCACCGTAATCTCCGCAAAAGCACGCGCAGAAAAACGGCAAATCGAGGGCTACACCTATCAACAGGAACGCAGCTTCGATATTGCCGAAAAGATGGCCCAAAACGAAGCGACTGGCGAATACGCAAACATGGGAATCGGCCTAGGCGTAATGACCGGTGTTGGTGGGACCATGGGGTCAGTTATGACCGATGCACTCTCACAAGCGACCGGTACGACCGCGACACAGACCATCCCTGCGGATACCAATTCGCAGCAAAGTGCTGCAAAGTTCTGTTCCGAGTGTGGATATCGCTTCTCTGGAACCGAGAAGTTCTGTCCCGAGTGCGGAGCACGGAGGTCGTAATGAAGAACACGCAGGCATATATTGCAGCAATCCCCGTAGCCCTTTTCATAGCTATCGAAAGCGTAGCACTACTTTTATTTGGACCCTCAACCACTTTTTGGATTGAGAGCGCATTCTCTTTGGTCAGCCTCGCCCTGGTGGTTTCAGCCTTGTTATTTGGACCCCAAACAAATCTTAAGATATTTGGCATCTCAAAGATACTTGTTATTTGCGTATCGTTTGCAGTCCAATTGCTGCTAAGCATACTAGGGTCCGCGTTAAAAACAGGGGCGCTTCCTGCAATTCCAATTCTCAGTTTTCTGCTTGCAATCGCCGCGATAACCGCACTCTTCGCAACGGGCGCTTCCGAATCTCATGCATCTACTATTGAAAACCAAGTTTCAAGCAAATCGCAATTCATGCAGAACCTTGAACTTCAGCTAAGAGTGCTTTTAGATGAATCACCTTCAGAGCTGCGCGCATCAATGGCCAGCCTCTTGGAAACTTCAAGCTTTGCCGACCCCACCAGTTGTGAAGCAAGCGCTCAAGTTGAAGATGAAATATCGAGCGCACTTAGTGATCTATCGCAATCAATCCAATCAAACGATATCGAAGGTGCGAACTTGAAAATATCACGCATGGCTTCGTTGATAAGACAAAGAGCAGCACTGGTTAAAGCAAGCAAGGACAACCAATGATCGATAGGGATAAATTAATCTCGCTTCTTATTTCAAAAGAAATTCCGGTAAAAAAGACCCAGAGATACAAAACTATTGGCTATCGAATAAAGCTCGAGAATGGAACAGCCGTATATGTCTACGACAGCGGCGGCTTCTTTTGTCAAGGAAATAACGCCGATCAAGTTCGAGAAGCCATCGAAGATGAAATCGTTGACGAACCAAACAACAAAGTTTTCGTTGTTTATGGCCACGATAAAACTGCACGAAACCAACTCCAACGTCTTCTCGAAGAGTTGAATCTCGAGCCAATTTTTCTCGATAATCAGCCCATGGGGGGCCGAACAATAATTGAACAACTGATGGAATACATCCCTCGCGCTAATTTCGGAATCGTGCTTATGACCCCGGACGATATGGGCTATCCAAAGAACGAACAGAGTCAACCACAGCCAAGAGCTCGCCAGAACGTAGTTTTGGAACTCGGGATGCTACTGATGAAATTCGATAGGTCCAGGATCGCAATCCTTCTCAAAGAAACTGACCCGCCAATAGAAAAACCGTCCGATATAAACGGCATCTTATATCTCCCTTACAAGGATGACGTTTTTGAGATAAAGCAGAAGCTAATACGAGAAATGAACAGCAAGGGATATGAAATGGAGCAATCGAAATGAAAGCGCTGCAATGCGAGCTCTGCGGCAGCACAGAGATAATCAAGGATGGAGACTTCTTCGTCTGCCAAAGCTGCGGAATGAAATACACGCTCGAGACTGCAAAGAAAATGATGGTCGAAGGTGTTGTCCAAGTCGAAGGCACAGTGAAAACAGACCGCGCTGAAGATGCCGATCGATATCTCGCCCTGGCCAGAACCGCTCAAAAAGCAGGTAACAACGCTGATGCTGAGAAATATGCCTCCATGGCACTCGAAATTGACCTTAAGAACGCCGAGGCATGGTCAATAAAGGCAAAAGCGATAGACTGGCAGCTCACGTTTGACAACGATCGCTTGTCGGAATCAAATGCAGCATGCATTAACATGCTAAAGCTGCTAAATCGAGCCCCATCAGATTTTGATGAGATAAACGACGCGCTAAACATAGCGATAGGTTTCATTGAGCATCTGCGAACTATCACAAACTCTGAGGCAGACTTTTTCTGCCAGAAACTTGCAAATCTACCGAATGCGAAGAATCTAGAGTTAATTCAATCGGGGCTCATTCGTCACCTACAGTCGCGTGAACTCCAATGGAAAAATATAGAGGCCGTGTGCGAATTACAAACGGCTGCCGTAAAGAGGCTCAGCCAAGAGCAGGGGGAGAGTGTTGAGATACCCGAGAATATCGAAGAGTTCCTCGACGCCTTTACCGAAGACCTTTCCGGTCTTGCAGCGCGCAACATTTCATCAATGTATTTCAATGCTGCAATCACGATCCTAAACTCTGCGGTCAACGGCAGTTCCGCATGGTCAGAACGGTGGAACAAGGTCCGCGTATTTGATTACTACGCGACAGATGATTTCGACTATGACAACGAAGAAGAAGCTTTTTATTTATGCATTGATGCGTACGATAGTTGCATAAAAGCAACTCGCTTAGCCATCGACCTCCTTGACAGTAAAGTCACCAAACAAGGTACTGCCACAGACGAGATGCTCTTAAGATGTTGGGGCATATTGTGCACTCTCGAGGAGCTATGTATCAAAGTTCGAACAAATCGCCGATACTACGGATACTACGGACACCCCAGCGAACAAATAACAAACGACGGCTTTTTCCTTAACGATGAGGCAAAGCAGCTTCGGAGAGAACAGTTAGAAAAGGACATGGCAAAGCGTGACGAATACGACCCCGAGAAGAAGAAAGAACGTGAGCGCGCTGAAAAAGAAACAGAGCTCCAAGCCAAATATTGGTTAGATAATCCTGTTAAAAAGTCGCAAAAACAATGGCTCGAAGATGAATTTGACCGGCTGGGGAACGAACTTCGAGAGCTTAAGAGCAGGCGTTCCTTCTTCAGCCCGTTCGATTTCAAGGCAAAACGTGAATGTGATGCAAAAATCGAACAGGCTCGCGAGCGCAGGCAGGAAATCAAGAACTCTTTGAAGGCCTTAGACGATGAACTCCTGGCGTACGTGTCAAACAACATTGAATCATAATCTCCCCTGTTTGACACGAGGGCCCATTGGGGGGGTCTCAAAGGCGCTTCCGATGCAAGAGCAGCTTTGCGCTGTAAAGGAATAGTGGACGAGTCCTTTGAGCGCCCATTCGCCTAACAACCGGTGCTCACTCTAGTCCGAGCAGATTAAGTCCCGACCCCGTCATCCTGCACACAAGCGGCCTTGCGGACACCTTTTCTAAATAGCCGGCGGCGATTAGGCTTGACAATGACCTACTCGCTGTCGGCTTTGTTACATCGAGATAGCCCGACACGCCATGAAGCGTGGACTCACCAAAGGCTTCGAAAATATGCATCTGGGCCGCATAAAAAAGAATATCTTTTGCCCTTTCGGTAAATGAGCCGTCGAGCTCTTCGATTGCCGTCTTAAGATCCTCGAGCTGCGTACGTTTTTCAACCAAATCACTCAGAACGGCATCCTGCGCCTGCTCGACCAAATTGAGTATCATTGCGACAAACGAAGTAGCCTCACTGCCGTTAAGGGGCCTCTCCACCACATCGAACGCCTTGTAATATGCAGTTTTATTCTCGGCAATTGTCCTGGAGAGCGACAGCACGGTCGGCTGCGATAACGTCTCGTTCAAGCTCAACGCCAGAAGGTATCTCCCCGTCCTCCCGTTGCCGTCATAGAAAGGGTGAATATACTCAAAGAGGAAATGGCAGAGCGAGGCTACATAAAGGCTTGGGACATCTTCGCGATTGCCAAGCTCTATCATCTTGCCAAGGAGGTCAATGATTTCGGGCTCCGAGGAAACACCCTGATGGAGAATCTTGCCCCGACTGTTCTCAATCACAACGGGACCCAAACGAAACATCTTGCCATCCGGACGGTCCTTCGGGTCAAGCACGCCCTTAGTGACGGCATCGAAAATCTCGCGGATATCCTCGGGTTTGCCGGGACGATTTGGACCATCCGCCAGCTGAAGATAGAGACGAGCGAATTCAATAAAAGGAGTGTGTTCCTTTTCGGCGGCACCGCAAAGTTCGACCGTAGCATCCTCCGCAGACTCCAGCGCCGCTTCAATCTGGCGCCGCGTGCTGTGCACGCCCTCCATCTCGTTGCTAAATACAACCTCCTCAAGCACCAGCGAACGAATCGAGGCCCCCAAAGCCACATAAGGCAAGCTGTTCCACAGGTTGGAAATCTTTCGCTCTTTTCTGAGGATCCGCTCGCTAGCAACGGACAGGTCCAAAGGAACACAAGCGAACAGTTCACCATGCTCAAGGTGAATTCCAGTCCGCACCGTGCCGTCAGCAGTAAGACGTTCGTGCAGAAGCTTGTCATGGCGAGCATAACGATCAGAGCTTGAATCTGCATAAAAGAGTTTTTCGAGCGTCTTGTACGCCATCGCTTCATCGCTCCTTTGAAATCAAACAGCTTAATCGACTATCATTATTTCGAATAAGTCGGCTATTTGCAATTAAGACTGAAAAATGTGTTGGCTAATTTCAAAGTACGGGGTTTTGAAAATTAAGATTCCCCTATTTACATAGCAACTCCGGCTTCAAACCTCAACAAAGCTCAATGCAAAAGACGCGCTGTCTGCATCAACCGCAGGCAGTGCGCCTTCTTTTTTAAAAGGGAAACTGCGTCCGCAGTCCCTGGCTCAGAACGGGATGCAATTTCCCCAGAGCCCTCTCGCGGAAGCTGTGTCCCGTTTTGGGCACCAATTCCGGGATGCACTTTCCGCAACGGACCCCTAACGGAAGGTGTGTCCCACTCTGAGCGTCTATTCCGGGATGTAGTTTCCCAAAGGGCCTTGTTTCGGAAAGCGTATCCCATTCTGGGCCTTCAAATCGGGATGCGCGGGACCTCGGACAAAATCTCGGACCCAATCTGGGTCCAGGAGGGAGTCCGATGTATACGAAAGAGGAGCGCGAGGGGATTCTCTGGGAGTTCCACCGGAGCGGCCTGTCCGCCCCCGCCGCCTGCAGGAGCCTGCCGCTTTTCCCGAACAAGGACAACCTGTATGCTTGGCTCAAGCTGGAGGAGGCGGGCGAGCTGACCGCCCGTGAGATGCCCGACCGGGCGGAGCGCATGCACTGCTCGCACGGCGAGGGCAGCCCCGCATTCGCCGCGAGGCGACCGGGCACCGAGCCCGCCTCCCCGCGGAAGCGTCGAGCCGAAGGGGGCGCGGGCAAGATGGAGAGGACCGGGCGCGGAGGGGCCGGCGGCGAGCCGCCCGAGCAGACCGACTGGCGGGACT
>UQZD01000026.1:0-32478 GCA_900545485.1 uncultured Collinsella sp. | reverse complement strand
CCGCCCGGCCCGGGAATCCGACGTGCTCGTCGGGGCAACGTTACCTGCTAAATAGGGACAGGTTTATTTTGGTCGGTTTTATCTGGGGAAACGCCACTCTTCACGGTGATCCGCATCCATTTGCCACGTTCTTCCGAGAATCAGACGAATAACGTCCAATCCACTCGTCCATATAACGCTAAAAAGGCCGCTTCCCCACTTGGGAAGCGGCCCAGACTTTACGAATAGACGATGGTAAAGGGTGCTTCTGTTTCGGTCTCTCCTGCTGACGTGTATCTCGTGCCCTCAAGCGTTACTGAGACCACTTGGTCGACATCCATCAACTTCGTTGGCACCCAGATGTTCTCTCCGCTATTGCGCGTATAAGAAAAATATAAGTTGAACGCCCCTGCGTCGTCATCTTCGATAATCTGCTCCGATCCATCCTTGTAGGTAACCGTCAACTTCTTCGTGACTGCGTCAATGCCCAGATCATCGATGTGTGTCTGGATAGAAAACGGGCTGATCTCGAGAGGCGAGTCATCGGAGCGGAGTTCCTTTGTATCGACGTACGCTCCAACGTTAAACTCGGGCGTCGATGCCTCGAACGGCTTCGCGTCCTCGCCTTCGCCCTCGGTCCACGAGATATTCCAGGTGACCGCATGTTGAAAACCTCGCTCGCGATCCATAGAAGCAAAGTACATCGTGCCATTAATGACCGTGTCGCTTGATGTGTCCTTATCAATGGTGCAGCGTGTATCAGCCCATTCCTCGCCGAAGTTCATGCTGGGCGTGCCGATGCCTTGTTCTTCTTCACCATAGAGAACAAGTTCGCCTGTCTCTGCTGCCGGCTTGTAGTAGTTAACACCATTTGGATTGGACAACGTAAACGTCACGGCACCGCAACCGTTTTTATCGATAGCCATATCATGAATGTCGAGTGTATAGCCGTTACCCTCGACGGACAGATTGACCTTCTGTACTGAACCCTCCAGGCTCTGGGGCGCGATGCCATCACCAAACTCTCTGGTGTAGATGTATTTAGTCCCCGATGAGCCACCGTTGGTCCAGGTAATGGAATCCCCATTGCCGTGGTTTCCCCAGGCTGAGGCAAAATAGCTGGAATTGATAACGGCGTAGGCGACCCCTCCGGTCGCCAGCACTCCGGCAAGACATCCGATCACGGCAATATACAGAGGTTTCGCGTGACCCTTTCGGCGAAGCGGCTCACCAGCAGCGGCATAAAGAACACGGTCAGCAAGATCGCTATCGGCTTGGACGGACTCGAAGGCCTGCTTGATTTGATTGGATTTCACGGTCGCCCTCCTCTAGGATGAATTTGAGCTTAGATCGACCGCGAGCTAAACGCGTTCGAACGGTCGCGGCTGGTACATGCAACAACTCGGCAATCTCTGAGGTCGAAAAGCCCAGATAGTAATAGAGCACGATGGGGACACGGAATCGCTCCGGAAGTCGCATAACGTCTGACAGGACCGCCTTGGTCTCATCCTGCGCCGCCGTAAGCGAATCGGCCAGGTTCTCAATATCCTCTACACGCCTCCATGGCTTTCGAAAGAGCGATTTACATTCATTGATCGTGACCCGGATAAGCCAACGGCGAAGATGTTCCCAACTTTCAAAGTGTCCATCGCTTTTAAGCAACTTAAGAAAGACATCTTGGGCAATATCGTCGGCATCGGCACGATCGCGCAGGTACGTCAATGCGATTCGAAACACGACATCCCGGTGATCTTCGACCGCCTGTCTAAAAGCTTGTTCTTCCATAATCACCTCCCGGTGATGCTAATGGTTCTCGATGAGGCCCTCACCATAGATACGCTCTGGCCGGACGAATTGTTTCAAATTCAAGCAGGAAAAACCTACCAAAATAAACCTGTCCCTTTTTGGCAGGTTCTCTTCAAAAAAAGACCCGCTCCCCTGTTGGGAAGCGGGTCTTTGGAAGAACGGTTAACGTACTGGGAAATTACTCCTCGTCGTTGTCCTTAGCCTCTTCGGCGTCGTCGGTGTCCACGAGCTGGTTGAGCAGCTCGTCGAGGGAAGCCATGTCCTCGTTGATCGCGCCGTTGGCGGGAGCCTTCTTGTCGTCGATCGGGGCGCCCAGGAGTTCCTCGTCGGCGTCGGCGTGATGCGTCGGAGCGGAGGTACCCAGCAGGATATCGTCCGGACCGTCGGGGCTAAAGACCATCTGCAGCAGCTGCGAGAGATCTTCCTCGTCGGCAACGTCGTCGTTGTTCTCGAGGATGTAGAGCAGGTCGTGGGCCTCCAGGCCGTCACGGAGCTCCTCGATCGCCTTGGCACCGATGCCATCGATGCGCAGCAGATCCTCCTCGGACTTGCCGACCAGGTCGCCGACCGTCTCGATGCCGACCTCGCTGAACTTGTTGGTCCAGCGCTGCGACACGCCCAGGTCGTCGAACAGGTACAGGCGAGCCTTCTCGGCGGAGATGGTATGGCCGTTGCGGGTGAACGAACCGTCAGCACCACCGAACTCGTCGTAGCCGGCCCAGTCGAGCTGCTGCGGGAGCTGCTCGTCCAGGTCCTTGAGCTCAACCGGAGCCCACTCGGGCAGCGACTTGGCGTTGGGCGAAGCCGGACCGTCGATGTCGACATAACCGTCGGCCGTGCGATACGTCAGCTTGGCGTTGGCGTACGGCTTGAGGCCGGTACCGGCCGGGATCTTCTTACCGACGATGACGTTGGACTTAAGGTCGAGCAGGTGGTCGACCTTGCCCTCGATGGCAGCCTCGGTAAGAACGCCGGCGGTACGGATGAACGAAGCGCTCGACAGCCAGGAGTCGATGTTGGACGCGACCTTGAGCGTACCCAGGATGACGGGCTCGGCCACAGGAGCCTGACCGCCCAGACGGGCAACGCGCTCGACCTCGTCAGCGAACTCGTAACGGTCGACGTACTGACCAAGCAGGTACTTGGAGTCACCGGGGTTGGTGATCTGAACGCGACGCAGCATCTGACGTGCGAGCACCTCGATGTGCTTGTCGTTCAGGTCGACGCCCTGGCTGGTGTAGACGTCCTTGACGCTCTCAACGAAGGTGTGCATCGTCGACTCGATGTCGGTCAGCTTGCGCAGGTTGCGGAAGTTGACGAAGCCCTTGGTGATCTGGTCGCCGGCGCGAACCTCGCAGCCGTCCTCGATCTCGGGCATAAAGCGCACCGAAGCGGGGACGCGACGCTCGTCGAGGACACGGGTGTGATCCTCGGAATCGGTGAGCGTCAGCACGTACTCGGACTTCTCGGGCTTAATCGAGAGGTGGCCGGAGTACGGAGCCAGCTCGGCCTCGCGACCCAGAATCTTCTCGTTGACGTTGCCGACGATATCGAACATACGGCTGACCGTAGGCAGACCCTGCGTAATATCGTCGACGCCAGCGACGCCGCCGGAGTGAATGGTACGCATCGTAAGCTGCGTACCGGGCTCGCCGATGGACTGGGCGGCAATAATGCCGACCGCGGTACCGATGGCGACCGGACGACGGGTAGAAAGATCCCAGCCGTAGCACTTCTGGCACACGCCGTACTTGGAGCGGCAGGTGAGCAGCGCGCGAAGCTTGACCTTCTTAAGGCCAGCATCGACCATCTTCTGGATGTCGGCGACCTTCTCGATGTAGCCGTCCTGCTCAAAGAGCACGGTGCCATCGGGAGCCACGACGTCCTCAATGAAGCAACGGCCGACGAGGTCGGTGTTGAGGTCGGTGGTGCCGGGGATGATGAGGTTGTAGGTGACGCCCTCGTGCGTACCGCAGTCCTCCTCGCGGACGATGACGTCCTGGGCCACGTCGACCAGACGACGGGTCAGGTAACCAGAGTCCGAGGTGTGGGATGCGGTATCGACCAGGCCCTTACGGGCGCCGTAGGTCGAAATGAAGTACTCGAGCGGTAGCAGGCCCTCGCGGAAGTTCGCCTTAATGGGAAGGTCGATCGTCTCGCCGGACATGTCTGCCATCAGGCCACGCATGCCGCCGAGCTGACGCAGCTGGGTCTTAGAACCACGGGCGCCGGAGTCGGCCATCATGTAGAGCGGGTTTTCCTCGTCGAACATATCGAGCATGAGCGCTGCGACCTTGTCGGTACAAGCGGTCCACTCGTTAACGACTTCGATGTGGCGCTCCGTCTCGTTGATGAAGCCCTCCTCGAAGTACTCGTTGATCTGGTCGACGTTGGCCTGGGCGCGATCGAGCAGCTCCTGCTTCTCGGCAGGGATGAGAGCGTCCCACACCGAGATGGTGAGGCCGGCGCGGGTAGCGTAGTGGAAGCCGGAGTACTTGATGGCGTCGAGGATCGGACCGACCTTGGCCTCGGGGTAACGATCGCAGCAGTCCGCAACCAGCTTGGCCACGTCGCCCTTGACCATCTTGTAGTTCATGAACTCATAGTCTTCGGGCAGGCACTGGCGGTTGAAGATGATGCGGCCGATGGAGGTCTCGAAGCGCGCGGTCTTGTTGCCGGTGACGTCGTAGTCGACAAACTCGTTCTTGCCGTTCTTGACGCGGAAGATACGGGTGCCGTCCTCGTTGATGACGTTGGCGTCGGCAGCGGACACGCGGACCTGAATCTTGGCCTGCATGTCGACCTCGGAGCGGCAGTCATAGGCGTGCAGCGCGTCGTCGAAGCTGGCGAACACGTGGTTCTCGCCCGGCAGACCCTCGCGGACCTGGGTGAGGTAGTACACACCAATGATCATGTCCTGCGAAGGGATGTTAACCGGCTTGCCGGATGCCGGCGAGCGCAGGTTGTTCGCAGAGAGCATGAGCACGCGAGCCTCGGCCTGAGCCTGGCTGGACAGCGGCACGTGGACAGACATCTGGTCGCCGTCGAAGTCGGCGTTGAAGGGCGAGCAGACCAGCGGATGCAGGTGGATAGCCTTGCCCTCGACCAGCACCGGCTCAAAGGCCTGGATGGACAGACGGTGCAGGGTCGGTGCACGGTTGAGCAGCACGACGCGACCGTCGATGACCTCTTCGAGGATATCCCACACAAAGGTGGCACCGCGGTCGATAGCGCGCTTGGCGCCCTTGATGTTCTCGACCTTGCCGAGCTCGACCAGGCGCTTCATGACGAAGGGCTTGAAGAGCTCCAGCGCCATGGTCTTGGGCAGACCGCACTGGTGCAGCAGCAGCTTGGGGTCGGTAACGATTACCGAACGGCCGGAGTAGTCGACACGCTTGCCCAGCAGGTTCTGACGGAAACGACCCTGCTTGCCCTTGAGGGCCTCAGCGAGCGACTTGAGCGGGCGACCGCCACGGCCAGAGACCGGGCGACCACGACGGCCGTTGTCGAACAGGGCATCCACGGACTCCTGGAGCATGCGCTTCTCGTTGTTCACGATGATCGCAGGGGCGTCCAGGTCGAGCAGGCGCTTGAGTCGGTTGTTACGGTTGATCACGCGACGATACAGGTCGTTGAGGTCGGACGCGGCGAAGCGGCCGCCGTCGAGCTGGACCATCGGGCGCAGATCGGGCGGAATGACCGGGATGACATCCAGGATCATGTTCGCGGGGCTGTTGCCGCCCTTCAGGAAGGCGTCAACGACCTCGAGGCGCTTAACGGCCTTCTCGCGCTTCTGCTTCTGGGAATCCTCGTCGGCGATGATGGCCTTGAGCTTCTCGGCCTCGGAGGGGAGGTCGATGGCAGCGAGCAGGTCGCGGACGGCCTCGGCACCCATACCACCCTTGAAGTACATGGAGTAGTAACGGGTCATCTCGCGGAACAGCGGCTCATCGGAGATGAGGTCGCGCTCGGTGAGCTTCATGAAGGCGTTGAAGGCGTCCGTGCGGAGCTGCTTCTCGTCCTTGCACTCTTCCTCGATGTCGACGATGCCAGAGGCGATCTCCTCGGGGGTCAGCGGCTCCTCGTCGGAGAACTCGTCAAAGTTCTCGGGGTTGCCCTGCTCCTTGAGGGACTCGATCTGGCGGGCGCACTCGGCATCGATCTCTTCCAGATCGGCGGCGAGCTCCTCGCGCAGGTCGTCAGCGTCGGCCTCGCGAGCCTCGTAGTCGACCTCGGTGATGATGTAGCTGGCAAAGTACAGAACCTTCTCGAGGTCCTTGGACTTGATGTCGAGCATACGGCTCATCGGGAAGCTCGTGGGGCTCTTGAAGTACCAGATGTGGGACACGGGAGCGGCGAGCTCGATGTGACCCATGCGCTCGCGACGAACCTTGGCCGAGGTGACCTCGACGCCGCAGCGCTCGCAGACGATGCCCTTAAAGCGGATGCCCTTGTACTTGCCGCAGGAGCACTCCCAGTCCTTGGCGGGACCGAAGATCTTCTCGCAGAACAGGCCGTCCTTCTCGGGCTTGAGGGTACGGTAATTGATGGTCTCCGGCTTCTTGACCTCACCGTGCGACCAGGAACGGATCTGGTCGGCGGAGGCAAGGGAGATCTTTACCGAGTCAAAATCAGTAGCTTCGAAATCTGCCACAGTCAACTACTCCTTATCAGTGGTCGTGGCGGCGACAGCCTCGGGTGCCTCGGCGGTCTCGGCATCCTGGGCCTCGACGTCGGTGTCAACGCCGGCGAGCGCAGCCAGGTCGTCGAGAGCAGAGGTCTCCTCGGCGGTCACAGGGGCGGAGGCGTCCTCGTCGGCATCGTGCATGGGCTCGATGTCCAGTGCGAGGGAACGGATCTCCTTGACGAGAACCTTGAAGGACTCGGGGATACCCGGAACCGGGACGTTCTCGCCCTTGACGATGGACTCGTAGGTCTTGACGCGGCCCACGGTATCGTCGGACTTGACGGTCAGGATCTCCTGCAGGACGTTGGCAGCACCGTATGCGTACAGTGCCCAAACTTCCATCTCGCCGAAGCGCTGGCCGCCGAACTGAGCCTTGCCGCCCAGCGGTTGCTGGGTAACCAGGCTGTAAGGGCCGGTCGAACGGGCGTGGATCTTGTCGTCGACCATGTGGCCGAGCTTGAGGATGTAGGACGTACCCACGGTAATGGGCTCGCGGAACTCCTCGCCGGTGCGGCCGTCGAACAGGCGGGTCTTGCCGCGCTCGTCAAGCTGGGTGACAAACTCGGGGCGCATGTGATCGCCAAAGGCAGCGGTGGCCTTGTTGAGCATGTTCTTGTTGGCGCGACGGATGACCTCGGCGATCTCGTCCTCCTTGGCGCCGTCGAAGACGGGCGTCGAGACGAAGAACGGACCGGGGACATACTTGTCGGAGTCGGCATCCTCGGTATCCCAACCGCAGGCAGCAGCCCAGCCAAGGTGGCACTCGAGCAGCTGACCGACGTTCATACGCGAAGGAACGCCCAGCGGGTTGAGGATAACGTCGATCGGGGTACCGTCAGCCATGTAGGGCATGTCCTCGACCGGCAGAACGTTACAGATAACGCCCTTGTTGCCGTGGCGACCGGCGATCTTATCGCCCTGCTGGATCTTACGACGCTGGGCGACGTAGACGCGCACCTGCTCGTTGACGCCGGGGGCCAGGTCGTCGCCGTTCTCGCGGCTAAAGCGGACGACGTCGATGACGCGGCCATAAGCGCCGTGAGGCATCTTAAGGGAGGTGTCGCGAACATCGTGAGCCTTGGCACCGAAGATGGCGCGCAGCAGGCGCTCCTCGGCGGTCAGAGCGCTCTCGCCCTTAGGCGTGACCTTGCCGACCAGGATGTCGCCAGGGCCGACCTCGGCGCCGATGCGGATGATGCCGTCCTCGTCGAGGTTGGCAAGCATGTCCTCGGAGAGGTTCGGGATCTCGCGAGTGATCTCCTCGGGGCCGAGCTTGGTGTCGCGGGCGTCGATCTCGTGACGGGTGATATTGATGGTCGTCAGCAGGTCCTCGGCCACCAGGCGCTCGGACACGACGATACCGTCCTCGTAGTTGAAGCCTTCCCACGGCATGTATGCCACGGTGAGGTTCTGGCCCAGTGCGAGCTCGCCATGATCGGTCGAAGGACCGTCGGCCAGAGGCTCGCCCTGCTCAACGGTGTCACCGACGCGCACGAGCGGACGGTGGTTGATGCAGGTGGACTGGTTGGAGCGCTGGTACTTGGCCAGGTGATACTCGTCCATGCCGCCGGCGTGCTTGACGATAATCTTGGAGGCGTCGGCATAGATGACTTCGCCGGCGTTCTTGGCCAGGGTAACCTCGCCAGAGTCCAGGGCGGCGCGACGCTCCATGCCGGTACCGACATAGGGAGCGGCGGGGTGAACCAGCGGCACGGCCTGACGCTGCATGTTGGCGCCCATGAGCGTACGCTTGGCGTCGTCGTGCTCGAGGAACGGAATCAGCGTGGCTGCGACGGAGAGCATCTGACGCGGCGAGACGTCCATGTAGTCGACGTCCTCGACAGGCACGTCGGCGGGAGCGCCGAAGGAGCCGTCGAAGTCGCGGGTACGGGCGATCACGGTATGCGGACGGACGATCTTGCCCTCGGCATCGGTCGTGATGAACTCGTTGGTCTTGGGATCGAGCGGCGTGTTGGCCGGCGCGATGACGTGCTTCTCTTCCTCGTCAGCGGTCATCCAGTCGATCTGGTCGGTGGCAACGCCGTTCTCGACACGACGGAACGGGGCCTCGATGAAGCCATACTCGTTGACGCGGGCGTAGAGGGCGAGCGAGCCGATCAGGCCGATGTTGGGGCCTTCGGGGGTCTCGATCGGGCACATGCGGCTGTAGTGCGAGTTGTGAACGTCGCGGACGGCCGTCGGCACGTTGGTGCGGCGGCTGGAGCCCGACTTGTGGCCGGCAAGGCCGCCAGGGCCGAGTGCGGACAGACGGCGCTTGTGAGTCAGACCGGTCAGGGGGTTCGCCTGGTCCATGAACTGCGAGAGCTGCGAGGAACCGAAGAACTCCTTGATAGAGGCCACGATCGGACGGATGTTGATGAGCGACTGCGGGGTGATCTCGTCGATGTCCTGGGAGCTCATGCGCTCACGGACGACGCGCTCCATACGGCTCATGCCGATACGGAACTGGTTGGCGACGAGCTCGCCGACGGTGCGAATGCGGCGGTTGCCAAAGTGGTCGATGTCGTCGACCTTGAAGCCCTGCTCGCCGGCAGCGAGGGACAGCAGGTAGCGAAGCGTAGCGACAATGTCCTCGTCGGTGAGCACCGTGACCTCTTCCTCGGTGGTGAGGTTGAGCTTCTTGTTGACCTTGTAACGACCGACGCGGGCCAGATCGTAGCGCTGCGGGTTGAAGAGCAGGCCCTCGAGCAGGCTGCGGGAAGCATCCACGGTGGGAGGCTCGCCCGGGCGCAGACGACGGTAAATCTCGATGAGGGCGTCCTCGCGAGTGAGGGCGGTATCGCGCTCGAGGGTGCGCTTGATCACATCGGAGTTGCCGAGCAGCTCGATGAT
This sequence comes from uncultured Collinsella sp., assembly GCA_900545485.1. Classification (GTDB taxonomy): domain Bacteria; phylum Actinomycetota; class Coriobacteriia; order Coriobacteriales; family Coriobacteriaceae; genus Collinsella. The sequence continues at coordinate 23,153 of UQZD01000026.1, read as the reverse complement.
ATCGTCGTTGGTGACGGCGATGCCAAGGGCGCGCAGGAACATCGTGGCGCTCTGCTTGCGCTTACGGTCGATGGAGACCATGAGCTGGTCGCGCTTGTCGACCTCAAACTCGAGCCAGGCACCGCGGGACGGGATGATCTGAGCCTTGTAGATCTGCTTGCCCGAATCCATCTCGGAGCTGTAGTACACGCCCGGGGAGCGGACGAGCTGCGAGACGACGATACGCTCGGTACCGTTGATGATGAAGGTGCCCTGATCGGTCATCATGGGGAAGTCGCCCATAAAGACGAGCTGCTCCTTGATCTCGCCGGTCTCCTTGTTGGTGAGACGGACGTCAGTCAGAAGCGGGGCCTGATAGGTCATGTCCTTCTCGCGGCACTCCTCGACGGTGTGCGCGGGGTCGCCGAACTGATGCTCGCCGAAGGTAACCTCGAGAACATGGTTCTGACTCTGGATGGGGCTGGATTCCTTGAACGCCTCACGAAGGCCCTCGTCCTTAAAACGCTCAAAGGATTCCCTCTGAACAGAGATAAGGTTGGGGAGCTCCATGGCCTCCGGGATTTTCCCGAAGCTGACGCGCTTGCGCTCAGTGGCAGTGTATGCGTAGGTCACCAGGTTTTTCCTCCTTCACGGAAATGCTCGGTGGATTGGCGAGGCATAGCTTCGCCAGTTATCGCAACCTAATAGTTTATCAGGTACCGACCGTTGAGCAAGAAAAGCCTTGACGCGATTGAGTTTTTGGAGTAGCAAAGTTTTTCGACAGAAAATGCGCAGGTAAATGTATGTGTATCGAACACCTGTTCATATATTTTCTGTGAACAGAGGGCTGGCAATCGCAGCTCTTATAAAAAAACGGGCGCGAACCGAAGTCCGCACCCGTAAATGTCGATGCCCGAAAGGCTTATTTGCGCATCAAACCGCCGCGCTCGTCGATGGCATCCCAGAAGGCGCCGGCAAAGCGAGGATCGTTTGCAGCCATGAGGGCGTTGGTAGCCATCCAGCCAGACGGGGTACCGGTATCGTAGCCCGACAGCGGGTCGATAACGACAGCGTACATGGCCTCGCGATCGAGCGAACGTGCCATGGCGTCGGTCAGCTGAATCTCGCCGCCCTTACCGGCCTGCTGATCGGCCAGCAGGTCCATAACCAGCGGGCTCAGCAGGTAGCGACCAACGATGTACAGGTTGGACGGAGCCGCCTCGGGAGCGGGCTTCTCGACCAGACCACCGATGCGCCAAACGGCACCGGGCTCGTCGTCGGCGGCATCCTCGAAGCCCTCGAGAGAGCCCACGCGATCGCCGGCGATGACGCCATAGCGGCTGACTTCCTCGGGAGCGCACGCGGCAACGGCGATAACCGAAGCGCCACCGTGCTCCTTGGAGACGGCGAGCATCTTGTCGCAGATGTCGCGGTTGGGCACAACATAGTCACCCAGAAGAACCAGGAAGTTCTCCCCTGCCACAGCGTCGGCAGCAGAGCGAATGGCGTGACCGAGGCCCTTGGGCTCGTACTGATAACGGAAGTCGACCGGCATACCACCCGCATGGGCGACAGCGTCGGCGTAGGCGTCCTTACCGCGCTCGCGCAGCAGGTTCTCGAGCGAACGGTCGGGCTGGAAGTAGTTCAGCAGCTCGGGCTTGCCGGGCGAGGTAACGATGATAGCGTCGTCGACCTCCTCGGGGTCGAGCGCCTCCTCGACGACATACTGGATGACCGGCTTGTCGAGAACCGGCAGCATCTCTTTGGGCGTGCACTTGGTGCCAGGCAGAAAACGCGTGCCAAGACCGGCGGCGGGGATGATTGCCTTCATGTTATTCAAGGATCCTTTCGCAGGCGCAAAAGCGCCCCATGCGTGCGGCACACAGCCGCAGACCAAATTGCGATACCCTAGCATCTTACCGCTGGAACTATATGTCGCTACAAGGCAGAGACAATTCTTCAGCAGGTCAACGCAAATTATTGCTCGAATGGTGCAATTTTATTGCCCAACGGCAGGGTACCCGATACGACGCAAATCACAGAATATGGCAGTTTGAGCTACCGATGTCGAGGGACCGAAAAACAAAAAAGACGGGGCTCGCAATGCGAACCCCGTCTGCAAAGAAATCTGGCGAGAAAGCCTGATTACTTGAGGGTGACAGCAGCGCCAGCAGCCTCGAGCTTCTCCTTGGCAGCCTCGGCGTCCTCCTTCTTGGCACCCTCGAGAACAGCCTTGGGAGCGCCCTCGACGACCTCCTTGGCCTCCTTCAGGCCAAGGTTGGTAAGCTCACGGACGGCCTTGATGACCTGGATCTTGTTGTCGCCGAAGCCCTCGAGCACGACGTCAAACTCGGTCTTCTCCTCGGCCTCAGCAGCGCCAGCAGCGGGAGCGGCGACAACGGCAGCAGGAGCAGCGGCGGAAACGCCGAAGGTGTCCTCGATAGCCTTAACGAGCTCGGAAGCCTCGAGAAGGGTCATTTCCTTAAGAGCATCGATGATCTCATCGGTGGTAAGCTTAGCCATTTCTAAGTCCTTTCGGTTTCCGTGCGGATGCACGGAGATCAGTTAAAACACGGCGCGAATGCGCCAGGGGTGCGGCGTTGCCGCCGCGGGTGAAAACAGCGACTAGGCTGCCTTCTGCTCGGAGACCTGCTGGATCGAACGAGCGAGACCAGAGGAAACGCCGTTGACGCAGACAGCGATGTCGCGAGCGAAACCGGAGATGAGACCGGCGATCTGGCCGAGAAGCTGATCCTTGGTGGGCAGCTCGGCGATAGCCTTAACATCATCAGCGGAAACGGCCTTGCCGTCGGAGATACCGCCCTTGATCTCAAGGACGCCCTTGGACTGAGCGGAGAAGTCCTTAAGGGCCTTAGCGGCCTCGACCGGCTCGGACTCGTAGAACACATAAGCGACGGGGCCGGCGAGGATCTCGTCGAGCTCGGGCTGCTCCTGGTTCTTGAGAGCGATCTTGACCAGGTTGTTCTTGTAGACCTTCATCTCGGCGCCGCACTCGCGAAGCTGATGACGCAGCTCCTGAGCCTGCTTAACCGTCAGACCGTTGTAGTTGACGACGAACAGACCGGCGTTCTCGGCGATACGGGACTCGATCTCTGCAACCTTGTCGATTTTGTACTGCTGGGGCATGAATTACACCTCCTCGAATTCTTTCCGGGCACGGTCCGCCACAAGGACGTGACGGGGGCATGTCCAAAAAGAAAGCCCCCGCGCTGCATGAGCGACGGGGGCGAGAAGACATATCTACTCGACCACCTCGGCTGGCGGGATATCCCATTAAGCTCGCGGGCAATGCCCGTTTGCGCCGGCTGTCTCTGGCAGCGGATTCGTGCGTAAACCGAAAGTATTATGGCGGGGACCCCGGCGTCGGTCAACGGAAAACCGAGCTGTACACAATTCCACCATCCGGCCGCGCCGCCAAAGGCCAGGCGCAAGGTTTTCGCTCGGTCAAGTCCTGGCTCGCACGAAGAGCACATTAAGTGCTCTTCGGCTCGTGCGGAATCTACGAAAACCTTGCGCCTGGCCTTTGGCGGCGCGGCCTGCGTCAACTATGGGGCAGCCCGGTTTTTCGTTGGCTGACGCCCCCACTCATAATGCTTGGGTCGGTGGGCTGATGTGTTGCGTCCCTGATGGCTACAAGGTTGAAATGAAGGTGGACAGGCGGCGGAGACCTTCGTCCAGGTTTTCATCGCTTACGCAGTAGCTGAGGCGGATGTGGCTTTCGGTGCCGAAGCAGTTTCCGGGGACTAGGGCTACGTTGGCCTCTTTGATAGCTTTGATGCAGAAGCCCTCGCTGGTTAGGCCGAACTTTTTGATGCTCGGGAAAGTGTAGAAGGCTCCTGCGGGCTCTACTACGTCGAGGCCCATGGCGTCTAAGGCTGCGAGTACGCGTTCGCGGCGGGCTCGATAGACTTCGAGCATGGGGGTTGGGTCGACGGTGAGGGCTCGGGCTGCGGCGTCCATCTCGAAGGAAACGGCGCTCGATACTAGGTATTGGTGAGCTTTTGCGATCTCGGCGATGACGGGTGCCGCTGCTGCGAGCCAGCCCAGGCGCCAGCCGGTCATGGCCCAGGGCTTGGAGAAGCTCTCGATGACTACCGTCTGATCGCGAAGCTCCGGGTGACGCTGGGCAAAGCGCTCGTAGCCATCCACATAAACCAGGCGGTTGTATACGTCGTCGCAGACCACGTAGATGCCCGTCTGCTCCGCCACGTGCGCCACGGCGTCGAGCGAAGCCGCGTTGAGGATACAGCCCGTAGGATTGTTGGGCGAGCAGATAACGATGGCCTTGGTCGCCGGTGTCACGCAAGCACGAAGCGCATCCTCGTCAATCTGAAATTGCGCAGGCTCCGTATCCAAAAAGACTGCTTTGGCGTGGTTGGCCACGACGATGCTCTCGTACAGGCCAAAGGCCGGCGTGGGGATAATGACCTCGTCGCCGGGGTTGAGCATAGCCATGAATGTTGCCGACAGTGCCTCGGTCGCACCGTCGGTCAGGATGACCTCATCGGCCGAAAACGTAAGGCCCGCGTCCCCCATGTAGGCAGATAACGCCTCACGCAGGACGGGGCGACCGTTGTTGGGCGGATAGTGCGTGTCACCGCGGTCCAGTGCGGCGGTCACCTCGGCGCTAATCACATCGGGCGTGGGAAAATCGGGCTCGCCGAGCGCGAGCGCGATGCACCCCGGATGCTGGGCGGCGAGCGCGTTAATCCGGCGGATACCGGAGGGCTTGAGCATGGCAAGCGAGGTATTCATGGGCAGACGCATGGCGTTCCTTTCGTAAGGGTTGCACTAGGATAGCGCGGCGGGGCGCCACCAGACGGTGTAACCTAAACGGAAACGAGCCGGAAAGGAGATGGCATGGAGACGACCGCGCGCGGCGATGTACCAAAAACGCTGCAAACCATTGCGTATATCAGCATTCCCAATAGCGCCGATCTTGAGTTTTTGCTCTGGGACCTGCAGGATGCCATCGCCGCCTATGCTCAACTTTCCGGCACCGCACTCCCCCGCCCGGTCGACTTGAAGGCAAATGACGCCGGCAGCGTTGCCGATGGCATCGTGCTGGCCATTGAAGATGTGGCTGACGATGAGACGTTGACAGCCATCGAGCAGGCGCTTGAGCGCTTTGGCGGTACGGGAACGCGCGTCTATGCCGCGATTCGAGCCGCACAAGAGGGCACTGAGCGGGCGCGTGGGACCGCCGTTCGCCTGCGCAAGGCATGTGAGCGCCATGACCAATTGTGGTGTGGCGGCGTTGCCATCTGCGCCGGCAGCGGCATCGCAGCGCTTCGCCATTCCCCACGCATGGGCCTCTTGCGCCGACCATTTTCGGAAGCGATGGATAAGCTTGTGGGCGCTGTGCGCATGGGCTGCTCCGTCGAGCATGCACAGCGACTTGGCGGCGGCAATGCCGCCAACGTCGACGCCGACGGCATGGTTTGCGCCGAGCCAGCCGTGCCCGCGCCGATCTGGCGAGGCGCTCTGAAACGTCTGGGCGCCCACGCTCAAACAAAAATCTAAATTAAATAACAGCCCAGTCAACGGCTTCGTGCCAACGCTCAACAAGACGCTCCAGGTGCCAGGCGGCATTGGCGGGACTTGTCGAGGGCAGAACGATGGCAGGCAGCCCCGTCCGATCTTGCAAGTAGCGTTTGTAGAGTCGCCCCGCCGTACCGCCGTTACAGACAACGACCTCGATCGGCGCGGCATCGGTAATGCGCTCGATATGTGCCGGCACAACGTTGCGAATGCTCGCGTCGCTCGAGCCCTTAATGTCGCAGCTCTCGATTGCATCCCACAGGGCCACGCCGCCGTTCAGCAGCATGGCCCGCTTGGCGGCAATGGAGGCATCGAGCGTCGCGGGCTCACCGCTTGCCAAAGGATCGCCCTCGTTGGGCGGCACAGGCATACCGAGGCACGTGGCCATCACACGCCAAAAGCGATTCTGAGGGTTGCCGTAATAAAAGGCATTGGCGCGCGAAAGCACCGAGGGAAACGACCCGAGCACCAAAACGCGCGAGTGCTCGTCAAACACGGGCTCAAACCCATGCTCAATATGTTGATAGCCCTCGTCAGACACGGCCATGGGCTAGGCCCTCAGCAGATAACGCACCTCGTAGGGTGCAAGCTCAAGGGTACCCGTCAGCTCGACCGTGGGCGCATCGTCGGCAAGCAGGTCGACGAAGGAGCCGTTGAGTTCGCCGGCGCCAAAGGTGTAAGGCTCACCCACGGCATTCACCGCCACGAGTACCGTCGCGCCGTCACAGGCGCGCTCGAACAGCAGCTGCTTGTTCTGGATCACCACGTTGCGATAGGCACCGTAGTTGAGAGCACGGGCAGCCGCGTCGTCGGCCGAGCGAAGGTGCGCAAGCCGCGTGATGAACGCCGTCAGCTCGTTGGGCGCAGGCTCATCGAGCGCAGGGCGCAGCGCCCAGTCGCCATCGGGACCGCCCTTTTCGCCGGCAATTCCCCACTCGCTGCCATAGTAGACGCACGGAATGCCCGGCATGCCAAAGAGCATGCCATAGGCGGGACACAGGCACGACTTGTCGGTGAGGATGCTTGCCAAGCGCGGCACGTCGTGGTTGTCGACAAACGACAGCAGGTGCTTGCCGCAGTAGATGCACCACGGATCGCCGCCAAACTGGCGATGCAGCGAGTGCGCGATCTCGAACATATTGACTGAGTTAAAGCTGGAGTACAGGCCCTTGTAGCACTCGTAGTTGGTGCAGGAGTCGAGCATCTCGTCGTTGACGATCTGGTTGTAGTCGCCATGGAGCGTCTCGCCAATCAGCACGAAGTCGGGCTTGAGCTCACGGGCAAAGCTATGCAGACGACGCATGAAATCGCGGTCAAGCATATAGGCAACGTCCAGGCGCAGGCCGTCGACGCCAAAGACGTCGGCCCAACGGCGCACGGACTCGAGCAGGTAATCGACCACAGCGGGATTTTGCAGGTTGAGCTTCGCAAGCTCAAAATGGCCTTCCCAGCCCTCGTACCAAAAGCCATCGCCATAGCAGGAATCGCCGTCAAAGCTAATGTGGAACCAGTCCTTGTACGGCGAGTCCCACTTGCGCTCCTGCACATCGCGGAAGGCCCAAAAACCGCGGCCGACGTGGTTGAAGACGGCATCGAGCACCACGCGGATGCCATGGGCATGCAGCGTGTCGCATACGGCGGCAAAGTCGGCGTCCCCACCCAGGCGACGGTCGATATGGCGCAGGCTGCGTGTATCGTAGCCGTGGCTATCAGATTCGAGCGGTGGGTTGATGAGCACAGCGCCAACGCCGAGTTCCTGCATGTAGTCGGCCCATTGGGCGACCTTCATGATAGGAGCATCGGGGTTGGGCGCGGCGTTGGCAGCCTGGGCGAGCTCATCCTCGGCAACGGGCGCGGCGTTTTCGCGCGGGGCTCCACAAAAGCCCAGCGGATAGATCTGATAGAACGTCGTCTCGTATCCCCACATAGCAACCTCCTGGTAAGCTCAACACAACGACATCCATTGTATGCCCAGCTTGTATCCCCTTCCCCAAAATAAGTTGCGGTGGAATAGTTCCTGCTTGGGCCTTCAGAGGCCTTAAACAGGAACTATTCCACCGCAACTGATGAGGGAACGTGATTAGGCGACGGGCTTGGCGCGGCGGATGGCCGGGAACATTACCGTGATAGCGAGGATGACGCCCACGACGGCGATCGCACCGCCCGCGTAGCCGATCCAGGCGATACCGGGGCCCGACACCACGGCGCCGCCGATCGCCGTACCGGTGCCGATCCCCAGGTTGAACAGGCCCGAGAAGATCGACATGGCGACGGCCGACGAATCTGCCGGCGTGTGCTTGATGAGCTCGGCCTGAAACGCCACGTTAAAGGCCGTGGCGCAGCAACCCCACAGTGCGCAGACGGCAAGCACTGTCACGAGCGACGATGCGGCCGGCCCCATGAGCAGCAGGGCCACCGGCACGCCGGAGAGCGTGATAGCCAAGAACGGGAAGCGATGCCCATCGAACAGGCGGCCAAACAGCCAGCTTCCGAGCAAACCAGAGCAGCCAAACGCCGTCAGCGTCATGGTGATAGCGCTTGCGTCGACATGCGCGACCTGCGCCAGGAAGGGCTCGATATAGCTGTAGCTTGCGTAATAGCCGGTCGCCATGAAGACCGTGACTGCGTAGAGCGCGATGAGGAGCGGGTTCTTGAGCAGCTCGGGCAGCTGTTTGACGGTAAAGCGCTCACCCGCCGGCATGGCCGGGAACACCGCTGCCTGGTAGACGGCCGCGATGGCTGAGAGGCCCCCGACCACGGCAAACGTCATGCGCCAGCCCACGGCCAAGCCAATGGCGCGACCGAGAGGCAGGCCAAAGATCTGCGCGATGGACGAGCCCGTAGCGATCATGCTGATGGCGAGCGCGCCGTGGCGAGTGTCGACCAGGCGCGAGGCCATAATCGAGGCGACTGACCAGAACACGGCATGTGCGCAAGCGACCACCAGGCGCGCGCAGACCAGAATGGGATAGGTCGGCGCCACAGCGGACAGGAACTGACCGAGCGAGAACACGGCAAGCACGCCCAGCAGCATCCGCTTAAACTCGAAACGCGAAGCGAACACCATGAGCGGCAACGACAGCAGCATGACGCCCCAGGCATAGACCGAGATCATGATGCCCGCCTGGGCCTCGGTGAGCGAGAACGACGCGGCAATATCAGTCAAAAGGCCGATGGGCATAAACTCCGACGTGTTGAACACGAACGCACAGCAGGTGAGCCCGACGAGTGGGAGCCACTGCCTGAGCGTGATGCCGTCTTGCCTTGCCTGACTCATATATAACATCTCCAATCATTTTGAGCGGAGGCGATTATATAGCAACGGTCCCGCATCCGTCAGTAACGGACACGGGACCGAAACAATTCGATACACAGAGGTTGCGCCGTCAATAAATAACTAAGCCAACCCCAGCAATATGCCCGCCGAATGCACGACAAACGCCACGATCCAGGCGACCGTCACTTGAAACGCGAACACGGCAACGGCGTAGCGCGCGCCTAGCTCGCTCTTGACGGCGCCGATTGCCGCCACGCAGGGCGGGTACAGCAGCGTAAAGACCAGGAACACATAGGCAGTAAACGGCGAAAACATGGTCGACAGTGCCGCGGGCGAGGTCGCGCCCAAAAGCACCGTGAGGGTCGAGATGACACTCTCCTTGGCGATAAGTCCGGTGACGAGCGCCGTGGATGCACGCCAGTCACCAAACCCAAGCGGCGCCAACGCCGGCGCAATGATGCTGCCGAGGCCCGCAAGCAGGCTTTGCGACTGATCGGCGACCACATTAAAGCGGATATCGAACGTCTGAAGGAACCAGATGACCACGGTAGCGGCAAAGATAATGGTAAAGGCCTTGGTAATAAAATCCTTGGCTTTATCCCATGCCAGCATCACCGTCGTCTTGACGCTCGGCAGGCGGTAATTGGGAAGCTCCATGATAAACGGCACCGGGTCGCCCTTAAATGCCGTGCGGTTGAGCACCAAAGCCGCGACGCAGCCGACCACGATACCGATCAGATAGAGCGAGACCATGGCGGGAACCGTCGCCTGCGGGAAAAACGCCCCGCACAGCAAGCCGTAAACCGGCAGCTTGGCTGAGCAGCTCATAAACGGCGTGAGCATGACCGTCATCTTGCGGTCGTGCTCGGATGGGAGCGTACGGGTCGACATGATAGCCGGCACGGTGCAGCCAAAACCGACGAGCATGGGCACAAAACTGCGGCCCGACAGGCCAAAGCGACGCAACACCTTATCCATGACAAAGGCCACGCGCGCCATGTATCCGGAGTCTTCCAGAATGGAGAGGAACAAAAAGAGCACGACGATAATCGGCAGGAAGGTCAGCACACTGCCCACGCCCGTAAGCACGCCGTCGACAGCCAGCGAGCGCACCACGTCGTTGGTACCGAACGCCTTGAGGCCCGCATCGGCCGAGGCGATGATGGCAGCGATACCGTCCTCCATGAGTCCCTGCAACGCCGCGCCGATCACGCCAAACGTCAGCCAAAAGACGAGGCCCATGATCACCAGAAACGCCGGAATGGCTGTGTAACGACCTGTCAGGATGCGGTCAATCTTGACGGAGCGCACGTGCTCGCGGCTCTCGTGCGGCTTGACGACGCAACGCCCGCACACGTCGCCGATAAAGCTAAAACGCATATCGGCCAGCGCAGATAGGCGGTCGGTGCCGGCCTCGCCCTCCATCTGGGTGATGATGTGCTCGATAGCGTCGAGCTCATTGCGATCCAGGTGAAGCGCCTCGGTTACCAGCTCATCGCCCTCGACCAGCTTGGTCGCCGCAAAGCGCACCGGGATGTGCGCCGTCACGGCATGGTCCTCGATCAGGTTAGCAATACCGTGGATGCAGCGATGCAGCGCACCGCCGTCCGGACCGTCGGGCGCGCAAAAGTCCAGGCGACCAGGGCGCTCGCGGAACCGCGCCACGTGCAGGGCGTGGTCCACCAGCTCGCCGATGCCCTCGTTGCGGGCAGCGCTAATGGGGACAACGGGCACGCCCAACAGGCTCTCGAGCAAGTTGACGTCTACGGCGCCGCCGTTGGCGGTCACCTCGTCCATCATGTTGAGCGCGATGACCATAGGACGGTCAAGCTCCATGAGCTGCAGTGTCAGGTACAGGTTACGCTCGATGTTGGTGGCGTCAATGATGTCGATGATGGCGTCCGGACGCTCGTCGAGGATGAACTGACGGCTCACGACCTCCTCGCCTGTGTACGGCGACAGGGAGTAAATGCCGGGCAGGTCGGTAACGCTCGCCTCGGGATGGTTACGGATGGTGCCATCTTTGCGGTCGACCGTCACGCCGGGAAAGTTACCGACGTGCTGGTTGGAGCCCGTCAGCTGGTTGAATAACGTGGTCTTGCCGCAGTTTTGGTTGCCGGCGAGGGCAAAGTGCAGCGGCGCGCCCTCTGGCACGGCCGTCTTTGCCGCACGGGGCGAATACGTCCCCTCGCCCAGGGCCGGATGCTCCGTCGTGCCGATTGCGGCGTTAGCGCGCGGACCCGTATCGGTGTCGTGAATACCCACGAGCTCGATGCGAGCGGCATCGTCCTTGCGCAGTGTCAACTCGTAGCCACGCAGGCGGATCTCGAGCGGATCGCCCATGGGGGCGTACTTCATCATGGTGACTTCGGTGCCCGGCGTTAGACCCATGTCCAAAATATGCTGTCGGAGTGCCTGATCGTCCGATGCCACCGATGCGACAACGGCGTCCTTTCCAATCTCGAGTGTATCGAGCTTCACGTCCGTGTTCCTCCCCCGACGCCCACAGGGCGTTGTATTTATGTTCACCAAGGCTAACCGTTTGCCATGGCTAACCAATTTTAACCATGCATGATAGCGCGAACATGCAACGATGTTCAATCAGCAAATTGGCGCAATGGGGACAGGCAGGAGAGTTCAGGGCCATAGTTTCCCGATGAGGCCTCTCGGGGAAACTACATCCCAGAATTCCAGCTCGAACCGGGATATGGTTTCCCAAACAGGCCTCTTACGGAAAATGCATCCCGGAATCCCCGCTCGAAACGGGACGCGCTTTCCCAGTCGAGGCCCTATGGGAAACTGCGTCCCACCTTGAAAGGCAAAACTGGGGCGCAGTTTCCGGGCGGGGCATCAAAAACGAAGTTGCGGTGGAATAGTTCCTGGATGGGCTGGTTGATGCCCCAGATAGGAACTATTTCACCGCAAGTTATTGAAGGGCTTGGATGCCGGGACTCTTACAGATGGCGCTCGAGGAAGCAGAAGGCTAGGCGGATCCAGGGACGGACCGCCACCTGCTTGTCCTCGTTGTCGACCGCGGTGTTGGCGTTGCCGAGCGAAAGGCCGTGACCACCCTGGTCGAAGACGTGCATCTCGCATGCAACGCCCTCCTCGGCCATGCGCTGCGCAAACGGGTAGACCTGCGTGATCGGCGCCGTCTTGTCGTCGGACACGCCCCACACAAAGGTCGGTGGCATCTGACGCGAAACATGCGTGGTGGGGCAGATGTCGGCCAGATGCTCGTCAGTTGCCTCGCCGCCCGTCACCATCGACAGGTAGTCGTTGAGCAAATCGCGCCCCGTCTTGCCGCCCGTCTTGGGCACACGCAAGTCAATGCGCGGATCGCGCGTCTGCATGTCGCGCACATAGGCAAAGTCGAGCAATGGATAGCCCAGCACCACGGCATCGGGACGAATGTCGTCCGGACGCGCCCCGGCAAGTGCCGCAAAGGGGCCGGTCTTCCACTGTGTTGCCAGCGAGGCGCAAATCATGCCGCCAGCAGAAAAGCCCACGACGCACACGCGCTTAGGATCGACATGCCACTCGTCGGCGTTGGCGCGCACCGTGGCGACCATCTTGGCAAGATCTGCCTGGGGGTGCGGAAAGCTCACGTCACCCGTAGAACTCGTGACATAGTTGAGCACAAAGGCCTGGTAACCGTGATCCAAAAACGCAAACGCCACAGGATCCTGCTCATGCGGAGCGATATGCGTAAACGCACCTCCGCCACAGATAATCACAGCGGGGCGGCGGCCATTCGGTTTATCGGGCAACGGCTCGGCACCCAAATACGTAAACGTCGCCGGATAATCCTCGGTCGGCTCCTCGCCCCACAGCGCATGGTTCTCGACAATCATATGTGCTCCCTTCGCGCAAATTATGCGCCCTTGTTTTTCGCCTTCAAGCGTACCCCACTTGAACCCGTGGCGCAGAAACACTCCGGCAATAAGTTTCCCTTCAACTGATATATCACATAATCCCAGTTCAGAGGTATCGTTGAGCAGCGTAGAATAGGGGCGTTGACCAAGCCGCGAAACACATGTGAAACGTTTCCGGCAAACCAAACGCGCGATATGCGCCTATTTAAGTTGGAGGCAACTATGGGTCTGCTCGATTCGCTTAAGTCCACCTTCACCTCGACCGGCGAGGCGTCCGTTCCGCCCGCAGCAAGCTTCGCTACCCGCGAAGGCGTCATCTATGCCCCCGTCAACGGCGTGCTCGTCAACCTGAACGAGGTTCCCGACGAGACGATCGCCTCGGGCATGCTTGGCCAGGGCTATGGCATCGAGCCCATTACCGGCACCATCTATGCGCCCGCCAACGGCCGCATCGGTGCCACCACTGTCACCAACCACTCCATCGGCATGATCACCGAGGACGGCCTGCGCGTGTTCATCCATGTTGGCCTGGGCACCGTGGAAATGAACGGCAAGGGTTTTGCCCGCTTTGTCGAGATGGGCGATGTGGTCAAGGCAGGCCAGCCGCTCATCAGCTTCGACCGCGAGGCCATTAAGGCCGCTGGTCACGAGGACATCGTGACCGTCATCGTCTCCGAGCTCGATCGTCTTAAGAGCATCGACCATGTCGGCGAGTCTGGAACGCTTATCGGCGGCAACCCGCTCGTCAAGCTTGGCGACCCGCTGCTGGTTGCCAAGACCAAGTAGCCAGGCCCCACGCCACACAGCCAAAAGGCACCTCGTCAAGCGCCCGCGACCATTTGGCCGCGGGCGCTTTTCGTTTGAAAAACCATCCCGCCAATGCTTTATCTGTATAGCTCAAATGAGCCGAGCTGCTAGAATATCGAACTGTATGGATAACTATCATTCAACCGTTATGGGAGGATACGTGAACCGCACCAAAATCGCGCAGCTCTATGCCGATGCCGAGTCGCTCGGCGGCCAGACCGTCACCGTCGCCGGCTGGGTCAAGTCCGTCCGCGACATGAAGAACTTTGGCTTTGTTACGCTCAACGACGGCAGCTGCTTCCGCGACCTGCAGGTCGTCATGAACCGCGAGGCACTCGACAACTACGACGAGATCGCCCATCAAAACGTCTCGGCCGCACTCATTTGCACCGGCACCGTCAAACTGACCCCCGATGCACCCCAGCCTTTCGAGCTTTCTGCCACTTCCATCGAGGTCGAGGGCACGAGCGCCCCGGATTACCCGCTGCAGAAGAAGCGCGCAACCGTCGAGTTCCTGCGCACCCAGCAGCACCTGCGCCCGCGCACCAACCTGTTCCGCGCCGTGTTCCGCATCCGCTCTGTCGCGGCTGCCGCCATCCACCGCTTCTTCCAGGAGCAGGGTTTTGTCTACGTCAACACCCCCATCATCACCACGAGTGACTGCGAAGGCGCCGGCGAGATGTTCCGCGTGACCACGCTCGACCCCAAAAATCCGCCCCTCACCGAGTCCGGCGAGGTCGACTGGAGCCAGGACTTCTTTGGCAAGCATGCAAGCCTCACCGTGTCCGGCCAGCTCAATGCCGAGAACTTTGCCATGGCCTTTGGCGACGTGTACACCTTTGGCCCCACCTTCCGCGCCGAAAACTCCAACACCACGCGCCACGCCGCCGAGTTTTGGATGATCGAGCCCGAGATGGCCTTCGCCGACCTCAACGACTACATGGACAACGCCGAGGCCATGCTCAAGTACGTCCTTAAGGACGTTATGGCCGCCTGCCCCGACGAGCTCAATATGCTCAACAAGTTTGTGGACAAGGGTCTGCTCGAGCGCCTGGACCATGTCGCCAACTCCGACTTTGCCCGCGTTACCTACACCGAGGCCGTCGAAATCCTGGAGCAGGCCGTCGCCGCCGGTCACAAGTTTGACTATCCCGTGAGCTGGGGCATCGACCTGCAAACCGAGCACGAGCGTTTCCTGACCGAGGAACACTTTAAGCGACCGACTTTTGTGACCGACTACCCGGCCGAGATCAAGGCCTTCTACATGCGCATGAACGACGACGGCAAGACCGTCGCCGCCGCCGACTGCCTGGTGCCGGGCATCGGCGAGATCATCGGTGGCTCCCAGCGCGAGGAGCGCCTGGATCTGCTCGAGGCCCGCATCAAGGACCTGGGCATGAATCCCGAGCAGTACAAGTACTACCTTGACCTGCGCCGCTACGGTTCCTGCAAGCACGCCGGCTACGGTCTGGGCTTCGAGCGCTTGGTCATGTATCTGACCGGCGTGGGCAACATCCGCGACGTCCTGCCGCACCCGCGCACCGTGGGCAACGCCGACTTCTAATCGTCGGACGCTAGCTCGCGTCGCCACACGCCAACGCTCATCGCACAAGCGCCTCTCGACATCGGTCGAGAGGCGCTTTTTTCAACAGCATCCGTCAAGCTTTTGGCAAGTTTTTGGTCAGTTGAGCAGGGCTGTTGAAAACTCGACCCGCCGTTTGCCGACGACTACCGACCGCCCAGAGCGCCCTGCGCCCCTGGGAAAGCCCCACGTCCTAGGCTCCATACCGTCGCCACCCAAAACGGAAAGGACGTGGGCACGATGACCGAAGCCGCTGTTGAAACCTACGACACCACGACTAGAGGCGCCGCCTCGATGGCGGCCTATCGCGCCGTTCGCATCCTGCAACTATTAAGCGAAAACACCGGCGAGGACAAGGCCATGCTTTCCGATGAGTTGATCCGGCGCCTCGCCCATCCCGACGACCCCGCCCGCATGCCCATCTCGGCGGCGCGGCGCAGCATCTACACCGCCATCTCCGCGCTTCGCCATGCCGGATACGAAATTGAGTACAAACGCGGCGTGGGCTACAAACTTCTTACCCGCCCGCTCACCGATGAAGAGATCATCCGGCTCCACGGTATGGTCATGCGCAACCGCTCCACACCTATCGCTATCCGCAAGAGCATGGCGCAGCACTTAGTTGCCATGGCGAGCGCCGACGTTCGCGGCTACCTCGATACACCCGAACCCGCTCCAAGCGCAGGCAGCAAGGCTACCAAGGCAACACGCACGCCCATCAAGCGCATCGACACGTGCGAGCTCGTCGAGCAGGCCATCGACCACGGAACCACGGTGAGTTTTGATATTTCGAGCGTCACGACACGCGGCGAAACCGAAGCAGCACGGATGACACTCCGTCCCTTTGCCATCAAGCAACGAGACGGCATCTCGTATCTGCTGGGAACGGTCTACGACGCCCGAGGCGCCGATGACACGTTGCGTACCGTAGAGATTGGCCGAATGAGAAACGTCACCACACGTCTCCTCGACGGCAAGAAGCTCTTCGCCGCCCTAGACGAGGACGACGCCTCCTCCGCCGCATAAGACCCTCCGCCGCCCATTCGACTACCCGTACCGCCCATCCGATTCTGTATTAAAAAACCCGCCAGGCTGTTGTAAAAATGGACATCAGCGCTACTATAGTTCCACTTGCACTTTGTCCCAGTGCAGTGTTTCCAGCCATTTTTATACTGGGGGTAATGATATGAAGGACATCACCATCAGCCGCAGGAGCCTTCTGGTCTCCGCCGGCCTGCTCGCGCTCGCCCCGCTCGCCGGATGCGGCGGCAACTCTGGTTCCGGCTCTGCAGCCGCCGGTTCCGACTACACCATCGGCGTTCTGCAGCTCACCGAGCACTCCGCACTCGATGCCGCCAACGACGGCTTTGTCAAGGCCATCAAGGAGAGCGGCCTTAAGGTCAAGATCGACCAGAAGAACGCCCAGAACGACCAGTCCACGTGTAAGTCCATTGCCGACAAGTTTGTGGGCGACAACGTCAACCTGATTTATGCCATCGCCACACCCGCCGCGCAGGCTGCCGCCGGCGCCACGGCCGATATCCCCATCGTGGGCTGCGCCATCACCGACTACGCCGCCTCCGGCCTGGTCCAGGACAACGACAAGCCCGGCACCAACGTCACGGGCGCTTCCGACCTCACCCCGGTCGCCGAGCAGCTCGAGATGATGCAGAAGGTCCTGCCCGACGTTAAAAAGGTCGGCCTGCTCTACTGCACCGCCGAGTCCAACTCCGACGTCCAGATCAAGGCCGCCAAGAAGGAGCTCGACAAGCTGGGCCTCGAGTACACTGACTTCACCGTCTCGAGCTCCAACGAGATTCAGTCCGTCGTCGAGTCTGCCGTGGGCAAGGTCGACGCGCTGTACTCCCCCACCGACAACACCATCGCCGCGGGCGCCTCGCAGGTGGGCCAGATCTGCAAGGAGAACAAGCTTCCCTTCGTGACTGGCGAGGAGGGCATGTGCATGGCCGGCGGCCTGTTCACCCTCTCCATCAATTACGAGGATCTGGGCTACGCCGCGGGCGAGATGGCCGTCAAGATTCTGAAGGGCGAGGCCAAGCCCGAGGATATGCCGATCAAGCACCTCTCGAGCAAGGACCTGGTCGTCGTCAAGAACGACGAAATGGCCGAGGCCCTGGGCATCGACCTTTCCGCTCTGGACGCGTAATGCTATACGCGGCATGCGTCTAGAGCCCGTGCTCGCGCTTTAGCTGCGTTATTCAATATCTGAGCCACAGGGGCGGGCGCTGTAGACCGGCGTCCGCCCTGCTTGTTTCAGGTAAAACAAAACGTCTGTCCGCAGCTCTTCTATGCATTGTTACCGCTATTATGGTGAATCACGTGTCCACCCTATCCTAGGAGGTATGAAGCATGCTCATTGCATTGCAGGGCGCCGTTTCGCAGGGCGTCCTCTGGGGCATTATGGTGCTTGGCGTGTTTATCACGTTCCGCCTGCTCGACATTCCCGATATGACCTGCGACGGCAGCTTTGCCCTCGGCGGCTGCGTCTGCGCTGTGCTCATCGTCAATAACAACGTCGACCCGCTGCTCGCCGTGCTGGCCGGTATGTGCGCCGGCGCCATCGCGGGTGCCGTCACGGGCATTTTGACCACCGTCTTCGAGATTCCCGCGATCCTCGCCGGAATCCTCACCCAGATCAGCCTGTGGTCCATCAACCTGCGCATCATGGGCAAGTCCAATACGCCAATTCTTGCCAAGGGCACCGTGTTCTCGGCCGTCAGCAATATGACCGGTCTGCCGCAGTCCACCGTTGCCATCATCTTGGGCATCCTGCTCGCCGTGGCTATCGTTGCCATCCTGTATTGGTTCTTTGGCACCGAGATCGGCTCGGCGCTGCGCGCCACCGGCAACAACGAGTACATGATCCGCGCTCTGGGCGTCAACACCAACTCCACCAAGATGATCGCCCTCGTGCTCTCCAACGCCCTCATCGGCCTTTCGGGCGCGCTCATCTGCCAGAGCCAAAAGTATGCCGACATTGGTATGGGCACCGGTGCCATCGTTATCGGTCTTGCCGCCATTGTTATCGGTGAGGTGCTCGGCCGTCTGCTGCCCGGCGGCCTCACGCAGTTTAGCGTCCGTCTTGCCTCCGCCGTCTTTGGCTCCGTGGTGTACTTCCTTATCCGCGCCATCGTGCTGCAGTTGGGCATGGACGCCAACGACATGAAGCTGCTCTCCGCCGTAATTGTCGCTGTGGCCCTGTGCGTGCCCGTGGTTTGGGAGCGCTATAAGCTCCGCAGCTCCTACACGAAGGGGGATGAGGCAGATGCTTAAGCTCTCGCACGTCAAGAAGACCTTTAACAAGGGCACCGTCACCGAGAAGCGCGCGCTCACCGGCGTCGACCTCACCCTGAATGACGGCGACTTTGTAACCGTGATCGGCGGCAACGGCGCCGGCAAGTCCACGCTGCTCAACATGATCGCCGGCGTGTACCCGCTCGATTCGGGCGTTATTGAGCTCGACGGCACCGACATCTCGCGCCTGAGCGAGTCGCAGCGCGCCAAGTACCTGGGCCGCGTGTTTCAGGACCCCATGCGCGGTACCGCTGCCGACATGCAGATCGCCGAGAACCTGGCCCTCGCCAAGCGTCGCGGCCAGCGTCGCGGCCTTTCGTGGGGCGTCACCAAGGCCGAGAAAGATGAGTACGTTGAGCTGCTCAAGCGCCTGGACCTTGGTCTGGACACGCGTCTCAACGCCAAGGTCGGCCTGCTCTCGGGCGGCCAGCGCCAGGCACTCACCCTGCTGATGGCCACGCTCACCAAGCCGCGCCTGCTGCTGCTCGACGAGCACACCGCGGCCCTCGACCCCAAGACGGCCTCTAAGGTGCTTAACCTGACCGAGGAGATCGTCGACGAGAACCACCTGACCACGCTCATGGTCACGCACAACATGAACGACGCCATCCGTCTGGGCAACCGTCTGATCATGATGCACGAAGGCCACGTGATCTACGACGTGGCGGGCGATGAGAAGAAGTCGCTCACCGTAGCCGACCTGCTGCAGAAGTTCGAGGAGGTCTCGGGCGGCGAGCTCGCCAACGACCGCATGCTGCTGAGCTAAAACCTGCCAAAAAGGGACAGGTTTATTTTGGCAGGTTTTATCTGCGCAAACGCCAAAACCGCCGCAAAGGGACAGACGCCCTTGCGGCGGTTTTCGCATATTATGTCGATAATCCAGCGTCAGCAGGAACTACTGGTTAAGGACTAAGGAAACTGCCACGAGAAGCTCTCTTCCCCGTCTCGCCTTGACCGCCGCACTCCTTGCCGGCGTGCTCGCCGGCGCCCCAGCTTACGCCACCGCGGCCACCCCATCTCAAGTTATCGGCCCGTCCGATGTGATCGGACGGGCTTCTTGGTGGGTATCATGGTTGGACGATCATAAGGAGGTTTTCCCTACATGGAATTGTTTGAGCCGATTCTTCATTTCTTTGAGCAACGGTGGGCCCACAACATCATCTGGGCCGTCATCTTGGCGATAGGCACCGCCGTCGCCGCCAAGGTCGTATCCAAGACCCTGAACCATCTGCTTAACCGAGACGATAACCCGCTTCCGGCATCGAGTATCTTCATCAACATCGCGCGCGCCGTCATCTGGATGATTGGCGGCAGCTTTATCCTCGACAACTGTTTTGGCATTAATGCAAACGCCCTCGTCGCCGCTCTTGGCGTCGGCGGCATCGCCATCTCGCTCGGCTTTCAGGACACGCTATCAAACCTTATCGGCGGCATGCAGGTGACCTTTATGGGCATCATCAAACCCGGCGACAATATCGAGGTCGGCGGCGTATCCGGCGTTGTCCAAGACATCACTTGGCGCCATACGACGATTGAGGATGCCTGTGGACAGACCATCATTGTGCCCAATTCCAACATCTCCAAGAACACGCTCGTGCATTTGATGCCCTTTGGGCGCGTGGCCGTGCCCGTTGCCGTAAAGGACACGTCTAAGTGGGCCTCCCTTGACGTGCTGGCAGACGAGCTCACGAGCGCAACCAAAACGGCCGTCTCGCCCATCTCGGGCTTTGACAAGGAGCCCTACGTACTCTTTAGCGAAATCGGCGACTTTGGCATCAAAGGAAAGATCATCTTTATCGTCAGCGACGACAGCACTACTTTCACGGCAGCCGACGCCTGCATCCGCGCCATCGCCCCCATCATCGCCTAAACCACCGCAAAGGGGACAGGCATCTTTGTAGTGGTTTTCATTCGTGGTACCATGGTTCATATCGTTGTTTAAACGACTAAGGGAGTAGACACCATGGAAGAGGCCTATCGTCAAGCACGCAAGCGCGGCGAGCAAGGACGTCGACGCGCCATTAGCCAAAGCGAGCATCCATACCTTACGGACCTCGATAGCTTGGTTGCTCAGCTCCCCTTAGGTCAGCGAGAGAATGTCGGCCTGCGGGATATTCCGCTCGAAATGGTCGTCGGCACGGTCACCAAGGGCCGTCAGTCCGCCTTTTCGTGTAACTTTATGCCCCTGCTTCCGTTTAGCACCGAGTTCGCCCGCAAGTGGTCCAACCTCTACGACATCCAGGTGACCGAGGGCTATCGCGACCCCGTCATCGTCACCGAGTTCATGCATCGGTTCTATGTCCAAGAAGGCAACAAACGCGTCAGTGTCCTCAAATTCCTAGACGCCCCGACGGTTTCGGCCAAGGTCACCCGTCTCTACCCCGGCACATGGGATTCCGTCGAAAGCCGCCTGTACGGCGAGTTCTGCGCGTTTTGGCGCGTCTGCCCCCTATACGAGATCGAGTTCTCGCGTGAGGGAAGCTACGAAACGCTCGCGAAGATGCTCGGTCAGAACCTTATCGAAAAATGGCCGCAGAAAAAGGTCGACTACCTGCGCCACACTTTCCTGCTCTTTAAGCGTGCCTACCTTCGCGCAGGCGGCGATCACCTGGACATTACGCCCGCCGACGCCATGCTCGTCTACCTCAATGTGTACAACCAGGACCGCCTGCTGGATACGCCAACGGATATCGTCGTAAACCGCCTGTGCAAGATCTGGCGCGAGCTGGTCATTGCCGGCAAAAATGACGAGGACAAGGTCGATCTTGTCGAAGCACCGAGCGTCGACGAGGAGGAGACGCCCGCCAAGTCCACCTCCGGCGTGCTCAACTTCTTTATGGGCAAGACCGTCTACTCGACGGCCAACCCCCTGCGCATCGCCTTTATCCATGAGTTCCCCTGTGCGACGTCGAGCTGGGACAGCCTGCACGACCAAGGGCGTCAGTATCTCGATGAGCACTTTGGCGGTATCGTGCGCACCGAGGCGTTCGAGGACTGTCACGATCCGGATGTGTTCTACGCCGCCGTGGAAACGGCTGTCAAACATGGAGCAAACGTCATCTTCTCGACCTCGCACCGCCTGATGGAATATACGCTCAGAGCTGCCGTTGAGTATCCCCGGGTTCGGTTCCTCAACTGCTCTATCGGCCTTCCCCATCAAAGCGTCCGTTCGTACTTTGGCAAGATGTACGAGGCCAAGTTTCTGCTGGGCGCCCTTGCGGCCAGCATGGCGGACAACCACCGCATCGGTTACCACGCGTCGGTCTTCGCCTCGGGCGCACTCAGCGAGATCAACGCCTTTGCGATTGGCGCCTCGCTGCTCGACCCGCGCGCGCAGGTCATCCTCACCTGGGGCGATGTTCCCGCCGGTGGTCTTGCCGAAGCCATGTGCCGCGAAGGCGTAAGCGTCATGACCGGCGCTGACATGTCAAAGTCGCTCGAAGACCCAACGGCCTACGGGCTTCACCGCTTGGTCGACGGCAAAGTCACCGGCATCGCCATGCCCGTATGGAACTGGGGCCGTTACTACGAGCTCATCGTTCGCAGCCTTCTTCACGGCACGTGGGACGAGACCAGCGACGACAACCAAGTGCGCGCTGTCAACTACTGGTATGGCATGAGCTCCGGCGTTATCGACATCCGTTACGCTCCGGGCCTACCCTACCAAACGCGCAAACTCGTGCAGTTGCTCCGCAACGGCATTGTTGTGGGATCCATCAACCCCTTTGGCGGCGAGCTCCACAGCCAGAACGGCGTGGTACAGATCGAAGGCTTCCCTCCGCTGCCGAGCACGCAGATTGTCGAGATGAATTGGCTGGCGGACAACGTGGTAGGCACCATTCCGCAGCTCGACGATGAGCCGAAAGTCCCTGCCCTATGAAAATCCTTGCCATAGCCGATACCGAAGAACGATGCCTTTGGGAGTGCTTTCGCAAGGAACGCTTTGAGGGAGTCGACCTGATTTTGTCCGCCGGCGATCTGGACCCGGACTATCTTGAGTTTTTGGTTACGGTCATCAACAAACCGCTCATCTACGTGCGCGGCAATCACGATGACCGCTACGCACGTCATGCACCGGGTGGATGTATCTGCGTAGAGGACAGCGTGTACACGTACCGAGGGATTCGCATTGCGGGCCTTGGCGGGTCCATGCGTTATCGCGACGGCGCCAACATGTACACCGAACGCGAGATGTCCAAACGCATGCGTAAGCTGTCGCGTAAGGTTAGGATGGTCGGCGGGTGCGACATTCTGCTTACCCATGCACCCGCGGCCGGTATGGGTGATCTGGACGATCTGCCGCATCGAGGGTTTGAGTGCTTTAACACGGCGCTTGAGTCCTGGGGGGCCGACTACATGGTGCATGGGCATGTACACCAAAGCTACGGTTGCGATTTTCAGCGCGAGCGGCAGCATGTATGTGGAACAACGATCATCAACGCCTGCGGCTATTCGCAGTTTGAGCTCGACCAGACGCGCTACCCCATCCGTGGCTGGCAGGCGGCCTGGCTCAATTCGCAAACCATGCGCCGCGAGCTCAAGCGCCACGATGCCATCGAGTCCTCAACCGCCAGAACACCCTGGTAACCAAAACAAAGGCGCCTGTCCCCTTCGTGTTGGTTTTGCCCCGAGATAGCAAGAAACCCGGTCCTGCGCAGGGCAGACCGGGTTTCTTTAGCAATGCGGCTTATAGGACAAAATGTGTGTCCCGATAGAACATCCGTTTCCATCCATTAATCCAGCCAGAACGGGTACG
>UQZD01000025.1:0-32662 GCA_900545485.1 uncultured Collinsella sp. | reverse complement strand
GGTTGCCCCCATACGGACCTGAACCGTACGCGTCTGCCAATTCCGCCACGCCCGCGTGCAGGAATTAGAATAACAGAGCGCCATCGCGAACGCAAGAACTATTTTTGAAAAAGTTTGCGAGCATTTTCCCAAGCGGCCTGCGCAATCGTCTCAGCATCCTCGCCGGTACGATCGACGCGGTCATTGACCAGCGTGTTTGCCGTGATGGAAATCATTGCCGGCTCGCACTCAAGACCACGAATGGGCTCCGGCGCCATATACGGGCAATCCGTCTCGAACAAAATACGATCGAGCGGGGTTGCCGCAAATGCCTCGCGCACGTCGTCGTTGCGCTTAAAGGTGGCCGCGCCGCCATAGGCGATATAGCAGCCCAAACCCACAAAGCGCTCCATTGTGGCGCGATCTTCGCCAAAGCAGTGCAGCACGCAACCGGCCTGAGGCACACCCACCTCGCGCAGCACGTTGTACGCATCCACGTGCGAGGTGCGCTCCCCATCCGAGTCCTCGTGCCGCAGGTGCAGCTCTACCGGCACGTTCCGGCGCACGGCAACTTCGAGCTGACGTGCCATGCAATCGATCTGCACGCTATGGGGCGCCGGCGCGATGTCGTCGTCGTAATCCATGTGGTAGTCCAGACCGATCTCGCCGATACCAGCGCACAAAGGGTCATCGAGCGCAGCAACAACCTGCGCGTGAATGTCGTCGGTATAATCCGGCGCGCCATAGGGGTGAACGCCAGCGAGATACTTGATCTGCGGAATATCCCGCATCGGCAGAATTTCGCGCACAAGCCAGTCACTATAGTCCGTCACGCTGCGCTTGTCGGCGATGGGGTCGAGCATCGTCACCAGCAGGTCGACGCCCGCAGCCTTGGCGCGCAGGAGCGTCTCGGGCACATCCTTGCCCCAGAACGAAAGCAGATGCGCATGTGTGTCGGCAAGCGGTGCCAAGGGCACGGGACAAGCAACCGTCTTCTTTTTCTTGGTAAACGTCACGCGTTCGGCATTAGGCGTCATGGATTAGCTCCCGGGCCAGACGGACAAAGTCGGCAACATCGAGCGTCTCGGCGCGCGTGGTGGGTGCGATACCGCAAGTCTCAAAGGCGGCATCGAGCACGTCCTTGGCAAAGCCGTTGGCGCTCATGGAATTGCGGATGGTCTTGCGACGCTGAGCAAACGCAGCGTCAATTACGCGGGCCACAAACTCGCGATCGAGTCCTTCGGGCACCACGCCGTCAACACGGTCGATACGCACGACGGCCGAATCTACGTGCGGCGCCGGCATAAAGCAACGCGGCGGCACCTCAAAGCGACCCGTCACCTGCGCATACAGGCCGAGCTTTGCCGTATAGCCGCCATAGGTCTTGTTGCCCGGCACTGCGGCAATGCGATCGGCAACCTCCTTTTGAACCATGACGACGGCGCGCTTGAGCGCAGGCATCGTCTGGAAGAACTGCAGGATGATCGTCGCCGCCACGTTATAGGGCAGGTTCGCAACAAATACCGTCGGCTCACCGCCTGCGACCTGCTCAATCTGCCCCGGCGTCACTCTGAGCGCGTCGCCCATGATAAAGCGGAAGTTGGCGTAGTCGGCGGCGTGAGCATCGAGCACCGGCTCGAGCTCGGGATCTGCCTCAATCGACGTGACGCACGCCGCCCCCTGCAACAGCGCAAGCGTGAGCGTACCAACGCCCGGACCAACCTCGAGCACGCGCTCATCGCCCGCAAGCTCGGAAAGCTCGCAAATGCGCTCAATTACATGGTTGTCGATCAGGAAGTTCTGGCCCAGGCGGTGCTTGGTCGCAAGGCCAAACTCCTCCAGCAGCTCCCTGGTGGCCGTGGGGTTTGCCAAAGGCGAAGTTGTCATGGTTGCCTCCTTAGCATGGTGGCGACGTCTTGAAACAAAAGGGCATGGACCGTTGCGGCCATGCCCTCACATCTAAACAGCAAATTGCCGATATGGCGCGCCGCGTCTTAGCCCAGACGCGGGAACAGCGGCTCACCCTTCTCGACGGGCTGACCACCGGCAAGCAGGCCCCAAGCGCAAATGCCCTTGAGGTCGTCGGTCGCGGCCTCGTCCTCGCAGGACAGGCGGCGCAGGGCCTCGGCAGAGGTCTGAGGCATAAGCGGCATCAGCAGGTGAGCGGCAATGCGGATGGCCTCGAGCAGGTTGTAGATCACAAACGCCAGCTCGTCAGCCTTGGCCTCGTCCTTGGCAAGCGCCCAGGGCTCAGAGTCCTCGATGTAGTGGTTAGCAGCGTGGATGAGCTCCATGACCTCGTCCTTAGCTCCACCGTAGTCGAGCACGTCCATCTTGGCCATGTAGCGTTCGACCAGGCCATCGGCGATCTTTGCCAGCGGGTTGTCGAACGCATCGAACGACGCGGGCTTGGCGGGCGCGCAACCGTCAAAGTACTTGCCGCTCATGTTGAGCGAACGCGAGATAAGGTTGCCCCAGCTGTTGGCCAGGTCGGCGTTGTAGACCTGCTCCATGCGATCGAAGCTGATGGCACCGTCGGTGCCGGGGACGACGTCGGTCATGAAGTAGTAGCGATAGCCCTCAACGCCCAACATGTCGATAACGTCCTGCGGAGCGATAGCGTTGCCGCGGCTCTTGGACATCTTCTCGGCCTTGCCGGTCTCGGCATTGCGCACGGTCAGGAAGCCGTGGGCAAAGACGTGCTCGGGCAGGGCCTCGCCGATGGCCATGAGCATGGCGGGCCAAATGACGCAGTGGAAGCGGATGATGTCCTTGCCCACGATGTGGAACTGCGCGGGCCAGCGATAGGCCAGCTCGGCACGCGCCTCGTCGGTGTCGACACCGTAGCCGACGGCCGTCATATAGTTGAGCAGCGCATCGAACCACACGTAGGTCACGTGGCCCTCGTCAAACGGGACCTGAATGCCCCAGTCAAAGCTCGTGCGGCTCACGGAAAGGTCGTTAAGGCCGCCCTCGACAAAGCTGCGCACCTCGTTCATGCGGAACGCGGGCTCGACAAAGTCGGGGTGCTCGTCATAAAGCTTGAGCAGCTTGTCCTGGAAGGCGGAAAGCTTAAAGAAGTAGGACTCCTCCTGCACGCGCTCAAGCGGACGGTGGCAGTCGGGGCACAGGTGCTGGCCGACGCTGCCGTACTCCTCGTCGCCCTTCTGGACCTGCGTATCGGTGAAGTAGGTCTCGTCAGGCACGCAATACCAGCCGTCGTAGCTGCCCTTATACAGGTAACCGGACTCCTTCATGCGCTCCCACAGGTACTGCACGGCATGATGCTGGCGCGGCTCGGTGGTGCGGATGAAGTCGTCGTTGGAAATCTCGAGCTTGCTCCAAAGCTCCTTGAAGTGCGGAGCCTGGCTGTCGGTCCACTCCTGCGGCGTCATGTTGTGCTTGGCTGCAGCCTCGGCGACTTTCTCGCCGTGCTCGTCCATGCCGGTCAGGAACTTGACGTTATAGCCGGCGGAGCGGCGATAGCGAGCCTGAACGTCGGCGATGATGGTGGAATAAGCCGTGCCCAAGTGCGGATCGGCGTTGACGTAGTAGATGGGCGTCGTGATAAAGAACGAAGGCTTGCTTTGATCCATGGGGTTTGTCCTCCAGAAAAACGTTGCATACAGGGGATGATTCTAGCGCAAGGGCTGGATATCCTCCATCTATTGCATATCGAGCACCATGGCATAGACATCGCGCTTGCGGCGCGAATACTTCTGAGACAGGCGCTTGGCCACCGCAGAGGCGGGCTCCCCCTCCTCAAGCGCGGCGCGGATATCCTCGCGCAGGGCCTCGTCGGGATCCGCTGCCGCGGCGCCAACCGGCACGATGCCGGCCTCCTCATCCTCGCTCGGCGGCGCGATGACCAGCGCAATCTCGCCCTTTACCTCGCCGCGAGCACGCAGCTCCTCGGCAAGCTGGGCGGCGGGTCCGCGCAAGACTTCCTCGTGCAGCTTGGTGAGTTCGCGGCAGACGGCAACCTCACGCTGGGGAAAGACCTCCACCACGGCCTCAAGCGTCGCCACGACGCGATGTGGAGACTCGTAGAAGATGAGCGCGCCGGGCACCACGGCAAGGCGCTGCAAACGGCGCACGCGGTCGCCGTGCTTTCGGCCCAAAAAGCCCTCAAAGAAAAAATGCTCGCAGGGAATGCCGGACGAAACGAGCGCCGTGACGCAAGCAGAGGGCCCGGGAATAACTTCGACGGGCACATCGACCTCACGCGCCGCCTCGACCAGCGCCTGGCCGGGATCGGACACGCTCGGCATGCCGGCGTCCGAGGCAAAGGCGAGGGTCTCCCCCGCCAGCAGACGGTCGACCAGGCCGGCGGCGCGGCTGGCGATCACATTCTCGTCGCAACGGACAAGCGGCTTGGAAATGCCCAGGTGCATCAGCAGCTTTGACGTCACACGCGTGTCTTCGCAGCAGATGGCATCGGCGGCGGCAAACGCCTCGCCAACGCGCGGGGACAGGTCGCCCAGGTTGCCGATGGGCGTGCCGACCACATAGAGTTTGCCCGTATGGGCGCTGTTTTGCGTCATATCAACCTATTCAATCATGCCGCGCTCGAGCGTACCGAGCGCCGCGCGGGCGTCCCATGCTGCAATGCGCTTCTCGGTCTTCCACGTTTGGAAGAACCAGCCGGCAGCCGGCGCAAACGAAGCCAGCTGGTTGGCGATAAACACGCGCTCGTAGGCATTGCGGCCCTCGGGCGTAACCGACGAGTTGGCAAAGATCGCCGCGCCCGACCATTCGCCCACCAGCACGGGGAACCCTGTCGAAATCGCTTCTTTAAGCTCGCGCTTGTTACGCGAAATCGCCGTCGTCAGCCCGCGGGGGCTCGTGATGTCAAGCGCATACTCGTCGCGGTAATGGTACAGGTGAAGGTCCATGTAGACGTTCTTGTACTTGGCGCCGCGCATAAAATGCTTCCACTCGCTGGGATGACCCGACGACGAGAAGACGACGATCTTATCCTCGGGCATATACGAACGGACGAGCTCATAGGCATCGCGATAGAAATTGCGCAGGTAGTGGGCCGGAATGCCATCCGTCATGGCAAAGAGGCTCTTGCGGACGCTCATCTGCGGCGTGTCCAGCAGCTCAATGCCCAGCAGGCTCTCGGCCTCGCCGTAGCGATCGGCCAGGCGCTCGAGCACGTCGAGTGCCACATGACGGCCGTTGGTGGACGAATGCCACTCGGCAACAGCCTCTGGCGTGGTGGGCGAATCATTGGAATCGCCCTGGCCACCGGGCACAGTCGCCAGATCGAGCAGCACGCGGATGTCGTACTTGACAGCCCACTCAATTGCACGGTCGATGTAGTCGACAACCGAGATGTAGGACGCATCGGACTCTTGCGAACCAAAGGCATACCAGGGCACCGGCAGACGCACGGCATTGAGGCCAATCTGCGCCATGCGGCGAAAATCGTCCTCGCTCACAAACGTCTCGTAATGACGGCGCATGCGCTCATTATAGGCGGCGGTGCCCATGGCCTCCTGCAGCTCGGCCGCGTTGGATGCACCGGTCGCCGCGTATAGCGACGGGGTCACCCAAGGCTCGGGAATAAACCAGCCAGAGAGATTAACGCCGAGTATCCTCTCCATCACTGCCCCCTTCGGATCGTGCAGGTCGAGCCTGCATCGTATTGCATAGGAAAAGTATCGTTTTGAGTATACCCGCGCGTGCGGACAGACGACCGAACGGTCTGCAAAGTGGCGCAAAAGCGGGAGAAATGTCTGGGCGGAGGGCACGAGCTGGTGCGCCGAGATGTACATATGCGCCGGTAGTAGACGGCCGGAAAGCATGCCCCGTTTTTTCGCAAAAAACTGGGATGCATTTTCCGTTCGAAACCTCAACCGGAAAATGCATCCCGTTCTGAGCGCAGAATTTGGGACGCAGTTTCCGCCAAGGGCCGCAAAAGGAAAGCGCGTCCCATTCTGACGCCGGATTCCGGGTCGCGCTTTCCCAAGCGGCCTCAAAGCGGAAAACGCATCCCACTCTGAAGCCAAATTCCGGGACGCAGTTTCCGCAGAGCTATACATAAAAGAAAAGGACCCCTTTGCAGAGGTCCTAGTCAATTCAAGGTGGCGGGGAAGGGAATCGAACCCCTGACACGAGGATTTTCAGTCCTCTGCTCTACCAACTGAGCTACCCAGCCATTTGAGGTGTGCCTTGTTTCAAGGCTTGATTAGTATAACCAAGGACGCGCTCCGGTCAACCGAGAATTTGAAAAAAGTTTTTGAGCACGGCGCCAGCCACAAGTCCGATCCTATAGAACAGCACGTTAGAGATATCAACCCGCCGCAAGAAGTTTTTCGCTCAGGGCTGCACGGGCAAACTCACTTGGCGTCATTCCTTCAGCCGCCGCCCGTCGACGAATCGCCTCCTTCATCCCTAGGGGAATCTTGACCGATAGCGTTGCCGTCCCTTCGCTTGAGAGCGGAGGCCTCCCGTGCACGATCCCCCCAACGGTATGCTCGCCGTCCGGAAACTCGCCATGCTCGTACGACTCGCACCACGTGTCAATCATTTCATCCGTTACAACCTGACCATTGGCAGCCGTATACGCCTTGCTCATCATCGACCCCTCCGCCGAGCTCGCTCGATCTCTTGCCAGAATTTCTTCTGAACAGGAGACAGGGCATGAATAATGAGCCATCCACGAATTAGTTCGACCGCAACAAGTTCCACACTTCGACCATCTGGAAGCCATCCAATGGCAAGCCATCTCGGCGGCTCATCCTCCGACTCGCGGCGAATGCACTCAGTAACCGCGAACCAGGCACCAAGCACCTGCTTTTCCGTCAAGTGTTTTTTGGCGTTGGGATGGATCTCAACATCCATGCATCTTCTCCTCCATCTTACCCAATTTCGTATGACGAAAGTCCGCTGTCGCCAATTCTTACGCCGGCACTTGTTGGAGGGTGGGAGGTGTAGCGAGGATTGAAGGGCGTTCCAGTACCGCCCAGGCACCGGGACAGGAACACATGCGCCAAGGACGGACGTTCTCGTAGCACGCGAGGATGTTGCCGTTGCGGTCGATAAAGGCAATGTCGATGGGATAGGCCATAAAGCAGGTGTGGACCGAAGAGCAGCGTGGGAACGCCATGACGAGCGACAGGCCGTTGGCGGCAACCGGACGCCGTCCCAGCATGCCGCGCAGGCGCACGACAAACGACTCCGCCACCACAAACTCGGCCGGCGTCCAACCCAGCCTATTGAGTGCCCGCGCGTAGGCGATGTAGGACGAGACCGCGGTCACATGACCACCCCCGGATGCCATGGATCGACCGTCACCGCGCGCTCGTGCGACAACGTTGTCGGCGCCCCCAGCGGAACGCCAGCGATGCTGAGAGAAGTCGGCCACGGCTCATAGTGCATGATGCAGGTGTAGGTCCTAAACGTACCGGATAGGGAGAGCAGGCCACCATCCGATGCCTCCGCGCCTTGCTCGCTCGACACTTCGATCTGCAAGTCATAGCCTTCCATGGCATTCAGAATTTGAGTCTGGACCGTCGCCGAGGCATCGGCAGAGCTTTCGTCGCCCTCCCCCTCCGACGCCACGGCGTGCGCCAACACGATGTCGGGTACCACGCGGTCGAAGCGCGCGACAGCGCTGGCAAAGATCATGACGTTGTACACGATGAGTGCCAGCACCAGCAAAACGGGCGTAACCACCGCCATCTCCACCGTCGCTTGGGCGCGCTCCTCGCGCAGACGCATGCGGATGCCCATTACGACCCACCGCCCAGGGCACCCGCCAGCGTGGCAACATCGACGGTAAGTGGGATGGAACCGCCGCCGGGCAGCGGAATCTCCGCTAGCGTGAACACCGTGCCGCTGATAGTGCGCTCGACTTGATATTCCAACGCCTCGCAAAGCGCCTTGGGGTCGGTCACGCCCAGCGGAATACTTCGTAGCTTGTCCTGCACTTTAGAAAGACCCGTGATGTCAGACCCCGGGCTCTTGATGACGTTGGCGGTGTCGGTCAGCACCGACTTTCGCAGGCGCAAGTCGCACGGCTCCAAGCCCAGCGCCGCCACGGACGCCGAAACGGTATCGCCGAGCCACGATGCAATGGAGCCCAGCGCGCCACTGTCCCCTCCCAGGTCATCGATCATCTCATCCATAAGCTCGTCGGCCGAGCCTTGAATGTCTCCGTATCCCACAAGCAGCCGTCCCCAAACATCCATGACGCCATCGAGTACGCCGGCAACACCGCCCGAACGCTCCTCCAACGTCGAGAAAAACCGCGAGAGAACGTTGTTCTGCGCCGTCGCGTCATCGGGCGCCAGCACCGCAGCAGAGATAGCACCGCGCTCGCCAAGCCTGACCGCCGCGTTAAACGAAGAGTTGAGCTCATCGGGGCTCGAGATGGCACCCGAAACCGCAAAGGCGACCACGCCGTTGCGACCGGGCGGAGCGATACGCGGGCGCTCGCCCGAAAGCGCTTTAATGGCCTGGTCAAACGCATTGCCCGCACGGTCGGCCTCGTCCTCGGTCTGACGCATGAGCTCAAGCTCTTTGTTGCGGCATTCGACGTAGTCTTCCAGGGCCTCTTTGAACTTATCGAAGTGGTATTCGAAGCCGTTTTCGATAGAAGTCGAAGGCGCTGCAACGGCACCGAGCGACGAAACGCCAAACTGGCATCTGTTGCATCTGTCCTGCCCGTCATAATCAGCAACCGAGGCTAACCCGCCTGGCGACCCCTTCTTAT
The DNA here is from genome assembly GCA_900545485.1 of uncultured Collinsella sp. Taxonomy (GTDB): domain Bacteria; phylum Actinomycetota; class Coriobacteriia; order Coriobacteriales; family Coriobacteriaceae; genus Collinsella. Next base: position 23,958 of record UQZD01000025.1, on the reverse strand, counting down.
AGTTGGGGCAACTCGTTCCGTAATGCAGATACGTCTTGCCATCGATGGCACTGGTTGGCCACGCCGCATCGGTATAGAGTTCCGTCGCTCGCACCTCGTCAGCGTTGCGCGGCAACAGCGGGATATGGAAAGTGACTGCATCTCCGTCCTCGGTTACATATGCACGATTGACCTCTGTACTCGCATAGGTGTAAAACGCCTTGCGCGCCGCCGACTCCGCCTTCGTCTCGACGCTTGAGCCCTGAGGTGCCTCGTTTGCAAGGCGCAAGCGGTAATAGGCCTTCGCGCGATCGAGCGCCACTTGCGGCTCCCATGTGACACTCGAGGCATAGTGCGGATTCTCAATATCCGAAAGCTTCGCCAAGCTCTTCGCGCGTTCCCACATGCACGAACAGCTTCCGACTGCGCCTCTGTCCGATCCACCGCAGTCGGCAAGCCAGGCGCGTTCCTTGGCCTTTGACGTTTTCTCGGACGCTTTCTTCAGTTCCTTGGCAGCATAGTCAAGGTCTTTTGAGGTGCTCTCGATGGCATCGGTCGAGATCTCGGACCCCTCGAGCGCAGCGAAGTCCGACTCGGATGTCCTGGGCACGGCAAGCGCCGTACCGGTATAGGTCACACTATCGGTATCCTGCGCCGACACCGCCCGCGTGGCACGCGCGGCGATCAGATACGGCAGAGCCGTCTCGATTTTCTGTAAGCCTTCCGATGCGCTTTTGGCAAACTTGTTGCGCGTTTTAATGATCTCAATCCCGGTGTCGACCATATTGCCGGCAACTGGTTCGGCACCCGGGATGAGGATGGCGACCAGGCCCGTCCCGATCGTGGCAAACCCCGCCAGGCCCAAACTCAAGATGCTCGCATCAACCACCGTGGCAGCCGTGTGATAGGACGACACTACGTTGGCACCCGCCAGCGCGCCGCTATCGGCCGCCACCTGAGTATCCCCGGCACGTGACATGCTCCATATCGCCGCGGTCGACGAAAACAACAACGTGAGCACCACTAGGATGACCACGGCAGAAGAAAGCGTGGTGTAGGCACCGTCTTCGATAAACAGGTCGATACCGGCGCGGCCCATAAAGCCGCCTCGCTTGCGATGGCAGCTCGGACGGCGCGTCAAAACGCATCTAGACCAGAAACGCTTAATCCCATGTAGCAATCCACGAATCATAATCTCCCTCCAGCCATTCGGGACGTGATTGATACGAGACATCGACCTTGAGCTCAACGTAGCCGCCCTCGGCGGTACCACCCATAGCCTGCGCAAACGCACCGATCACAGGCAACGGCTTGACCTCGCCGGAAACGGACACGGACGAGACGCCACCCGCATCGGCCCGGCTAAGCTCGATATCCCACGACAACGGCCCGCCGGCATGAAAGATCGAAACGTTGGGCACTGCGGCAAGCCGGCGGCGGGTGAACTCCTTAAGATCGTCGTCCTCCGCCGTCGTCGTGGTCATGAGCCGCGCGGTCTCGGCGGCGGCAGACTCCATGACCGCGCGCGTATAGAGCAGGCACACCGGTTGCAGTGCGAGAAGGATGAGCGTCAGAAACGTCGGCAGCAAAAAAGCGGCCTCGACCGTAGACTGCGCCCGATCCTCGCGCGCGATATCAATACAACGCGATGTCCTTAGCGCCCGCAGCGGCGTCGATAACCGACGTCGAGGCAACGCCATGGGATGCCGCCCGCTCAACCAGCGCCGCCAAGCGTCCATCGGTGCCAGCACGCCAAAGTCCCACAATCGCCAGCACGATCGATAACAGCGCCACCGTGACGATGGCGTATTCCACAGTCGCTTGGGCAACCTCTTCACGCAGAACGCCATGCATTTCACGATCCCTCCTTTGAGCTTATTGTTTGCGGGACCAGGCGCACGGCGCGCAGACGACACGAAGCATCGCCAGCATCCGCGGCAATTGTCACCATATCGACCCAGCCGCGTCCGTCACGCACGATAGCGCCCCACACGTTGCCCTTGATGTCGAGATAGCCGCTCAGAGCAAGTTGCGCCGTGGGCACCTCGCGATAGACACGCAGCATATCCGCCGCTGCCTCGGTCATCGGTCGGTCCTCGGACCATGCAAGCCGGACCGCAATCGCGTTGTCCTCAGGCGAATCCGTCGCAGTGCCAGACCGCTTGTCGAGCGTCCGCAGAAAGGTTTGCGCCGTGACAGCGACATCCGAATCGTCCGCATCTCGCATCTCATCTTTTTGAGACGCCACCGCCGAATCTGAGCCCGAATCGAAGGCGGCCCCAGGACGCTGCTGCCGCGCGGCGTTAAGCCCCCAAAGCACCGCCGCTATCGCCACGGTCAGGCAAGCAAACACCAGCAGCACCCCGATGGGGCGCTCGCCCTCTACAGGCTGTTGATGCCCTCGCTGATAGCGTTCCATAGATCTTGGACCTTGCCTTTAAATGCAACGATGGCAATAATCGCGATCACCACGAGCACGCCCACCAAAATGGCGTACTCGGTGGTACCCTGCGCGCTCTCCTCCCGCAACAGCTCCTTGGCATGCTGGCGAGCGCGGATCGCCCGGCAAAAAGCCCAGTTCCAAGCCTTGTCAGCAACTTCGACCATCGTGTTCATGTATTCCTCCCTACATCATCCCGCCTGCTCCCAGCAGCGGGCCCAATATGGACAGAAGCAACGCCGGCAAGATGAGCGTGCCGGTGGGAATCAGCAGCTTGACGGGCGCACGCTCGATCTCACGCTCGACCGCGGCGCGATGAGCCGCACGGATCTCGCGACTTTGAGCGGCCAGCGTCTCGGCAAGTGGGGCACCCAGGGCGAGCGCCTGCCCCACCGTGATGGCAAAGGTCTCGAGCGCTCGCACGTCCAGATCGCGCGCGGCGGCCAACAACTCGTCCTCGCGTGTGCCCACGCCCACCCGCCACGCCATGCAGGCCCGCTCAAGTCGAAGAGCCAGCACTGACCGGCGGTTGGCGCAGAAAATCTCAAGCGCCGCATCAAACGAAAGACCGGCCGAAAGACCCAAGCGCACAACATCGATCATCTCGGACACTTCGCCGAGCGACACTCGCGCCGGGCCGCCCGCTCCAACCGCGCCCTTCACTCGCGCGGCCAGAGCATCGACCACCGAGCGACCCGCGGCAGCGACCAGCACCGCCTCGCGCTTGCAGACCCCTGCGATCTTGCGTGCATCCGCCCGATCCAAACCCGTCGCGACAAATACACTCAGAGCGCACAGGCAAGCCGCAACTGCAACCGGGGCGCTCATAGCTCCACCCGCATAATGCGCCGGATAACCACCAGGGCAACGGCGTTGAGGGCAAGACCCAGCACCACAGCGCCCGCGCCGGCAGGCGTCGCAAGACCGCGACGAAAATCTGCCGAAAGCAGCGCCAACACCGCGCACATGCCCGTCGGCATCGCCGCGACCATATGCGCAGACATGCGAGCCTGCGACGTCTTAACATCCAGGCGGCGCTTGAGCTCAATGCGCTCCCCCACCATGCTCGACGCCTCGGACAGTAAGTCGGCAAGCGGAGCACCGGTGCGCTGAGACACCTTAAGCGCCAAGGTCACAAGCGAAAGGCCGGGGGCGTCGATGCGCACGAGCAAGTCATCGAGTGCGTCGGTCGCCGAGATGCCGCAATCGATTGCCGCCGCCACCCGCAAAAACTCGGTATGCACCGGTTCTTGCGCATGAGCGCCCACAAAGCGCATGCCCTGGGCCAGCGAATGTCCCGAGGCAAGCGACATGGAAAGTGCGGTAAACGCCTCGGGCATGGCCTCTTCTGCATCGTGTTGCTCGCGCCGGCTCTCAAAGCCGTCCCGAGCGGCGCCAACGGCAATCGGAGCAACAAGTCCCAAGGCAAATCCGAGTGGCGATAACGACACCATCGTTAGTAAAACGCAGCAGACACCGCTCGATAGCAGCAGAAACGCCAAACGCCCCGAAGCATCTTCGATCACGAGGCCAAGGCGATGCGCCGGAGCCAGCGATGTCCACGAACGGGCGATCTTTTTCAGCAGATCGTTTTCCACCAGCTCACGCGGCAGCCTCTCTGCCACCGTCTCGAGCGCCTGACGCGCCAGCTCCGCCGGCGGCACCTGCGGCACACGAGGTTCCGCCCCGCACGCCGTCGCAACAGAAAACCCTGCCAAACCCCCTACGACGAGGGGCACAGCGACCTCCATTCGTCCACCTCCTCTTGTGTGAGCGTCCCCGACCGCAGGCCTTCTGCGATAAACGGCGGCTCGCGGTCAAGCGTCCAGGTGCGTTCGGCGGCATCGAAAGTCACATAGCGCTCGAGCTCTACGCCGCCCGACGCGGCGCGACGCACCCCCGAATACGAGGAGACGAAGCGCCTGCCATCGGCGTGGCGCTCGGACATCACGATGCCGTCGAGCGCCATGGCAATCTGTTCCTCGATGAGCTCGCTCGGCAGATCGATGCCATAACGTGCAAGCAACGTCAGACGCACCACGGTCTCCTGTTCTGAACCCGCATGAAGTGTGGTGAGCGACCCGTCGTGGCCCGTGTTCATGGCCTGCAACATGTCGCAGCACTCGGCACCGCGCACCTCGCCCACCACGATGCGGTCGGGGCGCATGCGCAGGGCATTGGTCACCAGGTCGCGGATCGTCACCGCGCCCTCGCCCTCAATTGAAGCCTCGCGCGCCTCCAGGCGCACCACGTGCGGATGATGCGCAAACTTGAGCTCGGCAGAGTCCTCGATCGTCACGATGCGCTCGCCAGTGGAAATCTCGCATGATAACGCGTTGAGCAGGGTGGTCTTGCCAGATCCCGTGCCTCCCGCAACCGCCAGGTCCTGTCGCAGCGACACCGCGCACGACAACAGCTGCGCATACCAAAGCGGCAGCGACCCCAGCCCCACAAGCTCGTCCAGCGAGCAGATGCGGTCCGAGAACTTTCGGATGGTGAGAATCGGTCCGTCAATCGCCACAGGCGGAATCACCGCGTTGACGCGATAGCCCGTTTTGAGGCGGGCGTTGACGATGGGGCTGCGCTCGTCGATACGGCGGCCAAGTGGCGAGATGATGCGGTCGATAAGCACACGGATCTGCTCATCATCCTCAAACGCATGCTCGATGGGGTGCAAGACGCCGCCGCGTTCAAAGAAAGCCGAGCGGCAGCCGTTGATCATGATCTCGGTAACGGTGTCGTCCTCGATGAGCGGCTGCAACGGCCCCAGGCCCACCACGTCATCCAAAATCTCGTCGATGATGGTCTCGCGCTCGGGCGTCGCGAGATCGGTCGGCTCCTCAACATTGAGCGCCGCCTCCACCGCGGGACGCAATTCCGAGCGGGCAAGTGCCGGGTCGATATAGGCACTGATACGCGCCACTTCGTCGTAACCCATGCGGTCCATCACGGCGCGCTTGGTGCGTCGTTTCACCGCGCGGCGACGCCCCGCATCTATAGGCGCTGCCGCCGCTGCAGCGCCGGCAGCCTTAATCCTCGTTTGCAGGCTCATCGCTGATCACCCTCGCGCGACCAGGGAAGGCGGATACGCGGGCGTTCGGTGCGCGCTGCACGGTCGGCGACCATATCGCTCCAAGGGCCGACGGCGCACCCCAGTTCCACGAGCATCTCGCGCGTGGCCTCGCGCACGCTGGTCGCAAAAGCGCTGGTCTGCCCCACTGCCTCGTCAGCGCGCCCAAACGCCATGAGCGCGGCGAGATCCTGCCCGCCATCGGCGATACGAATCTTGGAGCTCAACGCACAGGCAATCTCAAAGCGCATGGCGACGTCTTCGTCTGCCCCGCGCGCACCGAACCGGTTGAACACGGCGCTCATGCGCGTGCGCGGCACACCTACTCGACTTGCCAGTTCAATGACGCGCGATGCCGATGTCGCGGACGATACCGCCGCATCGCCAACGACCAGGCAACGGTCGCTCGCCGCCACCGCAGCCGCCACGGCGTCGCCCCAAAAGACCGAGGTATCGATAAAGACCACGTCGGATTCGCGACGCAGAACATCAAGCAGTAGCTCCACCGGACGTGCCATGAGCTCGGCTTGCTCGGGCGCCGCGACGGGGCCCCAGAGCGTAACGCCCGGCGCCACGCGCATCGATGTGGCCACGATATCCGGCTCGGCAAGCGCGTCCGCGACACGCCCCCCGCGGAGGCCTCAAAAGGGGCCGCCATATCGCGCGGAGCATCGACGCCTAACAAGTCGTAAAGGTTTCCAAACATCAGGTCCAGGTCGAGCACGGCGGCACGCAAGCCCAACAGCGACGATGTGTGTGCCATGGTGGCAACGATCGTCGACTTGCCGCAACCGCCCGAACCCGAAATGGCACAGATGACCGGAGCTCGATGCTGCGGAGCGGCAGCGTCTGCCGGCGGCATCGGAGGAGGCGGAGCGGGCGTCGGTGGCAGCGTCCCCGTCTCCCCCGCCGCAACCACACGCTGCGTCCAAGCCGGCATGGCAGCTTGTTCGGTCTGCGAGGCAGGTTCGTTCTGCGCAATCTGCTCATGCTGCATCAGCGACAACTCGCCGCACCCGGCAAAGCCCTCAACTTCGTCGAGTTCATCCGCCAGATTCACGCCGTGCACGTATCCCATATCTACAGCCGGGGAGTCGCCAGCATGCTGCGCCGGCCCTCCAGCGTCATCGTATACAAGGGGGTTCCGGGGGCGCCGACCATGCTCGGCTTCCGCTTTTCCATAATCATCAACACGCGGGCCTCTTGTAGCGCGAGGCGCCCCGGGTTCCCTATCAACAAAAGCATCGGGCTCAATCGTCATGTGCCGATCGGAATCAACCGCTCCCTCGCCCGCGCGCCCGTTGCCGCATATACTGTGCGCAGCGATGACCTCGGTCGCCCCTGCGCGAAACAACCCCTCGATATCCGACGGATCGAGTGCTTCTATCAACACGACCACGCGGCTCACGCGGCCTTCGGCCGTCAGGCGCGCAACAGTCTTGCGCACATCTTCGGTATCAAACAGAGACGCCGCGATGATGGCAGCCCCGCGGCGCGACGGAAACGCCCGCGCCATGGAAATCAGCCCGTCCAGGTCACCCACGCGAAGCACCTGTGCACCCGCATCACGGCCCTCGACTTCCCGCTGCAGCAGCCCGTAATCGCCGCACGCGCAGCACGCAAGCCAGATCGCCTTCATCACTCGTCGCCTCCGCTCTTTTTGCCGCGCGCCGTGGCGGGAATCGTCAAGCTGACCGTTCCCTTGCCCGATGCCCCCAGCAGTTCCTTGACGTCTTCGGGGTCAGCCGCCAGCGTCACCCATTCGATCTTGCCCTCGCGCGTGGCACCGGAATCCTCACTGGTATCGATCACGTGCGCGCCGCACAGTCGATCGGTTACGCCGTCTTTTTGCACATACACATCCACGTAGCTGCCCACGCCTGTGGCACCGCCGACCGAGTGCTCGGCATCGACCGCCACCGAAACGGCGACCTTGCCCTTAGGCACCTCGAGCTTGTGGCCCTCGGCCTTGGTGTAGACATTGCAGATCACGGCGTTTTTGGGAATACGCGAAGTCGTCACGTCGCCGCGCACCTGGCGCAGCTCGGTCGCCGCGTCACGCGGCAGCAGACTCGTCAGCCATTCCTGGGTTATGACATTGGTCTCATCGAGGGTCTCGCCCACATCGATATCGCGCGCCGCGACGCATACCTCGACGCGATCGCCACCGTACTTGGCCAAGGTCTCAGCCTGGACCCGTTCGGCTTGCGAGCGGATCGACGAGCCGTAAACCATGCAGAGCAGAGCAGCGAGCACGCCCGCGACCAGACTGATGGCGATGCGCTTGCTCTTGTTCACGGCCGCTCCTCTCATGGCAGTGCCGGGCGAATGCCCGTACCACCATTGTCTGGGCGGTCAGAGTGCAAAGCGGCGCAATCGCGATCTTGGTTTTCGATGTCAAACCAATCGCTGACCAAAAGCTGACCAGCCCGTCAAGCTCGTGGCAAGGTTTTGGTCAGCACGTCAGCAAACTGCATGTTTCGAGGCTTTTCCGCAGCAAAAAAGCCGTCTCCCGAACAGTTGGGAGACGGCTGTCATAGGAAAAATCAATTACAGATGAACATCGGGATCGAGCATTTGAGCGCTCACGCGCATGGATGACGCCAGGTTTTGGAACGTTTCCAGCCGTAGGCTGTCGATCTGCCCGGCGTCCTCGGCCTCGCGAACGGCGCAGCCCGGTTCGTGAGTATGCGTGCAGTCGCCAAATCGGCACGCACGCGACGCCTCGACGATCTCGGGAAACGCGCGTGCCAAACCCCGCTCATGCCCTACGAGCGGCAGACTGCGCAGGCCCGGGGCGTCGGCAATAACGCCGGCATCACCCGGAAGCGCCACCATCACGCGCGCGACGGTGGTATGGCGGCCCTGGTCATCGCGCTCGCGCACGCCGCCGGTCGCCAATGTATCGTGACCCAGCAGCGCGTTGAGCAGCGTCGACTTGCCAGCACCCGATTCACCCAAGATCATGGCGCAGCTCCCGGCGGGCACGCAGGCGCGCACCTCATCCAAACCACGGCCCTCGGCAGAGGACGTCACGATTACGTGCACGTCTGGACCCACCAAGCGGCGCACGCGATCCAGGTCGCGTGCAAGCTCATCGGCGTCGCATCGGTCGGCCTTGGTGAGTACCACCACCGGCTCGGCATCGCAGTCGAGTGCCAGCACCAGCGAGCGTGCCACGCGGTCGAGCAACACCTCGCCGGCGCCAAGCGCCTGCACGATCAGAACGCTATCCACGTTGGAGCAAAGCACCTGACGTTCGCCGCGAGCGCGTCCACGCCAACGCTCAAAACTCGTGCGGCGAGGCAGCACGCACTCGATCACGCCCATGTCGTGCCCGGGCGCACGGCGCACCGCCACGCGGTCGCCCACGGCTGGCAGCAAAACCTCGTCCTCGCCACGCGACTTGGCAAACCCCACGGCATGCTCGGCACGAAAGGTATCGTCGGCAGTCGCTACCAGCGGAAACCCGCGATCCAGGCGCACCACGGTACCAAGTTGCGTCTGCTCGGGCTCCTCGGCCTGGGCACAAAAATCATCGAAGGCAGCCTGCTGAGCCTCATCGATCGGTAGGTCGTCGAACGCCGGAACATCCTGCAGCGCGTCGAGTCCCGGCACGCTTGCCAGCAGTTCCTCGGCAGACGCGGGGGCTTCGGTCGCAAGCTTCCGACGACGATCGCGCTTAGCCCGCGCCCCCGTCGTCTTTTTCTTCGCCTTCGCCTTAGCCTTGCCCACAAGCGCCTCCCAGCACAAAACCACACAACTGAGCAGGTATTTTAAATCAAAAAGAGCTGGCCGGGCAAAGCCCGACCAGCTCACAAACTTTCCCTCAGCCCTTTTCATCCGCACGGGAGAAAAGCCAGCAAGGATACCGTAGGGCCCACCCCGGGAGTGTTTTCTTCTGAGCGATTCCGCAGCGCGAAGCGCGAGGACCAGCGAAGAAGAAAACACGCAGGGGCGGGCCCGGACAGGTACGTTACTCCTTCTCCACCGCGCGCATGATCGCCTTGTAGATCTCCATCAGCGGGATGATTAGGAAGGCCAGGCCCAGCGCGGCAAGAACGCCCTTGAGCTCAAGCGTCACAGGACCAAAGAACATCTCGGCAAGCGTCGGCTGCACGGTCACGATCACCGTCAGCACTAGTGCCAGCGCGGCGGAAGCCCACAGCCACTTGTTCTGCTTCTTCATGGTGAACAGCGACGCACGACGGCTGCGCATATTGAAGCAGTGGAAAATCTCGACCATGTTGAGCGTGATGAACGCCATCATCACGCCTTCCTCGTCGGCATTGCCGGCGATCATATCGGCGATGTGGATGTAGCCCATGTCAAAGTACACGCCCACAAAGAAGCTCGCCAGCACCAGCACGGTGATGATCAGACCCTGGACCACGCAGTCCAGGCCCATATTGCCGGCAAAGACGCCGTCCTTGGCGTTGCGCGGCTTGCGCTTCATGATGTTGCCCTCGGCATCCTCCATGCCCAGCGCGAGCGCGGGGAAACAGTCGGTGACCAGGTTCACCCACAGCAGCTGCACCGGCTGGAAGATGGTAAAGCCGATGAGCGTGGCGATAAACACCGAGAAGACCTCGGCAAGGTTGGCCGAAAGCAGGAACTGGATGACCTTGCGGATGTTGTCGTAGATGCGGCGACCCTCTTCGCAAGCACCGATGATGGTAGCGAAGTTGTCGTCGGCAAGCACCATGTCGGCAACGTTCTTGGTGACGTCGGTACCGGTGATGCCCATGCCCACGCCGATGTCAGCACGCTTGATGGACGGGGCGTCGTTGACGCCATCGCCCGTCATGGCCACGATCTGGTCGCGCGACTTCCAGGCCTCGACGATGCGGGTCTTATGCTCGGGCTGGACGCGGGCGTACACGCCGTAGTCCTCGATGTGCGCGTCGAGCTCCTCGTCGCTCATGCGGTCGAGGTCGGCGCCCGTGATTGCCTGGCCGCGATCGGTGACGATGCCCAGCTGCTTGGCGATGGCCACGGCGGTGTCGATGTGGTCGCCCGTGATCATGACGGTGCGGATACCGGCGTCGTGCGCCTCGCGGATGGCGTCGGCGACCTCGGGGCGGACCGGGTCAATCATGCCGGACAGGCCGCAGAAGACCAGGTCATGCTCGAGCGCGGCGGGGCTGCAATCGGCCGGGACCTCGGTGTAGGTGCGGCTTGCCAGCGCCAGCACGCGCAGGGCCTCGTCGGCCATGGCCTTGTTGGCGGCCACGAGCTCGGCGCGACGTTCCTCGGTCAGCGGAACGACCTTGTCGCCCTCGTAGATATGGGTGCACAGGCCGATCACCACGTCGGGCGCGCCCTTGGTGTACTGCTCATACTCGCCGTCCAGGGTCTCGACGACCACGGACATCATCTTGCGGCCAGAGTCGAACGGGGCCTCGCCCACGCGCGGATGCTCGGCAGTCAGGCCAGTGAGGCCCGCCTTGCCGGCGTCATTGACGAGCGCACACTCGGTCGGCTCACCCACGGCCTCGCCCAGCTCCTCGTCCCACTGGGCGTCGGAGCACAGCGCCATACCTGCCAGGAACTTCTCCTTGGGCGCGGCGAGCTCGTGCTTGACGACGGTCATCTTGTTTTGGGTAAGGGTACCGGTCTTGTCGGAGCAGATGGTCTGCGTGCAGCCGAGAGTCTCGACGGCAGAGAGCTTGCGGATGATTGCCTGGCGCTTGGCCATCTTGGTCACGCCAAGCGACAGCACGATGGTCACGACGGCGACCAGGCCCTCGGGGATGGCAGCGACGGCGAGCGAGACGGCAACCATAAAGGTATCGAGCAAGGCTGTCGGGTCAGTGAGGACGTTGCCCACGCCGTGGCGGATGATGTCGACGCCAAAGATGACGACGCAGATGACGATAACCATGATGGTGAGGATGCGGCTGAGCTCGGCAAGCTTCACCTGCAGCGGCGTGAGCTCTTCCTTGGCCTCGGCCAGGGCGCCGGCGATCTTGCCCATCTCGGTGTTCATACCGGTGCCGACCACGACGGCGCGACCGCGGCCGTATACCACGGTGGAACCCATGTAGCACATGTTCTTGCGGTCGCCGAGCGGCACGTCGTCGGTGCCGGCGGCGAGCTCAATGACGTTGGCATGCTTCTCGACGGGCACGGACTCGCCGGTAAGGGCGGCCTCCTCGATCTTCATCGTGGCGCTCTCGAGCACACGGCAGTCGGCCGGGACGGAGTCGCCCGCCTCGAGCATGATCACATCGCCGGGCACGAGCTCGGCGCTCGGCAGGTGCACGAGCTTGCCGTCGCGCAGCACCTTGGACTGCGCCGCGCTCATCTCCTGCAGGGCCTCGAGGGCCTCCTCGCTTTTAGCCTCCTGGACCACGCCCAGCACCGAGTTGACGATAACGACGAACATGATGATGGCGACATCGGCAAAGTCCGCCTCGCCCTTGACCATGCCCGTGAGCGCGCTGATGACGGCGGCAACGATCAGCATGATGACCATGGGGTCGGCCATCTGCTCAAAGAAGCGCTTCCACAACGGGGTCTTCTCGGCTTCCTCGAGCTTGTTAGGGCCTGTCTTGGCGAGGCGCGACGACGCCTCGTCGTTGCTCAGGCCGAGGTTCTCATCGACGCCCTGGTCGCTGAGCACCTCCGCCGCGGCGGACAGGTATTCCTTTTGCATATAGAGTCCCCTCCTGGGATTCGGGCCACTCAGCAGATTGATGCCCGATCATAATTCCCAGGAGAAGGGCAAGGGCTCATCAAGGCTGCCGTGCTGAGCGGCAGTTGATAGTGGAGCTATGGTACCCCAAAGCAGCGCGTCTAGCCAAAACATTCCAATTGGAAACACGGCTCGAGTGCAACGATGCAGACCGTGTGATGCTCAATATTGATAAAACGTTTTTTCATCAGCGCATCGTCAAACTGAAATATCGCCCAGATAGCAGCGGTCAGAACGGTTGGTAAAGATTTTTCATATACCGTTTTTTCGCAAAAAATGAACTTCTAATTCGGCATACGGTCGATTTTTTGGGGTATTCGGTCGCCATTTCGTTATAATCATCTCAGTTTTATTTCTTATGGTTTATCTATCAGCGCAAGACGATGTCAGATGGAGGTCTGAATGTACAAGCGCACCAAGATTGTATGCACCATGGGTCCCGCCTGCGATAGCGACGAGACCATCCGCGAGATGATCAAGGCGGGCATGAACGTCGCCCGTTTTAACTTCTCGCACGGATCCTACGACGAGCACCACGGTCGCATCGAGCGCGTCCGTCGTATTTCCAAGGAGCTCGGTCTGCCCGTCGGCATCCTGCTCGACACCAAGGGCCCCGAGGTCCGCACCGGCCTTCTGGTCGACGGCAAGAAGGTTGCCGTCAAGACCGGCGATAAGATCGTCGTCACCGCTCAGCCCACGTCCGAGGATTTCCACGGCACCTCTGAGCACATCTCCCTCGACTACCTGGCTCTGCCCTCCGAGGTCGAGAAGGGCTCCCTCATCCTGATCGATGACGGCCTGGTCGCCCTCGAGGTCGAGTCCGTCGACGGCCAGGACATGACCTGCGTCGTTAAGAACGACGGCCTGATCGGCGAGCGCAAGGGCGTCAACATGCCCAACGTCAACATCTCGCTGCCTGCTATCACCGAGCGCGATCGTCAGGACATCCTCTTTGGCCTGACCGAGAACATCGACTACATCGCCGCTTCCTTCATCCGTGACGGCGAGTCCGTCCGCGGCATCCGCGAACTTTGCCGCGAGAACGGCGGCGAGCACGTGACGATCTTCCCGAAGATCGAGTGCGCCCTGGGCGTCGAGAACTTCGACGAGATCCTCGAGGCTTCCGATGGCATCATGGTCGCCCGTGGCGACCTGGGCATCGAGATCAAGCCCGAGCTCGTTCCCCACATCCAGAAAGAGATCATCGCTAAGTGCAACGCGGCCTACAAGCCCGTTATCACCGCTACGCAGATGCTCGACTCCATGCAGCAGAACCCGCGCCCGACGCGCGCCGAGGTTGCCGACGTTGCTAACGCCATCTACGACGGCACCGACGCCGTTATGCTGTCCGGCGAGTCCGCTGCCGGTAAGTACCCGGTTGAGGCTGTTAAGATGCAGGCCAGCATTGCTCTCGAGACCGAGAAGTACCTCCCGGCCCACGCTCCGCTCGAGGTTCCGGCCGACGCTCATGGCACCCGCGTTGTCAACAACGTTGTGGGTATGTCCGCTGTGAACATGGCTACCACCGTTGGCGCCAAGTGCATCACCGTGCCGACGACCACCGGTCGTACCGCTCGCCTGATCTCGCACTTCCGTCCCAACATGCCGATTTGCGCGTTCTCCCGCCACGAGTGGGCCGTCCAGCAGATGATTATGTACTGGGGTGTTATCCCGCACCAGGCCGAGATTACCCAGGGCACCGTCAACGGCACGATCGTCAAGGCGATCGAGACCGCTAAGGAGCTCGGCTACGTCGAGGCCGGCGATCTGACCGTCGCCACCGCCGGCGACCCCCGCATGAGCGTCCAGCTCGAGGACAAGGTCTCCTCGACCAACGTCGCTTACGTCGCTCAGGTGCGCTAAATCGCACTTGCAAGCAAATTTGCATTGCAAAGGGCCCGGAAGGCATTGCCTTCCGGGCCCTTTTTTAAGACCTTATTCATATGCCGCTTCATCGATTTGCGTTCAGTCGCAAGCCTCTCCGATGCCGAGCGCACCACCGAAGACGTCCTGCAAGGGGAGCCGTTGGTCAATTGGGGTGAACTGTTCACCGTCAAGCCGGCCGGCTAGCAGCTAGCGATCAGAGGGACTGCAGGGACGTCAGAAGCGGCAACGCGAGCCGCAAAGCCCGCCTCGGTCAGCTCGATCACCTCGGTAAACGTCGCGTCGAAGAACTCCTCGGTCAGCAGGCGGTATGGCGGATGGTCGGGCTCACCGGGGTTTTCGCGCACGATCTCGTGCATAACGCCGATGGTCTTGAGCACATACTCCTTATGGATGGGATACTGCCCAAAACGCGTCGCCGCAGTATACAGGCGATCGGTCGCACGCGGGATGGAAACAATGCCCAGCGTCTTGCCAAACCAGTCAAAATCGCCCTGCTTTTTAATGCGAAATTCCTCGCTCGGCTTGCCGCCGTTTGCTTCCAGATACTGGTTCACACGCGTGTTCCATACCGTGTCGGCCACCAAATGCGACCAGACACCCAGTGTCAAATCGAGCAACGACTGTGCCACATCTTCGGATGCAAGCGAGAACTCATAGGCGCCGGGACCGGCAACCGGCTCGGCATCCTTGTAGCGCTGGGGATAGTGCACGCGGTTCAGTCGCTCGCGTTCCTCGATAATCGAGGTCGCCGCGGCCGGCGCACCGGTGGGCGAACTTTTTAGCAACGGTGCCACATAGGTATCCCAAAACTCATGCTCACGAGGCTTTGGGATGGGCTCAGGCTTGGCAAAGTGCGTAATGCGGTACGGGATGGGATCGGCGATGGCAGGGACCATATAGCCCACGAAGATATCCGGAACCACGCAGCCAAACAAAAAGGCATTGCGGTCGCGCACGCTATTGGCAAGCGCACCGGTGCGCTCCAGCAAACGCTCCGTCTGAGCGATATGAATGTTCCAACTTGGCATAGCCACCCCCATAAAAACCTGGATAACTATACCATCACGGCAAAGCCGCGCGGGCGGCTACGCACGCTCTACGCAGCAACTAGTCCGTAGCACCGCTTTCGGTTCCATACGACGGCGAAGGCGCCTCGACCACATGGTGATATCGATCGATATAGATTGCACGGGCACCCAGGCGTCGCACCAAATCCTGGTGATGCGTGCTCATCAAGACCGTCTTACCCGCCGCGACGTAGGCCAGCAAGAAGTTGACCACGATGTCGCATGAATCCTCGTCGAGTCCATTGGTAGGCTCGTCGAGGACCAAGATATCCGGGTTCATCGACACCACCGCAGCCAGCGCAACGCGCTTCTTTTGCCCGCCCGAGAGCTGATAGGGAGAGGCGTCGGCAAGGTCGGCAACCTGAAACAGCCCCATGGCATCGCGCACGCGGCGCTCGAGCTCGTCTGCCGGCAGCCCCATCTGCGCGGGACCAAAAGCAACTTCCTCGCCCACCGTGGCGCAAAAGAGCTGCGCATCGGCATTCTGGAACACAAAGCCCACGCGCTGATGGAACCGCTGGGCAGCCGCGGAATCCTTGAGATACGCCGCATCGACCACGCGTCCGTCAAACAGGTATGCGCCGGCATCCGCGAGCTCAAGGCCGTTGATAAGGCGCATGATCGTCGTCTTGCCACAACCGTTAGGACCGAGCAGGGCAACGAGTTCACCACGATCCACCTGCAGCGAAACGCCGTCGACCACCGTATGACCCGCATAGGAAAACACCACGTCGCGAAACTCGATGAGCGGCGTGGTCTCGGCGCCGGCAGCACCGCTCGCGCACATCGCGCCATTTGTATCGTTTGCCAAAACGTCGCCCTTCCCTATCCACATCGACGGCTCGACCGCCCGCGCTACAGCACTGCGCACAACACGGCGAGCAGAACCACAACGGCTGCGTAAACGGCATCGCGCCAGCCAAACCCGGCGCGCGCGGGAGCCGGATACGCACCGGCAAAGCCGCGGCAAAGCATAGCCTCGTCCATCGCGCGGCTGCATTCCATCGCCTTGATAAAGGTCATGCCCATGATACCCGCGATCGAATCGGTACGCGAAAATCCCTCAGGCGCACGGCCAACGCTGCGCAGCATGACCGATTCGCACAGATTGTGCGCCGTGCGACCCAGCACCTCGATGTGCTTGAGCGCCATATCAAACGTAAAGATGACCTCGTCGGGCAGATGTAGCGTCTTGAGCGCCGCCGACATGCGGCTCCAGGTAAGCGTCCACGAAACGCCCAGCACGAGCGACACGTTAATGAACGTCTTGAGCGCAATTTTGAGCATGGCGCCCGTAGCGGAAGCGCCCAGCAGCAGGGCAGGCAGCGCCAGAACCACTGCGAGCCCCGCAGCGCAAAGCGCCGGCACAAAGGTTGCCCGCAGCCCGCGTACGGGGCGCACGGCAACGAGCACCAGCGCGATAGCCGCCATCAACATGAGGTACAGCGGGCTCTGCGTCAGACACACGCATAGAACGCAGACGAACATCCCCACCAGGCGCACCGGAGCCGAAACGCAAGAAAGGGCGCGGTCGACCATCGACCCGCCCTCGTGCGCGCCCCCACCCAGGCGAACCCGCTCAAGCAGGCTCGCCAGGTGCAAGACGTTCTTTTGCATCACACGATGCCGAGCCCCCGCGGGCTCGTATCGCTCCTCGGCCGCAAGCCAGCTAGGCAGCTCGACCATCTGCATGCGCTCAGTTTTCCTTGACCGTAAGCGAGATCAAGCGGAATGCGATGGTGAGCACCGCCACGCCAATTACGCCCGAGAGGATATACATGGCAGCCTGGCCGGCAAACCCAAGACCCTGCTCCTCGGAATAGGTCTGCAGATAATCGCCCGTGGGGAGCGCGTCGGCAAAGGTCGGGGTGTCGAGACCGACCGAAGCCTGCAGACTGTCGTCACCAGCCTCCTGAACGGCGGTCGCGGCGCCCTCGGCGTCCCACTCGCCCCATGCGTCACCTGTGGCAAGCAAGCCGAGCGGCGTAGCCACGACAAGCACGGCAACCAAGATGAGCGTGGGGACCAGCGAGGTCTTCTCGGCAGCAGCGCCCTCGGCAGTAAGCTGGCCATCGACGGCCTCGGGCCCGACGATAACGCTCGGCGCCGTCTTCTTAATGAAACCGTAGATGGCGGCCGTCGCCACGCCCTCGATCACGCCGGCAACCAGCATATGCGGGATCAACATGGCCGGAATAGCCACGGACAGCGGGAAGGGGCAGTACAGTGGGGCACCCGAGGCGTTGGTGAAGAGCATCGGCTGAATGCCAAACTCGATGGCAGCGCACAGGGCAGCCACGCACAAGCCAACCCAGCCGCTCACGATGGCAGAAACCGAAGTACCCCAGCTCTTGTCGTGCAAACGGCTGTTGAGCGCGCGGAACACGATAGCAGCGGCAAACGGCAACACGAAGGCCATGTTAAAGCAGTTGGCGCCAAAGGACAGGATGCCGCCGTCGCCAAACAGCAGCGCCTGCAGTGCCAGCGCGACCGAGACCGCAATGGCCGCGGCCTCGGGACCCAGCAGCAGCGCGATGAGCGCGCCGCCGACGGCGTGACCCGTGGTGCCGCCGGGCAGCGGCACATTAAACATCATGAGCAGGAAGGAGAACGCGGCGCAGATGCCCAGGAACGCCATGTGCTCGCGATCGAGCGTGGCGCGCACCTTTTTGATGCAATGGATCCAAACGGGCACCATCGCCACCGCCATAACGGCATCGGTCTGCGGGGACAGATAATTATCTGGAATATGCATGCACGCCTCCCGGTTATCGGCGCACGGAATTGCAACGCCGCTTGAATCACCTTGCCAGTGTTACGTAATGTCAGATTCGTAACACGCCGCGGGCTATCATAGCAAAACGGCGCACTGCCGACAAAGCAGCGCGCCGTTATGTAATGCGCGTGTCATATATGCAGGCTCAACGGTGCCTTATACCGGGCATAGCAGTCACGTAAGACTCGGCGGCAGCCGACGCTGGCCTATATCCGGCGCAGGACCTAGCCGCGGACCTCGCCGTTTACGCCCTTGCACACCTTGGTAACGATCTTCTGGTGCGCCTTCTCGACCTCTTCGCTGGTGAGCGTGTGGTCGTCGGAGCGATACGTAAGCGCAAATGCCATGGATTTCTTGCCCTTGCCGATGCGGACCGGATCGCGGTAGACATCGAATAGGCGCACGCCCTCGAGCAGTTTGCCGCCGGCACTCGTAATACGACGCTCAAGATCCTCGCAGGTCACAGTGTTGTCGACCACGATAGCAAGGTCGTGCTCAACGGCCGGGTACTGCGAGAACTCACGGTAGTTCTCCTGGTTGCGGGCGCCCTTGATCAGCTTGTCCAGGTCGAGCTCAAAGGCAACGACGACCTCGTCAATGCCCATAGCCTCGCGCGCCTCGGGGTGGATCTCGCCAACCCAGCCCAGCACGGTACCGCCCGAGAGCACCTCGGCAGCACGACCCGGCTGCAGGAAGGCATAGCCCTCGCCCTCGACGGGACGGAAGCGAACCTTCTCGATGCGCAGCTGGGCAAGCAGCTCCTCGACGATGCCCTTGCCAAAGAAGAAGCGCAGCTTACGGTACTTCATGTTCCAGGACTGCTCGCTCCACTGGCCCGACAGCACGCCCGCTACGGACTTGGTCTCCTTGGGCAGGCTGGCGTTCTCGCGACCGTGGAACAGGCTGCCGACCTCGTACAGGTGCACGTTGGGCGTACCGTGGGCCTCGTTGTAGGCCACAGACTGCAGCAGACCCGGCAGCAACGAGCGGCGCATCTCGGTCTGCTCGGCGACCAACGGATTCATGAGCACCACGGGGCAGCCGCGGCCTTCGGTGGACATGCCGATCTTCTCCAGGTCGCCCGGGGCGGCGAAGCCAAAGGTCGTGGTCTCGTTGAGACCGCAGGCGCGCAGGATCTCGCCGACCTTGCGGGTGAGCTTCTGCTCGCGGGTCAGGCCGCCGATGTGGTTCTTGGCAGCCGGGATGGTCGCCGTCACGCGGCCCATGCCCCACAGGCGCAGGACCTCCTCGATCAGGTCGATCTCGCGCGGCAGGTCGGGACGGAAGCTCGGCGGCGTGACCATAAAGTCCTCGCCGTCGCGCTCGACGGTGCAGCCCAGGCGGGTGAGCGAGCGCTCGATAAAGTCGGGCTCGATGTCGGCACCGCAGATGGCGCGCACGCGGGCCAGGCGCAGCTTGATGCTGTCGATGGTCTTGGGCGCGGGGAACACGTCCACATAGCCGGGGGCGACCTCGCCGCCGGCTATCTCCTCGATGAGCGCGCACGTCACATTAGCGACGTCCACGCAGCCGGTCTCGTCGACCTGGCGCTCAAAGCGGATGGAGGCGTCGGAGATCAGCGACAGATCGCGGCTGGTGTGCGAGGTGCGACCGGCGTTGAAGCAGGCGCTCTCGACCATCACGTCAACGGTATCGTCCTCGATCTCGGAATCCATGCCACCCATGACACCGGCCAGCGCCACGGGACGCTCGCCGTCGGTGATGAGGCCCATGCCGGCGTCGAGCGTACGCTCCTCGCCGTCGAGCGTCGTGAACTTCTCGTCCTGCTGGGCGGCGCGAACCACCACACGACGGTGGCCATCGCGCTCGGCAAAGGTGTCCAGGTCAAAGGCGTGCAGCGGCTGACCGGTGAGCATCATCACATAGTTGGTGATGTCGACGATGTTGTTGTGCGGGCGCACGCCCAGGGCGTTAAGGCGCTTGACCATCCAGTCGGGCGACGGGCCGACCTTCACGTTGCGCACGATGCGGGCAACGTAGCGGTCGCACAGGCCCTCGTCGGCAATCTCGACGGAAAGCTCGTCGTCGGTCGCGCGGCCGGTCTCGGCCTTGATGGCGGGCAGCTCAACGTGGAAATCGCGGTCGAAGATGGCACCGGTCTCGCGAGCCATGCCGATCATGGACAGGCAGTCGGGGCGGTTGGGCGTGATCTCGCAGTCGAGCACGGTGTCGCTCGAGCCCACATACTCGGCAAACGGCATGCCGCAGGGCGTATCCTCGGGCAGGATCATAATGCCGGAGTGGTCGCCGCCCAGGCCGAGCTCGCGCGCGGAGCAGTTCATGCCCATGGACACGACGCCGCGAAGCTTGCTCTTCTTGATCTTGACGTCGCCGGGCAGGACAGCGCCGATCATGGCCGTGACGATGTGGTCGCCGGCCTCAAAGTTCTGCGCGCCGCAGACGATCTGCAGCGGAGCGGGATTGCCGTCGGGGTCGAGGTTCTTGTCGCCCACGTCGACCGAGCACACATACATGTGGTCGCTATCGGGGTGCGGGGTCTTGGTGAGCACCTTGGCGGTCACCACGTGGTCGAAGGACTCGCCCACGGTGTCGATCGCCTCGACCTCGGTGCCGGTACGGATATATTCGTCCGAAAGGGTCTTGGGATCCTCCGGAATATCGATCATGGTCTTGAGCCAGTCGTAAGAAACACGCATCTAGCTCTCCTTTCATACTGAAAGCCTGCGAAGAGATGCAGGTGGAAACTTCAACTTTGTGAACATTCCTTACAAAGCGAGGGTTGTCCAAGTGCGGCAGATCGGCCCGAAAGAGGAGCGCCGCGTACTTTGGTACGCAAGCGACGAATGAGCGCCGAGGTGCCGTGCTTGGGCAAGCCGCAGCCTAGAACTGATTCAAGAAGCGCATATCGCCAGTCATGAGCGTTCTGAGGTCGGGCAGGTCGTAGCGCAGGGCCGCGACGCGCTCGGCGCCAATGCCAAAGGCGAAGCCGGTGTACTTCTCGGGGTCGATACCGCAGTTGATCAGGACGTTGGGGTCGACCATGCCGCAGCCCAGGATCTCGATCCAGCCGCTGTGCTTGCAGAAGTTGCAGCCCTTGCCGCCGCACACGTGGCAGCTCACGTCCACCTCGCAGGAAGGCTCGGTGAAGGGGAAGAAATGCGGGCGATAACGCGTCTTGCGGTCCTCGCCAAACATGCACTTAACAAAGTAGTCGAGCGTGCCCTTAAGATCGCCAAAGGTGATGCCCTCGTCGACGACCAGGCCTTCGATCTGGTTGAACTGCGGCAGGTGGCAGGCGTCGGCCGTGTCGGGACGATAGACGGTGCCCGGGCAGATCATGTAGATGGGCGGCTTTTGCGACTCCATGGTGTGGATTTGCACGCCCGAGGTCTGGGTGCGCAGCAGCACGTCGGACTCGCCGTGGGCATGAGCCTCGGGGTGCGCGACGCTGCCGGGGTTGTTGTCGACCACGTAGAAGGTATCGCGGGCCGAACGGCTCGGGTGATCCATGGGGGCGTTGAGCGCGGTGAAGTTGTAGTAGGAGGTGTCGACCATGGGGCCGGACTCGACGGTGTAGCCGATGCCGCAGAAGATGTCCTCGGCCTCCTCGATGATCTGCTTGATCAGGTGCTGGTGGCCGATCTGCGGACGGATGCCCGGCAGCGTGATGTCGACGGCATCGTGCTCGAGTGCGTGCTTGAGGGCGGCGGCCTTCATCTCGGTGGTGCGCTCGTCGAGCATGCCCTCGATCAGCTGGCGCATCTCGTTGGCGCGCTTGCCCATCACGGGACGATCCTCGGGGGCGAGCTTGCCCATCATGCGCATCAGGCCGGTGATGCGGCCCTTGCGACCGAGCAGCTCAACGCGTGCAGCCTCGAGCTTGGCGGCGTCGTCGGCGCCTGCAACGAGCTCCTTGGCCTCTTCCTCGAGTTTGACCAGATCATCAATCAGACTCATGTCTTCCCTTTCGTCTCTCGCGCATCCGCGCTCCGGGACGGCTGACGCCGCCCGATGCTGCGGATGCGCGGCCCGGTTCGGTAACAAAAAACCGCCCTCGGGCATGTGCATTGCCCAAGGACGGTTAAATTCCGCGGTACCACCTTGTTTGACCCGGCGGATGTCTGGCCCGCCGCGCCCACTCTTTGCCCCTTGTCGCGAGGCTCACGGCTTCCCTACTGGGGCTTCGTCGCCGCTGGCCGCGGGCCCGTTGAGGTTGCTGCTCGGAAGTGAACGCTTGGCCCTTGCCACCGCAGGAAAGCTTGCAGCCCATGACCTTCCCTCTCTTGCCGGCGACGCGACGGGCAAAACCCTCTCCGTCAACGCATTGGGCTATAGGATAACACATTTCGCGAGCGCATCGCCGCGTTCCGTTTTGTTCGCGCTGGGTACAAAGCAGGTAGCTGTGCAAACTGGCCGCGCACCCGCCTGCGGCGCTCGGCCTGCGAGATTAAGGATACGGTATGGGAAAGAAACTCGATAAGAAGGCCCAGGCCGCCGTGGCAAAGGCTGCCAAGGGCGTCAAGGCTGCTAAAGTCGACAAGGCCGTCAAAAAGTTCCGCAAACTCGAGGGCAAGCTGTGGACTCGCGAGTACCTGCTCAAGATTGCCGAGTTCGATGGAGCGACGATTGCTCCTGCCAACGGCGCTGCCGCCCGTGCCGACGCCATGGGCACGCTTGCCGGCGAACATCACAAGCTACTGACCAGCGAGAAGTCCGTTGAGCTCGTACGCTCGTTAGCGCGCGAGACGGTTGCAGGCGGCAAAATCGACGACCCGCAGCTGCTCGACGAGATCCGCGTGCTCGGCCGCGACCAGCGCGAGGCAAGCGTTATTCCTACCGAGGAGGCCGAAGCCTGGACCAGGCTCACCTGCGAGGCCGACGCCGTGTGGCACAAGGCCAAGACGGCCAACGACTGGGCGAGCTTTGAGCCCTATGTGGATAGAATCGTCGCCCAACTTAAGCATCAGGCCGAACTCATGGACCCCAAGCGCGACCCATACGACGTTTGGCTCGACCAGTACGAGCGCGGCCTTTCTGCCGAGAGCTTCGACGCGTTTTGCGAGGAGGTCAAGGCCACGGTCGTGCCGCTCGTGCACGCCATCGGCGAGCGCGGCCAGCAGCCCGATGCCGACTTTTTGCACGCCCGCGTGCCCGAGGCCGCCCAGCGCGCCATGAGCTTCGACCTGATGAAGCTCGTCGGCCTGAACCTGGACGACACTACGCTTGCCTTTACCGAGCATCCGTTTAGCGAGGGCTTTGCCGTAGGTGACGCGCGCATCGCGACACACATCTACGAGGACGATTGCATCTCCAACGTCTACAGCATCATCCACGAGGCGGGGCACACTATGTACGAGCTGGGCGTCAATCCCGCCTATGCGCGCACCTGTCTGGAGGGCGGCACCTCCATGGGCATCCACGAGAGCCAGAGCCGCTTCTTTGAGAACACCGTGGGCCGCAGCCGTGCCTTTATGGGACCGCTGCTCGAGGTGCTGCGCCGCCACGCACCCGAGGTCTACGGCAACGTAGACGAGGACACGCTCTACCACTCCGTGAACATCGCGCAGCCTTCGCTGATCCGCACCGAGGCCGACGAGCTCACCTATCCGCTGCATATTATGGTGCGCTACGAGATCGAGCGCATGCTGTTTGCCGGCGAGGCCACGGCCAAGGACATCCCCGCGCTTTGGAACCGCTTTATGGATGAGTACCTGGGCATTCCCGTTCCCGACGACACGCACGGCTGTCTACAGGATACGCACTGGAGCGGCGGCTCGTTTGGCTACTTCCCCACGTATGCGCTGGGCAGTGCCTACGATGCCATGTTTGTGCCGGCCATGTGCCGCGACGGTGTCGACCTCAACGGCGCCTGTGCGAGCGGCGACCTGACACCCGTCCGCGCCTGGCTGGGCAAGCACATTTGGCAGTGGGGCCGCGCCAAGGACGCGCCGGAGCTCATCAAGGGCGCGTGCGGCATGGCGTTCGATGCCCGCTACTACTGCAGCTACCTGCAGGACAAGTTCACCACGCTCTACGAGCTGTAAGGCATAACCGACACGC